>JBEKME010000003.1:0-163813 GCA_050008675.1 Terriglobia bacterium
CCGCAAGGCGGGATTAGCCCACGGCGAAAGAAGCTGTGAAAAAATTGAAAAAATCCGGTTTTTCGCGCCTGTAAGTAACTGAAAACACAAGGGCCAGAAAAACGAAATCCAATTTTTTCACAGCTTCAAACCGTTGGGACGTATGCGCCACCCGCGTCTTTTCCGTGGCCATCATCGCCGCCGTGCCGTATTCTATCGTCCGTCAGCCGACGGATCGAAACTCCGGCGTCCTTTTCTTTCCGCTTTCTTTATCGCCGTGCGCCTGCTCAGGCGGCGAGGGAAATTCACCGAGCCGGATCTTGCCCGCAGCCCTCACCGGCCCATTGCAGTTAAGGTCGGCCGGATGGGTCCGTGCGGCAATGGCCGCCGCCTGGAGCGCGACGAGGGGCGTGCCGGTCGCACCTCGAAGCGCACGCCCTCCGCGCGTTGGAGGTAGGCAACGATTTGGGAGAAATTGCTGGTGGTCGGGTTTCCGTTCGGGCCGAACATGTGGTGGAGGGTCTTCACGTGGATTCCGGTCTGCGCGGCCAACCTAGGAAACCCGACGGTGGCATTGATGTAATCACGCAACAGCTCCTTGCCCAGCGTTGCCTCGCCGGAGAGATAGGATTCGAGGGCGTCGCTAAGCAGCCCTTTTCGAAATGCCGGGTCTCGCCTGACCCGCGCTTGGACCGTTTCCCTGAAATCTCTGGTCAAAGCCATTTTCATTCGCCTTCCTTTTGATCTTTCTTTCTCCGCTTGTAGTCTTCCCACCGTTCGATCGCAACCCTGACGTCGTTCGACTGCCGTTGTTTCGTTCCGCCGCCAAGAAGGATCACCATCAGCTCATCCTCTTTGCCAAAATACACACGGTATCCAGGGCCGAAATGTATTCTGCATTCGTAGACGCCCGGGCCAAGGCTTTTGGCGTTGGAGAGGTTTCCGAACCCCACCCTGTATAGAGCGGTTGTGACCTTCCGCGACGCCTCGGAGTTCAGCTTGGCGAACCATTCGCGAAAAGGGCTCCGACCGGCGCGGTCGTGATACTCGCGGATGTCGATCATCATCATGGTAGCATAACTTTTACCATTGGTTAAAGAGCAGGCGGATGCCGCCCTGCGGCCTATGGCCTTCATGCGACGGGCCGGTTTTGCGGTCCGCGTCTTTTCCGTAGCTATTATCGCCACCGTTCCCTATTCTGTCGCGGTGTCGAAACTCCGCCCGGTACCATCTGGTACGGGGCTCCAGCGTCCTTTTCTTTCCGATTTCTTTATGACCGTGCGCCTGCTCAGGCGGCGAGGGAAATTCACCGAGCCTGACTTCGCCCTGTTGGCGCGAGCCTTCAACCGAGCGCGGGCACTCCACCCTTTTTACCTGTCACAATAACCCGGTGCGGGCCGGTTTGGTCACGCGCCCGGAAGATTGGTCCCGCCCTGCGGGATCAAGCTACAACGAATACGCCGGCACGAGCGCCAACGAATCCGTCAGCCGACGGACGGTTTGATCGTCGACCGCGTGAGAATGCCCTCCGACGCGCGCGCACGAATTTGATCGCTCCATCAGGGGGCCGAAAAGACGCGGACCACAAAAGCGGACCGCCGCCCGAAGGCTATGGGCCGCAGGGCGGTGGTCCGCGCTTGCACCCGTGCGTGTATGTGGTTATACTGATGGTATGAAAACGGCGATATCTATCCCCGATGAAGTCTACCAAGGCGCGGAGCGTCTGGCGCGGCGGACGAAGAAATCACGCAGCCGGCTGTATGGCGACGCACTCAAGGAGTACTTGGCGCGTCACGCGCCCGACGAGGTCACCGAGGCGATGAACCGGGCCTGTGCCGAGGTGGGTGAAACCAAAGATCCCTTCGTTTCCTCCGCCGCCCATCGCATCCTGGAGCGAAGCGAGTGGTAATCTCACAAGGCGAGGTCTGGTGGGCCGATCTTCCGGCCCCGGTGGGCTCCGGCCCGGGGTTCAGGAGGCCGGTAGTCGTGGTGCAGGGTGACGCACTGAATCGGAGCCGCATTGCCACAGTCGTCTGCGTTCCGCTGACGAGCAATCTCAAATGGGCCTTGGCCCCGGGGAATATCCATCTGTCCGCGCATGTCACCGGTCTGCCAAAGGCTTCTGTGGCCAACGTTTCCCTGATCGTCAGCGTCGATAAGGACCTCCTCACTGAGCGCGTCGGCAAGCTGCCACCCTCCTATCTGGATTTGGTGCTCGCGGGAATCGACACCGTCTTGGGCAAGTAGCCCCAAGCAGGTAGCGCGGACCGCCGGTTTTGCGGTCCGCGTCTTTTCCGTGGCCATCATTGCCACCGTGCCGTATTCTATCGTCCGTCAGCCGACGGATCGAAACTCCGGCGTCCTTTTCTTTCCGCTTTCTTTATCGTCGTGCGCCTGCTCAGGCGGCGAGAGAAATTCACCGAGCCCGATTTCGCCCTGTTGGCGCGAGCCTCCAACCGAGCGCGGGCACTGCACCCTTTTTACCTGCCACCTTAACCCAGTGCGGCCGGTTTGGTCAGCCGCCCGGAAGATTGGTCCCGCCCTGCGGGATCAAGCTACAACGAATACGCTGGCACGAGCGCCAACGAATCCGTCAGCCGACGGACGGTTTGATCGTCGACCGCGTGAGAATGCCCTCCGACGCGCGCGCACGAATTTGATCGCTCGATCAGGGGGCCGGAAAGACGCGGACCACAAAAGCGGTGGTCCGCGCTACCCGCTCCTGACGATGAGCCAAGCGGATGATATACAGGGCGATGCGTACATCAATTCCCTTCTCTTCTCCAGCCAAAAATGTGTGCTTCGTCCCGTCCGGTAAATTGACAACTCTGTTCAGATAGCGTAAGGACCGTGCGAAGAGGTGGACGCCCTGACGCCCCATAACAGCGAGCTTCGCAGACCAGAAGCCATGCCAGAATGGGTCATCATTTGGGTCGGGGATGCCGGTGTAAAACCGCGTTTGGGACAGTCCCCATCCCTGCGCTTGGCATACTGTTATCGCGAGGGCCGAAACGTCATAGCTGGGATAGGGATATCCGAAGGACTCGCGAGCTGCGTGGAATAGATTCTGCCCGTCGATGAAAGCTATGGCGCGCTTCACGGCTGGCTCAGGGGGCATCGGCACGGCCTAAATAAATAACCCCGCCCGAGGCCTTGCGGCATGTCGAGCGGGGAGCAATTTCAATATAAGTCTAGTATATGAGGTCCAGAAGTCAAGCGCTTTCATTTTACAGCCTCGACGACGGCTCGGAGAGTGGCGCACACATTGTCTTTCATGTGTGCGCCCATCAGTGTGTAGCGCGAACCTGAATTTTCAGGCTGGCTGCCGCAGGCCTGCTTTGTAGCTTCCTCCCTCAGATGCGGGTGTTCTCAACGGGCGGCAGTCGCAGGCAATCAATCTCCAGCCCGCATCGGCCATTTGGTTCGTCTGCATCCACCCCTGCATCGTCACGAATGCTCGACCCTTTCCATTCTTCCGCACGCTTAACCAAGCCACGCCCCACGCGATTCATGGCGATGTACTCTACTGTCTGCAGGCAGCCGCGACATGCCGTCAGCCTGCGCGGTCGGTGGGCCGAACGCAACACCGGTCACCCACGGCGCGTCGGGCAATAAACATTCGTGGCCCGGGCTCGCCGTCCGAGATTGTCTCCCCCAAAAGCCGAGGCCTTGAAAAACAGGTCTGCGCTTGCTCTGCTGACGATGCTCTATTCCATCGGATTGCGTCGTCGCAACCCGCGAAAGGCTGGAGTTAGCCTCCGCCACCATTGAAAGCCTTTCGCGGACCCTGTATGATAGCTGGAGGAGCGATCAGGATGGTTTCGTTTTCCGTGAAAGCCCGCGTGAAGCCGGACGGCAGCCTCCAGGTAGCCATCCCCACGGGGCTGCCTGAGAGCGACGTTGACGTTCTCGTAGTCGTACGACCCGTGTGCGCCGCGCGCGAGGAAGGCCCTGCGATAGGCTCGTGGCCCGAGGGCTTTTTCGAAAAAACGTTCGGATGTCTCGCCGAGGACCCGCTATTGCGCGAGCCCCAGCTCCCGCACGAAGCGCGAGAGAAGCTACTTTGACCTACCTTCTGGATACGAATGCCTGCATTCGCTACCTTAACGGCCGTTCTCAGCAGGTCAGAAACCGTCTCGAATCCGCCGCCCCAGAAGATGTTGTTCTGTGCTCCGTCGTCAAGGCCGAACTGTACTACGGGGCGGCGCGGACTCGCGATCCCGAGCGTACACTGGCCCATATTACGAGCTTTGTATCACCTTTCAGGTCCTTGCCCTTCGATGATTCCTGCGCGCACACGTACGGTCGCATTCGCGCCGAACTGGAACATGCCGGCACACCAATCGGCCCGAACGACATGATGATCGCGGCAATCGCCGTGGCGCACGGCCTCACCTTGGTTACGCACAACACTGGCGAGTTTGAGAGGGTCGCGGGCCTGATTTTCACAGACTGGGAGGCGTAGCGGAACGTGTCAATGATTTTGAGACAGCTCCCGAACGAATTTAGTGTAGTTCCCGGGCGGTCGTGGGGCTGGATCGAGAAAATCAGCTTCCAGGATTCCGCAGGATCGACGAGCTCGCATTGACCCGTCTCCCTGCACCCTCGGAATCAGAGTGTTTTCTGCGACGGCGCAAGCTTCGGATCCACTCGAATTGGTCGTCGGTTTGTTGATCCAGACCGCTTCCGCCAGGACCGGTGGCCGTGGCGTTCCCCGCACAAAACCCTTCGGGTGACGCTGGAAGGCTGCCGACAAGGTCACCTTGCGCACCTGCGTGACGGCTTCCACTTCGCCGCCATGGGCCATCGCCGGCAGCCACTCCTCAATCAGCAATCGCGGTCGGCTCATGGACTACCGCCGGAACCCGTCGTTGGCTTTGGCCGATAGTCGCGACGGTCAAGGCAGGCGTCATACGTAACGCGGCCCACCTTGATCCAATCTGTCTTTTCAATTCCTCCTCGATTTCTCGTTGTCGGACTGAACGGGAAGGCAGATGCGACCTTGATCCACCTGTTTTGCTCGCGAGCGATGGCGCGAATTTCCTCCGCCACTTCTGAAAGGTCCTGGTCCTGGCTGAAGATCAAGGCGACATCGAACTCCTGACGATGAGCCAAGCGGATGATATCCAGGGCGATGCGTACATCAATTCCCTATTCTCTTCTCCAGCCAAAAATGTGTGCTTCGTCCCGTCCGGCAGATTGACAACTCTGTTCCGATAGCGTAAGGACCGTGCAAAGAGGTGGACGCCCTGACGCCCCATAACAGAGAGCTTCGCAGACCAGAAGCCATGCCAGAATGGGTCATCATTTGGGTCGGGGATGCCAGTGTAAAACCGCGTTTGGGACAGTACCCATCCCTGCGCTTGGCATACTGTTATCGCGAGGGCCGAAACGTCATAGTTGGGATAGGGATATCCGAAGGACTCGCGAGCTGCGTGGAATAGATTCTGCCCGTCGATGAAAGCTATGGCGCGCTTGACGGCTGGCTCAGGGGGCATCGGCACGGCCTAAATAAATAACCCCGCCCGAGGCCTTACGGCATGTCGAGCGGGGAACAATTTCAATATAAGTCTACTATATGAAGTCCACAAGTCAAGCTTTCATTTTTCATTTTACAGCCTCGAGGCGGATTCGGAAAGCGCCAGCACGGCTGCCCTTACTGTTGCTGATCAAACCGAACCACCAAGACACCAAGTCACCAAGAGAGCCCATCCCCAAGCGATTGACCCATTGATCCATCGAATCATTGATTCATTGAAAAAACCAGGCAAGTGCTCTTCAATGATTCACTGACCCGATGAACCAATGAATCAATTGAGGAGCTCCTGGGCTATCCGTCAGCTGACGGATAAATATATTTCTCTTGACAGCGCCCCGCCATTGTGATAGCCTACTAGTATGGAAAGTCTGAGCTGCGGGGAAGTCCTTTCCTCGCTATCCCAACACCCCGTCCCAGGAGGAACCATGTCCTTACGCAAATCACCCCAACTTACACCCGCGTTGCTCGCCGCCGCACGCCAGAATGCCCAGCATTCCACCGGCCCGCGCAGCGCCGCCGCCAAGCAGAACTCCAAGCTCAATGCCTTGAAGCACGACGGATATGTCGTGCAAGAAAATCACCACGAAGTCGAAAATCGAAATTCGAAAAACGAAAACCGCGAGTCACCAGTCGAGTTTCGATTTTCCAATTTCGATTTTCCGGTTTCGAGTTTCGGTCCTTGAAAGGCTCGAGCGGGCGCAAGCGGGCGTGAGGCGGCGCGCCTTGCAGGCGGTCGACGACTGGCAACACCGCCGCCAGCAGGAGATGGCTCGTGTCACCTTCGACGCCTCCAGCACCAAGTGCTTGATGTCGATCTGCCGGAGTCTACAGATCGAGGCGTGACGCTGAGAAAGACACTTTCTTTTCTTGAACTCGTACGGGAGGAGATCAACCAGCGCACCTTCCGGCAGCGCCAGTACGCCGTACTGGAATCCCTTTACAGAGGTATGATGGGGTGGCGGCCGGGGCTGATTTTCAGTCTGCTGCACCGTTTCAGTGACCCTATGCACCTGCGCGAGCAACAAGAGGAGGACGAGGAATACCGGCAGTTCCTGCTCAAAGAAGGCGCCGACTGCGTGCCGCCGGGCGAGCCCGAGCGCCAGGAACTTCTCCGTCTGCTTGAGGAGGAAATCGCCAGCCTGCGGGAAGAATTCGAATACGCGGAAAAGGTGAATGAGGAGAGGGCGGCGATAGAACGGGACGCCTGCCTTGCCCCGGAGGGGGAGACGTGGAGCATGATGCTGCGCCAGGAAGCCGCCCTGGACCGCTCCATTGATCCCGCAGGCGCGGGATGAGGATCCTGCTGAGGCTGCGGAAGGAATCTACCAACCCCCCGGTCGCTCCTGCTGGTCAGGACGATGGCGGGAGGATGGAGAACATCGAGGAGATCGTCGAGAGCGACATGTCGTCCCAGAACTCGGAGAGTGTGGAAACGGTCGAGAACTTAAAAATGAACGAACCATGCGGGAATGTTGCTGAAAACAAAGGATCGGGTTTGGAGAATCGGGTACAGAGCGGGAATATTATTGAAAACAAAGGAGGTAGGTGGTAGGTCGTAGGTAGGGGAATTCTGAATTGTGAATTGTGAATTATGAATTGCGAGTTGCCTTCTTACTTCTGGTCACCGCCGACTGCCTTCCGATTACTGCCGAATGCCTACTGCAGTAGCAGGTGGTAGGTGGGGAAGAGCACGTTCCAGGTGTAAGGGGACGGGGGAAAATTGAACGAACAATGCGGCAATGTCTATGAAAACAAAGGACCGGATTTCACTAGCCCAGACTGAAACGGGAATGTTATAGAAAACACAGGTACTTACGCGTTAAAGGCGGTAATGTTACTGAAAACACAGGAGATAGAGTATGGGTGGGGGAATTCTGAATTGTGAATTGTGAATGATGAATTGCCAGTCTTTTTACTTCTGGTGACTGCCGACTGCCTCCTGCTTACTGCCCACTGCCTACTGCAGTAGTAGGTGGTAGGTGGGGGAAGAACAGGAGTCAGGATTCAGGATTCAGAACGAAGAACATCTGCTTTCTGCCTTCTGCCTTCTGCTTTCTGCCTTCTGCCTACTGCCTACTGCAGTAGTAGGCGGTAGGTGGGGGAAGAACAGGAGTCAGGATTCAGGATTCAGAACGAAGAACATCTGCTTTCTGCTTTCCGCCTTCTGCCCCACGAGAGGAGCTTTGAACCATGAACTATTTTGACCGACGGTGCTTCCTGAAAGTCTCCGCGGCGAGCCTGTTTTCGGCTAAGGCCGCTCCGTTGCTTGGCGCCGCTGCCCAGCAAGTAACGGCAGGAGAGACTTCCGGGACTGTGCGTATGGAGGGCGCCTTATACGTTTTTGAATGGTCGGTACAGGACGATCGTTTCCGCCTGCTTGACAAGCAGGGCCGACTCATGACTTCGGGGGTGATGCAGCCGGCGATAACCGTGGCCACGGACTCCGGCGGCGGAACTACCCGGTGCATTTCCGGCAAACCCGTCAGTCACGAGGTTAAAGACGGCAAGCTTACGGTCAATTATGAAGGGGTGAACGGCGGAGCGCGCTTGACGGTGATTTGGCGCTTCGACGAAGACGGATTCTGGTTAGACCCGTTCGTCTACCAGACCTCGGCTCCCGAAAACATTGTGGCTGTCCACTATTTCGCCGAGTGCCACGATGGGCGGCCCGAACCTTCTCTCGAGAGCAACTACCTGGTTGTTCCGGGGATCAGTGAATCGTCGGCTATAAGTCCCGTCGTACCACCAGGGATGGGACTGAACGTCACGCTCTGGCTCGGCCATGGCTCCTCCGGTCCGGGACTGCTGCAACAATGGGGCCTTCCCGCGCACTATTTCTGTGGCTTTCATCGCAACTCGGGCTCCGCGACGAAGGGCGCGATGATAGAGCACCTCTCTGACGCTTTTTGTTGCGGCCTGGCGGACCTTCCGGCAGGCGACCTCCTCTTTGAGATCAGGGGCGAAGAGCACAGCCCGATTCTGAATTGCCGAAGCGACCTTTGGAAACACTTGCGCGGTCCCGGAAAACTCGCTTTGGGGGCAACGTGGCGTTGGGCGATTGGCCCTAATTATTACGAAGCGATCCGGCACTATTACCTTGATCTGGTCAGGGCAGGAATCATTGGAGAGAAGAAAAACTCCACGCATAAGAACGCAGTCCTCTTATCCCCTCAATTCAACACTTGGGGCGCGGAGGTGGCTTCCGGCAAAGAGTGGGACCAATTTGACGAGCCACTCTTAATCTCCATCTATGACGGACTGAAGGCCTCGGGGATGCAGCCGGGAATGTTTGTGATCGACGCCAAGTGGGAAGGAAAGTACGGTCTTCTGGAGCATTCCGCCGAGAGGTTTCCGCACTTCGAGGAGATCCTGAAACGCATCCGATCGGACGGCCATCACCTGGGGATGTGGGCCGCCTTCATGCGCTGCGAAGACCCTCGCGACCTGGGCTTGACGAGCGCTCATATGTTGCGAGGGCCGGACGGCAAACCCATTGCGAGGGCGGAGGGCCACATCCGTTACTATCTTCTCGATTTCACTCAGCCGGAGGTTCAAGAAGTTTTGGCGCGTCTGGCCAGGAAGTTTATCCGGCGTTACCAACCCGACCTGGTGAAGTTCGATTTTGGCTACGAGCTTCCAGGGTTGGCCGAGGGAGCGCCGAGCGAAATGAAGTGGGCAGGAGAGCGGCTTCTGGCGAAAGGTCTGGAGGTGGCCGTCAAGGCGATGCGGGAGGAGAATCCTGACCTGGTGGTGATGTATTACTCGCTCTCACCGCTTTTCAACGAGTACTTTGACTTGCACAGTCCGGATGACTTGTTCATGTGTGCCAAGGAATACGATCTGGAGGCCAACCGGCGCCTCTTCTTCAGCGGCCTTCTGGGGGAGATCGGAATGCCCACTTACGGCTCGGGAGGTTACGACTGGTCCACCATGCCGGAAATCTGGTTTGACTCCGCCGTGGTCGGAACCCTCGGCTCCTTGAACAGCTTTTCGGGCGACGAGGAAAACGAAGGGCCCACGCCGGAGCGTGTGGCCAAGTATAACGGTCTGGCGCAACTGCTCCGCGCGTCGAATACCTTCAGCATCCACCCGATTGATGCCGACTACGTCAGCTCCACGCGCGGCGCCCACTCGCGCTCCTGGCTCAGAATTGAAAACCGCGAAGCTGTACTGATGGCATTGCGTAGTTCCGCAGAAGTAGGGCTCGCGTCTCGCTTGCTGTCGCAGGCGCATCCCGCCGCCGCAACAGGGCGTAGCCAGTCCACTGGGGATGAGCCGAAAGTTACCCCCTTGGCGGAAAGCAGCGCCTCAGTCGTTATCGCCTCGAAGACCCCTGAAGGGATCAATCGAGCTTCCAAACTAGCCATTGTTCCCTATGGCGACGGCGAGTTGAAAATCAGTCGCGCTGGGAAGCCAACGGCGCCGGCCGAGATCATCGAACATGTTTGGGGAAACCGCCTTGGAAAGAGCGTAAGTATCCCCGTCAAGGATGGAACGCTCGCCATTCCGCTGCGGGAGCGCACCGAGGATGGCTCCCCCGTGGAATGGATTGAGGTAAACACTTGATGTAGCGGCGAGTTTACCTCGCCAAATGGTGGCGCCCCGATCAGACTGGGACAGGTTCCGCCGCCACCATCTGGCGAGGTAAACTCGCCGCTACTAAGAAAAGTTGGCCAGAGCGCGCATGGCCGCCAAGTCGTCTTCGAGGGGCGCCAGGGGGTTGTACTCGAGGGCTACCGAGCCTCGAAAGCGGTCGCCCAGTTCGTAGATCGCCTTGAAGACGTTGCGGTAATTGATCTCGCCCGTGCCCGGTTCGTGTCGTCCCGGAACATCTCCCACGTGAAAGTGTCCAATTCGGTCTATATTCGTTCGTATATTATCTATCAGATTACCTTCCATGATTTGGACATGATAAATATCGAACAGGAGCTTGACGTTGGGGCTTCCCACGCGCTCCACCAGCTCGGCCCCGTCGCGCACGTAATAGAGAAAGTAGCCCGCGTGGTTGACATAGGTATTCAAAATCTCGATGACGGCGGTGATGCCCTGCTTCTCCAGGATGGGCGCGGCCTCGCGCAGCGCTGCCACCGCGTTGGCCATCTGCTCGGAGCGCGGTATCCCTCCCAGCTCGTTTCCCGTCAAGACCACCAACTGCTTGCAATCCATCTTCTTCGCCGCCTCGATGGAAGCATCGAGTTCGCGGAGGAACGCCGCGCGCTCGCGGGGGTTCACCAAGCCACAGCCGGGCGCCGTCACGCCCTTGTTGGCTACCAGGCAGGCGCAGAAAAGCGGGGACTTCTTTCTTTCCGCCAGAAAGGCCTCCAGCAACGCGGGGCTGCGCCACTCAAACATCTCGAAGGCGTCGTAGCCCAGGCGGCTGAGCAGTGCCATCGCCTCCGGTACGGGCATGCGCACCAGCATGCCCCAGGTAATCGAAAGCCGCAGGCCCTTCTTGCCTTCCGCGTTCCCGCAGGCACGGGCTGTCATCTGGGAAAGCGATAGAGCTCCGGCGGCCAAGCCAAGAAATGAACGACGGTCCATGACAAACCTCCAGAACAGAGCGATAAGCGTCCGGGCGGTGATTATATGCTAAGTGAGAACCGTGAACAATCGTCTGCCTGGAGAGTTGTCTGTCTGGAGAATTTGGCCATTAGCCAGAATCGTAGCCCTCTCCCTTGGGGCGGACAAGAACAAGTCAAAAGGCAAAACGCAAATCGCAAAATGCAAAGCGGCGTTGCCATTTGATCCCGCAAGGCGGGACGCTTTGCCTTTTGACTTGTTCTTCTGGCTGCGCTTGACAGGTGCGGTGGAGGGCGAGAGAATACGCGCTTCCCGCGATGCATCGGCTCGCCGATCATAATGGCGGGCCGATCTTTCGAGGTGATATGTCAGTGCTGGAACTCCGTCCTCTCTGTAGCACCATTGGCCAACCTCATCGTGCGGCGCCGAGAAAAGCAGATTCTTCGCTTCGCTCAGAATGACATGTCATTCTGAGCGAAGCGAAGAATCTGCTTTTGGTTGCGGCTGTGCCGCGCTGTCACCTCTGTGGTGAGAGCTTTTCACCACGGAGGGCACAGCGCGGCCCTTAGCCGCAACCCAAAGACCAAGTTTTCATTGCCCCGCCGCGGCGGGCTGATTGACGCAGGAATGTTCTCTCATTCACCGAAACACCCAAGCACCCAATCACTCCATCGTGTGACCACTGATTCGCCCCATCACGCAATGCTAATCAGTCTATCCCTGGGCCTCAGCCTCATCCTTCTCGCCTGCCACCTTTCCGCCCGCGACCAACGGCTCAAGCGTTACGAGTTTTCCCTCCCCCGCATGGGGACGATCTTTCGCATCGAGCTTTACTCGCCTGACGATGCGACAGCGTCAAAAGCGGCAGATGCTGCCTTCGCTCGCGCCGAGGAACTCGAGCAGATCATGAGCGACTACCGGGAGGACAGCGAGCTCATGCGCCTCGCGCGCGAGGGAGTGTCAGCCCCATTTCCGGTAAGCAACGACCTCTACGATGTCCTGGCGAAATCCATCCGCATCTCGCAGCTTTCCCGCGGCGCGTTTGATGTTACCATCAGCCCGCTGGTGGAGTTGTGGCGAAACACCCGCAAAACGGGACGCTTGCCTGACGCTTCGGAACTGGCGAGGGCGAGAGCTTTGGTTGATTACCGAAACCTCGAATTGGATGCCGCGCGCCGGACCGTCTTTCTGAAACGCGCCGGCATGAAGTTGGATCTGGGCGCGATCGGCAAGGGCTACGCGGCGGACCAGATGCTGGCTCTCTTGCAGTCGCGCGGAATCCGCCAGGCCATGGTGGTGGCGGGGGGAGAGGTGGCTCTGGGAGCGCCTCCGCCCGGTAAGGCCGGCTGGAGAGTTGCCATCGACACGCCCGACACAGGCACAGGCAATCCGCCCTGCGCAATCGTGCTGCACGACGCCGCTGTTTCCACCTCTGGCAATTCCAGGCAATTCGTGGAAGTCGCCGGCAAGCGATTTTCGCACATCATTGACCCTTCCACTGGCTTAGGTCTGCAAGGTGCGGCCAGCACCACGGTGATCGCCCGGGATTCGGCGACCGCCGACGCGCTGGCGACAGCGCTCTCCGTAATGCCAGTCGCAGATGGAATCCGGCTTGCTGAATCCCTTGCGGGCGTGGCGGCCTTCTGGGTCCGCCAAGCGGGTAGTGAATGGAAGCGCTACTATTCACGCGGTTTCCCGCCAGCATGCCTTGGCCCAAAATGAAAATGGCGGTTCGCGAAATGGAGCCGAGAACAAGTCAAAGGGCAAAGGGCAAAGCGCAAAACGCAAATGGCAAAGCCACGGAGCGGACTACAATGATGCAAGAAAGGCGTAATCTGGGAGAGCGTCTGTTAGAATATGGCGCGAGAATCATCAAACTGGTCGAGTGTTTGCCGAATACGCTTGTCGGGCGGCGTGTGGCGGACCAACTACTGCGCAGTGGCACGTCTGCAGGTGCGAACTACGAAGAGGCAAGGGCAGCAGAGTCCAAAGATGATTTTGTCCACAAACTCCAGATTGCCCTGAAGGAGTTGCGGGTGTCCAACTATTGGCTTCGTCTGCTCGTCAAGTCCGGGAAGATCTCGGCAGAGCGTATGGACGACCTGCTTGACGAATCAAACCAGTTACGCGCGATGCTTTCGAAATCCGTTGCAACCGCCTAAGGAAAGGCCAAGGGAAATGCCCATGATGAGCCTTAGTTCCCGGCATCGGGAAGAACAAGTCAAAGGGCAAAGGGCAAAACGCAAATGGCAAAGCCGCAGCAACGACCACAATTATCCAGGAAAGTCGTTCTTGGGGTTTTACTTTTGCCTTTTGCACTTTGCGTTTTGCCTTTTGACTTGTTCTTCCGGCTCCCCCGCGACCACCGCGCCGCGGGCAGAAGCTTACTGCTGAGTACAGACACATGATTTCAGGCCTCAAGAAAGTCGGTCCTAATCTTAGGGATATCACCCTCATCGGAATTGGCATCCTCGTCGGCTTCACCATTCTCCTGGGAGGGAAGGCGGGGATCGACGCCACCTCCTCGGACAAGTTCTGCGACCAGGCCTGCCACGCGCACCCGGAGGCTACGCAGACCTGGATTAAGTCAACGCATTTCACGACGAAAAGCGGCGTGGTCACGCATTGCATTGAGTGTCACCTCCCCGCCGCGGGGCTCGGCTATTACACCGAAAAGGCCCGCCTGGGCGCGCAGGATATCTATGGCAAGACCTTCAAGGATTTGAATAAGATTGATTGGCAATCCAAGCAGAGCCTCGAGCAGGCCCGCACTTTCACTTACGACTCCGCGTGCATTCGCTGTCACGCCAACCTATTCAGCGCCGGACTCTCCAGGAAGGGTGTGGACGGGCACTTGCACTACCAGCGCTCGAAGGACAAGATGCGGTGTATTAACTGCCATCAGCACTCGGGACATTACCGGGGCAAGAAGGCCGAGGAAGCCCAGGATGAGGCGGAAGCTCAGGAGCAGGAACTCGAGAAGTCGTTCCCGCCCAACCCGCAGGGTTTCCAGAGTTACACGGAGACCATTCCTGGCTCGGAAGTGAAAATCCGCATGGTGGCGATTCCTGGCGGATCATTCCAGATGGGAAGCCCTGAGTCGGAACCCTACCGGCGGCCAGATGAAGGGCCGGTGAGACGGGTGAAGCTCAGCCCCTTCTGGATGGAAAGGGCCGAGGTGAGCTGGAGAGAGTATGAAGTCTACCTGCTCCAGCGGGGGAACCGGGGCAGAAGCCGGGACAACCCAGCCTCTGATAAACCCGATGCGGTGACGGGACCTACGCCGCCCTACGGCTCTCCCGACCAAGGTTGGGGAAGAGGCTCGAGGCCGGCCATCACCATGACCCATTATGCCACAACCATGTATTGCGCATGGCTCTCCTCGATTACCGGCGAGAAGTTCCGGCTTCCCACCGAAGCTGAGTGGGAGTATGCTGCCCGCGCGGGTACGACTTCACCCTACTTCTTTCCCGGCGACCCCGCCCAGTTCACGAGCCAGCGGTGGTTGAATCGGTGGTTGGGAGTGAAGACCGCGCCGCTAGGTGAATACGCGTGGTATCTCGAGGAGAGTTCGAGCAAAACTCATCCGGCCAGCGGCACCAAACCAAATCCCTGGGGTTTGGTCAACATGTTAGGCAACGTGCGGGAATTCTGCCTGGATTGGTATGACCCCGAAGCCTACGCGCACATGCTGGACTCCGAAGTTCTTGACCCGCGCGGCCCGGCGTCGGGCCAGGAGCATGTTGTGCGTGGAGGTTCGTATCGCTCCGATGCCGCTGACTTGCGCTGCGCAGCACGCGACCATACCCGGAGTGACGAATCGCTGCTCACCGATCCACAGTCGCCCAAGAGCATTTGGTGGTACTCAGACTGCACCGACGTGGGATTCCGGGTTGTCCGGGAATACGACGAGGGAATCCCGACGGCGGCAAATCGCCAGACGGGAGACTCGCACAAGCATTGATCGCCCCAAGAGCTTTCATCACGAGCAAGGCGAGAATGGGGACTCTAAAGAGAGGACTAACGCTCGGCATCAGACGAATTCATTCGATGACTTTCATTTAAATTCCAAAGGAGAGAGCACATGAGTGACAAGGAGAAGTCGGATCTTAATCGCCGGACTTTCATGGGAGCGATAGCAGTCGCGGGGGCCGGGGCGGTGCTGGCAAGTTGTACCAAGACCTACCCTCCCGTGACCTTCGTGGACGTGGCGCCGGACGGCCCGCCGCTCAAGGCAGGTCTTATCGGCTGCGGTGAGCGAGGCACGGGGGCTGCCCTGGACTTTCTAAAGGCAGGGCCGAATCTCAAGCTTGTGGCGCTGGCCGACGTCCTCAAGGACCATCTGCAAACTTGCCGCGACACGCTGGCCACAAAAGCCCAACAGCAAATCGCCGACGACCGTTGTTTCATCGGCTTTGACGCCTATAAAAAGCTGCTCGAAACGGACCTGGATATCGTATTGATGGCGACACCGCCGCATTTCCGCCCCATCCATTTCGATGCTGCGGTGGAAGCCAAAAAACACTGCTTCATTGAAAAGCCCGTGGCCGTGGATGCGCCCGGCGTGCGCGCGGTTCTGGCCGCTGGTCAGAAAGCCACGGCGTACAATCTGTGCGTCGTACCGGGGACCCAGCGGCGGCATGACCGCGCCTATCAGGAGACCTATAATCGCGTCTCCCATGGCGCCATCGGCAAGATCGTCGGGGCCAGTTGCCGCTGGAACCAGAGCCAACTGTGGTACACACCGAAAAAGAAAGAATGGTCGGATATGGAAGCGATGATTCGCGACTGGCCGAACTGGGCATGGCTTTCGGGCGACCACATCGTTGAACAGCACGTCCATAATCTCGACACCATCCTCTGGTTCACGGGCGTGAACCCGGCAAAGGCCGTAGGGGTAGGAGGGCGCGCCCGGCGCGTGACTGGCGACCAGTTCGATTTCTTTGCCGTGCAGTTCACCTACGAGAACGGAACGCGTCTGGAAAGCATGTGCCGCCAGATTGACGGCTGCACAAATGACGTCTCCGAGTACGTGGTGGGTACGGAGGGCTACACGAATTGCAAGAACACTATTTTCGACCCGACGGGGAAGGTCGTCTGGAAATACCAGGAGGCCGGAGCCGACCCGGGCAAATCGAAGTTCAACCCTTACGAACAGGAACACGTGGATTTCGTTACCGCCATCCGGAGAAACCAACCGGTTAACGAAGCAGAACATGTCGCCCATGCCACGCTGACCGCCGTTATGGGGAGGACCGCAGCTTACACAGGCCAGGAGGTGACGTGGGACGCGATGATGGACTCCAAGGAACACCTGGGTCCGACGGAATACGCCATGGGGCCGGTGCCCATCAAGGCCGTCGTGCCTGTGCCGGGGAATGGCGAAGACTCAGCTAAGCACATGCGGAGCTGAATGGCCCTCAGGTGATTCCTGTCATGCTGGGCCCGTTCGCTCCGCTCTCTCGAAAATCACCCGATGTCGGTCATTCCCGTCCCGCCATGGCAGGAGGAATCCCGCTCGATGTAGATTGACGTGGACCCCCGCTTACGCGGGGGTGACAACACGGGCGATTTTCATCTCTTTGGGTGGGCCGCAAGCCCATGGACACTCAGGGTAAACTCTGCGAAGCATCCCTGCAGTTTGTCGTAGGCCGCTGAGCGCAAAAAGAACTGCAGTCCCGCTCCAGCGGGATCGCCCGCCCGAAAGCACAGCGGGCTCAGGATGACAGACGGTTCCAGCTTTGGAATTCGCGTTCAAGCAGATCCAATAAGGCCCCGCACCGCACTCACGATGCGTTCCGCATCCGGCCGGTAAAAATTCTCCATGGCAGGGGAGAACGGAACGGGGGTATTGGGTGACGCAACTCGCTTCACCGGAGCGGTCAGGTAATCACTCATGGTGTCGGAGAGTGTGGCAGCGATTTCGGCGCCCCACCCGCCCTGGCGCGGGCCCTCTTCCACGATGATCGCGCGCGTGGTCTTCATCACCGAGGCATTCGCAAGGTCCCAATCGAAGGGCACAAGGCTGCGCGGGTCAATGACCTCGGCGCTGATACCTTCCTGCGCGAGCCGTTCCGCCGCCTGCAAGGCGCGGTGCATCATGAGCAGCGTGGCAATAATCGTGACGTCGTTCCCTTCTCTCCTCACAATCCCTTTGCCCAACGGAACCACATAATCTTCGTTCGGAATGTCACTCGAGGCATCTACAGCGCCTGACTCCGCGCGAGCGCCCTTGGCCCCGTAAAGGAGTTTGTGCTCGAAAAGAAGCACCGGATTGTCGTCTCGAATGGCAGCCTTCAGCAATCCTTTTGCGTCATAGGCGGTTGCCGGGCAGGCAATCTTGATCCCTGGCACGCTAAAGAAAATAGCCTCGAGGTTCTGCCCATGCTGGGCGCCACGCCCGGTGGCGCCGACGGGAGCCCGCATCACCAACGGCACGCGAACCTTCC
Organism: Terriglobia bacterium; assembly: GCA_050008675.1. GTDB lineage: Bacteria > Acidobacteriota > Terriglobia > UBA7540 > UBA7540 > CAVROP01. The sequence goes on from JBEKME010000003.1 coordinate 17,488, forward strand.
CTCCAGACATGTAATGCATTTTTGCAATCTGGTTGACCACCTGATCCATGGCGTAAAAGAGGAAGTCGCCGTACTGCACGTCCGCCACAGGCCGCAAGCCCATGATAGCCGCGCCCAGGGCCAGCCCGAAGAATCCGCCCTCCGAGATCGGGGTGTCGATGATGCGCTCTCGGAAGTCCTTCTCCAGTCCCAGAGTGACCGTAAATGCGCCGCCCCAGCCTCCTCGCACTCCAATATCCTCACCTATGCAAAAGACCCGCTCATCGCGGACCATCTCTTCACGCAGTGCTTGACGAAGGGCCTCCGCAATTGTCATGTGAGCCATATCTCCCCCGCTTTTTCAAATAAAGACATCTTCCAACGCCGCTTCGGGTTTCGGGTCCGGCGCTGCCATGGCCGATTCGACGGCGCGCTCGATTTCGGCATCGACCTCGGCGCGAATCCCCTCAAGTCCAGCCTCGTCAATAAACCCGCCCATCAGCAGATACTCAGTAAACCGCCGAAGGGGTTCCTTCTTGAGAGCCTCCTTCCGCTCTTCTTTGGGTTGGTAGTTGCAGGGATCGCGCCGTGAGTGGCCGGTGATCCGATAGGTCATGCATTCGACAAGCGTCGGGCCCTCCCCGCCGCGGGCGCGTTCAATAGCCTTGCGGGCAGTCTCGAAAACCTCGAGGACATCGTTCCCGTCCACCGTGACACTCGGTATGCCGTAGCCTGCCGCGCGATCGGAAAGCCTCTTCAGTCGCACCATCTCGAAGATGGGCGTGGAGGCGGAGTAGAGATTATTCTCCACAACATAGACCACGGGAAGCGACCAGATCGCGCCCATGTTCACAGCTTCGTGAAACGCTCCCTCATTGACGGCGCCGTCACCCATGAAGGAGACTGCCACGCGCGGCTCCTTCCTATACCTGAAGGCCAAAGCTATCCCCGTAGCAATCGGCACTCCGCCGGCCACAATCGCGATCGCCGGCACCATCCCCTTCTCCAGGTCTCCTACGTGCATCGAGCCCCCTTTGCCACGACAGCAACCCGTGGTCTTTCCGAACAGCTCGTGCATCAGGGATTCCACCGTCAGTCCTTTGGCCAGCGCGTGCCCGTGTGGACGATGCGTGCTGGTGATGACATCGTCGGAGTTCAGCGCACTGCATACGCCGACGGCAATCGCCTCCTGCCCCTGGTATTGGTGAATGGTGCCCGGCATCACCCCCTCCAGAAACAGGTATTTGACTCGTTCCTCGAACTGCCGGATCAGCAGCATCTTTCGGTATAGCGAAAGGAGAAACTTCGTGTCGTACCCCATGACTTTCCTCCTCCAACGTGCGGTCCGTCGAAAATCACCCCCAACCCGTCATTCCCGTCCCGCCATGGCGGGAGGAATCCAGCTCCTTCTGGACCGACGTGGACCCCCGCTTGCGCGGGGGTGACAGCTTATTACCTCGGGCTGGCCCAGGCCAACCCCGTGGACCCCCGCTTGCGCGGGGGTGACGACAACGGTGATTTTCATCTCCTTGGGTGGGCCGCAGCCCATGCACACTCAGAATATCTCTCCCGACTCGATGACCTCTTTAACCTTGCTCAGAAACGCCGCCGCCGTCCGCCCATTGATGAGGCGATGATCGGCGGCGAGTTTTACCGTGACGAGGGGGCGAGCTTTTACCTCGCCCTCCAGAATCACGGGCTTCAGTTGAATCGCGCCCAGCGTCAGGATAGTGCTATGTTCGGGGAAGATGATGGCATCAAAGGCTTCGATCGGGTACATGCCCAGATTACTGAGGGCCATGCTTCCACCGCTCATCTGGTCGGCCCTCAGGGTGTGCCCCCTCACCTTCACGACAAGGTCGGCGACCTCCTTCTGCAAGCTTACCAGATCCTTCTTCTCAACATCCCGCACCACAGGCAGGTGAAGTTCGTTATCAAGGCCGATGGCAAGCGCGATATGGATACCCTGCGGCCGGATGATTCGCTCCCCCTCCAACTTCGCGGGAACCAGAGGCAGGCTTTCCGCAGCCCGCGCCATGGCTTTCAGAAAAATCGCGTCGTAGCTAAGACGTGCGCCGTTGACATCACTCCTTGCCCGCATCTCCTGCGCCGAAGTCATGTCAATGGAAGCGGTGATGCTGAGGTGAGGGATCTCCCTCCAGCTCTTCTGCACAGCACGCGCTACCGCGACTTGAGCCCGCGGCAGCGGCTCCCCGGGAAGAGTTGTTTCTAGCGCCGATGTGGCCTGTTCACGGCCGGCGCGCTGCACGTCCTGGCGCGTGATGACTCCTCCCGCGCCCGTCCCCTTCACACGGCTAAGATCAACGCCGAGCTTCGCAGCGAGGTTCCGCACGATAGGCGCAACGCGGACGGACGGGCCGCCTTCGAGGTGAGAGGGCGGCGCCACGGGTGCCGCTGTTCCGTGAGGGTGACCGGCCGCAGGGGCCGCCACAGCCTTAGCTTCACCAGCCACGGACTCGCCTGGCTTGCCGACATAGGCGAGGATATCTCCGGTGCGGGCCAACTCTCCCTCCTTCACTGCGACCTGTAGCAGGACTCCGTCCCCAGTCGATTCCAACTCGGCCACCGCCTTGTCGGTTTCGATATCAGCCAGCACATCACCACGCTTGACCGCTTCACCGGGCTTGATCCTCCAGGATAAGACTTTGCACTCCTCTACATTCGTCCCCATTTCAGGTAGCCTGATTGCCACGGCCATTGCGGCCTCCGTTGGAATTCGAAAATCGAAAATCGAAAATGGAAACTCGCTGCCGCACTCAGCGAACCTTCGATGGGCTGTCCACAGACTGGATTCCCGCTTTCGCGGGAATGACTGCGGCCCAGGGCCCTGGGTTGCAGGAGGATCTGTTGCGGGTTTCGAATTTCCAGTTTCGATTTTCGAATTTCGAGCTTCGAATCTCCCGCCTCAGCCGGCAACCAGGGCGCGACGAACCAAGTCGATGGCGTCACAGGCGTCACCCCGGCGGATCACCTCCGCGAAAGATTCCAGACCTACACGGTCAACGGCGCGGAACAGCGCTGCGATCCATTCCCGACACTGAATTGCCGCGCGCGCTCCGTCTTCGCGGTAGGGGAAAATGTCCAGGGTAAGCCAGCCCTTGTAATTGAGCCGCCGCAGCCAGTATATGAATTCCAGCGACTCTACCAAATGCACCGAGCCGAAGATCATGTCGTCGTCCCAGCTTCGGTAGTTGTCATTGAGATGGAGGTAGTCAAGCTTCCCGAAACTGCTCAAGAGGGCGGCCGCCTCGGCAAAGTTCTCCCCCGCGGCGAGAGAGTGACCCATGTCCAGCAACACTCCAACGTTATCCATTCCCTCGAGCAGCAGAAGCACCTTGGCAGCGCTCGAGACGAAACAGTGGGTGCGCGGTTCCTTCAGTTTGTATTCAACCAGGATGCGCACCTGGCCATTGTGCCCGGCACAAGCCGCCAGGCCGTCGCGGAGCCATTTCCAGGCCTCGAGATAGTCGGCCTGAAAACAGTAGTCATATCCGTCCTGACCGGGCCACACGTCGATATAGGGACAGCCGAGTTCCGGTCCCCAGTCCATGACCTTTTTGATTTCGTCCACCGCCTCCTGGCGCGTCTTGGCGTCAGGAGCGGCCAGACTCCCCCGCCCCCACTTCGCCTGCGTCCACAGGTCCGGCACCAGCATGCATATTTTCAGACCCCGGTCCTTGAACATCTTCGCTACTTCGCGGATGTTCTGTTCGTTGACATGCCAATTCCCCACCAGTTCGAGGCCGTCCAGGCCGGCGACTTGCTGAGAGAGGTCAAGCATCTCCTCCATGGTTGTGCCGCCGCCACCGTAACCGCTCAGACAGTAGCGATCGGCGCAGTTTCCAAAAGTCGGCAGACACGCGCCGAAAGGATAGTTCCCAATCATGAAAGCCTCCTCTTAGTCATCGAACTTCATCGGCCTGGGATGGAACTTTGGCGCCACACGCAGCCAGGGCGTCCGGGGGCGCTCAATATACCCCCATTTCTCCAGCGCCCGACGGAGTTCCTTGTTTTCCGGCCGCTTCGCATATTCAAGGAAATTCTCCTTCGACATCGTGGCTGCAATGGCCTGTTGCCAGGCTTTGGCTCCGGCCATGTATCCGTCCGGATGCCCCAGCATCCCCCCGCCCGCCGGAATGACGATGTCCGGCCCGTATTCTCCAACCAGAATCGGTGTCAGCCCCGGGTAAACGCCGGCGCAGGGCATCGGCCACATCGGCTTGATGTGGCCCAGCGGCGCCAGTTTCACATGCGCCGTCCGAATGCCTTCCTCCAAACTCACCATGGGAATGCTCGACCAGTAGGTGGGCGTCAGCATCAGATCGCCGCCGCACAGCCGCAGCAGCTTGGCGAAAACCGGCCAGGCAATGCGCGGCTGCGCCGCAATCATGAAGGAAGCATGGATAAGGATAGGCACGTTGATCGCCGGGTCTTCGGCCAGTTGCCGGATCACGGGCAGACCCGCGGAGTAACAGACCAGTAACCCTCGGGCCCCCAGCTCGACCGCCCGTGCCGCCTTCTCGAAGATGCGTCGCGGCTCGTCCGTAATACTCACAAAGTAGATCGTACGCTTGCCCGTCTTCGCTTCCGCTTTTTCCTGCGCCTCCAGCACCGCCTCCAGGCGGTCCGCATATTTGCTGTTGTACACGTCGCTGGTCATCTCATCGTCTTTCATCATGTCCACCCCGCCCAGCGCCGTCTGATAACACTGCTCCCCTACCTGCTTCGGTGTCATCCCCATTTTGGGCTTGATGATGTGAAGTGAAAGAGGCCGCTCCGGAACATTCAGCGCCTGGCGAATTCCCGGTACCCCGAACTTGGGCCCTTTGAACTTGGCCAGCAGGTCGTCAGGAATGAACACGTCCAACAGCCGCATCTTGGGACTGTAGGCGAAACAATTCCCCGCGATGCTCAACAGCATCATGGGCACGTTGTCAATCCAGGCGTCGATCGGGAAGGCCAACTGCACTATCGCCGCCCGCCGCGAGGCGTTGTTCGTGGGAATTTCATAATAACCCACCATCTTGCCGCACAGCCTGCGCCGAACCTCTTCCGTTTCCTCCTCCACCTTCTCCCAGGTCCCCGTGGAACCTTCAATGGCCACGGACTGAATCAGGGCGAAGTGATCCACAAACTCTTCGTCGGGCAACTCATCGTCCATGAAGTAGGTGGCTACGATATGATTAGAACGATCAATCCCGTCCAGGGTCTGAACAAAAATTTCCGGATCGTGGTATCGCGTGAACACAGTTATCCTCTCCTTTTCATCGCGGACGGTCCGCTCTGAATGCTGGCGCGGAGCCTGGCAAGGCAAGAGCCTGCTGCGTTAGTCCCCCTGTTGGCCTGTCTTCTCCGCTGCCGAATATTTTTTCTGGGCTCAAGGTACTTTCATTGGACAGCGACATTACCAAAAATATTTTCAGAGTTCAACCGCCTTCTCGTTCACGCTCAAAAGTCAATCGCATCCCCTCCAACCTCCGCTTCCCTTCTGTTTCCTGAATCGTGACTCTTGGACCATGGCTCCCGAATCCTGCTCTTGCCCCACCTAGCACCTGTCACCCAACGCCAACCTGGAACTAACACCCTTTGTTTTCAATGACATTCGCGCGTCGTTCGCTCAATTTTAAGTCTCCCACCGTTCCCACACTCTGCGAGTTATCGGATGCAATGTCGCTGTTGGGGATCTCCTCGATGTTCTCCATCCTCCCGCCATCGTCCCGACCAGCAGGAGCTATCGGAAGGTTGGTAGATTCCTTCCGCAGCCTCAGCAGTATCCTCACTTTGCGGTCGATGGAGCGGTCCAGGGCGGCTTCTTGGCGCAGCATCATCCTCCACGTCTCCCCTTCCGGAGCAAGGCAGGCGTCCCGTTCTATCGCCGCCCTCTCCTCATTCGCCTTTTCCGCATAGGCGAACTCTTCCCGCACGCTGGCGATTTCCTCCTCCAGCAGACGGAGAAGTTCCTGGCGCTCGGGCTCGCCCGGCGGCACGCAGTCGGCGCCTTCTTTGAGCAGGAACTGCCGGTATTCCTCGTCCTCCTCTTGTTGCTCGCGCAGGTGCATAGGGTCACTGAAACGGTGCAGCAGACTGAAAATCAGCCCCGGCCGCCACCCCATCATACCTCTGTAAAAAGATTCCAATACGGCGTACTGGCGCTCCCGGAAGGTGCGCTGGTTGATCTCCTCCCGTACGAGCTCGAGATAAGAAAGAGTCTTTCTCAGCGCCACCCCTCGATCTGTAGACTCCGGCAGATCGACATCAAGGATCTCGTGCTGGGAGGCGTCGAAGGTGACACGAGCCATCTCCTGCTGGCGGCGGTGTTGCCAGTCGTCGATCCCCTGCAAGGCGCGCCGCATCACGCCCGCTTGCGCCCGCTCGAGCCTTTCGCGGCGCGAGTAGAGCCAGGCGAGGTCCTCGACCTGCTTCTCCCAGAGCGCGTCGCCGGGGCCGAAGGCGCTCATGAGTTCCTCGGTGAGGGTTTGGAATTGTTCCGGGTCTTCGCCCAGCGCCAGCATGGACTGGCGGCGATTTTCCTCCGCGACGTATGCGCCGTGCTTCAAAGCATTGAGCTTGGAATTCTGCTTGGCGGCGGCGCTCCGCGGTCCGGTGGAATGCTGGGCATTCTGGCGCGCGGCGGCGAGCAACGCGGGCGTAAGTTGTGGTGATTTGCGTAAGGACATAGTTCCTCCTGGGACGGAATGTTGGGCTAGCGAGGAAAGGCCTTCCCCGCGGGTCAGGCTATACACATTAATAGGCTATCACAGGGGCGGGGCGTTGTCAAGAGAAATATTTACAGGTGTAGCCCAGGAGTTCTTCAATTGACTCATTGATTCATTGGGTCATCGGGTCATTGGGTCATTGAATCATTAAAGGGCCGCTGAAGGGCAAGAACAATTATGAATTGTGAGTCGCGGATTGTGAACACGGGTGGCGTATACATCCTTTTGTGATGTACACGTTCCTTCCATTCGGGGGAAACATCAATACCCATGAGTCTTCGCCCAAGCCAGCCATGCATCTGCCAGTTAATGCATGTTTTCCGCATTGGGGGCTGGGTCCTCACGTGTTATGGCTTCGAGCGCGAAAAACCAATGGTCGGGCGAGCTTCTCATCTCCTTGATGATCAAAGGGATGGCAGGACGCCCAAGGCCGATAATCTTCAGGTGAGCTGGATGCGAAATTCTCTTCTTTATTGAAGAAATAAACCAAGTTTCGTTGCGCCATTCGTCGGCAAGGCGGTGAAAGGTGGTTTCTAGATCAGTTTGCGTATCCCCAACAACGACCTCTTCGGCGGTTTTCCAAGCCCCCACCCAGGCACGTTTCTTCTCTTCCATTGGGGCGCGGACTTGGTCACTGTCCATCAGTTCTCCACGTTGGGCGGCGGCGTAGCCCTCTTCGATCTTGGCGCGGTTCTCGGCGAGCCGTGCGTCGCGTTGGTGGAGCAACTCCAGTGCCTGCCTGATCACTTCCTCGGAGTTCTGGTAGGCGCCCGAACGCAGCGCCTCCGCAATGAGCTGGTCGTGTTCCGGTTGCAAAATAATGGTCATAGCGAGTCGTCCTTCTGCCTCCTATGCTTTCACCGTATTCCCGCCCATGGTTCCGGTCAAGCCTCATCCCGAGCCGCACGACCCACGCTCCTCGCTCGCTACGGCGTCACCTTCAGTATTCCTTGGAGAGCTATATCCGCCGACGACTTTCCCACCATGATGTCAAAATCGCCCGGCACGACCCGCCAGTGCATGTCGATATCGAGCAACTGGAGATCTTCCGGGGTAAGCTTTAGGGTTACGGTCTTCGTTTCACCAGGTTCAAGCGCCACTCGCTCAAACCCCCGGAGTTGCTTGACCGGGGTTGAAACGGGAGCGTACTCCTCGTGAACGTAGAGCTGCACGGTTTCCACGCCCGCGCGGTCACCGATGTTTTTGACGTCCAGGGTCACGCGCGCCTCGCCGCCCGGATGAATCTCCGTCGGCTCAACGTGCAGATTGCTATACTCAAAAGTGGTATAGCTCAGCCCATAACCAAAGGGGTAGAGAGGAGTCGCAGGCATATCCACATAGCCCCTGGGCCGAGTCCATGAATGTTCTATCCAGTACGCCTTGGAAGGCTTGTAATTGTAATAGACCGGCAATTGGCCGGAGTGCCGGGGCACCGAGATGGCCAACCGTCCGGAGGGGTTGTAATTCCCAAAGAGCACGTCGGCCACCGCTTCCCCGCCCCGCTCGCCGGGTTCCCACGCCTCCAGCAGGGCGGGCACGTGTTCGGACGTCCAGCGCGTGGAAAGCGGCCGGCCGTTGATGAGCACCACGACGGTGGGAGTTCCCGTCGCGAAGACCGCCTGGATCAGGTCCTCCTGCACTCCCGACAGATCCAGGCTCGCCACATCGTGCCCTTCACCATCGGTGGGGCTGCCCTGAAGGTCGGCCCCGTTCGTCATATGCTGCCTCTCGCCGACCACCACAATGGCGACTTCCGCCCCTTTCGCAGCCCGCACGGCTTCGGCAAACCCGCTCTTGTCCGTGCCGGTTATTTCGCAGCCGCGCACCTGCGTGACTTTGGTTTGGGGCGAGACCACAGCTTTAATTCCCTCGAGCACGGTGGTTACGTGCTGGAGAATGTTCTGCGGCGAATAGTCGCCCAGTTGGTTCATTACATCGTCCGCGTTGGGGCCGAGCACCGCTAGGGATTTCAAATCCTTCTTTAGAGGCAACAGGTTCTTATCATTCTTCAGCACCACAATTCCTTCGCGGCCGGCGCGCAGAGCCAGGTCCTGATTCGCTTGCGAGTGCACGACCCGGACGGCGCGGTCCACATTGACGTACGGATTCTCGAAGAGGCCCAGGCGGAACTTCAGCTCCAGAACTCTGCGCAGAGCGCGATCCACCAGCGCCATGGGGACTCGACCCTCTTCCACGCTCTCGACCAATGGCCCCATGTAGGCAGGCTCGTAGGTGATATCCAAATCGACTCCGGCCCTCAAGCCCAGCAGTCCAGCTTGCTTTTGGGTGGGAACGATGTGCTCGTAGAGCAGGGTGGAGAAGCCGCCGCCTTCGCTCTCCACGACTCCTTTGAAACCAATTTCCTGCCGCAAGACATCGTTCATCCACTTCACCGAGGCGTGCGCCGGCACATCCTCGACTTCCGGGTAACCCGCCATCACGCCCAAGCCCCCGGCTTTGGTGATGGCTCCGATCCAGGGCGGCATAAAGTTCTCGCGCAAGGAACGGTCCGATACCTCAATCGCTCCACGCTCGAGGCCACTCGAGGGTTCGCTTTGCGTGGGAAAATCCGTCAGCACCGCGATGACCTTGTCAGGGGCAGAGATGTCGGAACCCTGCGTGGCCCGCACGATGCTCTCGCCGATGCGCATATAAAGGTAAGGATCTTCGGTGTAGGCCTCCTCGTTTCGGCCCAGGCGCGGATCGCGATCCACTTCCATCACCAGTGTGGAAAGCATGTGGATCCCGACCGCTCGCGCCTCCGCCGCTGCCGCCGCGTAGATCGCCTTCACCAGATCCATGTCGAAGGAACTGCCCACGGCCAGGCCCTCCGGGAAAACCGTGCCACCCGGAAACATGGCGCCATGCGTCCCTTCTTCGTCCTCCATGACCGGTATTTTCAGGCGCGTCTGGGTGAGTGCGATTTTTTGCAGCTCGTTGAAGTATTCCGCTTGCTGGCGTGCGCCTTCGTGCAGAATCTCATTGGCGAGCGTGAAGAAACCGCAGGCCGGACCGATTTCCTGGGTATATGTTCCGGCCGTAAATTTCTTGCACGCCTCCGTCTTCGAGGCAATGTCTGTCCCCAGTTCACGAACATAAACACAAGGTAAATTGAGCTGCCCGACTTTTTCCTTGAGCGTCATCCGGCTCATTAAGTCATCGATCCGCTCCTCGAGCGGCCGCTTCGGATCGAGGTAGATCGGCGCTTGGCCGCCTGCTTGCGCGAGAATCACCGAGCTAAATGCCAGCACAGTGCCGGCTGCCGCCACCCACCACCCTAAGGTTTTTTCCCGCATCATCTTTACCTCCAAGGAGACTGGTCATCCCGCCGACGGTGCTGTATTCCAGCGGCGTGTCGTCCCGCCTTGCGGGATCGCCCGTTTGTTTCCGAGCGGTTCTTTTTCGTCACGGTGCGCCTGCTCGACCGAGGCAAATTTCCACTCCCTGATGTTGCTCCGGTCCTCAGACGGGCCGCTGAAGGCTTTTCCGTTGTCGTTCGGATTCTCTTAAATTCGGGCCACGAGGGGTTACACGGCAAGGCGCAAGTCTGCCACCACAGGCAACTGGAACAGATCACCTCGCAGGAGGCGAGTGGAAAAAAACATGACTTCCAGATTCTCGATCTCCCCGGTCGAGGGGTTCAGCCGGGCCACCACGTCGTCGCCAAGTTCCTCAGATTCCTGCTCCGCGTAAGGGGGGCATTTATCGATATGCAGGATGTCAGCCTCACGGTCGTACTTGAAAGTCAGCTTCGCTTCCATTCAACGACTCCTTCGGCAAGCTTCCTCGCGAGCTAGGCGGTCACCACCCAGTGCCGCCCCGCGTGTTCGCTCACCACGACCACAATTACGTGTTTGCCACTCCTTATGTTATCAAACCACCGCGAGAAGAGGCGAGCGTTCGCAAGCCGGGCGCTCCTTCGCACCTGGTCTGGGTCTGCGAGTGTCTGCCTAAGACGGTCCCGATACGCAGGCAACAGGTCGGGATGGCGCTCAGATATGTGCCCTTCGCGTTCGGCGCTCAACTCAACCTCGCCGTGCAGGTACGGACAGTTAAAGCTGGCCACTATAGCTCCTCGTTGAACGGTCCGGCCCAATTCGAGCGCCGCATGATGTCGCAGATTGATTCAATGGCAGCGCGCGTCTTTGCATCCACGCCCTCTATTAGACCCGATGCAACGCCAGCATGCAAGCTTGTATGATTCGAGTTGCAGCAGGAACTTTGGCCTATGCCCGGTCCGACGCAGGCAGCCATCTCTACGGGCGTGAAGCCGCGCGCCAATGGCCTCAGGATCGACCGTCGCGTCGCTGGATGGAGAGTAAACAAAGCTCCCGTCTCCTCGCATTTGTGTCGCGATGGGGTATGCAGTGGACAAAGAACTCAGATTGATAGTACCTTGGTCGTAGGATTCTGCCATTTTCTGGCAGCATACTTTTGGCCACCGAGGACTCGGCCAGTGTTCATCGGGGTTCGAAGGCAGTTTTGAAATCGTCCAACTTCCCTTGTTTGGTTGCGGCTACGCCCGGTTAGGAGGGGAGGAACTGTGTACGGAACGAATAGGTTCTCCGGCAAAGCTTTTGCCATCCTTCTTATGTCAGCTTCCGTCTCCAGCGTGCAGGCAGTGGTCCAGACACCGTCGCGGGCAGGACAGAATACCCCGTCGGTGTGCAACGTAAGGGACTACGGTGCAGCGGGTGATGATAAGACGCTTGACACTCTCGCGATCAGCAAAGCGATCGAGGCCTGTGCGCAGGCTGGCGGCGGTGTCGTGGTTTTTCCACCCGGCCGATATGTGTCAGGGACTTTTGAATTACGCGGCAATATTACGCTCTCCCTGGACGCCGGGGCGGTCATCGTCGGCAGCAGGAATCTGGAGGATTACGGAAAGATCGCTGACTATGGTTTCGGACGTGACTACGGGGTGAACTCGACGGGAGAGGGCTTCAAAGTAGGCATCATTGTAGCAAGAAACCTCAAGAACGTTGCCATCGTGGGGCGAGGCGCAATTGACGGTGGGGGAGACGGCTTCATGGACCTTACCGTCGCGCACGTTTCCCAAGACTTCGACGCTCAGTACACGCGACAGGGGAAGGCATTCCTCGACGCCATGTACGACACGGAGTTCGGTCCTGTGCAGCCCAAGATGAAGGGCGAGGGGCGACCCGGGACGATGGTGGTCTTTTGGAAGTGTCAGAACACTCTCATCCGGGACGTCACACTGCAAAACGCGCCCAATTGGGCCCTGCACTTTCAGGATTCGCAGAATATAGTGATGAATGGCGTTCACATCCTAAATAGCCTGTTGATTCCCAATGACGACGGCATGGATTGTATCGGCTGCAGGCATGTTCACGTTTCGGACTGTGATATCCAAGCGGGAGATGATGATTTCGCGTTCGTTAACAGTGAAGATGTGAATGTCGCGAACTGCTCACTCATCTCTCGTTCCTCCGCCATACGACTTGAGAGCACGCGGTACAGCACTTTTCAGAATCTCTCTATTCATTCCAACCGCGGCATAGGGATTTATCATCTGGCGGGAGAATCAACCGAGCATGTGCTGTTCTCCGACATCGCAATCGAGACAAAACTGATAACCGGCCATTGGTGGGGAAAAGCTGAACCCATCTACATCGCGGTCAGTCCAGCCAAGCCGGGGCAAGCCTCCGGGTATTTGCGGGATTTGCGGTTCTCAAACATCACGGGGACGGCCGAGAGCGGCATCATCATCTATGGGAGTAAAGGCGGCGCCGTCAGGGACTTGCATTTCGATCATATCAAACTGCGCATCACCGCTCCGCCAGCCAGGATCAGCGAGTCGGTGGGGGGAAACTTTGATCTGCGGTGGACCGCCACGAGTTTGTCAAATGCGATCTTCAAGCACGAGGTTCCCGGAATGTACTGCCAGTACGTGGAGGGCCTTCGAATTGATGACTTCGAGCTGGAATGGGGCGAGGACTTGCCTCCATCCTTTTCAAACGGCATCGAATGTGAGAACTTCCGGGACCTCGAGATTGACGGATTCTCCGGCAGACAAGCGCGGGCTTCCAGCCAAGACGCGGTGATTGCTCTGAAGCACGGCCAAGGGGTGACAATCAGGAATTCCACTGCTACTGCGGGGACGGGAACGTTTCTCTCACTATCGGGAGTCAGCCAGGAACGCCTGTTTGTGAACAACGACCTCGGCGCCGCCAAGCGGGCGATGAGGCCGGCGAACTCGGGCTTCAAGATTTACGGGAACATCCTGCCGCGTTAAGTTTTTGGTTCTTAGCAGTTGGCAAGAGCGATGAATCTGTGGTTAACTAAGCGGTTTCAACTCGTATCCACGAGTTATCGAGGCAGCAATGAGCAGGGTTAGCCGTCGATCTTTTATTGAGAAGGCCGGGGTGACTCTTGCGGTGGGCTCTCTTTCCCAGGCGTCGAGTATAAAGGCTGGCGTCCCCTCTGGGCAGGGGGCTGCAAAAGGCGCTGGGGGCAAGAGTGCGGTGCGATACGGTGTCGAGCGGTGTGTGGTGGAGTGGGCCTACAGTTCGGGTAAAGCCTACTCCGACCCGTGCAATGACCTCGAGCTGGATGTGGTGTTCACGGACCCTCGAGGGCGCGAACAAAGGGTTCCGGCGTTCTGGGCCGGTGAGCAAGTCTGGCGAGTTCGATTTTCTCCTGCCACTACGGGCCGATACAACTATCGCACCATCTCCAGCGACCCCGCCAATGCGGACCTGCACGGGCAGGCCGGTGTGTTGGAAGTGTCAGCCTATGCGGGAGACAATCCGCTCCGGAAACACGGTCCGGTGCGAGTGGCGGCAGACCACCTGCACTTCGAGCACGAAGATGGTACGCCCTTCTTCTGGCTGGGAGACACCTGGTGGATGGGACTGTGTAGCCGGCTGCGTTGGCCGGAAGACTTTCAGGAACTGGCGACCGACCGGGTGACAAAGGGATTCACCGTCATCCAAATCATCGCGGGCCTATACCCCGACATGCCGCCCTTTGACCCGCGGGGAGCGAACGAGGCCGGGTTTCCCTGGGAGCCGGACTATGCGCGCCTTAATCCACGTTACTTCGACATGGCGGATTTGCGCATCCAGTATCTGGCGGAGCGTGGTTTGGTGCCTTGCATAGTCGGGTGCTGGGGCTATTTCCTGCCCCTCATGGGCGTTGCGAAGATGAAAAAGCACTGGCGGAACCTTATTGCCCGTTGGGGGGCCTATCCCGTGGTCTGGTGTTTGGCGGGTGAAGGCGCCATGCCATTCTACCTTTCAATTACGAAGACAGAGGACGCGGCCACTCAGCGGCGCGGCTGGACCGAAGTGGGAAAGTACGTGCGCAGCGTCGATCCCTGCCATCACCCCATAACCATCCATCCCACTGATAACGCCCGAAACCAAGTCGAGGATCCCTCCGTCCTCGATTTCGATATGCTGCAAACCGGCCACAGCGACCGGAAGAGTATTCCCAACACGGTGAACCAAGTCACCGGGTCGTTGCTCAGAAGTCCTCGCATGCCGGTTCTGGTAGGGGAAGTTTGTTACGAGGGAATCATGGAGGCCAGCCGGCAAGAGGTTGAACGCTTTATGTTCTGGACCTCGATTTTGAACGGGGCGGGCGGGCACACTTACGGGGCCAATGGTATCTGGCAAGTCAACACCGCCGAACGACCCTTCGGGCCCTCGCCGCATGGGCGCTGCTGGGGTGATACGCCCTGGGACGTGGCGGCAAGACTCCCCGGTTCAGGCCAGCTCGGGCTCGGCAAGAAGCTACTCATGCAATATCCGTGGTGGCGGTTTGAGCCACACCCGGAATGGGTGGACCCACACTGGACCAGAGAGGATTACCAACAGCCCTATGCGGCAGGTATCCCCGGCGAAGTGCGAGTGCTCTTCATTCCCCCCATGTGGGATCCACCCAGGGTGAAAAACCTCGAGTCGGGTGTCGCCTATCGGGCCTTTTACTTCAATCCCGCGACAGGAAAGCAGTACGAGGCAGTCGAGGTAACGCCGGACCCCACAGGCCTGTGGCAGCCACCTATCACGCCGACATTTGCGGACTGGATAATGGTGCTCGAGAAGAAGACTTGAGAATCAAAGGAGATCATCATGGAGCGCGTTTGCTTTTTGTCAAAGGTGAGGCCGGAGAGACTGGTAGAATATAAGCAGCGTCATAAAGCCGTCTGGCCTGATATGTTGGCGGCCCTCCGGGAGACCGGTTGGCATAATTATTCGCTCTTCCTGCGCGACGATGGCTTGCTGGTGGGATACTTTGAAACGCCGGACTATCAGAGCGCCTTGGCGGGTATGGCTAAGCGAGAAGTCAATGAGCGCTGGCAACGAGACATGGCGCCCTTTTTCGAAAACCTGGAAGGCCAGCGCCCGGATGAGGGCTTCCTGCGCTTGGAAGAGGTCTTCTACCTGGCCTAAACTAATCGAGGAGTTGAGGGTCGAGGAGTCGAGGAGTCAAGAGTCGAGGGTCGCAAGTCGAAGGGGCAATTGTGTTTTACTTTCGACCTTCGACTCTCGACCCTCGACCGAAGATCACTCAAGAGGAGAAACAGACATGGCTGACGTTGATAACGTAAAAGAGACAAAAGAATTCTATCTGGATATCCCCGCCAAGAATCAAGCGTTCTTCCTGAAGGGATCGGGAGCGCTGGACTGGGGAATGCAGAACCGGCTGGCGCGCATCTTCCGTCCCAGCAGCGGGCGGACCGTCATGCTGGCCATCGACCACGGATACTTCCAGGGTCCCACCACGGGCCTCGAGCGGATTGACGTCAACATCCTCCCCTTGCTGCCCTATACCAATGCCCTGATGCTTACCCGAGGCATTTTGCGAGCCATCGTTCCGTCGTCATTCACTTCCGGCGTGGTGCTGCGGGCCAGCGGCGGACCCAGCATCCTCAAAGAGCTCTCGAACGAGCAGCTCGCGGTGGATATTGAAGATGCTGCGCGGCTCAACGTGTCGGCGCTGGCTGTGCAGGTGTATATCGGCGGCGAGTTCGAAACCCAAACGGTCAACAACATGACCCGGCTGGTGGACGCAGGGCTGCGCTACGGCATTCCCATCCTGGGCGTTACGGCGGTGGGTAAGGCCATGGTACGGGACGCCAAGTACTTCCGCTTGGCGTGCCGGATTTGCGCCGAACTGGGGGCCCAGTTCGTCAAGACTTACTATGTGCCAGAGGGTTTCGAAACCGTGACGGCTTCCTGCCCGGTGCCCGTCGTCATGGCGGGCGGCAAGAAATTGCCCGAACTCGAGGCGCTGACCATGGCCTATCGCGCCGTCAGCGAAGGAGCGGCGGGCGTGGACATGGGCCGCAACATCTTCCAAGCCGACGCTCCCACCGCCATGCTCCAGGCGGTGGGAAAAGTGGTCCACGAGCAGATGATGCCCCAGCAGGCCTTCGAGCTGTACGAAACCTTGAAGCACGAAAAGAAAGGGGTCTTTGCAAGTTAGAGGCAGGCACGTTCCCTGCACTCAGCGGTAGTTCGAGAATTCTTGGTTTTCTGAACGTTGGGGCCATCCGAGATGGGATCCCGTTCAAAACGCCGGTCATTCCCGCGAAAGCGGGAATCCAGTCCATCAACAGCGCATTTCCGAAAGTTTGCAGAATGGATTCCCGCTTTCGCGGGAATGACCGGGACTTGCCCGGTGCAAGAGTTTATCCCCATGGAGTTTGCCAACAAATGAACACCCCAGCCGCTTTCGACATTCTGCGCGAATCCTCCCCCGTAGTGAGTGTAGGCATCCTGACGGCTGACCTCCTCTCATTAGGTTCGGAGTTAGCCCTCCTTGAACGTAGCGGCGTCCAAGTGGCCCATGTGGACGTCATGGATGGCTGCTTCTGCCCCATGATGACCGTGGGCCCGCCACTGATTAAGGCCCTCAAGACTCCCCTGCTGAAGGACGTCCACCTGATGATCGGTGAGCCGCTGAATAAGGTGGCGGACTATGTTGCGGCAGGCGCCGACATCGTCACGATTCATCCCGAAGCTTGCTCTCATGTTCACCGGGTTCTCCAGCAGATGCGCATGATGAAAAACGCCAATAACCCCGAAAGGGGCTTGGTGCGCGGCGTGGGGTTGAATCCGGGCACGCCCCTCGAGCTGCTCGAACCTCTGCTCGATGAACTGGAATTGATTTTGCTCCTTGCCGTCAACCCGGGTTGGGGTGGGCAGAAATTCATTGCCTCCACCCAAGGGCGAGTTGAGAAGGCAAAGCGCATGATCGCCAACTCGGGCCGCAAAATATTGCTGGGGGTAGATGGTGGGATAACACGCGACAACATTGCCGACGTAGCCGCCCTGGGCGTGGACTTGATCGTGACTGGCAGCGCGGTGTTCGATGGCAAGGCGGCGGAGGCGAATGCCAAGTTTATGCTGGAGGCAGTGAAAAAAGGTGTCGGGTGCCAGGTGTCAGGTGTCAGGTGCCAGTAGTCAGGTTCCGGTTATCCGTCGTCCAAGGCTGCCAGCCTTAGCAACAAAGGTGACTACACGTCACCTCGATATCCCTTGTGCTAAACTACGCGCGGGGAGGAATAAACCATGCAAAGTGGGTTCGTCAAAGTAACTCTCTCGCTAATTGTGCTTCTACTTCTTGTGATTGCCTTCAGGCCCCTTTCTAAGCCGGAGACCGCCCAAGCCGCTGCGTCGGTAGTACAGTACAAGGTTACAGAAACACAAAGCGGAGGGCGTGCTGAAATTGAAAACGAGTTTAATAACCTGGGACGGGATGGCTGGACGCTGGTCGCATGCCCAATGGGTACCTATCGATCCTGCGTCTTTAAGAGGTAGACAAGGCTGAAGTCATTTCGGCCGCAGTTCACCGCGGTCAGGCGTTCCACCGCGCTCGAAGGTGTGAAAAAATCGCGCTGTAGCGGCGGTCTATGACCGCCGCATTTTAGAATCAATGACTTCGGCGCTCATAGAGCGCCGCTACAAATGGTCAATCCGATTTTTTCACACCTGCGCTCGATACAGCTTAAGCTCTAAAGCTCTGACCATGCTGGGTGCGGAGGGCTGTACGAGATGGTACAGGGCGGAGACGCGACATGGCGCTCGAATAGAACACCGGAACCCGATCACCGGATAAGAGCCGCTCGCTGGAGGCCGCCAAGAAAGGAGTCAGAAGTCAGGAGTCAGAAGTTAGAAGACAGAGTTTAGCTGTCAGTGGTCAGTGGCGAGTGGTTGGTCCCAGGCTGGCTTGGAGGTGTGGGATAGCTGAGGGAGGCTTGCCTCGAATTTCCTCTGGGCGGTTTGCAGTATCCAGTCTGCCCACTGCTTCTGACTTCTGACTCCTGACTTCTATTCTTAGTCTTGGCAATCAAATCCTATGCAAAACCGTTGGTCAGATTTCGACGCAAACCGCTTTATTGCTCAGTACGCTCCCAGGTGGGGTGAAGATTTGGCTCTGCGGACGTATTCCAGCCGCCTTCTCGGCGCTGAGGAGAGCCTGGTTCTTCACGGCGGGGGCAACACCTCCGTCAAAGGCTATGCCACAAACGTTTTGGGCGAGCAGGTCGCGGCCCTATATGTGAAAGCCTCGGGCTACAACCTGGTAGATATCGAACCTGAGGGGCATTCGGCCGTGGACCTGGAGTTCCTCAAGAGGCTTCGCGTGCTCGAGGATCTTTCCGACGCCGCGATGGCGGATGAGTTCCGCACTCATCTTTTCAATCCTCACGCCGCAACCCCCTCGATTGAAACCCTTGCGCACGCTTTTCTGCCCCACAAGTTCATCGATCACACTCATGCGGACGCCATGCTGGCCCTGACGAATCAAAGCGAAGCTGCGAAGCGCGTGGAAGAAGCGTTGGGCAAGGATGTGATCGTTCTGGACTATGTGAAGCCGGGCTTCAAGCTGGCCAAGGCCGCGGCCGCAGCCTACGAATCGCGCCCGGGCAGCAAGGCCATGGTGTGGATGCGGCATGGGCTTGTCACCTGGGGAACGACCGCGCGCGACTCCTACGAGGCCACCATCGAACTGGTCACCCGGGCCGAGAAATACCTGGCCGAGCGTGCCACTCGGCCGCTGGTGGTGCAGATTTCGACGTCCCCCTCTGTGGCCGAAAAGAGGTTGGTTGCCGTTGCCCCCTTAGTCCGTGGCTTGCTTGCCGAACCCAGCGGTGACGCCGATCGACCCTGGCGCCGCGTCATCCTGCAGTCATTGACCGATCGCGATACTCTGGATTTCGTCGACTCCGACCGGGGCAAGCAAATTGCCTTGTCCCCTCCTCTTACTTCGGACCACCTGATTCGCACCAAGGCCCTGCCCCTCTGGCTCGATAGCCCGGCCTATAACGACCCTGCGACGCTGCGCCAGCAACTCGCCACAGCCCTCGAAGAGTACACGGCTGCCTACAAAGCCTACATCGAGAGGAACTCGGCACACTTACCCGAGGGCCTGGCAACCTTTGACCCGCTGCCCCGCGTGCTGCTGCTGCCGGGGTTGGGGGCAATCTGTTCTGGCAAGGATGTTCAGGCAGCCAAGATCGCCCGCGATATTACGGCCCACACGCTGGCGGTCAAAGCCAAGGTAGCCACGATGGGACCGTACGAGGGCCTGGACGAAAGCCATCTCTTTGAAATGGAGTACCACACCCTCCAGCACGCCAAGCTCGGAAAGCGCATCGAGTTGCCCCTGGCGCGGGAAGTCGCCGTGATCACGGGAGCGGCGGGAGCAATCGGGTCGGCGATTGCCCAGGGCCTACTCGAGAACGGTTGCCACGTGGCAGTCACCGATTTGGCCGGGCAAGCCCTGGAAAGCCTGGCCACGGACTTGAAGGGAACCTTTGGGGACCGCGTCCTGGGCGTTGCGCTGGACGTGACGGACGCGGCTTCCGTCGCGCAAGGGTTCGAGACAATTATCAAGACCTGGGGCGGCGTGGATCTGGTCATCGTCAATGCCGGCATAGCGCTGGTCTCATCCCTGGAAGAGATGAAGCTGGAGGTATTCCAGAAACTGGAGCGGGTGAACATCGAGGGAACGCTCCTGATGCTGTCAGAAGCAGGCCGGCACTTCAAATATCAGGGAACCGGCGGCGACGTGGTTATGATTTCAACCAAGAACGTCTTTGCGCCAGGGGCCAAGTTCGGGGCTTACAGCGCCACTAAAGCCGCTGCCCATCAACTGGCCCGCATCGCCAGCCTGGAAATGGCCGAGATCGGCGTGCGTGTGAACATGGTCTCCCCAGACGCGGTGTTCTCTCACGGGACGCGCAAGTCCGGCTTGTGGGCGGAGGTTGGCCCTGACCGCATGCGCGCGCGGGGACTGGATGAAAAAGGCCTGGAGGAATACTACCAGAAACGCAACCTCTTAAAGGCCAGGGTCACCGGGGAACACGTCGCCAGAGCCGTGCTCTTCTTCGCCACGCGCCAGACGCCTACCACCGGCGCAACCATCCCTGTGGACGGCGGCCTCCCCGACGCCACCCCGCGCTAGGGCTTAGTTGCGTTAGCAACCGGCAATCATCACACGTCAAATAGAGAGAGGGTATACGGCACCGGCGCGAGAGGTCTGTCGCGCACAAATGCTCCATTATGTTTATCGCAGGGCGTGGGGCTGTGGTTCCACTAGCGGAACTCCCGAGGCGCGTGCGGCCTTGCGCAGGTCATTGTCGAGCGTCATCAAGCGAGTTCCTTCCCGCATCGCCAGTTCAAGATAAGCCGCATCGTAGACTGTGAGCCGGTATTGCTCTGCCATTGGGAAGACCCCCGCGCGGACTAGATTCTCTGTAGTAGTCTCGACACGAATGGGAAGGGATTCCAAATCCTCGAGAAACTGGCGGGCATCTTCGGGAGAAATGCGCTTGCGACGAACCGCAATCAGGAATGCGTTTGCAACCTCAAGGGGCCAATGTGCCGGGACAATTGCTTCATCACCCGTCCGCAGGCGGGTAAGCACCGCATTGGTTGCCTCGGTGGCTTCATCGGCAAAGCACCAGGGCAGCGTCGCCGAAGCGTCGATTACGAACGCCGCCATCAGTATTTGTGCCCTTCGTGAATCAAATCTTTGATCTTGAGTCCGCCCAGGCGGTTACGCTTCTGGATTTCCAAAATGTCGGCAACAGCCTCAGCGGGGGATTTAGTCGAGGGACCAAGATGGAAGGGAGCCGACTCCTTTTGCGCGAGGGTTTCTAGAGCCCGCTCGATGACCTCTTCGGGCGACCGATAAGGACCGCGTGTGAGCTGCTTTTGTAACAACTCCTCGCTGTGAGGTGTCAGGCGAATGGTACTCATGTATACAGTATACGCGAAGTGTCAGATTCCTCGCAATGAAAAGGCCTCTTTGGGAGGCCGGATCAGCGCTACTGGGGCTTTGACTTTTGCGTTGAACCCTGCGAGGCGACCCATTAGCTGATGCCCACGGGCACAACGAAGTCGGGCACGACGGGGTATGATTTTTTGAATGCGGGAGGGAGTGGGTCGCCGTGCTCGAGGCAGACTCGACGATCCTTCGCGCCAGTCCCTGGGCAATCTCAACCGCTTCCGTGACGCTGTGCCCTTCGTCGACCAAGCCGGGCACATCGGGGCTCGTTGCCACGTAGCCGCCTTCCTCGAGCGATTCAATGCGCAGCCGAATCGGAACTTCGTCCACCGGCGCGACCCTTTCCTGGCGCTTTCCCTTTGGCATGGTTTGGCTCCCAAGCGACAGTTCCAATTCTAACACACGTGGGCGCTACCACGCGCCGCCTGGCAATTGATCGGGTGATTACTGAACGAGCAGCGCGGACCCGTTCCTTAGGTCCGCGGTCCTTAGGTGCGATCGGTTAGAAGAGCTGCACCTACCAGTTGCTAACTACCTGTATTTTCAATAATATTCCCGGCTTAAACGGCTAAGTACCTTTGTTTTCTATGACATTCCCGCTTAGCTGCCACCTTTTCCACACCGGTCCTTTGTTTTCAATAACATTGCCGCGTCGCTCCGTCATTTTTAAAGTTTCTACGGTCGTCGTAGCAAACGACAGAGAATGACACACTGTCGGTTTGGAAAGAAGGACGGGGGTCATCCGTGAGGTCTCTACGGCCATGCCAGAGCAGCCTGGCGTCATATGCTAGGCTATCAAATTAAGCATAGCTTGTCAAGAGTTTTTTCGCGGGCGCCGGGTGGGGCAGGCACCGGTTTATGAGGTCTGCGATCATCGAGCCGAATGGTGAGTGGGGTCGGCCTGCTTCCAGTACCGCTCGGATAACCGATGGGAAGCGAGGAGCCGTCCCTTCGGAAAATCGCATGCGTGCCGCGGTTTGGCATGTATGTGGTCATGGCACTCCGCAGTGCCGTTCCGGGCGTACCGGTGCATTCTAGCCCAACTGCCATGAGGTCGCATACATCACAGAACGATGTAGGCGCCACCCACCCGATGTCCGCAAGGCGTCTCGCAGTAGGGGGACGGCTTGCCGTCCCCTCCGTGCATATTGCCGCCGAACCAAGAAGGGTAGGGCAAGCCCTACCCCTACTTGGTGGTCGAGTTGCGCAAGGTGGGAAGCTACAAGCGCAGAGATTACAGTTCGGACGGCGCCTGAGGTTGTGTGACCCGGAGGTGGCCACGGCCAATTCGCGGGTGGCGCATACGTGCCGCCGTTTGGCGTGTATGTGATCATGGCACGCCGCAGTCCCGTTCCCGGGGTACCGGTGCATTCTAGCCCAATGGCCGGGAGGTCGCGTACATCACAGAACGATGTAGGCGGCACCCGCGGTAAACTCGCCGCTACAACCAAAACTTCCCCCGCCTACCACCTACCAGCTACTAACTACCTGTATTTTCAATAATATTCCCGGTTTAAACGGCTAAGTACCTTTATTTTCTATGAGATTCCCGCTTATCTGCCACCTTTTCCACAGCGGTCCTTTGTTTTCAATAACATCCGCGCGTCGCTCCGTCATTTTTAAAGTCTCTACGGTCGTCGTAGCAAACGACAGAGAATGACACGCTGTCGGTTTGGAAAGAAGGACGGGGGTCATCCGTGAGGTCTCTACGGCCATGGCAGAGCAGCCTAGCGTCATCTGCTAGGCTATCACATTAAGCATAGCTTGTCAAGGGTTTTTTCGCGGGCGCCGGGTGGCGCAGACACCGGTTTATGAGGTCTGTCA
The DNA here is from genome assembly GCA_050008675.1 of Terriglobia bacterium. Classification (GTDB taxonomy): domain Bacteria; phylum Acidobacteriota; class Terriglobia; order UBA7540; family UBA7540; genus CAVROP01. The sequence goes on from JBEKME010000003.1 coordinate 40,290, forward strand.
TGATGGGCCTACGGTCCACGAAAGTTCATGAAAAACGGCCACAATGACATGCTGGAGCCGATTGGCGCTATCCCCTTTCTTTTCAGCACGAGGTCGTTCTTGGCAAATGGTTTTTCGACCCTGCGATCATCGAGCCGAATGGCGAGTCGGGTCGGCCTGCTTCCAGTACCGCTCGGATAACCGATGGGAAGCGAGGAGCTGTCCCTTCGGAAAATCGCAGACATGCGGAAAAGACGCATGTCTGCGCCACCCGGCGGCGATGGGCTCGATCGCGGTGATTTCGCCGATAATCTCAAAGTCCATGCGTCCTCAACCACGGCGGCCGGCGCTGGGTCCTAATTTGGTGTATAGCATACATCAACACCGACGGATGCGCCCCCCCGATGTCCGCAAGCCCTTTTGCCGTAGGGGAACGGCTTGCCGCCCCTGGTTCCGCATTCACCCTGCGGAACGCCGGGTAGGGCAAGCCCGGCATCTCGTGATGGCATTCACCCGTTCGAACGGCGCCGGAGGTTGTGTGACCCGGAGGTAGCCACGGCCAATTCGTCTTGGGAATTGCGTTCGTCATCGAAGGGAAAGCCGACGGTCACAGGAGCGCTGACCGTGGCCCCGCTTGCCTAGTCCAAATATCCCGCTACTTCGGATGGGGGGATTGAATTGCTTATCTCCGCACCTCCGATGAATGTCACACTGCACTGAGAAACCTCATCAGAGTCGCGGTTAGAATCATCTGGATTCTTGCCCTCCCGGCAGGAATCTATCCCATAAGCGTCGCCTGTATGAACACCGAGCAAGGGGATATCTGCTTTCCAAACCCAAATTTGCCCTGATTGGGCTTGTTTTGAAATCCGCAATACTTCGACATCAGCCATTCCATATACGAAGTAACGATGACATTTAGATGGCTTTGACGTCTGAGACTCCAACTCATTCATAGCCAGATGCTCCTTATGCTAAAATCTCTACAGTCACATTTGTCGGTGAGTTCACTGATTCCGTCGCCGAGAGTCTTCGTTTCCCCCTACGCTTTTCCTCACCAATCCACCCTTGCCACTGCTTAAGGATACCAGCAAGCTCAGGCAGTTTACAGATCGGAGTAGAGGGCAGAGAGCATGGCCGGGCCCGTGTACCAATGTATACAGGATATAACCTTCTTCGGGTTTTCGACCTTCTTACATCAGGGCCTAAATGGTGTCCGCAGGTACATGGTTTTCGATGGTCAATGTTCCAGCGTTGGCAATTGGCTATGATACCAATGTTAGCCATGTAGCCAGGCTTTTTGGCATTCTCGATACCGCTTTTGAGACCTAGCTCCCTCCGTTGTTCTAGTGTGAAACTAAAAATCCCTGTACGATTGTTTTTAGCGGTAAGACCAAGGGTATGCCCCCGATGAACCATTGCTTTCTGCGTTGTTGGGGAATCCTTCCATTTTTCCCAGGCCGCCATGCGTTTCTTCTGATGCACTGGGTCAGCAGCCTTCTTTCGCGCTCCTAACGCTTGTTTTCCCCGCCATTCGGGGTCGTTTGCACGCCTTCGATTCGCCGCCACGTTTGCGGCAAGCCATGCCTGATGCTGCTCCTCAGTGTCATAGTTAACACACGCACGATTAAAGTTCCAACCGCCATACTCGTGCCAAGTTAGCAATTTATCCATCCAGAAGTTCTCGCGGGGCACCGCCGCCTTCCAGGCCTCAGTTAAGGTAGACGCCGTCACCGATTCAAGGGTCTCGATTACGAAGTTTTCCCTGCCGCCCTTAGCGGTCATGCGTCGGTCAAACGGAATCATCGGTCTGTTTTGGTGTTCCTGGTCACGGTCTTCAACATCCCAAGTGCTGCCCACGTACACCGCCTTGAGGGTGTTTTTCTCGCGGTAGCAGTAGATGAATCGTGTGAACCCAATGGTTTTCATCGTGTTGCCCTTCTGGCGGTCGGGAATCCCCCTCATTTTACCGCCTCCTGGAGGTGATGCCCACAGGTACACGGCTTTCCGTGACGGATATTCCAGCTCTTATTTCGATAAAAGACCACTCGATGGTAAACACGTAGACTCCATGCTGTTGTGCGAATCTTGTTTTCGCTGAACATTACGCGTGATGATCGGGCCTGGCCCGCGAAGAGCAAAAAAAGCCGCAGAGTTTCTGGAATGCGAAACTCTACCCGCTTCCTAAACTGAACCAATTTATAGCACGAAATTTTAGGGTATGCGCCGACTTGTCGGAAGGAGCACCACATGCTAAAAACGGTCGCAGAATGCCTGGATTGTATCGTCGTCCAAATAGCAAGGGGCAGGCCAATCAAGGGGCAATCCATCGCAGGGCCAGAAATACTTTGCGACAAGCCCCCAGTCCCCGTCCCGTGGAAGAGATGGGATGGGCAATGCCCGCTCACAGGCTTGCTTCCAGCGACGGAAAAGGGCTTGGACGATGAAAAACCCCAATCCGAAGGTAAGCACATAGAGCTCACAACCACCCATCATTCCTTCCTTAGATTCGTAATAAAAGCTAGAAAGGATTCCGTCTTGCCTAAATCGGCCACAAAAACTGGAAAGCCACATTTGGGCACTCCGAGGGATTTCAAGGCAACAGGAGAATTTTTTTCGAACGGACGGGCTAAAAAACGGATTTCGCTCTCTTTGCATATGATCGAAAACAACGGCGGTCTTAAAGGTAAAGGCCGCGATCGCAGCAAGGTCTCTCGGGGATAAAGATATCCTTTTACCCTGACTAATCATGCACTGCATTACTGGCTTTGCTTGTTCATTCTCAAGGTCGCTCATCCATTCATTGTTGCACTTCGTGCATACCAACTTGGCCGTTAAGTTGAATTTTTTGTCTTTCCAAGTCCTTATAAGTTTTCCTTTCTGCCCTTCCTCCTTGATTTGATATAGACTAGAAACCGGCACCTGTTCCATCCATTCACTCCATAAATGTTCCCGGCTGAGCTTGGCATCTTGCTGGCAAAATATACAAATTCCCATCCCCTCATTTTATCATCCTTCCTGCGTCAGGTAAGCAATCGCCAGCTTTTCCTGTTCTTCGGTAGTCGTGAGTTGTTCTCTTATCCACACCCCGCCGGGCAATTTCATCCAAGGTCCAAGCAGTGAACCAACCGACTTCAATCTTCAAAACCGGCGCGTCCTGAGCCAATCCTGCGCGCACGGCGGGCCATTCTGCGCAGTGCCCCAACAGGGTGTGAAAGCCTATCGCGGTACGGTGTTACTGGCGCATCTCTTTCACTAGGTACTCGTAGTTCTTCCGGTAGAGGGGCTCTCGAGGGTTGAGTTCGTAGGCCGCGCGGATTTCCTCAAGAGCACCGCGCCAGTCGCCTTTATGCTCAAGAGCGACGCCAAGGGCGTAATGAGCCCAGGCATCTTTGGGATCCAAGCGCAGCGCTTCGTGCTCTTCCGCTATTTGTCCGTCCCAATCGCCCTTGTGTTGTCCGAGCGCAGTGCCGAGGTTTGCGTGTGCCAACTCGTTATTAGGGTTCAGGCGGAGCGCCTCGCGTTCTTCCGCAATCGCACCGTCCCAATCGCCCTTCTCTCCCAGCGCCTTGCCGAGATTAATGTGCGGCTCTGCAAGATTCGGGTTCAAGCGCAACGCCTCGCGCTCTTCAGCGATCTCGCCATCCCAGTCCCCCTTTTCCCCGAGAGCAGCGCCGAGGTCGTTGTGCGCCTCTGCAAGGTTCGGATTCAAGCGCAACGCCTCGCGCTCTTCAATGATCTCCCCATCCCGGTCGCCCTTCTGCCCAAGCGCATAACCAATATCCATATGTGCCATTTCATTATTAGGGTTCAAGCGCAGCGCTTCACGGTACTCTGCGATTTCCCCGTTCAAGTCGCCCTTGTTTCCGAGAGCGACGCCGAGGTTGTTGTGCGCCGCGTCATCATTCGGGTTCAAGCGGAGCGCCTCGCGGTATTCCGCGATCGCACCATCTGAGTCGCCCTTGTTTGCGAGCGCGTTGCCGAGGTTGTTGTGCGCCGTTGCATTATTGGGGTTTAAGCGCAGCGCTTCACGGGCGGCGGACGCCGCATCGTCCCACTTCTCCTGCTCAAGCAAAACATAGGCCAAGCCTACGTATACGCCGTCGTTTTGAGAGTCCAGCAGCAAGGCCGCGCGATATTCCTGCTCAGCCTCGGCATACTGCCCCTTCTGTTCGAGTTCCGCTCCGCGCGCCACGTGCTGCTGCACCTCGGCCTGCCGCGCCTGCGCCGCCGGATCAACGGTCACGGGCTTCGTCACCCTGGCGCTCTTGAGCGCCGTGACCAGGTCATCGTCACCGCCGCCCAGACGCACTTCGTCCAGATAGTCTTGCTGCGGCTCGAAGTCGAGGCCGCGCTCTTTCACGAGCATTGCCACGCGGGGGCTCGTTACTTGCCCGGCGAGCAGGGCGAAGATCTGCACCTGGTTCAGCGGCTTGTTCCGGCTCGCTGGCTCGGGCTGCTTGGCCGCGCGCAGCGCCTTGAGAAATGCCTCGCTCGCGCCTGCGGCCTTGAGGCTTTGGAGAAAATCCTCCGCCGGGGCAAAATCAATCCCGCGCTGCTCGATCAGCTTTGCGCCCGACTCGTCTCCGAGCCCGTCGCGCACCAAGCCTTGCACCTGGTCCCGCGTGAAAGGCTTCTGCTGCGCCCAGGCAGGCAGGGCAAAGGCCAGCCCCATTGCCAGCATGAGAAGAGTCAGCGTTTTTCGGAATCTCATTCCACCCTCCCAAGGCTGCCGCGGACTGAGGTGAGTCTATAGGGACACTCTACCATAAACGCTGATCTTCACCCATATCTTCGCTGGACACGGGGACCAGAGGTCTAAAACCAGCCCTCTCCCAAGGGGCTGAGCGTTACCCATATCTTCGGCTGGACACCGGGGGTCCATGGGATGCACGCCTTCAGCCCCAAAGGGGCGACCTAACAAAGCCCAGGCCACCGGCCTGGGTCAAAAAGTTTACCCCGCTGGGGGTCGCAAGCCCTGAAAGGGCGTGATGAAATCCGCCGCCGAGGCTTTGGTGGCCGTCCGTGTGTGTCCTGCATTGCTATTTCGCCCTTTCAGGGCTTGCCCCCAAAAAAAGACGGATTCTCGGACCCAGGCCGTTGGCCTGGGCTCTGCTAGTCCGCCCCTTCGGGGCTCCTTTTGGCATCCGTAGCGGTCGCACCCCCGGTGTCCAGCAAAAGATGTGGACATGCTCAGCCCTTTGGGAGAGGGCAAAGACCCAATTCCCTCCCTTTCTCGTCGGGAAAGGGGAAGAAGTCAGAGGTGGGACCGCCGTGTCCAGCCAAGGATGCGGGACATGCCCAGACCACAAATGAGGGGAATTGCTACCTGCTGCTACCGTGCTACAATCCTTCTGAATGGCCGACGCCCCCAAGACCGCTACTCGCGTCATTGGAATTGATCCGGGGCTGAACGTCACGGGGTACGGCATTGTGGTGTGTGGCGCGGACGAGGTGAAGCTCCTTGAAGCCGGCGTGATCCGGACGCCGCGCAGCCACGGGGAGAATCTACCGGAGCGGCTTGAGTCGCTATTCGTCGAACTGCGGCGAGTGATCGAGGAATTCAACCCCGAGGCCATGTGCCTGGAGGAAGTTTACAGCCATGCGAATTACCCTCGGACGGCGATCCTGATGGGCCATGCACGCGGGGTGATTTGCCTGGCGGCGCGCCTCGCAGGAATCCCGGTGCTGAGTTTTTCCGCCAAGCGAGTGAAGCAGTCCATAACGGGCAACGGGAATGCCTCCAAGCTCCAGGTGCAGCGCGCGGTGCAGAATTATTTCTCGCTCCATCGCGTCCCCTATCCGCCTGACGTGGCCGACGCGTTGGCGGTGGCCCTGTGCTACGTGAAAAGGAGTAAGACCATTGATCTCCGAAATCACCGGTGAAGTCCTCTACGACCGCATCGAGCGACAGTCGCTGCTGGTGCGCGTCAGTGCGCTCTGCTACGAGGTTTTCGTACCTTCCGGAATTGCTTCGCGGCTGCGAACTGCGCCGCCCTCCGAGCGCCACAATCCCCTGACCTTTTACACCATCTATTACATCGACGGCGGCATGGGCGGTGGTCACCTGACTCCAAAGCTCGTCGGCTTCCTCGACCCGCTCGACCGGGAATTCTTTGAGACGTTCACCACTGTTCCCGGTGTAGGATTCATGCGGGCGCTGAAGTGCCTGGTGCGGCCGCTGAACGAAATCGCCCTGGCGATCGAGCGCGGCGACACCAATTTCCTGAAGGGGCTGCCCTTTATCGGCGCCAAAACCGCAGAGCGCATCGTGACCGAGTTGCGCGGTAAAATGGCAAAGTTCGCGCTGGCTCGAACAGAAGAGCCGCTTTCCGTGGAGCAACAGGAGTCCGGCGCCGAACTCAAGCAGGAGGCGCTCCAAGTCCTCGAGCAGTTGGAATACTCACGCTCGGAAGCCCAGCGGATGGTGGATGAAATCTTCTCCAGGCACAAGAACCTGAAGACCACGGAAGATTTCTTGCGCCGGGTGTTTGAACAATTGCACCCTGGGGAGAAGAGTTGACCGATGATCAGCCGCGGCTTCGCAAACTCGTGGAAAACGCGTGGTGATTGCCCAATCCCAGGCTCTCGACCCCCTCACCCGTCCCGCGCCGGCTGAAGAAAGCGCCGGCGCGGGCCACCCTCTCCCCCAAGGGGGAGAGGGCTGGAGTTTCTACATTTTTCACGCGGGGGCGAGCGTAGCGAGCCAGGTGAGGAGGGGATCGTTAGATTCCTCGCTGTGCTCGGAATGACAGTAGGACCTGAAACCTGACACCTGGAACCCGACACCTGACACCTATGGCCCGAGAACGCCTGGTATCGCCGGACCTGATTTCGAAAGAAGAGGAAAGCTTCAACCGCAGCCTTCGTCCGCCCACGCTCGAGGAGTATGTGGGTCAGAGGAAGGTGGTGGAGAAACTCTCGATCGCCTTGCAGGCCGCCGGGCAGCGCCACGAGCCTCTCGAGCACGCCCTGTTTTACGGACCGCCAGGGCTTGGCAAAACCACGCTTGCCTACATCATCGCCAACTATACGGGCTCGAAGATCACGACGACTTCCGGCCCGGCTCTCGAACGCACCGGCGACCTCATGGGCATTCTCACCAACCTGGCTGAGGGAGAGATCCTGTTTATCGACGAAATCCATCGCCTGCCGGTGAACATCGAAGAATTCCTCTACCCCGCCATGGAAGACTTCAAAGTAGATTTTGTGGTGGACAAGGGAATGTTTGCCAAGACCATCAATATTCCCCTGAAGAAGTTCACCCTGATCGGCGCCACGACGCGGGCGGGAAGCCTCTCCGCGCCTTTGCGGAACCGCTTCGGCCTCTTCTACCACCTGGAGTTTTATGGCGTCGATGAGCTGCGCCAGATCATTATGCGGTCGGCGCGCATCCTGGCAGCGCAGATCGAGGATTCGGGGGCCTCGGAGGTGGCGCGCCGGGCGCGAGGAACCCCGCGCATCGCCAACCGGCTGCTGCGCCGGGTGCGCGACTTCGCGGAAGTCAAGGCTACCGGTATCATAACTCCCCAGGTGGCTTGTGATGCCCTGAAACTGGAAGGGGTGGACGACGAGGGGCTGGACGATCTCGACCGCAACTTCCTCTCCACTATCATTCGCGTTTACAATGGCGGACCCGTCGGGGTCGAAGCGCTTTCCGCCACCCTCAATGAAGAAGTGGATACACTTGTGGATATGGTGGAGCCTTACTTGCTGCAACAGGGCTTCATCAGCCGCACCAAAGCGGGCCGCAAGGCCAATGAGCCGGCTTACAAGCACCTGAAGCTGAAACCACCGGCCAGAGTTCCGCCGACACTGTTTGAGTGAGCGAGGAAGCCAGGAGTCAAAAGTCAGAAGTCAGGAGTCAGAATAAAAGCCCTCCGATATCAGGTGACAGAGCGGGCGGAGGTTTGGGGGAGCGCAACCCGCCGTGGCTGGGCCGCCGCAGAACGCCTTCGGTTTGGAGCCTATCTTCTGTCTTCTGACTCCTGACTTCTGAGTTTCACAATGAGTGAACTCCAAACCGCGAGCCCGATACCGAAGGTTCCATCTCCGGCGAAGCGGGTGTTTCTATCATTTGGCTCGAATGTGGGCGACCGCGTGGCCAACATTCGCAAAGCGCTTGAGCGATTGCCTGGAGTAGGGGTTGAAATCAAGCGGGTTTCGTCGTTTTACAGGACCGAACCGGTTGACTTCCGGCCGCAAGCATGGTTCGTGAACTGCGTGGCAGAAGCGGAGACCCTCCTTATGCCCATGCAACTTCTCCAGGCGGTGAAGCTCGTCGAACGCGTGCTGGGCCGTCGCCCCAGCGTTGCCAAACGTCCGCGGCCGATCGATATCGATATCCTGCTTTACGAGAGCGTAGTAGTGCGCTCAGCGGTGTTAAATATTCCCCACGCGCGCATGGCTGAGCGACGATTCGTCTTGCTTCCGCTTCGCGAGCTTGCTGGGAACCTCCGACACCCCATTACCAAGCGGACCGTCTATGAAATGCTGGCGGAAGCCGGCGACACGAGTCAGGTGGTGCGACTGAACCGGGAAAGCTGAGGTACCAGAAAGTGGTCACTCCTTCTGCTAACGACCCGCCGCACTTCATCGCCGTTGAAGGTCCGATTCGTGTGGGCAAGACCACGCTGGCGAATATTCTTGCCGAGCGCCTCCACGCGGTGCAAGTTTACGATGCCGAGGATAATCCCTTCCTGGAAGCGTTTTATCAGGACAAGCCCGGCGCTGGTTTTCAGGCCCAGTTCTACTTCCTTATGAAGCGCTACAAACAGCTTCGCGACCTGGACATGGCCGCCAACCCCAAGCGCGTTGTGGTGAGCGACTACATCTTCGAGAAGGATAAGATCTTCGCCTACCTCAACCTGAACGACACCGAACTCCAGGTCTATGACCAATATTATGAAATGTTGGCCGAGCAGGTCCCCATCCCGGATTTGGTGATATACTTACAGGCGAAGCTGGAGACGCTGAAGAAGCGCATTGCGAAGAAGAAAGTGCCGTTCGAGGACCGGGTCTCCAACGAATACCTCGAGGCGGTGGTGCATGCTTACGAGCACTTCTTCTTTCATTACAAGTCCAGTGACCTGCTGGTGATTGACACGTCCGAGATCGACTTTGTCGACCGGAGCGAGCATTTGCAGGAACTCCTGCAACGGCTGAGCCAGCCGGTCAAGGGCACGCAGTATTTTCTGCCGCTTGGATCCGCGCCCGCGGACTGAGACGGTCGTGAGTGACTGGTGGCGAGAAATCCAGGTGTGAAGAGAGCCGCGGGGTTTCGCGCCGAAATCGCTTACTCGAGCAGGTTTGACCCTCTCCGTCCAGGCAAGTGGAGGCCCTCCCGGGTCCCCGGACGCTCTGTAACGAGCGCCGGAACTCCAGTCCTGCGACGGAGAGGGTCTTCTTTTTGTTGCTCAAGACGCCTGGCAGTTGGCGGGAGATTCTCGATTTTGGATTTTAGATTTTGAATTTTGGATTCTCGATTTGGATTTTGAATTTTGAATTTGAACTCTGAGATTTGGGATTGCTCGTTTGAACTTTCGACCTTCAACTTTCGACTTTTGAACTAGGGAGCAGTGCCATGGACCACAACACTGAGGCCGTGAGCAAAGTCACCGTGCCCTGGATCCTCGAACGTAAGCTCCGTGCTGAAAAGATCGCCTGCTTAACGGCCTACGACTATCCCACGGCGCGTTTGGTGGATGAAGCCGGGATTGACTTGATTCTGGTGGGTGATTCCCTGGCCCAGGTTGTTCTGGGCTACGACTCCACCGTACCAGTGACCGTTGAGGAGATTCTCCACCACCTGCGAGCGGTTCGCCGCGCTACGCGCCGCGCCCTGCTGGTTGCTGACTTACCCTATGGCGCTTATCACGTGAGCGATGAAAAGGCCCTGGAAGTTGCGATCCGGTATGTGAAAGAGGGGGGCGCCGAGGCGGTCAAATTAGAAGGCGGACGTAAGCGTGCGGCCCTCATCCAACGCATGGTGGACGCCGAAGTCCCCGTCATGGCTCATATCGGATTGACGCCCCAGTCCGTCCATGCCATGGGAGGGTACAGGGTGCAGGGCAAGACATTACAGTCGGCCACCGAACTCCTGGCGGACGCCGAGGCCCTCGAAGATGCAGGGTCATTTGCCATAATTCTCGAAGGCATGCCCCGAGAATTGGCGGCCATTGTTACCCAACGATTGAGGATTCCCACCATCGGCATTGGCGCCGGACCCGACTGCGACGGGCAAATACTGATCTTTCATGATTTGGTCGGGTTATGCTTCCTCCCGCGCACAAAGTTTGTCCGCCCTTACGCCGATACGGCTGCAAATCTGCGTCAGGCTCTCGCCCACTTCCGGGAAGATATCGTTGGCGGCCACTTCCCTGACGATAGCGAGTCTTATCACTGGCCCGCCAGCCTGCGCGACCAGTTTGAGCGAAGCTGCGTGGCCAAGGATCGGCCGATTGGGGACGAAAAAGCCGACCCCATGTCATTCTGAGGCCCCCGTCCTTTGGGGGCCGAAGAATCCCTGCAGTTTTTTTGAACGGCCAGTCCGTCAGTCGACGGATGAATGTTCCCGGCGAACTGCCGAGATCCTTCGTCGTCCCAAAGAGCGGGACTCCTCAGGATGACATACCTGGGTTGCGCGGCGTCAGGACGACACACTTGGGCTGCGCACTCGCACAAGCAGGGGGCTGTAATGGCCACGCGTTGGATTACCACCGTCTCTGAGATGAAGGCGTTTACGGCCGAGACACGCCCACGGGCAAAGTCCTTGGCACTTGTCCCCACCATGGGAGCCCTCCATGAAGGACACCTTAGCCTCGTCCGTCAAGCCAAAATACAGTGCGACGTGACCGTTGTTTCTATTTTTGTGAACCCCACCCAATTCGGCCCCACGGAAGATCTCGCGCGTTATCCTCGCAGGCCGGAAAAAGACCTCGAGCTCCTCAGACCCTTAGAGGTGGATGTGGTCTTTGCGCCGAGTAGTACGGAGATTTATCCGGCAGGTTTCGCTACCTTTCTCGACCCCGGCCACATCGCCACTGTTTTCGAGGGCGCCATTCGGCCCAGGCATTTTCGTGGCGTGGCCACGGTGGTTTTGAAGCTCTTCAATATAGTGAGGCCCGATATGGCCTTTTTCGGCCAGAAGGACTTTCAGCAGGTGGTTGTCATACGTCGCCTCGTCGAAGACCTGAACTTGCCGCTACGGATCGTCGTGTGTCCGATTGTCCGGGAAGCGGACGGCCTGGCGAAGAGTTCACGAAATGTTTACTTGAATGCGGAGGATCGTAAGGCGGCGCTGCTCCTCTCCCGCAGCCTGAAGCGGGCCGAGGAAATGGCTCAGGCGGGCGAAGGTGATGCGCAAAAGCTTCTGGAGGAAATGCGTAAGACGTTCGATGCCGAGCCACGCGTCCAGCTCGACTACGCGGCCATCGTGAACCCGGCCACTCTTGAACCTGTCGCACAGGTAATTCCGGGTTCGGTGGCGCTCGTGGCCGCACGGCTCGGTACCGTGCGCCTCATCGACAACCTGATCTTCGGCCCCCAGGGCTCCACGCCCCAACTGAAGCTTCAGCTTGCCTTGACCACCCTCGCGGCGGATAAGGAGAGCGGGGCAACTCCCAGACCTGAAATCGAGAGCTTGCGTCTAAGCATAGAGAATTGCCGGGACTGCGCGGCCGTTTTTTCCATCTCACTGCCGCCCCGAGAGTTCCTTGCCAAGTACCTCAAACGCGACTACCCGGACCTGCATTCCACGCGCGTGCTCGTGATCGGGGGATGCGCTCCCATCGACCCGGTAGGGTTGCCCTATTGCCGCCCGGAAGTGCCAAATCCCTTCGCCACCAGGCTCTATGATTTGCTTGGCGTGAGAAACTTTGGAGAGTTTAAGGCGCGCTTCGCGCTAACCGACGCCGCCCGCTGCCATGCAATAGGGAACCGTGTGGATGAAAGAACTCTTGAATATTGCGCCAAGCATCTTCGCGAGGAATTCAAGCTCTTCCCAAACCTGCAATCGATTGTCATCCTCGGAGAAGATGCATACCTGCAATTCCAGAAGCATATTCTCAGCCGCGAACCAGCGAACATCAAACCTTTCAAGGAACTCTTGAAATCGGAGGGCTGGGCGCAGGAAACCATCCGGCTGCCTTGGTATGGTCAGCGAGGCGTACGGATCTTCTATTGCTACCACCCCACTTTTGAAAGTAAGAAGAGCCCTTCTCTTGCACCATACCTCCGATAGCCCGATTCGTCAGCAGTGGTGTGGCGGCACAAAGCTCGGTTAGGCTACGCTGTCAGAACAGCCGCACCGGGGCCCTCGGCATGCGCCACCTCCCCGCATTCCTCACCCCTTCAGCGCCGCCAGGACTTCCTGGATGTGGCCATCAACTTTTACCTTTGGAAAGATGTGCGTTATCTTGCTATTACCGTCGATGACATACGTTGTCCTTACAATTCCCATCGATTTCTTTCCATAGAGGTTCTTTTCCTGCCACACGCCATAAGCTTCCAGGGTCTTGTGGGTGGTGTCGCCGGCCAAGGGGAAATTCAGCTTGTACTTGGCCTTGAACTTCTGAAGCGCTTCGACGCTGTCGCCACTCACCCCCAGGACTCTTGCGCCCAGCTTGTCCAGTTCTTTTTTGGCGTCACGGAACTGGTTCGCCTCACTGGTTCAACCCGGGGTGTCGGCTTTGGGGAAGAAATAGAGGACCAGGGTGTGCCCCTGGAAATCTTTCAGGCTCACGTTTGCACCCGAATCTGATGGTAGGGAAAAATCCGGCGCCTCGTCACCTACCTTGGTGTCGCAGTGTTGGTACTTTTCGGATTCTCCCATGTCCTGAGATTGACGTATCATAACGTCCTTTATTATACGTCATCTAAGGAGAAAGCCAAGGGAGGTTATATGTCACTTTCAGAATTATTTGGCATAGAATCTTCGGCGCTATTTGGCATAAGCGCCAAGCGGGAGCGGCTATTGCGTAAACCTGTTGCCATGCACGAACGTAACGCGATGCATTTTCGCAACACTCAAATCCCAGCAAATCGAGCGGATGGCGTGTTGTTGCAAAACCGGACGTTTGCGCAACGCACGCAACCACCAGGGGCCAAGCCAACCAAAAGCTCTACGAAACGGCGCTACAGAGGAGGCTCAATGCGGCAGGCTTTCATACCAGACCCTCCAACCCTGGGTATCAAAATCGTACCTCCTGCGGCTTTGGTCCCAGACGTACCAAGTGGGTGCCGGTCGTCCAAACATATACTCCCAAATGGCCTCGGCGGCCGGCACGGCGTCTTTCCAACCGGTCGTGGTTACCCAGCGGAGCAGGGAACTGCAACTCCCAATACACCATGTTGAACGAGGATTTGCCGCCCAGTTTCTAAGGTCAGCTACCAGGTGGGCGTTCTTCCGACTCGGCACGCTTTGCTGGAAGCCGTCGACCAAAGCGGCGAATCTTGCCTGGTCGAACGCATCGGGGTTTTGCAGCATCAAGTCGCGTCCCAACACTTCCCACCGCAACGGGGCCTGTGCAGTGACTCTGGGCCCCGTCTCGACCTTGGTGCTGCCCAACCTTCCGCTGCTGGAACCTCTGGCAGCGGCCGGCGCAATTTTCGGAGCTATAGCTGGAATCTCACTTTCGCTCGGAAGCGGGATACCGTGCCGTTGCGCAGCGCGCCGAAACTCTACGAAGTGGATTTCACTGTACTGGATTCCAATGCGTTCCAAAAAGTCACAAACCGATTTCGGAACGTTCGGAGCAACCAGCCACATCAAGACCTTCTCGTCGCCTCGATGTTCCAGCTCGTCTTTGTATTTGGCCAGTTGGGTGGCGTCCTCATACTTGGCTGGCCGGGCTTTCAGTTCCATAAGAATCGTCGTGTGGAACTGGTCTTCAAAAAGGAGGTCAAATCTGCCAACTCCAGCGAATGACTGCTGCCGCCCTTTCAGAACAAGACTCTGGCGGGGAAAGAACTCGTCGGGGTATCCGGCGAGCAGGTCTTCCATTTCTCGTTCGATCATCAGTCACCACCCCAGGGCGCTACCTCGCCGTGGATTTCCCTTTTCCAGCACGCTCACCAAGAGCACTCTTGGGCGGGAGCCGGGCCAGTTCGTCCGTACTCGAACAGTATGGCAAATAGCGCCGAAGATTTTATGCCAAATAATTCTGAAAATGACATAACCATTGAGAGTTATTAACTAGTTGCTGCATAAGGACTGTGAGCCACAGCGATAGCCACACCCATCAAGGAACAGGCAGTACTACGCCAACTGTTGATCATACAACACCCCCCTAGATTTACTTCACAGCACAAGCCGCTTGCTTCTTGAAATGCTTCACGAGTGAACCGACGCAACCACTCGGAACAGGAACGAAATTAATCATCCGCGTGATCACATCCCTGCAAGCCTCGTTCCATACCAGTGTCCCATCCTTATCGGCGAGCTCGAGAACAGCATGGACGATATAGTCGTTGACAGGGGCAGTCCCTGGACCAGTCTCCAAATCCAGTTTTTGGCTTACAGCAAGAATTGCATCTACACCATCCGCGTCAGCATGAGCTCGATCGACAACAGTCAGGCCCATTTGTTTAGCTCCCCACTCACGGAATTCATCCGCTGCAAGACTGTCCCCAGTAACGAGCACAGTTTTGATCTTACACAGAACCGGATCGGGAATCTCGGGCTTCTTCTTAGCAGCCAAGGAAACGGTGACCAGAAAGAGCACAACAAACAAAGCGTATTTGCGCATGAACACCTCACAAACCGACATTTTTGACCCTTGCTTTCAGAAAACAAGATTCGTCCCTGAACTGCTTCATGTAAGCTGTTGACCGCATGGAAGCACCTCCTTTCTTCCTCGTTATAAGACTTCGGGCAGGCTGCCTGCACTTCATGTCAGCCTGCGAGTGTCGGTAGTATAGTAAATGCATCCACTGAGGATCGTCGCTGCGGGAGAGCGATCCCTAAGCGTAGACTACTCCTTTCCTAGCAAGTCGGGCTTGAATGGATTCAAGAACTCGACTCCCTCCGCGGTGCGGCCATGCTGAAAATCTTTGCCCGTTCTTGCTGCGCGGGTTCCGGCCTATCGCATGCCCAGACGAGAATATTGGTGTCCACAAGATAGCTACTGTTCATGAGCTTCCTCGCGGGTCCAACTGCGGCCGCCTTTCACAGGTCCACGGCGGATTAAAGAGTCGATGAACTCGCGCGACTTCAGCCAAGCCTGATGATTCGGAGCCTGAGGCAAGGGTTCCGCCAGGATGCGGTTGATCCCCTCCCGCAGGAGGTGGCTTTCCGTCGTGCGGTTGCGGCGCGCCAGTGCGCGAAGCCGTTGGTCCTGATCAGCTTGGATATAAACTTGTTTTCTCTTCATGCGTCTCATGGGCTGAAAAAAGCCTTTGGCATGTCACTGTGGGCGCAGTTGTCAGTAGTCAGTTGTCCGTTGTCAGTTGTCCGTTGTGCATGGCCGCTGTTGCGCTCACTCGCCCCGCTGTCCCCCGACAACCTGGAACCTGACACCTGGAACCTGTTTTCCTGCTCGTCACTTGTCATTCGTCACTCGTCACTTCTTCAGCGCCCTCTCCCTACCCCAGTTCCTTCTTAAGAACTTCCTGCACCAACTGCGGGTTCGCCTGGCCGTGCGTGGCCTTCATCACTTGCCCAACGAACCAGCCCAGCGTTGCAGTCTTCCCTTTACGGTATTGCTCGACTTGTTTGGGGTTCGCCGCCATGATCTCGCCAACAAGGCGGGCGATTCTATCCGCATCGTTGATTTGTTCCAAACTCTGCTCCGAGATGATCTGGCTCGCAGTTTTGCCCGTCGTGAACATCTGCACCAGAATATCCTTCCCCATCTTGCCACTGACACTTCCCTTGCTGATTGCGTTGAGCAAGTCGGCGAGGTCATTCGCGGAAATGGGCGATTCGGTGATCTCGAGGTTGGCTTCTTTGAGCAGGTAAAGAAGCTCGCTCAGCACCCAGTTTGCGGCCAGTTTCGGCTCCCCACCAGCCTTCGCAACCACTTCGTAATAGTCCGCCAGGGCCTTTGACGAAGTAAGCTGAGCGGCATCGTAATCGGTCAAACTGTAGTCGCGCAGAAAGCGTTCCCGCCGCGCCTCGGGAAGTTCGGGAAGTGAGCGCCGCACCTCTTCTTTCCACTCTTCGGTAATCACCACGGGCAGCAGGTCGGGCTCCGGGAAATATCGGTAGTCGTGCGCAAACTCCTTCGAGCGCATTCCGTAGGTGCGTTGTTCGCGGCTATCCCACAGGCGGGTTTCCTGCGGAATCGTCCCACCGCCTTCCACAATTTCAATCTGCCGCTCGATCTCGTAATCGAGCGCCTTCTGGAGAAACCGGAAGGAATTCAAATTCTTCACTTCGGTCTTCGTTCCGAAAGCCGAGGCGCCGGCGAGCCGCACGCTGACGTTCGCATCGCAACGCAGGCTGCCTTCCTCCATGTTGCAATTTGAAACCTCGAGATAGAGCAAAAGCGTCTTGAGGCGCGTGAGGTAGTCGTAAGACTCCTCGGGAGTGCGCAGGTCAGGCTCACTGACAATCTCGACCAGGGGAACCCCCGAACGGTTCAGGTCGATATAGGAATTGCGGTCCGAATCGGGAAACCCCTCATGCAGCGATTTCCCGGCGTCCTCCTCTAAATGCACGCGAGTGATGCCGACGCGCTTTCGCACCCCGTCCACCTCAATCTCAATCCAGCCGTCCTGAGAAAGCGGCTCATCGTATTGCGAGATTTGATAACCCTTGGGCAGATCAGGATAGAAATAGTTCTTGCGCGCAAACCGTGAACGCGCATTGATGGCGCACTTCAGCGCCATTGCGGCCTTCATGGCCATGGTCACCGCCTCACGATTCAGCACGGGCAGTGCCCCCGGCAAGCCAAGACACACCGGACAGACGTGCGTATTGGGTGGGTCGCCGAAATGTGTCGAACAGGAGCAAAAGATCTTGGATTTGGTCAGGAGTTGGACGTGCGCCTCCAGACCAATTATGGCCTCATATTTGGCGCGAACCTCAGTGGCAACAGGCATGTTCCCTCTCGAACCGGCGAATTTTCCCTTACCGGGCCATTATAGCGGATTCCGGAGTGAGTCATGCAATTGACCCATTGATTCATTGAGTCATTGATTCATTGAAAAAGAGCCGGCAAGTGCTCTTCAATGATTCGACGGCCCGATGGCTCGATGATTCAATGGAGGAAGTCCTGGGCTACACGTGTGGACACAATGTCTCTTGACAACACGCAGGCGTCATAGTAGCCTACTCATGTGAAAAGGCTTAAACTCAGAGGAACCCCTTTTCTCGCCGACCTGACACCCCGCCCCAGAAGGGACCAGCTCATTTCGCAGATCACCCCAACTTACTTCCAAGACATCGTAAGTATTGACATTCTGTCCGCAACGCAGGCGACTGAAGGAGCCTAGTAACTTTAAAAAGTTAACGAACAACACGGGAATGTCTATGAAAACAAAGGATGAGCTTTCCGCAGGTGGGGGAAAAGCGGGAATGTTGTTGAAAACGCAGATACTTACACGCTAAAAGCGGGAATGCCATTGATTACACAGCACTTAGTGTCAATCAGCAATCGGCAATCGAAAATCGACAATTCCAGCCATCCTGGGCCAAGTGATGATCAACGCGATGCCACCATCATGCCGGGGCTGCAACCCAGTTGACGCGAGGACGGCCGCTGGAAGGGTTCCGGTCGACGAGGATAGGAGTGCGAAAGACGCGGCTGAGCAAATCCGGCTGGAGAACTTGCTGCGCAGTTCCCTTGGCAAGGCAGCGGCCGCGCTCCATCAGAATCAGTTCATCGGCCAACTCCGAGGCAAGGTTCAATTCGTGGGTGACCACGACGGCGATGAACCCTTCCGAGATGGCGAGATTGCGCAGCAGCCGGAACATCTCAATCTGGTAGCCGATGTCGAGGTTGGCAGTGGGTTCATCCAGGAGCACCAGTTGCGGCCTTTGGGCGAGAGTTCTGGCCAGAACCGCTCGCTGGAATTCCCCGCTGCTCATTTCCAGCACGCGTCGTCCCGCAAACTCCGCCAGGCGCGTCTTTTCCATCGCCCAGTCAACCCAGCGTTCGTCTTCGGGAGACTCGAAGAGACTATGGCCGAGGTGAGGGTGGCGTCCTTGTCGAATGAATTCGCGCACCTCGAAGGAGAACAACAAGATGGTCTCTTGACGGGCCAAGCCCACTCTCCGCGCCAGCGGCCGAGGTGGGAGGCGGTGAAGGTCCGCACCGTCCAGTGTTACCTTTCCCGCCTGTGGCGCCAGATGCCCGCTGACAATTTCGAGCAGCGTTGACTTGCCCGAGCCATTGGGGCCAATGAGGGCGACAACATCCCCCGAATGCGCTTCGAAGCTTATCGACGCCAGTTCAAAGTGTGCGTAACGGAATGAAACTCCTTCCACCCGCAAATGATGGCGTATTCCCTGTGCTGGACTTAATTCGGCAATATCGGCTTGCGAAGCGCGTTCGTCCATTGTTTAAGGTCAGTCGTCAGTGGTCCGTTGTCAGTCGTCAGTGGTCCGTTGTCAGTTGAAGGCAATTCAAAATTCGAGATTCAAGATTCAAGACTCATCCTTCAGACTTCACACTTCAGACTTCAGACTTCACACTTCATACTTTAGACTTCAGACTTTGCACTTCATACTTTAGACTTCAGACTTTACACTTCGGACTTCACACTTCAGAATTCACAATTCAGAATTCCCTACCCCGCGGTCTTTCTCAGCAAGTAGATGAACACCGGCGCGCCCGCCACGGCGGTGACGGCGCCGACCGGAAGTTCCGCAGGCGCCACAGCGGTTCGAGCGAGTGTATCTGACAGCACCAGGAGGATGGCGCCTCCTATGGCGGCGGTGGGCAGCAGCATGCGGTGGTCGTTACCCACCAGCATTCTGCCCAGGTGCGGCACCAGCAAGCCAAGGTAGCCAATCGCGCCGCTGGCAGAGACCGCAATCCCGGTCAGCAACGACGCCAGGATATAGACGCCCAGCTCTACGCGCACAACATTTACTCCCAAGTGGGCTGCCTCCTCAGCGCCCAGGAGCAGGACATTCAGATCCTTGGCAAACACATACAAACCCGCAATCGCCAGGATAATTGCCGGCGCCAGGATACGCAGCTCCGCAACCGGTGTCACGCTGAGGTCACCCATCAGCCAAAACGCGATGCCGCGCACATCCCTGGTGGGAAGCAGCGTCAGCATGAACAGGATTACGGCGGATAAGAAGGAGGCGGTAATGACGCCGGCCAGGATCAGCGTGTAACTCGACAGGCGTCCGCCGTGCCTTCCCAGCAAGTAAACCCAAACCATGGTGATCACTGCCCCGACAAAAGCCGCTAGCGGTGAGGCAGCCGCAACGCGCCCACCAATCCAAAGAGCGAAAATGGCTCCCACCGCTGCGCCGCTGGAGATTCCCAGAACGTAGGGGTCGGCCAGAGGGTTGCGCAGCAAGGCCTGGAGGCCCGTGCCGGCAACCGAAAGCGCAGCACCCACCAGAATGGCCAGGAGAATTCGTGGGAGTCGAATCCCCCGCACGATGACCGCCGCCTCGGAGTTCGTCCCCGGCGATACCAGCGCCGCCCAGACTTCCGACAACGGCAAGTGGACGGCGCCCATCGTCAAAGAAACCAACACCGTTAGGACAAGAAGCAAGGACATTACCCCCGCAACCACAATCACATTCCTGGGTGTTGCCGGAAAGGTCATTGGCGCTCTCCCGTCTTGAAGGCCACCGTAGGGTGTAGGACACCTGCCAACTCTTCCAGGGCATCGACGAGGCGCGGGCCGGGCCGCATGACGGTTTCAGATACGAAAAACAGTCGGCGTTCCTTCACCGCCCGCAAATCCTTCCAACCGGGGAGGCTTTGGAACTCCTCCGTGCTGGGAGAAAAAGACTCGGTCTTGGGTAAGAGGATCACGTCGGGATTCTGCGGCAGCAACTCCTCCAGGGTTAATCGTGGCCATTCACCCTTCAGGTTCTCTCCGATAGGAGTCCCGCCTGCGGCGCGGATAACGTCGGCAATAAATGTACTGGGGCCGACCGTAATTAGGGGGCGATACCAAACGACGAAGAGCACCCTGGGCTTGGGCTGACCTTCAATCCGTTTTTCCACCTGGTCAATCCTGGCTTGCATCTCGGCCACAAGACTCCTCGCCTCGGAAGCGCGCCCGAGTATTTTCCCCAGGTCCTCGATCGAAGCCAGAGTCCCTGCCAGACTGCTTGCCGTCACGCCGTAAAGGGGTATACCCAGCCGTTCAAGCTGGTCGGCTGTCTCACGCCGATTGGCCTCCGGCGTGCCCAGCGCCAAGTCAGGCTTCAGCGCGACGATCCTTTCCAGACTGGGATTCACCATCGTTCCGACGTGGGGCTTGTTCTTGGCCTGAGGTGGAAAATCACAGTAATCCGTGTCCCCTACCAGTTCGTCGCCCAGCCCCAGAGCATAAACGATCTCGGTAATATTGGGAGCAAGGGAAACCAGGCGGTGAGGGTTGGTCGGGACATCTACGTTCCGGCCAGTCTGATCTTTAACTGTGCGCGCGGACACCGCAGGCGGCAGCAGAATCGAAAGCGTTGCAGCCAAGACGCAGAGCAAAACCGTTGCGCTGCCCAGAGAATTCACCCCGGAGGGGCGGGATGGAACCTGTCCCGATGATTTGCTCGGGAATCCCGCCATCGGGCGCTCCCCCCTTATCTCATCCCTCATCCCGTAGGGCGGACGGCGCCCGGAGGGCGGGTGCGTGGCACTTGCGGCAGGCCTCCCGATAATAACCATCGGGACAGGCTTCGCCCGCCCTTCCCGCCCCGCTCGAGCAGAATGTATCTCGTATGTGACCATAAAAAACACAAGCCCCGCGCACGCTTGACGAGGGCGGGGCTGATGCCTGCCAAAATCTGTGCCGCGCTCGTCATAATGCGCGCCCATCTTCCGGACGCCTCCGGCCGGAGCGCCTAGCAGGGCGACTGCACAGTCTAGGGCGCACGATTTTGTTTGTCAAACTCCCGTCAGGTATGAACAATAGTGGACAACATGCGATCTTCACTGGCAGTTCTCGGCTGGCTCACAGTCACCGGTATCATGGCCGTCACGATTGTCTCCGCCCAAGACAGGGATAGTCGTCAGCCAATCGCATGGTGCTATGTCCAAGAAGGACCGCTCGAGCTTATGCAGAGGGCGCTGGGCCGAAGAACCAAGCCACTGAGTGTGGGCCACGGCACGCTGGCGCCCGTGCTGAAAACCGAGTCAAAAAACGGAAGGGAGCGGGCCCTGGTCCGTGTTACCGACCTCTCCACGCTCGAACCTGTCGATGGCTGGGTGGATTCTAGCAAGGCGGAGATTGTTCCAATCGATCGTTTTCCCAGTGACGAAGAGCTCCTGCGCCAGCTCGGCAGCGAATATCGGGACGATTTCACGTTATCAAAGATAGCGTTGGCGCGCTGGCTGGTCAAACAAGGGAATTCCGGCACGGCGCTGGTTTGCTTGGTTGCGTCGGTCGCGCTTCCAGCTTCGCGACTGGTAGCTTTCCTGCCGCGCGGGGGGAATTTCACACGCGGCCCTTGGCTCGAGTTCCCTTTCTCCGAAATGAAGCCCGGAATCCTGTCTGCGGAAGTGCGCGACCTCCTCGGGGACGAAATCGAGTGCCTCATCACGCACGAGCCATTCCGCAAGGGCCCCGAGGTTTTTGGAGTGAACATCGTGATTCGCCGGCTCGAGCGCGGCAATTTCAGAACCCTCTGGTCAGCTCCCCTCGAGTCTCGAAACCTCGACTTTTTCCCTTCCGAGCTGCAAATACTCCACCCCCTCGAGAAGAATGCCGGCGCTCCTGGCACGGTGACTAAAGCTGAAGTGGAATTTCAACCCCGCGGGAACATATACATACCTGTCTGGAAAGCTACAGTGGAGTTCCGCGCCGTCGGGCAAGACAAACCTCTGAACTCAGTAAAAGTCACCAAGGCGTGTGCCTGGAATGGTTCCGAGTTCGAGCCGCTCCAGTAGTTGACGCCGTCTGCTCATCCCAAGGTCACCTTAGGGATATCTTGGCCGCGCCGCCAACCCCTGCCCCCTCTGTAACGTCCGCATTTCCCCACCATCGCTGTGCTATAATCGCGCTGACTCGAGCTGCTAAGCTTCGATAGCAGCTTTCGTTCTCGTAATCCCTGATTCAGTTTTTCTCAGCCACTCCGCGAGGTCCTCCCATGGAAGAGATTCTCCTGCCGCTATTTCCTCTCGAGCTGGTGCTCCTCCCTGAAGAACCATTGCCTCTCCACATCTTTGAAGAGCGCTACCGTGAAATGATCGGCGAGTGCCTCCGGGCGAAGACTTCCGGCTTCGGCAGGCAGGATTTCGGGGTGGTTTTGGCCAAGGGCCAGGAGATTTCAAATGTCGGTTGCAGCGCACAGATCGTGACTGTCACGCGGAAATACGATGACGGCCGCATGGATATCCTGACGGTGGGCAAACGCCGGTTCGAGATACTGTTGACCAACGAGGAGAAATCTTACCTGCGCGCCTCCGTCGAGTTCTTCGACGACGAAGGTCCAGACACGCCGGGAGAGACAGAGGCTGAAAACGCCGTCCGACTCTTCCGGGAAATCATGCGACGGTTGCACCAGGCATCCGAGATGCCGATCCACCTGCCCCAGCCTTACCGTTACCTTTCCTTCCGCCTCGCTGCGTCGCTTCCTCTGGCCCTCGAATTCAAGCAACGACTCCTTTCGCTGCGAAATGAACCGGAGCGACTTCAGCAGGTGGTCCACTCGATGGACCAACTGATCCACCAAATCGACGCCCTTCAAGAAGCCCGCGATAAGGCCGGGGGGAACGGTAACATACGGCGTTAGACATAGATCACGGGGCTAGGGGCTGGAGAACAACAGAACGCAGTCACTTCTTGGGAATCTCAAGGTACTTGGTCACACTCACCTTCGCCGGCGCGGCCAGCGCCTCCAACCGGTCAATGTCGAAGTCCTTATAAAGGTCGAGACAGAAAAGTTCAGGCGCCTGCTCGAAGCGCACCGGCAGCTCCAGCACGTAGCTCAGACTGTGCATCCCGTCTCGAACCACGATGGCAGAGAAAAGGGTTGACTCAAGCCCCGCCGCCACCAAAGTCACTACCTGGGACCGAATGCCTCCCGTTTCGAGTCGCACTTTGGAAACCCCCACGCGCTCCCTGGCCCAGCGCGTGATCCTGATGAGCTGTGCCGCTTCCATGCCGATTGGACGGTCGCCGAGGCCATCCAGAATTTGTGCGAATTGGTATGGTTGGGTGTCCTTCCAGGAACTTCCCGTAAACATCAGGTCCAAGGCAAGTACTTGCTCTCCCCGGTTCACGCGGTCGGAGACTACCTCGGCGCCCGCTTCCCTGCCGTTGTCATTGAGTACAATGGTGACCGGCGCGGTATCGGAGCTCTGCAGAATCGATCTGAACCACACGCCGCTCGCGCTCAACCCGTTGCTCATCTGGAAGAGGTATGACGTGGACTGCACATCTTTACTCTTGGTTGTGGCCACTGCCCAAAGACGTTCAATATCGACGGGCTTGTAGCGGACTACGTCCTTCAGCTTTGCCCGTTCCGAGTTGCTCCAAGTCGCCTTGGCGGAAGGGTCAGAAGGGATAGGCGGCCTGGTAATCTCCCTGCCGAGTTTCTGCGCCAAACCCAAAATTGTCAGGTTGTCTTCCGGCAAGCCGACCACCAATTCGTCGTAAGGCCTGATTTCCGAGGCCACATGATCCTCGTTGTCAATCAGAGGAAGGCCGAACTGCTTGCTAAAGAAACGATAGTCCGCCAGACGATTATCGAGCTGGTAGTTGTGTGTGGCGGGATCGCGGTTCTCGTGCCAGTCAAAGACATCCTCTTTTCCGTAGAGTTTGAAGAAGGGTTGGATAGCATCGTAAACCAGGGGCTTTACAAGGCCGGCCCGGAAGCAACAATCATCCTCGGCATTGTACGTCAGAAGGATCGGCCGTGGGGCCATCAGCGCCACCAAATGCGAAAAGTCCGAGCCGTCAAGAAAATCTGTCGCCGACTGCTCGACGTCACCCAAATCGCCGTAATGCTTCGCTTCCACACGCGGCCGCAATGAAGAAAAGCCGGCCACAGGATTGCTGGCCTTCACCCGTTCGTCAAGTGCGCTCAAGATTATGGTCTGCCATCCCCCTCCGGACAATCCGGTCACGCCAATGCGGTTGCGGTCGACGTTGGGGTGGCTGTAAAGGTAGTCGAGACCTTTCCGCATCTCCAGGTAGAAGATTCCCAGTTCATTCGCGCCCACCAGATCCAAGTGCGCGCCGAACCAATGCTCGTTACCCGTCTTATCGAGCTCTCCAAACGAAAACCACTCCAGGTTCAAGGCCAGGATACCGTGCTTCGCATAATTGATGCACCGCTTCTGTTTGTACTCCACCGTCTTTCCCAGCGGGCCAACGTGCCCGTTCAAATTCAAGATAGCCGGAATCTTGCCGCTCATGTGTTCAGGCTCGTAAAGGAGTGCGGCGGAATCGAAACCGGGGACAATCTCGTACCGCAGTTTCCGTATCTTGTAGCCTGAACCGGTTTCGATAACGCCAACTTCTTCGAACTTCGGCCCCGCTGCCACCCATTCTTTCGGCCAGCCGTGAAAGGCAATGTCATCGAGCAAGTGATGACGGAGTCGTGCAGCCTCAGAGGTCCACTCCTGAGGACTGGAGGGAACGTGGGGGGGCGGAGCAACCCGATTGAGCAAGTACTGTCGAATTTGAAACTCCGCCACGGCCGGTGACAGAATTTCATCCTTTAGAATCGCGTTGGTCTCTTGTGGCTCGCTCTGCCCATGAGCGAGGGATACACCCAAAAGTATAAGGAGGAATACCAGAAATTCCTTTATGTGCCTGGTGCACTTGATCGAATACACGTGGGCCTCCGTCACTGAATTTTGCTTTCTCACGAATGGTGGGCAGATTATATACCTATTCGTTTGGCAACAGACTTCTCTCTTTGCGCCGCGTGCGCCATCTCCACGAAAAGAAAGAACTTCTTCCGAAGGGAGCATGACTCGCGGTCTCGTTTGCAGTAAATCCCCGCTAGACATCCGAAAACATCCGCTTTCCTTCGAGCCGGTTTGCTGGTAAAACAACACAGTGCCGGAGGACTGCTGACAGATGCCTAGGGGCACTCGCATGCAGGAACACGCCAGCAAATTCACATTATAGAAAGGTCTATCATGCCGGAATTTTCGATCAGTCCAATGGGGGAGAAGTTTCCGCTGCCGTGCAAGGAAGAATATGCGGCGGAGTACAAACGGCTCGAATCACTTGCGGCTGCCGCACGGGCAGAGGGCAAAGAGGTTGTGGTGGTGATGGGGCTGGGCTTTGTGGGAGCAGTGATGGCCGCCATCGTGGCCGACACGGCCGACAGGAAAGACGGCCATCCCACCAAACTCGTCATCGGCTGCCAGCGGCCCAGCACGCGCAGCTACTGGAAGACCCCCATGTTGAACCGCGGGGAGTCTCCCGTAAAATCCGAAGACCCGCAGGTCGACCCGATGATTGCCCGCTGTGTCCTGGAAAAGAAAACGCTCACCGCCACCTACAACGCAGATTGCCTCGCCCTGGCCGACTGCGTCGTAGTTGATGTCCAGTGCGACTACGCGAAGAGCGGGCTTGGAACGATGAAAACCGGGGAAGCCGACATGGCCGCGCTCGAGGCGACCCTGAAAACTATCGGCGAAAAGATCCGGGCCAAATGCCTGGTGCTGATCGAGACCACGGTCGCCCCGGGCACAACCGAATTTGTGGCCTGGCCGATTCTCAAGAAGGCGTTCCGGGCCCGCCGCATCGAGGCGGAGCCGCTGCTGGCTCACAGCTTCGAGCGGGTCATGCCGGGGAAGGATTATGTCAGCAGCATTCGCGATTTCTGGCGAGTCTGTTCCGGCTGCAACACCGAGGCCAAAGAGCGCACGGTCAAGTTCCTGAGTGAGGTTCTCAATGTCGACAAATTTCCGCTCACGGTCATGGACCGGCCGATCGAGTCGGAGACCACCAAGATTGTCGAGAACTCCTACCGCGCCACAATTCTGGCCTTCCTGAACGAGTGGTCGATCTTCGCCGAGCGCAACGGCGTGGATCTCACCAAGGTCATCAAGGCCATCAAGATGAGGCCGACGCACAGCAACATCATCTTTCCGGGCCCCGGCATCGGAGGGTACTGCCTACCCAAAGACGGCGGGCTGGGCTACTGGGCCTACAGGCACATCCTCGGCTTCGAAGACGGCGACAGCATCTTCAAGATGAGCACCATCGCGATCGACATCAACGACACACGCGGCCTGCACGTGGCGGAACTCACCCGCGATGCGCTGCGCAACATGGGCCGCTACATCGCCGGCGCGCGCGTCCTGCTGGCGGGCGCGAGCTACCGCGAGGATGTCGGCGACACGCGTTACAGCGGCAGCGAGCTCGTGGTGCGCAAGCTTACCGAGATGGGGGCAGAGATGTCCGTGCACGATCCGTATGTCGACCATTGGTACGAGCTGGAGAGCCAGGATACCTATCCCGCGCCGGGGCACTCGTGGGCGAGGTTCTTCCGCGGGCAGCAGGACCTGGTTCACGTGCGCGTGCAAAAAGACCTGCCGGCGGCGCTCAGCGGGGTGGAGGCCTTGATTCTCGCCGTCCGGCATGCGCCGTATCTGAAGCTGAATCCGAATGAGGTGGTCCAGTGGGCCGGGGGTCCCATCGCCGTAATCGACTGCTTTGGTATTCTTCAGGATAAGGATATCCGGCGCTACTTCGAGCTCGGCTGCGAGGTGAAGGCACTCGGCCGCGGCCATATACAGCGCATTAAAGAAGAAGTCCGCAAAAGCTGAACCGCAAAGACCACGAAGATTTCATAGAGAAGGTCAAGCATATCCACTGAGAAGTGGTTAGTGGCTAGTGGTTAGTGGCTAGTCTGATCAGCGGCTGGCTCCGTTGGCCATTAACCATTGACGACTTCCACTGACCACTAACTACCCGCCAGCAACACCACTAGCCACTAACCACTAGCCACTACGAGGGTTGAACACGCCCGCCAGGGGGAGTGCAAAATTCGGAAGCATCGAAGACGTGAGGGTTTCCGGTTCGTGGAAAACCTGGGGTAGACGATATCTTTCGCGGCCCAGACGGTAAACCTCGATGGCCCTTTGGTCAGGATCAACGATCCAATACTCTTTCACGCCATGCCGGGCGTAAGCTTTGAGCTTCAGGCCGCGGTCGCGCTTGGCGGTCGTCGCAGAGAGAATCTCAACGACTAAGTCTGGCGTACCCTCCACCCAGGTTTTCAGGATCTCCCGATGTTCATTGAGAACAATAAGTAAGTCCGGTTCCAGAACGTCAAAGTCGCTCAGGATCACGTCCATTGGAGCATACAAGATTTCACCAATCGGGTTAGCTTCCAGATAATTTGCTAGGACCAACCCGATTCTTCGGGAGATTCTTTGGTGGTTGAGGTTTGGTGAGGGCGTCACGAAGAGTTCCCCTTCGACGATTTCGCGCCGCTTGCCGTCCTCAGGCATCGCCAGGAGATCAGCGTGAGTAAACTTTGTGCTAATCAGCATAGGCGCATTATAGCACGGCGAAAAAGAACCGCTCTGCGCCACATTAGGAATGTCATCCTGAGGACTCCGCCACTCCTGTTGGCGGACGAAGAAGGGTCTCCGCGGTTCGCCGGAAAAACTCGCTGGGCGGCCGCTCAAAGAAACTGCGGGGATTCTTCGGCCCCAAAGAACGGGGCCTCAGAATGACATGGGGGGCGGAACGGGGCCGCGGAATGACGCGTCGCAACGCTTGCTCCGCATCCTGCCGGGATACACGTACACGCCCGTTTCCCCGCCGATGGAAACCCGATGATTGCCTTGCGCGAGCTCGCCCTGCGCTAGTGCTTGCTGAACTGGGTAGCCATGCTCAGGAGCAGCTTGCGATTGGCGCTCGACATACCTTCGAACATCTTCACCAACCGCTTGACAGGTTTCCCCGAGCCGACTTGGTCAGGCACCTTGGGCACACTGGGCTTGCCCTCTCCCTGAAACAAGAGCTGATACGGTTCGACCTCCAGTGCCTTCGCAAACTTCTCCAGGGTCGAAAGGGAGGGGGCGGTATACCCGCCTTCTACACGAGATATGTAAGATCGCAAGAGACCGGACCGTCTTTCGATGTCACCTTGCGACAAGCCTTTTGCTTCGCGCAGCGCTCTTAATCTTTTTCCAAGTTCCATGCGGTTATTAAATCAGAATTGAGCACAAGTGTCAATCACGCGGAGTTAATATAGTCGCCGACTTACTAAAGTCAGTGACCAGACTCATCAACCAGCTTGGGCAAGGGCCTCCCGGCATGGTTCCTCTCGGCACTCCTCGCCACCTGCGACGCCAGCAGCTCCAGCAGCGCCAAGGCAAGTATCGAGCCCCCCACCTCGCTAAGAGGAGGCGCGAGAATCGCCATCTCCGAACGATCAACAAGCTCACGATCGTTAGTGTCGGTAAGCGTAATCAGCCTTGCCCCTTTGAGCTTGATTTGGGCGGCGGCCTGATGAACCTCCCGCTTGATCCTCAAACGCGATCCGGAAACAAACATGGCCACGTCCCCGCGCCGCAAATGCAACAGGGGGTCTGAACAGAATTCGGACACCTCAATTCCCTCACCATGAATCCCCCCAGATGCGCTTAGCCGCCGGGCGCCGCGAACAACCACGGGATGATAAAGACCGCCTCCTACCAGCCAGAACCGGTCCGTAGCTCGGAGTTCCTGCGCCAAGGAGCGAAGCGCGTCAGAGAGCTGGGTAAAAGACCACTCCAGTTGTCCCGGCAATCGCTTCAGTTCGTCTTCGAGCAACTCCAGCCCTGCGCTGGAGTGCTTGAGGACGCGCGCCGCAATCAGAGCAATGCTGGAAAGTGCAGCGAGCTGGCAAACTGCGGCGGCCGCAGAATCCTCAGCGCCTTCATCCCGGGTGAGAAAAACGCCCTCGCACGCTGTGGCCAGCGGGCCATCAGGGTTACGCGTCAATGCCAGGAGTACGGCGCCTCGGGAGCGCGCGATGCGGACGACCTCGAGCCCCTCGGGGTCTTCGCCCGATGCCGATATCACTACCACGACCGATCGGGGACGCAGCGTGGAAAGCGTGTACGCTTCAAAGACCTTGGCGGAGCGTGCCAGCACCGGCCAGCCGGCCAGCCACTCGAACAAATAAGCCCCCGCCATACCCATCGGCAATGATGCGCCGCAGCCGCAAATGTAGATGGGTGCTTCATCCCATCGGACGTGGCGGATAAGCGTTTCGTATTCGCGGACGCCCTTTTCGAGCGTCGCACGGAGAAGCCGGGGGATTTCCAGGATCTTCGCTCTTGTTTCCATGTGCGGCCACCTTGGGGAACGGTTGGTTCCTCCTCAACGCAACTCTTCCGCTCTTTGAACGCCAAGCATCCCTGCTTCAGCGGAAATACCAGAACTCTGCGCACAGAGGTGGGCGCCAAAGAGCAGGATCAAAGCTGCTCCATAAGCCCAGAGCAACAGAGTTGCGGAAATAGCGAATGGCCCGTAGACCTCCCGGAAGCGAAAGAGCGGCAATGTCTGTATGTAAATGAGTTTCCCCAGCTCCGTCAAAACGCCCCCGATGATGGCCGCGGGAAGAACCCGGTTGACCGGAACCCGGCCGTTCGGCAGGAGGAAATAAATCACGAAGCAGATCGAGACGGCGAGCGGGACCGAGATCATTTCCATAACACCACGAGAGACCGCCGCCACTACCCCTCGGTACGGGACCCATCCGAGGCTGAAGGTGAGCACCCATTGCACGCCGGTAGAGAGGAGAATCGAAAGAAACGCCATAAGACCCGTCGCCACAGCCAGAAAGAAGGACATAGCCTGGTTCTTGAGGAAGTTGCGGTTCCGCCGAATACCCCACACATGATTCAGCGCCACTTCCAAGGGCAGAAAGACCCCCGAACTGGTGAAAAAGAGCATAACCACGGAGATGAGTTGAAGCCTGGGACGCCCTTGTGCGAGCTGGGTAAGGTTTCGAATGATGGAATCCGCTCCCGCAGGCAAGTGAATCCGCAAAAGTTCCAGGATCACGCGGTAGGCGCCCTCCCAGTGCAGCCATCGGAGACAAACTGTGAGCAAGAGGAGAGTGAACGGAAAGAAAGAGAGATACACATTCGCGGCTATCGAGAACGCGTAGGCGTGCACCTCCGTCGCAAACAAATAACGCAGGCTGAGAACGAGACGGCCTCCAATTCCCTTAAACAGTTCGCTGCGGCTTTGGGCCCTTTCAGTTAGGCCCGTCACTAAGTCTCCCTTCGAGAGATGCTGAAACATCAAGAACTATCCCCTCCCTCTCACCTACGATCGCCCCGGCGGAGACTGTCAAGCCCGCGTGCTTCCAGCTTAGTCCATTCCCACTGAAACGAAGCGAAGTATAAACGATGTGGCCGCCTGCCGCCAGGGGGCGAAAAACTGGGTAGTGGGTCAATTTGATGTAGAGGCGGCTTTACGCCGCCATTTGGCGATCCCGCTCGGAGCGGGATCGCCGCTACAGCATCAAATTGACCCACTACCAAAAGCTGACTACAGACTTGCACTCGGCAGCGGACATCAACCACAATAGGACTGTAACAGAATAACCCTCTGTATGATCTGCATCATCTGTGGATTGACCAGGGCAGCTAAGGAGGCCTGTCCCGCCCAGGAAGTTACAATTCGGACATAGAAAAAAGTGCTATAATGGCGGTTTGCTACTTATCAACTGAGAGAAGCTGTGAAAAAATCGCGCTGTAGCGGCGGTCTATGACCGCCGCATTTTAGAATCAATGACTTCGGCGCTCATAGAGCGCCGCTACAGATGGCCAATCCGATTTTTTCACAGCTTCAGATGGTTGGGATTCATCTGCTGATGAACTCGCAAGCGGGCCGATTCACACTAGCGCGTCTTGTCGCGTTCAAGAGTCGAAGGAGCAAAGCATGAAACCGAAAAAGCAGAAGCCAAAAGAGGCCGCGCCAAGGAAAGAAAGTCTGACGCGGCGCGACTTTTTGAAAGGGGCCAGCGTCGCCGTATCCAGCGGACTGCTGATTACGGAAGCGCACGCGGCCTCCCCTCCAACAGGGTCGGATGCTGTGGCTGGCCCAAGGCCTGTCCCCATCACTTTGAGGGTTAACGGTAAGCCTCACAAACTGAATCTCGAACCCCGCGTCACACTGCTCGATGCTCTTCGGGACCATCTGGACCTAACGGGGGCTAAGAAAGTGTGCGATCGCGGGGTCTGTGGCGCTTGCACGGTCATTCTGGATGACAAACCAGTCTATGCCTGCAACTTGCTCGCAATACAGGCGGAGGGACATAACATCGTGACCATCGAAGGACTTTCGCACGATGGCCAACTCCATCCCATCATGACCGCCTTTGTCGAACACGACGCGCAGCAATGCGGCTTTTGCACGCCCGGTTTTGTGGTGGCGTGCAAGGCCTTCCTGGACAAACATCCCAACCCCACGTTTGATGAGGTTGAAGAGGGACTGGGGGGGAATCTCTGTCGCTGTGGGACGTACGTGGGGGTTCGGCAAGCCGTGCTGGAGGCCGCCAAGTCGATGAAGGGAGGGAAAGCAAATGCCTAAGTGCAAATACGATTGGCCGGAAGCAGGAGAAAGGAAACTCATCGGCAAGCGGATCAACCGCATCGACGGGCCCGTTAAGGCGAGCGGCAAGGCCAAGTACACTTACGACGTCAACCTTCCGGGCATGCTGTATGGCAAGATTCTGCGCTCACCTTATGCTCATGCCAAAATCACCGCCTTGGACACATCCGCTGCCGAGAGCATGCCGGGCGTGAAGGCCGTTCGCAAGATTCAGGACGTGGGCAAGGAAATTCAATGGGCAGGCGATGAAATCGTGGCCCTGGCGGCGGAAAGTGAAGAGATTGCTCGAGACGCCTTGGATAAGATCAAGATCGAATTTGAACAACTCCCCTACCTGGTTCATGAAGAAGACTTGAGCAAGGCGGGTGAGCACGCCAAAGCGGCAGGCAGCGAGACGAGTGGTAACCCTGACAAGGCTTTCAGCGACCCGGATGTGGTCATTTCCGACGGTTACTACGGCATGGCCATGATCACACACTGCTGCCTTGAAACACACGGTAGTGTCGCTGAGTGGACAGGTCCAGACACCTTGAAGACCTATTTCTCCACTCAAAACGTATCCGGAATACCGGGTGAAGTCGGTGAAGCACTAAGGCAGGCGGGCATTGACGTTAAGAACAACAACATTGAGACCATCTGCCAATACATCGGCGGAGGGTTTGGCAGCAAGTTCTCTGCCGACCGTTGGGGTGTTGAGAACGCCCGGCTGGCAAAGATTGCCGGCAAGCCCGTCAAACTGCTGCTCGAGCGTGACATGGATTTGGAAGTAGCGGGCGCGCGACCTTCCTACTATGCCAAGATTAAAGTGGCGGCAAAGAAAGACGGGACGATCGTTGCATGGCAATCGGACTCCTGGGGCACGGGGGGCCCGGAGGGCGCTGGCATGCCTCCCATTCCTTACGTCTTCACCGGCATACCTAACAAGCTCACTCGCCATACCTCGGTCAGCACGAACACCGGTCCCGCGCGCGCTTGGCGTGCCCCGACCCACCCCCAGGCGGCACTGCTTACGATGGCTGCTCTTGAAGACCTTGCCGCTAAGCTGAACATGGACCCGCTCGAGTTCTTCTCCAAGAACGCCGATCTCGCGGGCGAGCGCGCGGACGTATACCGGCAGGAGCTTCGCAAGGCTGCTGAGCTGATGGATTGGGAGAAGAACTGGCACCCGCGCGGCCACCAGACTCCCAGTTCCATCAAGCGTGGCCTGGGAATCAGCCTCCACACCTGGGGTGGCCGTGGGCACAACAGCAATTGCAATGTGAACATTCATCCCGATGGCTCCGTCGAGGTAAATCTGGGGAGCCAAGACCTGGGCACCGGGACGCGGACCGTAATCGACATCGTGGCGGCAGAGACCCTGGGTCTTCCGCTTGAGGCGATTGCGGTAAACATCGGAGATAGCAAGTATCCGAACGACGGCGCCTCCGGCGGCAGCTCCACAGTGGGCGGAGTAAGCGCTTCCACTCGTCGCGGATGCGTGGACGCCCTCGATCAACTCTTCGCTGCCGTGGCCCCCAGCCTGGGGGTTCCCGCTGACCAACTCATAGCCGCTGGGGGAAAGATCCAGGCGAAGGCCGACTCTTCTAAGAGCCTTACCTGGAAGCAAGCCTGCGCCAAGCTGGGTGTGAAGATGATTCAGGTGACTGGCAAGAACCCCGGTCCCTGCTCGCTGGGTTCCAGTGGTGTGGGCGGAGTGGAAATGGCGGATGTTTCTGTGGACACCGAGACAGGAATCGTGAAGATCAACAAGATAGTGTGTGCGCAGGACTGCGGGCTCATCATCGACATCAAAACTGCGGAGAGCCAGTGCTATGGCGCGCTGACCATGGGCATCTCTTACGCACTGTTCGAGCAAAAGATCATGGACGATGCCACGGGCCGTATGCTGAATCCCAACATGGAGTTTTACAAGCTGGCGGGCATTGGGGACATCGGCGAATTGGTGGTCCACATGATGACTGGACCGGGGTTTGACGAACGCGGCACGATTGGTCTGGGTGAGCCTCCGGTGATCTCGCCTGGGGCCGCCATCTCAAACGCCGTGGCCAACGCCCTTGGTGTGCGCGTGCCCACTTTACCGATCACTCCGGAAAAGGTTCTAGCCGCACTCGAGAAAGGAGGGGGAGCCTGATGCAAGCCTTCGAATATGTTAGCCCCACAACCCTACAGGCAGCCGTCCAATTGTTGGCCGAAGCGAAGGGCGAAGCTGCGGTCCTGGCAGGGGGAACTGACCTGCTGAGTCTGATGAAAGACCGGATCGTCAGTCCAGGGCGTGTCATCGATCTCCAAAAACTCAAGGAACTGAGGCGAATCGAGTTCCAATCGGGGTCCGGCTTGCGCCTGGGTGCCTTGGTCACCTTGGACGAATTGATCGAGAATGCAGATGTGCGACAACATTATCCGGCCTTGGTCCAGGCTGCCCAAGGCGTCTCCAGCCCACAGATTCGCAGTGTAGGAACTGTGGGTGGCGACCTTTGCCAGCGGCCACGCTGCTGGTACTACCGCGCGGGATATGGCCTGCTGGCGACTTATAAGGGGAAGCCCTTGGTGCCGGACGGCGACAACCGCTACCACGCTATCCTGGGCAATTCCGGTCCGGCTTATTTCGTGAGTCCGTCAAGCTTGGGGCCGGCCCTGTTAGCCCTGGGTGCAAAAGTTCGGCTGCACGGTCCCGAGGGAGCGCGGGAGCTTGAAGTCGAGAAGTTCTTCGTTACGCCGGCAAGCGAAAGTGAAAGCGAGCACGCGCTCAAAGCGCACGAAATCCTCACTGAGATCGTTGTACCCCCTGCCGACGGAATCAAGATGGCAGTGTACGAGGTTCGCCAAAAAGAGGCACTGGACTGGCCCTTGGCTGCCGCCGCGGTTGCCCTCAGCCTCGAGGGTGATGTGGTCAGAAGGGCGCGCGTCGTGCTCGGTCATGTGGCGCCCGTACCTTGGCCGTCACGGGAGGCGGAACAAGCCTTGGTGGGAAAGACGTTTATTGACGAACTGGCGGACGAAGCCGCAAAAGCCGCCGTCAGCAAAGCCACCCCGCTGTCAAAGAATGCCTACAAGCTCCAACTGGCCCGAGTGGCGGTCAAGCGCGCATTGTTGCGCGCGGTGAAAGGAGAAGTGTGATTATGCCTGAACCCACTCCTCAGCCTGAGTTTTTCAATGAGCGTTGCCGGTTGTTGCGCTCCAAGTGGATGTTTATCGAAGCTGAACCTGACCCCACGGTCCCCCGCTCCGACAGTGGCATCTGTTGGTGCGTCCACACCCAGAATTGCCTTGGGCCGGATGGCGAGATAGCCAATATGGAGAATTGCAAACCCGGCCGCGCTTGCTACAAATCCCTCTGACCGTGCCCGGGCGTGGTTGCGTGTGAAAACTCTCCCAAGGCGCTTAGAAGTCCCGGCTAGTATTACTCTGTTAAACTCGGTCAGGTCGGAACCAGGCGACCACTAATGAGAATGACCATTGGATCACGCTCTTGGCCTTTGCTGGAGCCCGTGCAATTCGTCCCGATCGAAAAGGCAACTGATCGGTATTCTCGGTACTGGGTCATTTTCCGGCAAGGGCGTTATCTCGTCCAGTGGCGTCCCCCTGCTGAGAGAGTGGCAAGATTTCTTTCGAGTGCGCCGTCATCCAGGCAGGGTCGCCACAGACTGAGACGGCAGGCCACACCTCGCGGAAGCTCGCTGCCAGATCCCCCGGCTGCGTAGAAGGCGCTCCGCTTCGTGTGCTATTATCGCTCCCGCCGTGAGTGTTGAATTCGAGGGACGGAAAAGGCTCGCTCGCACCGCTTTCGATGCAGAATCCTTTAGCAGCTCGAGGTAAACATGGGACTACAGGAAGAGATCGACAAGACCCGCGCCGAAATTCGCAGTGATGGTTACGCTGTATCCATCGGAGAATGGATGAGCATTTATGAGAAGGGCGAAATCGACATTCACCCAGAATTCCAACGTTTCTTTCGTTGGTCCCTGCGACAGAAATCCCGTCTGATCGAATCCCTATTGTTGGGTATCCCTATTCCGCAGATCTTTGTTGCCCAACGCCCCGACGGCGTATGGGATGTTGTGGACGGCCTGCAGCGTTTATCCACGATCTTTGAGTTTGCCGGAATACTGATGGACGAAGAGAAGAAAAAACTGCCTTCGCTTACGCTTGAAGGCACGACCTACCTTCCCGGCTTAGGAGGCCGACGGTGGGAAGACGAAAGTCACCCGGATCACTCCTTAACAATGGCACAGCGCCTCCTGATCAAAAGGGCCAAAATCAGTGTCAGCATCATCCTGAAAGAAAGCGACGAGATGGCAAAGTATGAGCTGTTTCAGCGGTTGAACACCGGCGGCTCGATGCTCTCAGATCAGGAGGTTCGTAACAGCATCCTAGTGATGATGAACCTGGAGTTATATAAGTGGATTCGCACTCTCTCGCTAGACCAACATTTTAAGACTTGCGTCGCTCTGTCAGAGCGCGCCATTAATGAACAGTACGACATGGAGCTTGTATTGAGGTTCATCGTATTCCGTACGATGGCTGCGGCCGAACTAAAGAACATCGGCGACGTGGGGGAGTTCCTCACAGAAAAGGCTAAGGCTCTTGCGCAGGACAAGGCATTTGATTACAAGAAAGAAGATGCAGCTTTCCGCGAGGCCTTTGCCCTCCTCGCTTCGACTCTGGAGGACGACGCGTTTCGGAGATACGATAAAGAGAAGCAGCGATTTGTTGGCGGATTCTCAGTCTCAGCGTTTGAAGCTGTAGCAATTGGAATTGGCTATAACCCGAAGGTGATGAAGGCTAATCCAGCCTTGATCGAGAAGAAGGTCAAAGCAATGTGGGCTGACGAAGAGTTTACGGAGAATTCAGGTTCCGGCGTCTCGGCCTCATCGAGGGTTCCAAAGATCGTCCCCTACGGTCGCGCGACTTTTGCCAAATGAAAATTCGCACCATCGACGATGTTAACAGGGAGTTGGCTGCTGAGCTGATATGGCGAAAGAGGGAACTCTCAACGCTCAGCACCGTGATATCGCGGCGGGAGAACCCGGTCTTCCTACGAAGCTGGGTCGCGCTCTTATACGCTCACTGGGAAGGATTTGTCAAAGCAGCGAGCCGGATCTATCTTGAGTTCGTCCAATTTCAACGCTTACGCTACCACGAACTTGCTCCCAACATCATCGCGCTCGCCCTGCGCGGGAAGCTCCGATCCGCATCGGACAGTAATCGAATCCGCCTATATCTCGAAGTAACGAATTTCTTTAGGGATGGGCTCGCCGAGCGGTGCGCTCTCCCCAGTGAGGCGGTCTCGACGCGAAGCAATTTGTCCTCTCGAGTTCTACGCGATATCACCGATAGCTTGGGGTTGGATTTCGGTCCGTACGAGACGAAGGTTCAATTGATTGACGAACGCCTTGTTAGCGTACGGAATACCATTGCGCATGGCGAGTATTTGGAGCTGGATTTGGACGATGTGCTCTCCCTACATTCCGAAGTATTCGGAATGATGGAGCTCTTCCGCAATCAAGTCGACAATGCCGCGAGTACCGGTGCTTACCGGTCGCGGTGAAGAGTGGATTCGTCAATCCCCGAAGCGTTCAATTTCCATTTCAGTCAGGGAATAGCCCTGCCTGTTCCCGGCTCCTTATCTGGCCTCGCAGGGCGGGACCGCCCTCTCCCCAAAGATGGGGTGGCTGAGGCTGAGGGGGCAGCGTAATCCCGGCGGGGGTAAGGCCCCACCCTTCCGATTCAGCTATAGGCAAGGGAACCTTCGGAACCAGAGGCCAGTGGCAGGATGAACCCGCCGCGAGGCGCCGATG
This sequence comes from Terriglobia bacterium, assembly GCA_050008675.1. Lineage (GTDB taxonomy): Bacteria > Acidobacteriota > Terriglobia > UBA7540 > UBA7540 > CAVROP01. The sequence continues at coordinate 77,729 of JBEKME010000003.1, forward strand.
GGTACTGGTGTCATTTGCGAGACACGGGCATTACAGGCCACAGTCATTCCCCGAAAGCGGGAATCCACTCCGCAAACCTTCTGAAATTCGCAATCTGGGCACTGGATTCCCGCTTTCGCGGGAATGACTGGTGCTCCAGAAGGCCTCCAGTCCCAAATGACACCACTCGCCCCGACGGAGTAACTTTCGGCTTCCTAAGACATCGAATTAGTGTGGGGCTATCTGGATAATTTGCTCGAAGGAGGGTACATCATGAGGAAGCTTTATGTTCCCATGGTTGTAGGGATCGCTCTGATGGTGGTGTGGGCTGTCCCAGGCAGCGCAGCGATCAAGGGAGACTATATCGAAGCTCGAAGCGCAGATGTTTACACCGGCCCATGCTTCGCCAACGGCGAAGTTGGCCTGGTTGGAAACGAGGCGATCCTGGCATGGAGAATCAAAGAAGGCGACTGGCGGGGAACCAATTTGAACGGCCTGGGCGTTGTGGCGGTCGTGAAGGCCCATGCCACATTAGGTGATCCCTACCATAGTCCTTATCCAGCCGAGTCCGTACTGATTGTCGACCAACGGGCCACCCCCCGGCAACGCTTGGCCCTACAGGCTTTCGCTGCTGCCATGGCCGGGAAACTCCTGAGCCACGTGGTTCGCGTTGAAACAGCCCCTATTCATTTGGCTTTCGCTCAGGGAGAAGACCACGGCACTGCCCGCCTTGTGGCCGGGAACTTGGCGCGCATTGAAACGCGCAGCTTGTGCCATGGCGACGACATCTGCGGGAACGAGTTCGTGTACTATCCGCCGCTCGTTCAACTGGCTCACGCCATGCCCGCGTTCACCCTTGAGGACTCCTTCCAGGGCAAGGGTTTGGACGTGGTTTGGAACCACATGGGTAAACGCAGCGCCTTTGTGGGCAGCTTTTCGCTCTAGCACATGCTGGAATGAGTATTGGCGGCATGTCATTCGGGGGAAGTTGTCAGTGGTCAGTTGTCAGTGGTCCGTCGTCAGTTGTCAGTGTTCAGCGGCCAGCGGTCACCGATCAGCCGTAAGCTTCCAGTTCTCACACCGCTGACCTCATTGCCGGCTGCCCGATGGTTACTGCATTTTTCGCCTGGCAAGCCCCGGATCAAGAGGGCGTGGCTTGCGCTATCCTTGCTGGGACTTGGTTTTTTTCTTCTGACTTCTGACTCCTGACCTCTGACTCCTGACTTCTGACTCCTGACTTCTGAATCCTGCCTTAGGTCAGCGTTCCCTTCACGGAGACTTCCTTCCGGCCGTCGCCTGGGGGAGGCACAGTGTCGCCCTTGATGGGCACGCCATCAACTTTCAGAGCCACGTGGTTGCCCTCGCCCGCACGCTCGATGGTGATGTGGTAAGTCACGCCGCGGAAGATGCGAGTGGCGTTAAATCCGCGCCAGCTCTTCGGGATGACAGGTGAAATCTGGAGTCCGTCATAAGAGGTGCGAATGCCCAGAATCCATTGCGTAATGGCGTAGTAGTTCCAGGCCGCAGTCCCGGTCAGCCAGGAGTTCTTCGCCTCACCGTACGTGGGAGCATCTCGTCCGGCGATCATCTGGGCGTAGACGTACGGCTCGCATCGGTGCAGATCGCTGATCGGCTCTCGCGCCGAGGGATTGATGCGCGAATAATAATCATGCGCGCGATCGCCGTTTCCGACTCGCGTCTCGGCAATCATCACCCAGGGATTGTTGTGGCAAAAGATGCCGGCGTTTTCCTTATACCCAGGCGGATAAGACGAAATCTCGCCCAGTTCGAGATAGTATCTCGAATACGCGGGCTGCTGCAGAATGATGCCATGTTCGGTGGCCAGGTATTTGCTGACCGATTCCATGGACTTGACAGCCAGGCCATCGTCCAATCCGATGTCCGTCAACACACAGAAGCCCTGGGTTTCGATGAAGATCTTTCCCTCCAGGCATTCCTTCGAACCAATCTTTCGGCCGAAGTCGTCGTAGGCGCGCAGGAACCACTCGCCGTCCCAACCGTGTTGCCGGATGGTGTCTTCCATCTTCGCCACCTGGGCGAGGTAATCTTTCGCTTCCTCGGTCAGCCCACGACGTTGCGTAATGTCCGCGAGTTCTCGGCCCGCGAGCACGAAGAGCCCCGCGATAAACACCGACTCGGCCACCTTGCCGTCCTTGTTGGTGGTCGTCTGGAATGACTGGCCAGGCGTGTCGGAAAAGCAATTCAGATTCAGGCAATCATTCCAGTCGGCACGGCCGATCAACGGCAGTCCATGCGGTCCAAGCCGGTCTAGCGTGTACTTGAAGCTCCGCTCTAGGTGCTCATACAGTGGTTGCTCTGAACCTGGATGGTTATCGTAAGGGACAGGTTCATCCAAAATGCCCCAATCACCAGTCTCTTTCAAATAAGCCGCCACGCCCAAGATGAGCCAGTGCGGGTCGTCATTGAAGTTCCCGCCGACATCGTTGTTGCCGCGCTTGGTGAGCGGCTGATACTGGTGATACGCACCGCCCGTGGGCAACTGCGTAGCGGCAAGATCCAGAATGCGTTCGCGGGCGCGCGCTGGAACCATGTGCACGAAGCCCAGCAAGTCCTGGTTGGAATCGCGGAAGCCCAGGCCGCGTCCGATGCCGGACTCATAAAACGAGGCGGAGCGCGACATGTTGAAGGTTGCCATGCACTGGTACGCGTTCCAGATGTTGACCATGCGGTTGGTGTGCACATCCGGTGTGTCCACCTGCAGAATACCGAGCAAACCATTCCAGTACCGGCGCAAGTTCTGGAACGCGGCATCGACGTGGGCAAAATCCAGGTACTTGGCGATGACCGGCTTCACCGTTCTCTTGTTGAGGATCTGCGAATCGGGCGGATCGAACTTCTGGTCCCATGGGTTCTCGTGGTAACCCAGGACAAAGATGATCTGGCGGGTTTCGCCGGGCGCGAGTTCGGCTTTTACCTGATGGGCGCCGATGGGAGCCCAGCCGTGAGCGACGGAGTTGGCTAACCGTCCGCGCTCCAGGGCCACCGGCTTGTCCCAGCTCCGGTACGGTCCCACAAAGGCATCGCGCTGCGTGTCAAAGGCTTCAACTTTGCCCGAGCAGGCGAAATAGGCGAAGTGGTCGCGGCGCTCGCGATATTCCGTCTTGTGGTAAATGACTCCGTCCTCGACCTCCACTTGGCCGATGCTGAAGTTGCGCTGGAAGTTCGTGGCATCATCCTGCGCATCCCACAAGCAGAACTCGATGCTGGAGAAGACTGAGAGCGAAGCGCGCTTGGAACGCTGGTTGGTGATGGTGAGCTGCCAGATCTCGAGATTCTCGTCCAACGGAACGAAGTAATTGGTGTGGGCCGCAATGCCATTGTAGCGGGAGCCGATGAGAGTGTACCCCATGCCGTGACGGCAGGTGTAATTCTCGAGATCGTGCCGGGTGGGCTGCCAGGAAGGCGACCAGAATTCGCCTGATTCGTCGTCCCGCAGATAGATATAACGCCCGCCGAGATCGAAGGGCACATTGTTGTAGCGGTAGCGCGTGATGCGCCGCAGCCGGGCATCGCGGTAGAACGAGTAACCACCGGCCGTGTTCGAAATAATCCCGAAATAAGCCTGGCATCCGAGGTAATTGATCCACGGCAAGGGCGTATCAGGCCGGGTAATTACGTATTCTTTGTTCTCGTCATCGAAATAGCCGAACGTCATATGATTGCTCCTGGAGATGGAATGTGTGCGGCCACGAAGGGATCTGCGGCAGGTCCTTGGCGGTTGGCCTCGCGAACAGCGTAGACCCTTTGACGCATGACCGCGTGATTATACCTGAATGCGGTGTGAAAACAGGAGCATTTGCGTTCCCATGATATCGGTAACTTTGTCTCCGCCATCCCGGTGTAAGGATCGCGATTGCAACGCCCCCCAAAAAGCGCGATACTCATCGGCTCGATCTTTCTGAGTCGAGACGAAGCGAGATCGCAGTCATGCTCACTTCTTCGGGTGGTTCGATGGTTCAGTCGCCCTGCCGTGAAATCCTGTTGAAGCTGGTCATCTCCTTCCATCTCATCTTCCTCTCAGTTGCGGTTGCAATCGGCGGCGAGACGCCCAGCCTGAACATCAAAGTGGACCAGGTGGGCTATCCAATTGGCGCCCGGAAGATTGCTGTAGTCAGCGCTCCAGCGCAGACCTTCGAAGTAAAGCGCGCCAGCGATAACGCCACGGTTTTTCAGGGGAAATTGAGCGCCAGCGCCCCGGACGCCAACTCCGGCGACACTCTCCAGGCCGCGGACTTTTCCAGCCTTCAGCAACCCGGCATGTATTATCTCGAAGTCCCCGGCGTGGGCCGCAGTTGGACGTTCTCCCTTGGGCCGGATGTATTTTCCCGCACCTTTTATCTCGCGACGCGAGCGTTTTACGGACAGCGCTGCGGAACTGCCGTGGACCTTGGCCCTGAGTTTCCGGGATACACCCACCCGGCGTGCCACCTCAAGGGAAGTTTCCATGCGTCTTCCGGCAAAGAGGGCTCGCGTGACAACGTCGGCGGCTGGCATGATGCCGGAGACTACGGCCGCTACATCGTAAACTCCGGAATTTCGACGGGAACGCTGCTGTGGGCCTGGGAGATCTTTGGGCGGAAGCTTGCGAGCATCAAGCTGAACATCCCCGAGACCGGGAACGGCACGCCGGACCTCCTCAATGAGGTCCGCTGGAATCTGGAGTGGATGCTCAAGATGCAGGATGACGATGGCGGTGTCTGGCACAAACAAACGAGCGAGCACTTTCCCGGCTTCGTGATGCCGGAAGAAGATCATCTTGTGAGTCTTGTGATCGGCACAGGCAGCGCGCCCTACAAGAGTACGTGCGCAACCGCCGATCTGGCGGCAGTCGCAGCGATCGCTGCCCGCGTCTATGAACCGTATGACAAGAACTTTGCCGCGAAAAACCTGCGAGCAGCCCGGGAAGCCTGGACCTGGACCGAGCGTTATCCGAACGTCACGTTCAGGAATCCGCCGGGAATCTCCACCGGGGAGTACGGTGACGCGAATTGCGGAGACGAGCGGTTGTGGGCTGCGGCCGAGCTGTGGCGAACTTCGGCTGAGCCACTCTACAACCGATATTTCCTCGACAACTATGCGAAGTACCTGCCGGATCTTCGTGCTCCCGAGCCTGAGTCCTGGAGGGTCGTGGCGCCGATGGGTTTGTGGGCCTATGCGCTGGCCACTCGCAAAGGAGCGGATGCGCGCGCTCTCGCCGAGATTCGGCAGGGGGCGCTCGCCGCGGCCCGCGAGATTGTGAACCGCACGCGCGGCAACCCGTACCGCATCAGCATGGTCGCAAAAGACTACGTGTGGGGTTCGAACGGCCAGGCCGGCAACTACGGTGTGCAGTTGCTGGTCACGAATGTTCTTTCGCCCGACCCGGCCTTCGTGGAGATCGCCCTGGAGAATCTGCACTACCTTCTCGGGCGCAATACCTTCTCGCTCTCCTGGGTGACGCAAGTGGGCGCGAACCCGTACCGTCATCCGCATCATCGGCCCAGTGGCGCCGACAAGAATCCTGAACCTTGGCCGGGGCTGCTCTCCGGCGGTCCCAACGCCGCCAGGCAGGACGCTGTCCTCCAAGCCCTGCCTCCCAATTTGCCGCCCGCTAAGGTCTACAGTGACGATCAAGGCTCCTACGCAAGCAATGAGATTTGTATCAACTGGCAGGCGATGCTGGTTTTCATTCTTGCCGGAGTGATGAAATGACCAAAACTCGAAAATCGAAACTCGAAAATCGGCCGCAGCAGCACCAAAAACCGGTGCCACCCCTCGAGCCTAGTTTGGCAGCTAGGCGGAGGAGTTTACTTCATGGCTCTGATCTCATGTCCAGAGTGCAGGAAAGAAGTCTCTGACAAGGCCGAGAGTTGTCCGCACTGCGGCTGTCCACTTTCTGGCGCTCCGAAGCGAGTCCGTACGACGGAGGATTCATTCATTTTTCGAACTGCGACGCGCAGCAGGCCACGGACAACTGACGACGGACAACTGACTGAGGTGTTCCATGCATCTTCATTTTATTGATATCGCGATCATCGTGGCTTATCTGGTCACGTCGGTGTCGGTGGGCTATTGGGTCTCCCACCGGGCTTCCCGGGACATCAAGGCTTACTTTCTCGGCGGCAACGTGATGCCCTGGTACGTGCTGGGCATTTCGAACGCCTCGGGCATGTTCGACATCAGCGGCACCATGCTGCTGGTCTACTGGATGTTCATCTACGGCCTGAAGAGCGTCTGGATCCCGTGGCTCTGGCCGACCTTCAACCAGGTTTTCCTGATGGTCTATCTCTCGGCGTGGTTGCGTCGTTCCAATGTGATGACCGGCGCGGAGTGGATCAAGACGCGGTTCGGTACGGGCCGTGGCGCCCAGCTTGCTCACCTGATCGTAGTGATTTACGCCTTCGTCAGCATCATTGGCTTCTTCAGTTACGGGTTCAAAGGGATCGGGAAGTTTGCGGCGACGTTCCTGCCTTGGCACCTTTCTGCCAATCAATACGCTACCATTTTGATCGCGATCACCGCCATCTACGTGATCAAGGGCGGTATGTTCAGCGTTGTGGTCACGGAGGTCATCCAGTTCTGCATTCTGTCGATTGCCTCGTTTGCCGTCGGCATCATCGCCATGGCGAAAGTTGCGCCCGGCACGCTTCAGCATTTTGTCCCCGCCGGCTGGGACCAGCTCTTCTTCGGCTGGAAGCTGAACCTCGATTGGTCCGCGCTCATCGCCTCGGCGAACGCGAAGATCGCGGAAGACGGCTACGGCATCTTTGGGTTTTTCGTCATGATGTTGTTGTTCAAGGGAGTGCTGATCAGCATGGCCGGCCCGGCGCCGAACTACGACATGCAACGGGTCCTCTCGTCGAAGAATCCCCGCGAAGCATGCATGATGAGCAGTTGGGTGAACGTCGTGCTGACTTTTCCGCGCTACTTCCTGATCACCGGGTTGACCGTCCTGGCCCTGGTTTTCTTCAGCAATCAGATTCGGGCCATGGGAACGACCATGGATTTCGAGCTGGTGCTTCCCTACGCGCTGGGCCGGTTTGTTCCGGCAGGCCTGCTCGGGTTCCTGATCGCCGGATTGCTGGCGGCGTTCATGTCCAACTTCGCAGCCACGGTGAACGCCGCGCCGCCCTACTTTGTGAACGATATCTACAAGCGCTTCATCAACCCCAATGCCAGCCCCAGGACCTACGTCCGCTTGAGCTATCTGAGTTCATTCGCCGTCGTGCTGGTGGGCGTGGCCATCGGCTGGTACGTCGCGTCCGTGAACTCCGTGGTCCTTTGGATTGTTTCCGGGCTCTGGGGCGGCTACACCGCTTCCAACGTTCTGAAGTGGTACTGGTGGCGGTTCAACGGCTACGGCTATTTCTGGGGAATGGTCACGGGCATTACAGGCTCGTTGATCCTGCCGACCCTTCTCCCTCGGGTTTCCCTGGTGCAGGGACTTCTACAGGCGCATCCGGTGAACATGGATGTGGCGCTGGTGTTCCCGCTCGTCCTTGCGATCTCCCTGGTGGGATGTCTGGCGGGTACTCTGCTGACCAAGCCGGCAGACGAGGAAGTTTTGAAAGACTTCTATCGCCGGGTGCGGCCCTGGGGCTTCTGGGAACCCATTCTCGCGAAGGTCCGCGCTGAAAATCCCGCCTTCGAGCGCAACAAGGATTTCTGGCGGGACATGTTCAACGTGGTGGTAGGCATCGTCTGGCAGGTCAGCCTCGTAGCTCTACCCATCTACCTTGTGATTCGAAAGTCTAATTCCGCCCTGGTCACAGTAGCGATCATCGCCGTGACGTCGATCGTGCTGAAATTCACTTGGTACAACCACCTGAAGGCTGGCGAAGCGATCGACCAGGCGATTGCCCGGACCGATGCCGTGCAGTCTATGCCGACAGCCTGATCCGGCCGCAAAGACGGTACAGCTTTTCTGCCGGACGAAGCAACGCGATTCAGTTGTATAATGAAGAAGTTATGGCATTGATTGAGACTACCCAACAAGCGCCTCTAACGCTCTGGGAGGATGGTTCTGTCCGCATTGGCAATTCGCGGGTCACCCTGGATTCGCTCGTGCATGAGTTCAACCGCGGTTCGACCGCGGAGCAAATTCAGGACGACTTTCCAAGTCTCATGCTTCGCGAGATCTACGGTGCGATCGCCTATTACCTTGACCACAAGGAGCGCATTGAGGAGTACCTGCGGAATCGAGAGCGCGAAGCTGAGGAGGTGCGGCAGTTTGTTGAAGCTCGTCAAGACACGGACTCCCTCCGCCGAAGGATTCGGGAACGATATTCTCAGATCAGGGCCAATCCCTAACTTCCCTCCCCGATGCCGCCGGTGCTGATTGACGAAAACTTCAACCACCGCATCTTGCGGGGAGTGCGGCTGAGGATTGCCCATCTCGACCTTTTTGAGAACTTGGTGATCTTTCTCCCTTAGAGGGGAGTAATGCCTTGCAGGATCTGCGACAGCGCGTTGAAACTGAACTGCGATCGAACATCCTGCCGTTCTGGCTGAAGCACGCGGTGGATGAGCAATATGGTGGCTTCAGGGGGCAGATCGCCAACGACCTCACGATCGATCCCTTCGCGCCCAAAGGGCTCATCTTGAATGCACGCATCCTGTGGACCTTCTCCAAGGCTTTCAGCGTGTACGGCGAAGAGGCCTACCTTCAAACGGCGCGCCGAGCTTACGACTACATCACCCGTTATTTCTGGGACACCGCGTTCAACGGTGTCTTCTGGCTGGTGGATTATCTCGGCCGCCCTGTGGAATCCAAGAAGCGCATCTATGGCCAGGCGTTTACCGTCTACTCGCTGGCTGAATACCACCGCGCCACTGGCGACGAGGACGCACTCACTAAAGCGATCCAGCTCTATGAGGCTATTGAGTCCGCGAGCTACGATGCACTCCACCGGGGTTATTTCGAAACCTACGAGCGCGATTGGACACTGGCTCGCGAGCAGCGCCTGAGCAAGGTGGACATGGACGAGAAGAAGTCCATGAACACGCACCTCCACCTTCTCGAGGCATACGCCAACCTCCTGCGCTGCGGGGACAACCATGCATTGCGCAGTCGCCTGAAGGAACTCATCCAGGTCTTTCTTGAGCACATCATCGACCGCGAGACCCATCACTTCCGAATGTTCTTTGACGAAGAGTGGCATTCCAAATCCGACCGCATCTCCTTTGGTCATGACATCGAAGGAACCTGGCTTCTCTCGGAGGCGGCCGAGATACTTGGCGACGAGCCGATCCTCAAAGTTGTCCAGCAAGAAGCCATTCAGATGGCCCAGGCCGTGCTCGATCAGGCAGTCGATCCCGATGGCGGTCTGCTATATGAGGCCGATGCGAACGGGATCATCAACACTGACAAGGAGTGGTGGCCTCAAGCGGAAGCCGTGGTGGGATTCCTGAACGCCTATCAGCTTTCGGGTCGGGAGCACTTCTACGTGGCCGCTTGCAGGAGCTGGGAGTTCATCGAGAAGTACATCGTGGATCGCCAACACGGCGAGTGGTTCTGGAAGGTCTCGCGAGAGGGCATACCCAGCCACGACAAATTCAAAGTGGATCAATGGAAATGCCCGTACCATAACAGCCGGACGTGCTTCGAAGTCATGGCCCGACTGGACAACATCGGCCACCTCAGCGGCTCGCCGGCGTAGACCGGCATTCAGGCAAACGGAGAATAGACATGGAACAGGCTGAATTCAGAAGGCGGGTTCAGGAGCTACGCAAGCGGCACGAGAAGCTAGTGACTCGCAAGAATTACAGAATCCCAACCGGCAACGGTGTGTGCGATCGCTACGCATTTCCCGTGCTCACCGCCGAACACACCCCGTTGTTCTGGCGCTACGACCTCGATCAGAAAACGAATCCGTACCTGATGGAACGCCTGGGCATCAATTCGACCTTCAATGCAGGAGCCATGGAGTACGAAGGCAAGATTGTGGTATTGGCTCGCGTCGAAGGCGTCGACCGCAAATCGTTCCTCGCCGTTGCCGAAAGCCCGAACGGCATCGACAACTTTCGGTTTTGGGATTACCCCATCTTGATGCCGGAGACCGAGGACCCCGATATTAACGTCTATGACATTCGCGTCGTGCGGCATGCCGACGGATGGATCTACGGCCTCTTCTGCACAGAGCGCAAAGACCCTAAAGCCCCCTCGTGGGACACTTCCTCGGCCCTCGCGCAATGCGGCATCGCCCGGACTAAGGATTTGAAGAACTGGGAGCGGTTCCCCGACTTGAAAACCAAGTCGCCGCAGCAGCGGAACGTAGTGCTGCACCCTGAATTTGTCGATGGCCAATACGGGTTCTACACGCGGCCTCAAGACGAATTCATTCAGGCCGGCAAGGGTGGAGGGATCGGCTGGGGTCTCGCCGGCAGCATGGAAAACGCGGTGATTGATGAGGAGACCATTATCGATAACCGTGAGTATCACACCATCCAAGAGGTGAAGAACGGCCTCGGTCCCGCGCCCATCAAAACACAGAAAGGCTGGCTACACCTGGCGCATGGTGTACGTAACACGGCGGCCGGATTGCGTTATGTGCTTTACCTTCTCCTCTGCGAACTCGACCGCCCGCAAGTGGTCACCCACCGCCCCGGGGGCTACTTGCTCGCCCCACAAGGCGAGGAACGGATCGGCGATGTTTCCAATGTGGTGTTCAGTAATGGTTGGGTAGCGCGCGAGGATGGTCAGGTCTTCATTTACTATGGCTCCTCGGACACCCGGTTGCACGTGGCCACCAGCACGATCGACAGGCTTCTCGATTACGTGTTGCACACGCCGGAAGATCCGCTGCGGAGCTACGCGTGCGTCGAGCAGCGTTACGCTTTGATCGAGAAAAATCTCAAGCTTATGGGCTCCCTGCAAAAGCCTACAGCCAAGCAACCTGTCCGCCGCACCCGCAGAACCGCCCGCCGCTGAATGCGACGAGGACCTTCCTGATCCGTGCCGGCGTCGACTGGACCTTGCATTCAGAGGCGGTTGGGTGTACGTTACCAGATAATGACTATGGCGATGAGCGCTAAGAAATGAGGGCTATTTTATGAAACTGCATCGCGCGCAGGTGTTGATTCTCGCCTCGCAACTTGTCTTGGCCAGTATGGCGTTTGGACAGACCTACAAAGTGGAAAGCGCCGGAGCGCCGCCAGTCGCAGACCTTTCCAAACCCTTGCAAGATGCATTGGAATCACAGGGAACGCGGGTGGTAAACGACCAGGGTGGCACGTTGCTGGAGGTGTGGTTACGCAAGAGCGTGCCAACCAACTCCAGCGCCGGCGCTTCTTCAGACTTTCTCTATGCTTCTCTGAGTGAAGGAGTGTTCCTTGGCGTGTTGCACTTCCCCAGTCAGGGAGCTGATTTCCGCGGCCAGGCCATCAAGCCGGGGTTTTATACTTTGCGCTACGGGTTGATTCCTCAGGACGGGAATCATATGGGGGTGAACCCCACCCGGGACGTATTGATCCTCTGCCCCGTCGCTGTGGACAACGATCTTGCCACGGCCCTGAAATTTGATGACCTCGTAAAGTTGGGCCGTCAATCGTCGGGCACGCCCCACCCTGGTTTCCTGGTGGGAGCGCCGGTGAATGGAGATAGCTTCCCGGCTGTGGTCAAAGATGATCAGGGCCATTGGGACCTCCAGGTGAAGGTTCACGGGTCAGGCGGCGATCTTCCCATAGCGTTCACGGTTGTCGGAAAGTGGGAGGGCTGACCAAATGTAAAAGGGTAAAGGTTAAAGGGTAAAGAACCCTTTAGACTTTACCCTTTACACTTTAACGTTTGATGGTGCAATCGATGTATTGTTCAGCAAGACCCGTCGGCTCGGGCGCCTCCATGCGAGTGATGGCGATTGGGCTGATTGTGTGGACGGCTGTGCTGACGGCTTCCCCTTTATACGCGGCGCAAGGCGGGCCGCATCATCTGGCAGCCTTGGCAGGAAAGCTGCTCTCCATCTCTGGGCAAGGGCCGGCATTACGAATACACGAAAAGGATCAGCCCCTCTCCGCCACCACCACTTATCTGTTCCACACCTTACTGGACAAACGCTTGGCCAACCGCGAGGTCCGGCTTGAAGGAACGATGAAAGCCGATGGAACATTTGAGGTCGAGCGGCTTTACACTGTCAGGAATGGGAAACTCTACCGAGTTCGTTATTTCTGCAAAGTATGTAACATCGAGGCTCTTGAACCCGGGGATTGCGTCTGCTGCCAGCAACCTACCGAGCTGCAGGAAATCCCTGTCAGTGGTGGCGACAGGTGAGAATAGTCACCGGATGCTCCCGTAACTAGGTTAGCAGACGACCGAAGAGCTTGCCCTTCATAGCGAACCAGAAGCGGACGACTTCCTTCCATTGACACTTGTCCCCACCCGATGTTACAAAGGTATGAGAGCGACCTGCAAGCGAGCCCCGCAGTTGTGGTGGGTGTAGCTCAGTTGGTAGAGCGCCAGACTGTGGATCTGGACGTCGCGGGTTCGAATCCCGTCACCCACCCCATATTCACATTATTTGACTTGGGCTGAAGCCGCCGATATTATCCATTTGTAAGGTGTTAGGGGCGTGTAGCTCAGGTGGATAGAGCAACGGATTTCTAATCCGTGGGTCGGGGGTTCGAGTCCCTCCACGCCTGCCATTATTTTCAAGCGCTTAGAGGGATCCTTTCAAAACGTGCCTCAGTTTGTGCCTCACTTAAGAGCGGAACCGAGGCCGAAGGCGGAGTTTGTGGCTCCGCCTTCTGTTGTTGCAGCCTCTGCTTTGCCAACTGCAGTCTTTGCCAGATGGCTTCCGATGCTGCTCTCTGCAGAGTGTCGTCGGCGTGGCTGTATATCAGATTGGTTCTGACGCTCACGTGACCAACGCGCTTCATACGCACAGCCGGGTCGATACCGGAATTGAGCATCGCTGAGTTGTTCCAATGCCTCAGCGCATGCCAATGGATCTCCGGGAATCCCAACTTTGCGGCGATCGGCTTGATCACCTCCGTCATGAACCACCCGGTGTCTATTGGGCGGTTGCGTTTGCCCGGAAATACCCAGCCGTCCGGTTTAGCATCGGGATAATGCTTCTGTTCGTATTCCCTCAACTCGGCCAACTGCGCTTCGTTGAGAACTACCCCGCGCTCCCCGGCTTTAGTCTTGGGCTTGTTCGACTTCCCTTCGAACAAGCTTTCAGTGACGGTAACCCTTCCAGTCTCCCAGTCGATGCTTTTCCATCGAAGGGCTCGAGTTTCTCCAATGCGGTTTCCCATCCAAAGATTCATATTCCACATCATCTTGTGGCGCGGGTCTTCCAGACTTTCCGCGATTTGCTGAGTTTGGAGATCGTCGAGGACGAATTTTGTCTTAGCGGGTTCGTCAGCCGGCAACCTGACCGCACGAACAGGATTGCGGATCACGCCGCAATCCAAACGGATCGCTGCGCTGAATACACTGCTCAAGTAGGCCTTCAGCTTGAGCACCGTCTTGCGGCACACCTTACCAGCCTTAGAGGAACCAATCAGGCTTATCAAATACGACTGCACTTCTCCAGTCTTAATGGAGTCCATGCGCCTGTTACCGAACCTCGGCAACAGAATCTGCCGCATGGCGTTCTTCATGTCCCTTTGAGTAGAAGGCCGCTTGGTCTTCAGCTCATCGAGAGCTTCCTTCTTGGCTTCGTCCCAATAGTGCGATTCCCAGAACTCGGTCAGGGTCAGAGATTCCCCAACTTCTTCACGCTGTTGGTTAACCTTCAGCATGAAGTCGCGCTTCCCCTTGCCCGCCTGGGATTTGGTCATCTCGTCGCACCAACCGAGCTTCTTGGAACGTCGTTTCTCTCCCTCCGGCCACGCGACCTCCCAGTACTTCCTGCGACGGCCACGTTTCCGCAAGGTACCTTGCCTATCTCGCTGCCGAGTCGGCATGTAACGTCCTCCTCGAACAGTCGAGCCCACAGTCGCTACATTACCGCGTGTTTGGGGAATATGTAAATAACCGCCCAAGAGACGATCATCAAACCTGATGCGTCCGTTGGGGAGGCGCAGGTGAGGAATATATTGGGGATCTAGCGGGTTCATGCGCCGGTAGATGAAATCGGCACTTACATTCCATTGGCCCGCTAGCTCAAAAACGGTGAGCAGTTCTGTTTCTTGCACGTAACATAGAACCTCCGCGACGATTGGGCGCCTCCGTCTTGCGCCCAGATGTCGCCTGCTACCTCTCCCCCGTGGTGTTGCCAACCGACGGAATGATTACGCACACGGTGAAGGTGTCATTGGCAGCGCACGTAAATAATGTTTGTGCGTCGCTCAGCCCACTGCTTTCGTGGGCAAGAAGGCAGGCAAGGTGTAAACCCTGCCTGCCCGAAGGACTTCATGATGTTGCTGTCCTAGCTTGGAAATCTTGCCAGTCCTTCCAAGCTGATCTCCTTCAGGCCTACGGGACCATAGTGCAACCCCATATCACCACTTCTCCCTGGCGTGGTGGGGGACTATTGCGCATGTCTTCCCATATTTTACGGAGCCCAGCTCGCTGGTTCCGAGCATCAAGGAACTCCTGCATTTCCTCAATGTGTTCCGGGTGTGCGGGTTCCCAGCACCCTTGCTCACGATTAAGACAGTCCATACCTACAAGTTTGCCAGTACCCACGACGTACCACATCCTGTAGACATCAATAATGTCTCCAGGTGTCGCTTCGCATTCCATCACAAAGGCCGCATTTGCATTCTTAGTACACGAAGGACGAACCATACAGAAATACATGTAGTTTCGTGTTTGGTTCTCGAAACAATATATTTCCTCTGACGTAGCATATTCCTTGCAATTCTCGTAAATCTCCGCAAGCCCTTCCCGAGGAATTGGACTGAGTGTTGCTCTCCTCGCAGGGGTTCCATCTAGGACCGCTGTAACCGGTTGCCCGAATGCCTTTTCCTGCTGGTGCTGTAGTTTCTTGTACAGCTTGTCCATGGGAAGGTCGGGCCAATTGTCAAGGGTCTTCTGCAAGTTGTTAATTACATATGCTGTATTGAAATGTGTGAAAGTCCAATCAGGCTGCAGGCATTCTACATCCACGACTTTGCGAGTGCTCAAGTCGTATTTCACCTTGTAGCCAGAGATTATATCCCCGGGTCTTATGTCGGATTCTGCTACAAACTGTGAATCAAAGTAATCAACGTCACAACTGAAATTGATAAAATCAAGGTGCTGCGTTTCGTTGCAGATAAGGAACATCTCAACGATCTGCGAACCAGGCGTTGCGGCGCTGAGAGTATTGCTCTCGCATCTCCTGTACGATTCGGGCCGCAACAACTGAGGGCTCGATGGATCATGCGTCGTGTCGCACGGCGTCGTGGGCTTTTCTGCTAGCCCGCAACACCTCTTATACTTCATCCCGCTGCCGCATGGGCATGGGCAGTTTCTCCCGACCTTGGCCGCTGCATCTCGTTTGGCGTGCGGCTGGAACGCGTCCTCGCAGGTTTGATTCACTTCGGGCGCCGTAACGTCGCTATGCAACGCGTCGACGCCTTGTGGAATTTGAATGTCACTCTCTGTCATTTCTCTCCTTCGTGTTTTGCCTCAGGCATAGCAACCGACCCTGTATTGGCCCGGAATGCTCTCGGTTCCCAAGAGTCGGATACTGTTTTCATTCACCTTGGCGTTGGTCGCCACCCGTTTTAGTTTCACTTCGAGTAAAATATACAATGGTGCGAATTCAAATGTCCTTCGCGAGGACTAAAAAACTCTGAATTCTGAGGGTCCAACCCGTGAACCTATATGAAGTGCGCACGCTTGTCCCCTCGGGTTCGTTCGAAGCCAGCCGCGAGGAGGCGTTCAACTGCTGGGCGAGAGTGTTTCGGCAGGAGTGAGTCGGAAGGAATTGCCGCTTCGATAGGGCCTGCGGAATCTATGCGGAGGGACCATGACCTCAGACGGTAAGACGCAAGATCAAGCAGCACGAGAAGCCCCTGTGTATGCTCTGCTGGAGCGCCTGAAGCCGGGTGGGGCCGCGACCGTGCTGCGGCGCCTTCTCGAAAAGTATCCCCATCTTTCGAGCGAAGTGGAGAAGATCACGCGATCACTCCTGATCGAACAGATGGATGAGGAGGTCACTTATTACAATTTCGGGCCGTTCTGCCTTGACGCTGGAAGGCGTATCCTTCGGAAGGAGGGAAAGAAGGTCGACCTCGATGCAACACCTATGGAAGTACTTCTAGCGCTGGTAGAAAGCGACGGAAACCTTGTTAGCTTAGAGGATTTTCGCGAGAAGGCCTGGCACGGCAGATTCGTTGTGGACAACAACCTTGACCAGCAGATTAGTGTCTTGCGAAAGGCGCTCGGTGAGGGTCCAAAAGACAAAAAGTACATTATGACTGTTCCCCGCAGGGGTTACAGATTCGTGGCCCCCGTCACGCCTTTCAAGAAGGTGCTTTCTGAGCACAGATCTGGTTTCTTCGAGGAGGAGACTGGGGTGTTTATCGAAGTGGCCGACGGTACTTCCTATGATGAAAGGGATTGGGATCCCTGGGAGCCCACCCAAGCGGGCTCCGATCCTGTCGGCATCGTCCCACCTACCCGACCAGGCCACGATGATCTCAGCCCTAAGGATATTGTGGAGCCTAATAACCAGGGCCTTGAAGAACAACGTACAGCGATAGTCGACGGTAGGGCTCCGAAGGAGAGGCGACGTAGCCCGTCGCGGCGGACCAAACCTCAACTCCCTCCGGCGCGCCCTAAGAAAAAGAGGAGGCATGGCCTCTCGCCGCGGACCAAACCTCAGCTCCCTCCGGCGCGCCCTACCCATCGGTCCCGCCGTCGGGACAGATGACCTATTCCAAATACGCGGATAGATCTTTCATCACGTCATCGTGTATATCAAACATAGAGCTTACTTAAGGTCCTGGCAGGCAGGGACTCCGATCACTTCCGGCTAATCATCACGTCTTCTGAGGGCTTGGCGAGGTCCGCAGGGACTCCATTCGGATATGGCACAGAGGCGTTCTGGTGGAATTGGAGAGTTATTCTTGGGTTCCTGCTAGTGATCCAGGGAGACTCTTGAGTGGCGGGCCCGCGCACTCGACTTCCGCCATCCAATCCGGTCAAACAGGCGGTAGATGTAGCTTATGGATACCTTTATGCGCGTAGCCCGCGAGACCTCCTCTTGGACTTGCCTGGCTGTGGGGGCCGAACCTCGTTGAGCACGCTTCTGGAGGCTGTCCAGCAACGCTGCTTCCTGGGTAAGAGACAAATAAGCCCGGTGGCGCCCACCCCGTCCTCGCCGCTGCAACCCATCTGGCCCCAGGCGGTTGTACTGGCTAACCCATAACCAAACCGCTTGCTTGGAAACGACCAATAAGCTGGCGACACGATGGGCCGGAAAGCGCCCCGTGAGGGTCATCCAGATGGCTAAACGCTTTTGGTACTCCTCGCGGCTGCGGGCCTTCTTGACCCAGGCTTGTAAACGCTCCCGCGACAACCATTGGTGAATTAAAGCAGGTCTCCGCATACCATAAATTCCTCCAGAGGTATGGTATAATACTCTAGGGGTGATGTCAATTTGTGATTTCAACCCCGGCGAGACTTACCGGCAGGGCAGGAATGCCGTACATCGGTCCCTGCCTGATTGGAGATGGCTGCATTTAGATAACTCCCGTTTTATCAAATAGTTATAGAGAGTCGTGAAAGACGCTAAAGAGGGTTCTTGAGTATGAACATTGAATGCTTCGCAAGAGATCACCATTTGAGGCTAAACCGGCCCCCAGAGGGCTACAAACCAGGTCCTCATCCTGACTGTACCCATATTGCCGGCCGGCGGGGGTGGATTACAGCGGGCGCCAGCAGCATGAAGCTCTTCGTCAGGACAAAACGAGTTGGAGATAGGCTTCGACAAGCTGAGAAGCTGGGCATGGAGCCACAAGGCCGCGAGGATCAGGAGCTTATGCTCTGGTTCGACCCTTCCGACCCTGAACAGGCTGAATTTGCCATTCAGACCGTCAAGGCGTACCGGACGAGAAGCGTAGCCGTTACTCCTGAGCTGCTGGCCCGGCTGGAGGCAGCTCGGGCATCGCGTGGGATGCCCTTTCCTGGCGAAAAGTTCTATCAGGAAGGGGGTGTAGGCGACCCATCCCTCCTAACCCTGGGCAAAGGGCTGCCAGCGGAGCAATGCCAGCTTGGGGGGTAGCTGAGCAGAGGGAAGATTCCTGGCGATCTCCAGTGGAGCAAGACTGACATGTTGACCTATACTACATTGAAAAAGGCAAACCAGGGCACGGGGTCTGTACATAAGTGCCAATGGCACCGTTGCCAGGAATACCTCCAGGCGTATCCATTGACGAATGCGGGCAGTAAGGGAAGTCCTTTGGGGCAGAAACAGACTCCCAAGCGAGGATGCTTTCCCCGGTGCTGGCCAAGCTGGAAGCCCGGTTTATTGCGGTGGCAGGGCAAACACAGTGTCAACGGGGGTGCAAGGAGCCAAGTTGACCCAGGATAAGACGGTCTCGAATCCCCGGTCCGGTGGCTGTCTTAGACCTTCGGATGGCCTTTAGAGACTGCTCGGAGGTCAACAACTTGAAGATACGGGAAGGGCTCTCATCTCCCGGGGCGGTATGGAGAGGGGAGCCAGAAGTCAGGGGGACCTGGCAGATTCCCGTCAATTGAGCTGGGGTAGAAGGGACCCTGGAAGGATATAGGTATATCTAAGTCTTATCTAACTGGCATGCTTTCAATTACATACATACCATTCTTTGCTAACCTATCTACCGTACCAGTAAGCCAATCAGCATGGCTGTGTACGCTGATCACCAACCCAGTTCATATTCCTAACTGAACACCATGGAGGTACCAATATGTACTCCGCTCAACAATCCAATCTGGTCTCTGCCTATGGAGACTTTATCTCCCAATGGCCCTGGGACCACTACGGTACTTTCACCTTCGGCAGGCAGTTGTCTCAGTCCCGATGCCTCCAGCATTGGGATGAGTTTATCGACTCTCTCGGTCGCAACACTCGGGGCCGAGTGGGGTGGGTGCGGGCAGATGAACAGCGATGGTCTGGTTATGGCAGCCCAGAGATCCCCCTGCACTACCACGCTCTTCTCAAGTACCAGAACGTACCTGCTCCTGAGGCTGTGGCAGCTCTCTGGAAGGCTAAGTCAGGAGATGCACAGGTTGAAGCTTATAATGCCGGTGGTGGCGCGGCCTATTACATTGCGAAGATGTTTCCGTACGAGGATACGAGGTACGATATGGGAGGCTTGGAGCACTTCACACGTTCGCAGGAATGTCATCATATTTGTATCCAGTGAATTGCTGCAGAGGAGTCGAAACAAGGAGGCTGTTTTCCACGGGTAATGCTGCACCCACGGAGGAGCAGGACCAGAGGTGCATTTACAGGTTGTAGAGCAGGCTATAGACCACTGACCAATACATGTCTTTGAGTTTCTGCAGATCGTCGGCAGTGAAGGACATGGGAGTAAATGAGTCTTTAAGTGCGCGGGCGGGATGGATGAGGTTGCGAAATCGTCTGATCGTATCCACCACATCTTTGGCCAGATCTTTAGGCGCCTCAACGTCTCCGGCTAGATCAGATGGCACTGCCGTCGGGGCGCTCAACAAATCAAGCTCTTTGGCTGCTTCAATCAGGTCGTGGAAGGCAACTGAGTCGGGCACCTTCAGTTCACCTCCGCTGTCATCACCCCATTCAACCAACACGTAGCCGACATCAGTCCTTGGAGTCTCGGGGCACGCCGAACTCATGTTACGCGCACAAGGAAGCTACCTGAGTTTATTCAGCAAAAATTCGATGCAAACTTTCAGAGGGAGTACCCTCAGCTCGCTGTAACGTTGGGCGGGGCGCTACCGACAAGGCTAGACGAGCGCGCCGAACTTAACAAGTGGATGGGCAGCTTACAGACTCCAGGCTTCCTGAGCAAGTATCCGGTTACTGGGGCGTAGCATCCCCGTTGTGAAGAGATCCGGAAGTAATTCCCGTGGGCGATGGTTCCCCGACGAGTTGAACGTGGTCGCCCTCTTTAGGGTGATGACTGAGCCTGACCGACGATTGCTTCTCGCCACGGCCGAGAAGCTGATTTCACTACAAGCTGCATCGGGAAGTAGGACGCCGTGAGCTTCGGCCCAGCCGTGCTTTCTGGAGACACCTTGGCTGCAATCTTCGCGAGCCCAAGGACTGGGGGAGATAGGGGAAGAGAAAAGTGTCTGAGGAATGAGTTGCGAAAGCGGCAGTTTTGGGATTTTCCCGCGGCCGCCGAAAAGACTTTGGACACGGAACCAGGCTGGAGCGTTGCATACTGAGGCTGTCAGGCGTAAATTATCGGTTGGTCGCGAAGTCAAAACGGGAATTCCGGCTGAGCTAGTTTTTGGGCAATCGAATCGCCGGAGGAAACACAGTGCTTTGGCAACGCTGCGGTTCAGAATTGCTCGGGGCTGCCGCGTTTTGTTGTACCTGCGGCTCCGCCGCGCCATCGCCCTTGGCTCCGTCGACCGCGCCGCCATCCGCAATCCGTGAGGAGTCTGCGCGGGCTAAGTACATCTGGCTCTGCCTTGGCATTGCGATCTTCAGTTTCAGTCTTGCCATCACAATATTCAACGTCACTTGGATGATGTACGCGGGCAGATTTGATGAAGCACGTAAGTCGACCACGCCATTGGTTGCCGTACACTGGGTTGCGTGCATGGTTCTGTCAAAAGTGTTGTGAAAGATTCCTGCGAAATAAGGAGAAAGAAATGAAGCGACGCGAATTCATCAAAATGGCAGCCGCGGTGGCGCCGTTGGTGGGCAAGGGAGAGGTTAAAGAAGCACAGCCCAAACCTGCCTTCGAACAGTTTCTGAAGGAGAGCGCGGTCTCACGGGAGGTATTGGACAGATTTCTGCGCGGTCCCAGTTGGGCGCAGTTTGACTCGGAACTGGGTTACAGATTGTGGAATTATGTGCCGTCCGATGGGATGGATGGTAGCGCGACTCTTTCCACCGTCCAAGCCAATGGCGCACGTACCTCCTCTATGTATGCCGGCAGGAAATGCCGCATCAACACTTACGGTGACAGCTTCACTCAATGCCATCAGGTCAGCGACGGCGAGACTTGGCAAGAGTACCTGGCGGCTCATTTAGGCGAGCCCATCCGGAACTTCAGGATGGGCGGGTACGGAGTCTATCAGGCATATCGCAGAATGCTGAGGGAAGAACGGACCGATCACGGGGCGGAGTACCTCATTTTTTATCTCTGGGGCGATGATCACATCCGGAGCCTGCTGCGCTGCCGGCACGCCATCACCTACAAGGTCTGGAACCACCAGGGCGGCCGGATGTTCCACGGTAACTTCTGGCCACACCTGGAGATGGATCTCGAAACCGGGGGCTTTGTTGAGAAGGAGAATCTGCTCGCGACACCCTCCGCACTGTATCGAATGACGGACCCGCAATTCATGGCGGACAGTCTCAAGGACGACTTGGCCTTGCAGCTTTACGCCTACAAGTTGGGGTACATCCGGGAATTGGACCAGGAGCGGATCAGCAAACTGGCGGTCCAGTTGAACTATCCCCTGGATCTGAGCCAGGAATCGACCCGCTTCCAACAAGTGGGCGAACTCCTCGACAGGTACTCGCTACGAGCCACGCAATTTATCCTGGAAAAGGCCCGGGAATTCTCCCGGCAGAACAAAAAGAAGCTGCTGGTTTTTCTCTTTGACCCCTATCGCGCCATGGTCGAAATGCAGAAAAGTGGCACGCGATACGACCAGGAGATCGTCGATTACCTGGGCAAAGAGAAATTCGACTACTTCGACATGAACGAAGTCCATCTCCGGGATTTCAAAAAGCACAGCATGCCGCTCGATGTATACCTGAAAATGTACTTTATTGGCCACTACAACCCGCGCGGAAATCACTTCTTCGCGTATTCGATCAAGGATACGGTGGTGAAATGGCTCGACCCGAAACCGATCACGTACCGGAAGGCCAACCCGGACTCCATTGATTTTAGGGCTATCTGGTGGGTTTCCGGCCCGACACCATCGCCCCAGGCACCAGGCGGAATCCCGCCGTTTTGAAGTAGACCCCCGGCTCGGCGAGGACCACACGGTCATTCGAGCGCGCGGAGCCATTCCTCCAGCACTTTCGGCACGTCCGTATCCAGCGGCTCAACTTTGACGGCGAGTGCTTGCGAAGCCCTCGCCGCGTCATACGCGGAACGAGCCGGCGCCAATGCCACGAGCGCTTCTTGCTCAACCATCTTCCGAGTCAACGGATCTTGGGGGTTTAACACCAGCAGAGGCCTGGGAGCAAGAGCCGCGAATACGTCGGTGAAGTCGAAGTCTTGCAGCGCCCCTGGCAACAGAAAGTAGGCGGGCTGCTCGTAGAGCTCCGCTTTGGCGAGTGCGCCGTACGACGTGGGGATTGCTTCCACGGCTATCGCCGAAATCTCCGTGTCGAGAGAAGCGGCAAAGACTGCCGTGACCCCTGCCCAGCCTCTTCCCATAATCGCCACGCGCTTGGCGTCAACATCCGAGCGTGTGCGCAGGTAGCGAACCACCCCGAGTGCATCGCCGGCGCGCATTCCCAGAAGCGGGTGCCCCAGAAAGAAGGCCGCGTAGGCAAAGTCCGCATCATTTCCATCGCGGGGGTGGAAGTAGTCTTCTCCTTGTTCGCGCCCGTCGCGAGGAGCCCAAGGCTCGCCGAAGCCACGCACGTCCGCGACAGCCACCACGTGACCCTGCTCGGCCAGCGAGGCGAACAGGGCTGGGCGGTCCCTTTCTCCCATGCGATCGCGCAGATAGACCACTGCCTGCACTCTCCGCTGCAAACCCTTCCGATGAATCACTCGAGTCGGAACCGCGATGCCGGGATCGGTCTCAAGCAGCAACTTTTCAACCACCAGGTCCCCCACTTCGGTTGTGGCGAGGGTCTTCACTGCCGGCGCCGCCGCGGCGACGGGCAGCGCCAAGCGGCTGCGGATTTTCTCGGCAAGAGTCGTGCGGAAGTCAGAAGAGCGACGCCGCGAGTCCAGCAGACCCAGTTCTTGCTCCGCCTGCGCCCGGTTGAAGTCGTAAACCCTCTTCCCGCCCAGAGAAGTAATCACTTGGCCGGTGGGCGTGCATTGCAGGGTCGCATCCTTCTCTGTGACGATTTCCGGCTCGTGGGCCTCGCCCTCCACGCCTTTCAGCCAGCGGTCGAACCAGGCATAAGTGGCTTCCCGCAGCGACTGGCTATACATGTGGCGGTGGTCAAACTCCACCATCTTGATTCGCTCGGGTACACCGAGTTTCTTATAGAGAGATTGGAGCTCGGCGAAGGTCTGGCGTGTTCCTTCAATGGGGAAGAAGTCGCGAACGGCTGACCCGATCAGGACTGGCCGGGGAGCAATCATGCCCACGAATTCCGTGTGGTCGAGGCCTGCAGCCAGGAGGCCGGGAATATCCTGCTCCGGATCGGCATCCCCATCCAGGCTGCGCGCTTCGATCTTCTTGGGCAGGGAAGTAATGTAAGTGACGATAGAGGCCACCCTGACTCGCGGATCGAGCATCGAGATATAGGTCGTGAGCGTGCCGCCGCCGGAGCTGCCGGTCACCCCGAGGCGCGAGGGATCCACTTCTGGAAGGCTCGTGAGGTAATCAAGTCCCCGAATTCCATCCCAGATGAAGGAGCGGGCCAGGTTTTGTCCCAGCAGGATTTCCTGCAGTCCTGCCATGGCGTGCTGGTTGTCGGGGTCCTTCAACAAGGTCTCCTGTTGAAGAAAATTCCAGTATTGATACCTTTCGCCTTGCCCCATGGGATCGTAGCTGAGAACGATGTAACCACGCCTCACGAGCCCGATGAAGAGATGCTGGTACACATCATAGGCTTTCCCATTCGGGGAATGGCCACACGGTGTGAGCACGGCCGGGAACGGTCCTTTGCCTACGGTCGGAACATAGAGGTTCGCGGTCACGTAGTATTCGGGCAGGCTCTCGAAAATGACCTTGCGAATGATATACCCCTCGCGCGGAATTTCCCCGGTCACGCGCGCATGGAGCGGCGAACGCTCCATGGGCAAGCCTCCGATTAACTCCAGAAACGTCCGGCGGTTTGCCTCCTGCCAGTTGCGGAAGTCGGTTTCCGTCCGGATTCGGTTGAAGCGCGCCACCCGCTTCTCGGTGGCGTCTTGTGCCAGCTTGTTCAAATAGGCCGGCAGCATCTGCCGCATTTCTGAAGTATCTTGAATCACCCGGAGGTCAGCTTGGGTCAGCGGTGCTTGGGCGTGCATGACCTGGGACGCGTTTGCAAGAACCCCTATCAACATTGCGCAGCGAAACGTTCGATTCATTCGGGCCCTCCGGCGAGGATTATCCTTTCTCAGCAACAAGGCGCAGTGCTCGGTTGGCGGCAAATCGGAATTGGGATTCTACCGCAAAGCGTCGCAAGCAAAAGAAACTTTGAATGACCCTCCCTCTTATAATGTGATACAAAGACCTTGCAAGTGTGCCTTTTGGTGTGTGCTTCAAGGGAACGGTATGAGGAGGCGAGAACCCACCATGACATCGAGACTGATTCTGGTTACCTTTCTTTTCCTGGCATGTGCAGTCAACGCGTGCGCGCAGACGGAAACCACAGTTCTCCGCCCTAAGGAGATCGACGCGGTGTTAACGAATCCGGGCATGGGGATCGAGACTTTCCAGCGCTTCAACGGGGATGCGATCAACCCAGGGTTGGCATGGTCGGAAGAGGGCCCCGTGGGAAAGTTGGCGCCGACGGCGGGTGCGGTGGATTTCCCGGCGTCAACGATCTCCTATTGCCGCTGGTTCTGGGAGACACTCGAGCCGGAAGAAGGCAAGGTGCGCTGGGAAATTCTGGACGAAGCCTTGCGGCAGGCGCACGCGCACCATCAGACGCTGGCGATCCGGCTGATGCCGTACGACCAAAAGCATCCGCTGCCGGCGTGGTATCAGAAATCCGGGGCGCGGCGCGCCAATCGGACCACAGACAAGGACGGGGAGATCTGGCAACCGGACTTTGCGGACCCACTCTACTTGAAGTACTGGGGAGCCGTGGTGGCCGCGGCGGGGGAACGCTACGACGGGCATCCGGATTTGGACAGCGTGGATATCTCGTCGGTGGGGTACTGGGGCGAGGGCTGGAGTCCATACATGCCGGCGTTCGAGGTGCAGAAGAAGCTGATTGATATCTGGCTGGAGGCGTTCCGGCGCACCCCGCTGCTGATGAACTTCGACGAAGAGAAAGCCCTGGCGTACGGGACCCAGCAGGGCGCGGGTTGGCGCCTCGACTGCTGGGGTGATATGCGCGGCGCCAGCAACGGCCGCTGGTGCCACATGCTGGATTTCTATCCGCAGCAGATTGTTCGCGCCGGCATTCAGGACGTGTGGGAGCGCAGCCCGGTGTCGCTCGAGACCTGCTGGGTTCCGGGTGGCTGGAAAGAAAAAGGCTATGACCTGGATTACATCATTGCCCAGGCGCTGCGCTGGCACGTGTCGTCGGTAAACATCAAGTCGTCGGCGATTCCGCCGGAGTGGAAGAAGGCCTTCGACGAATTTCAGAATAAGATGGGCTACCGCTTCATCCTGCGGCGGCTGGAGTATCCAAAAGTTGTTCTGGCCGGCACGATGCAACCGGTCCACATGTGGTGGCTGAACGCGGGTGTGGCGCCGGTTTACCGTCCGTACGAGCTGGCCATGGAGCTGCGTTCCGCCAGCAGCAGCGCGGAAGTCCGGCTGCCGGTGGACGTCCGTAAGTGGCTGCCCGGTGACGCGGTGTTCGACGGCACTATTTATATTCCCGAAAGCTTGAAGCCAGGAAGCTACCGCCTGTGCGTGGCGCTGCTCGACCCGCGGACAGGGCAGCCGGCCATCAAACTCGCCATCGAGGGTCTCCAATCCGACGGCTGGTACGACCTTGCGCCGATCGAGGTGCGGTGAAGCTAAAGGGGCAAATTGCGATGAAAAGGACACTCATTGTCATTTTGGGCTGTCTCGCCGCTTTGACAGCGGTGATGTTGGGCGAATCGCGCGTATATCGCGACCGCTGGGTTTACATCTCGACGGATCTGGACAGCGACCAGGAACTGGCCCGCGTGGAAGGCATTGCGCGCACGGCGGGCGAACATGGCCTGAACGGCATGTTGCTGTCCGCAGGCTTTGACGCAATGGACTTGAAATCCCCCGAATTCCTCACCCGCCTCGCGCGCCTGAAGATGACCTGCGAGCAGGCGCACGTAGAAATCATTCCCGCAGGGTTTGGCGTCGGTTACGGCGGCGGCGTGATGGCTCATGACAAGAACCTGGCGGCGGGACAGCCCGTTCGTGGGGCGCTGTTCGTGGCGGGAGACCATGAGGCACACTTCGTCGCCGACCCACGGGTGAAACTCGCCAACGGAGACTTCGAGCAACAACAGGGAGAGCTGCCGGCGGGCTTCACCGCGCACGGCGCGCGGGCCACGATTGACACTGCGGTTTCTCATTCGGGCCGGGCCTCGGTGCGCTTCGAGGATTTCAGCGGGCCGGAGGGGGCGGTCTACATTGCGCAGTCTCTGCGCGTGCATCCTTATCGCTGCTATCGCTTGCGGGCCTGGGTGAAGACCGCAGGGGCAGGGCCGCGCATGGCGATTCATCTGGTGGCCCACGCACCCGACGGGCGCGGGCTTTCCTACATGGAACCGCCGCTGCCGGAGACCAGCGACTGGCACGAACTGACGTGGGGCTTCAACAGTTGGTACGCGGACCACGTGGAGGTCCGCGCGGGCGTATCGGACGGAAAGCGGGGCAAGGTTTGGATTGATGACGTGGCCATCGAAGAAGTCGGCCTGACCAACCTTCTGCGCCGGCCCGGGACGCCGGTGAAGGTTCGCAATGAGAAGACGGGCGAGGGTTATCAGGAGGGCCGCGACTTCGCGCCCCTTGCGGACCCCCAACTCGATTTCGCTTGGGACCACGAAGGACCGGCGATTCAACTTCTGCCCGGCGGCCGCATTCACGCGGGCGACCGCCTGCGGGTGGATTACTACCACGGCACCACCATCTATCGCGATCAGACTGGCATCGACATGTCGGAGCCCGCGGTTTACGAGGTGTGGCAGCACCAGATTCCGCTGATCGAAAAGTATCTCGCGCCCAAGAAGTACTTCCTCAGCATGGACGAAGTGCGCGTAGGCGGCTTCTGCGAAGCCTGCCAGCGCCGTCATCTCTCCATGGCCCAGATCCTCGGTGATTGTGTGACCCGGCAGTACAAGATGATTCGCGCGGCCAACCCCCAGGCGGAGGTCTACGTCTGGTCCGACATGTTCGACCCCAATCACAACGCCCAGGATAAATACTACTTGATTGATGGAAGCTTCCACGGCACGTGGGAGCATATCCCCAAAGACCTGGTGATTGCTTGTTGGTATTACGAAAAGCGCGACCTCAGCCTCCCCTTCTTCTCGAAGCTGGGTTACCAGACTCTCGCCGGCGCTTACTATGACGCGGACGACCTCGCCAACCCGAAAGGCTGGCTCGAGTCCCTCGACCGCACGCGCGGCGCCGCCGGCATCATGTATACGACCTGGGAGAACAAATACCAATTGCTGCCGGCATTCGGGGATTTGGTATCGCGGCGGTGAAAGTAATTCGTGATAGGTCGTTCGCTTCGAATCAGCGCATGGGGACCTGAAAGTGACATTTTGACCGTTCTCCGGCGCCGTAGAGAACTCAGTAGGGCGTATTTCTCGCAGCCACTAAGGAAGCAGCCCCGGGGACGTAATTCTCCACAGGCACGGAGATGAGCGCCTCGAAAAAAGGAGGAGGGGTCTTCTTATCGGGGGAGGCGGCAATGAGGGCCTTGCGGAGTTCCGCCAGCCGGTCGGCATTGGTCACGTACTCGGCGGCGGCCTCGGTCCCTTGTGTGTAAAGCCCATAGAGGAGAAGCAAACGCTCCTGCTTCGTATGGTTGGGTTCCATGAGAATGAGGGCGTAGTCTTGGGTCAGGCGGTTGGTGACGGGGTCAAATTTAGGAGCATAGACAGACGCCTCCGCAGGTCCTGGGGCATTGTTCTTGAAAACCCCTTCGCCCACGTAGAATCCTGGGGGCCTAACGAACACCCGATTCGACCATGTGTTCCCCCCACCTAGAATGATGGCATTCCCACCTTGGATCTCTTTGTAGTCTGTAAGCCGGCCGGTTTTCACACGGATCATCATGCCTTGGCCGGCAAAGAGCCGAGAAAGATCAAGGAGGCCGAGCGCCTCCCCTATTCCTGTGTAGTCAGTCGTCGTAGGAACAAAGGTAAAAGCCCGCAGCTCACTGAAATGGACCGTATCGTGAAACTCCGGCATCTTGTTCTTGGGGATCGCATAACCATCCTGTAAAGTCTGGGGACTGTCTCCGCCCGTACCGAGGCGGAGCAGTGGAGGAGTCGGTACGAGGACGAGAGGCTGGCCCCCGTCCACGAGAAACGGCCTCCAGAACCATTCTTCGCTTTCTGGCAGAGCGGCCGCCGGCGCCCGTGACTCTGTAGGTTGACGTGAGAAGTAGCGCTCGCGGAGAAACAAAAAGCCCAGCGCAGTACACGCCAAACCCAGGAACACCATGACGGCATATTGCCATTGGGATGTCAACCTCGTGAAGTCGGCGGCAGGTGATTCTCCCTGCATGGGGGAAGTTGCCGGCCTCTCGGAATCAATCTTGACTCTCCTAAAGACTAGGGCGTATTGGCCGGGGTGGAGTTCAACCCGCACCGGACTGTCCTTGCCTTCTTCTTCGTAGTAGTTCTTGAGGAGGCGGCGAATTTCGTGCGCCTGTACGCGCACTATGGGGTCTTGTTGAGGGTCGAAATCCGGACCCCTCTGGTAGACTTCGACGCCAATGAGGTACTCATTGAGCTTACTTTCCTCGCCAAGAAAACCCTGTTCACTCGTAAATTCCAGGAAACGCCTTCGTTTCGGAGCTTTGGCGAAGTATTTACTCTCGAGGATCCGCTTCAGTTCACTGCGCTTTTCATAAAGTGTCAAGGAATCGGATTCGGGAGGATTGCGTAATGCCATGGGAATTGCTCGCGACCGGCGGACAGCCCGCACGCTGACCTTACGACCCGGCAATTATATACATGCATGTCAGCACAGTCAAGACTCATTCAGCACCCATCCTGAGCTGCAAATAACCGTAAATTGTAACGTTAATAGCGCGTTGTCAGACTCGTCTTGCCACCCTCGGACCGTTTTTGAGCGCGCCTTAGCAGCTTTGCTTTCAGGAATTTACATGGACATGAGTTCTTGCCTGGAAAGTTGGAGATGGCGAAGGGGAAAATCCATTTACGAGCATCTGTCGTTGGCTTCCAACAACTTGTGTGTTTACAATGGGTTATCAGAAGGAACTTGAGACCGGGAGGGCATTTAACGGCATGAGTAACCGGAATAACCTTGCGGTCCTACCGCGGCAGGTTCTTCATACATGCGTGTTGAAAGACCAGAGAATTTCTAGGTGCAGTTTGACCTATTTGGAAACCTCGGAGTGGGCGTTCGAAAGTTTGCAGGCGAAGTCCTATACGGAGTTTCGTGTTCTTTTCCGGACACCTGCGCGAGGTGCCCGCTGCACTTTGTAAGCGTCGGCTTGGGAACTCAGAGAGAATTCAAGGAGGGAACTACATGCACAGGTCCTTACGCATCATAGCTCTTTGTTTGGGACTCTTGCTCATGCCCAAATGGGTTTGCGCCCAGGGCCAGTTGGGGGCCCTGACGGGAACGATTTTCGACCCTTCCAAGGCCGTTGTCCCGGAGGCGCAAGTCACCATCACCAATATGGACACGGGGGTAAACTGGGCGGTGAGGAGTTCCACTGCCGGTTACTATCGCGTTCCCGTCCCGCCAGGAAAATATCAAGTGGAAGCTCGCAAAGAGGGTTTCAAGGCCTCCCTGGCGACTGACATCGTCGTCCCTGTAGCCCAGGTCGTGACCATTGACCTGACGCTGCAAGTGGGCGCCGCCAGCCAAGAGGTCACGGTGACCGCAGAAGCGCCGCTGCTGACAACTTCTACTGCGGAAGTGGGCGCGGCGATCACGCCACAGGAGTTCCAGACGCTCCCGGTCATCCTCAGTGACGGCGGGCGGCCATTGGACGCGTTTGTCTGGGAGAGTCTGCCCGGCACGACGCCAGACTGGAATGGCAGGCAATCGATCAACGGTGGCCAGGACTCGAGCCATCTCATCCTGATCGACGGCGCCAGCATCGCCCGTTACGACTGGGACAGCATGGGCGAGTTCCAGCCCGGGGCGGATTCCGTCGGTGAGTTCAAAGTTCAGATGAGCAACTATTCTGCCGAGTACGGAGAATCGGGCGGCGGGGTTGTCAACTTCTCCCTTAAATCCGGCACCAACAAGTTCCACGGAGCCGGGTTCGAGTACAACATCAATCCCATGTTCAACGCTGACGGCTTACTGAACAACGCCTATGGTTCACCAAAGAGCACTTACAGGGAAAACAACTTCGGCGGCAACCTTGGCGGCCCCATCCGGAAAAACAAGACCTTCTTCTTCTTCAACTACGAGGGAGATCGCTACAGCCAGTATGCGTTCGGTGGTCTCACTTCGGTGCCGACTTCCCCCATGCTGAAGGGGAACTTCAATGCCTGGCTGGGGAGTTCAGTGGGTCAGGACGCGCTTGGGCGCACTGTATATAAGAACGAAATTTTCGACCCCACCACCACCAGGATCGTCCCGGCAGGCGGTGTTGATCCTGTGACTGGATTGACCAATAGCAGCGGGGCGGATGTCACCATCCGCGACCCATTCGATGCCGGCGGCGTCCTGAACGCGATCCCGGCGGGAGAGTTCAGCTCAGCCACCTCGACGCTGCTGCAATACTTCCCGACTCCACAGTACGGTACCCTGACGCTGAACACGCCCCACTATGGCGGCACCTGTTGCCCCGTATTCAGGCGGGACGCCTATACTACCAAAGAGGACGAAGTGATCAATGACAAGCAGAAACTGAGTGTTTCTCTTACCGTGGCGATCCGGCACCGCTACCACAATAGCCCCCCGGCCGACAGTTGGGCGCCCTGGCCCAGCCAGCCCCTCACCGGGGCCTACACGCAGGATGTGGGCGGGCCGCAGTTGCGCATTATGCACACCTGGACGCTCAACGACCACTCGGTGAACGTCCTCTCGCTGGGTTACAACCGGTTCGCGGACAGCAACCACAACTCGACAGACGGCAAGGTTACGGCCGCGATGAAGATCTCGGGAATCGTCAATAATTGCCTCCCCGCCATGAGCTTCAAGGAGAGCAACGGCATCCCATTCCTGCCATCAATCGGGAGCAGTTGCCCGGGCCGAGAGCCTGAGGAAAGTTACCTCTACGCGGATACCTTCTCCATCACGCACGGCAAGCACAGCCTGAAGTTTGGCGGGTCATACCTCCACTATCGCTCCAACGACTACGATACTGGAGACATATCCGGGGCCTTCGCCTTCAACAACCTGGAAACCTCGCTCCCCGGGTTCACCACTACTACGGGGCACCCTTTCGCCAGCTTCCTCATGGGCGCTGCCCACAGTGCGAGCGACAGTATTTACAGGACCGAGCCGGGTTACCGGCAGGGGGTGATGGCCTTCTTCGCGCAGGATGACTGGCGGGCGACCTCGAAGCTCACTCTCAACCTCGGAGTGCGCTGGGAGATTCCGACGCCCAGGACGGAAGCTTTCAACCGCATGGCCCAATTCGATCCCACGGCGGCGAACCCGCTGCCCAGCGGCGCGACGATTCCCGGCGCCCTTGTGTGGCTGGGCAGTTGCCCCGGTTGCCGCAACGGCTCTTCCTTCCAGGATTATTACGTCAAGGAGTGGGCGCCGCGTTTGGGTCTGGCTTACGAAATCAACAATAAACTGGTCCTCCGCGCCGGGTACGGGATCAGCTACCAGCCTCCCACCGAAGGCGGGTGGGGAGCAGAGCAGTTCTTCGGGTTCAACTCCAGCGTGGTAGTTCACCGGCAGTCTGGCCCGATGAATGCCGTGAATCCCGTCATGTACCTTTCCAATTTCGCGAGTGGTTCGGCGCCCGGCCAGGTGGGTATGCCCGCTTTTACCGGCACGTTGCCGAACACGAATCCCGCCAGCATGAATGGGAATGGGGTCGACTACTATCCCGCCAACTCCCTGGCCATGCCTTACATCCAGAACTGGAGCGCCGGGTTCCAGTACCAATTCCCGCATGAGGTCCTCATGGAGGCCAATTACATTGGGTCAAAGGGGACGCGCCTGATCAACTACGATATGGGAGGAATCAATCAGGCGAACGCGAAGTATATGGGCCTGGGAGACATTCTGGCGGATGACTTCGGGGCGGATCTGAGCAACCCCACCACCGCGGCGACGCTCGCGCAATACGGCATCACCAAATTACCCTATCCCACTTTTGAAACGGACAACCCCGCCTTTAGCAGCAATTCGGTGGCCACGGGGCTCGCCCGCTTCCCACAGTACAGCGGCGTGCAGAACGATTCTCCCGGCCTCGGCAACTCGACCTATCACTCGTTGCAGCTCACGGCGCGCAAGAACTCGACGCACGGCCTGACGTTCATCGGCGCCTACACTCTCTCCAAGAACATCTCGGACAGCGCCAGCGCCATGCGGTACTACAATGCGTACATTCAGGACCTCTACAACCGGAAATTAGAGAAAAGCATTGTGTCCTTTGACTACCCGCAAGTCCTGAAATTGACCTGGATCTACGCGTTGCCCTTCGGCCACGGCCAACGGTGGATGCATTCCTCCGGCTGGGCGGACCGGATCTTTTCCGGGTGGCAGTTGACGGCCATTCAACGTTACGGCTCGGGGGACCCCCTGGCCATTTACTCGGCCTTTGACTCCTCCAGCGCCATCACCCCGTGGGTCCGGCCGGACGTCCTTTCCGGCGTCCCCAAAACCCTCACGCCCCATGGGCTGAACGCCCTCCTTGCCTATAACGCAGCGGGGGCCGTCACTAACGGGACTGCCTGGCTCAACCCAGCAGCGTTCCCCGATGTACCCACATCACCCAACAATGGCTACCCGCTGCGTCCGGGAACGGCCCCGCCGTTCCTGCCGAATGTCCGGGGGCCTGGTCACGAGGTAGAAGACTTCGGTCTGATCAAGAACACGCGAATTACCGAACGGGTTAGGCTCGAGCTCCGCGCGGACTTCCAGAACGTCTTTAACCGCACGGGGCTCGGCGACCCGGATACGTACCTGACCGACGGAATTCCGTCCCAGGGAGGTACCTTTGGCTTGATCACGGCCCCGATGAATGGGCCGCGTGCAATCCAAATGGGTATGCACATTACCTTCTGATCGTTTGTTTCTGAACTTGATCCTGACGGCCCGCCCCGTGGCGGGCCGTTTTTTCTAATGAGTGCCGAAGGCACCTTGGAGTGCGGCGGCTTGACGCCGCCTTGGAATTGACCAATGCTCGAACAAACGATTCGAGTGATTCGTGAAGTAAGTCGGCAGGCTGGCGCAGACCTCTGCCCTCTGAGGTCTGCGACTTCGCGAAGCGAAGCGCTTGGCGGCCATGCGATGCACAATCGTGGTTCGCTGCCGCGAACCTCGCAGACATCAAAAACCAGATGTCTGCGCCAGCCCGAGGGCCGTCTTTTTCTAACAAGTGCCTTCGGCACAACTCTCGCACTGGCTACCCTCTTCCTGCTCTCCTGTGGCTCAGGCTCTTCTTCCTCTCCCAGCCCGGCGCCGACTCCTTCTCAGCCGACTTGCAGCAACGCGGCAACCGGAAGCCCGACCGATTACAGCACGAGCCCCACGATTTCGAGTTGCCCGGTGTTTCCCACAGACAATCTCTGGAACGCCGATATCTCGAACTACTGCGTGGATCCCAACTCGGACCAGTACATTGCCAGCATCAACCAGGAAAAGCAGTTCCTGCATGCCGACTTCGGGAGTGATCCCAGCTATGGAATTCCTTACGTGGTGGTGCCCGCCGCTCAGCCGCTGGTGAGCGTCCTCTTCAATCAGTATCCCAGCGAGAGTGACTTCGGGACGTCCGGGGCCGGCTGCACTGTCACGTCTACCAGCGGCTGCTACCCCTTTCCACCCAATGCCCCCGTGGAGGGCGGCAGCAGTTCCACCGGCGACCGCCACGTGCTGACGCTCCAAGCCGACCCCACGCACAACAACTGCACGCTGTACGAAGTGTGGGAAGGCGTTAAGGACGCCAACGATAACAATTGGACCGCCGCCAATGGTGCGATCTTCAACCTCTATTCCGACAAGCTGCGGCCCGATGGCTGGACATCAGCGGACGCGGCGGGGTTACCAATCCTTCCCGGACTGGCGCGTTACGACGAGGTGGCGGCAGGCGAAATCAAACACGCCTTGCGCTTCACCGTATCCGCAACTCAAACGGGCTTCATCCATCCCGCCACTCACGCCAGCGAGTCGAAAAATCCTGCCCTGCCGCCCATGGGCCTGCGTCTTCGCTTGAAGGCCTCCTACGACATCTCTTCCTACTCCGGCCAAGCACTGGTGATTCTGACAGCGCTGAAGAAGTACGGCATGATGGTGGCCGACAACGGCAGCAGTTGGTTTATTACCGGAGCGCCCGATCCAAGCTGGGACGACACCGACCTTGATCAACTAAAGCAAGTTCCCGGCAGCGCCTTTGAAGTAGTGGTGACGGGGACGATCCAGACCCAATAGCGATCACCGCGGCTCATCCACTTCCAGGATCTGGTCAGCCTTGACGTCGCGAAGGGTTTGCAAAATCCCGCTGGGCCAGCGTATCTCCACCTTCTGTACGGTCGTCTCCAGTCCGAGACCGAAGTGTACCCGCTTGTCGCTGGAGGAAAGATAACTGCCGGCGGTGGTCACCGTCGCATACTGCGCGCCTCGAGCGATGACCACCTTTACTTCCGCACCGATGGCGTCACGATTGCTCTTGTGTCCCGTCAGTTTCAACATCAGCCAATGGTTCGGCGTGACCGTCTCGTTGAGGATCACGTGAGCCGGGCCTTCGCTGGTGGATACCACGGCGTCCACGCGGCCATCGTTATTGATGTCCCCAATCGCGAGGCCACGGCCAGCCCACGCTTGGCGGAAGACTTCCCCGGATGCCGCCGAAACATCCACAAAGCCCTGGGGGGTGTTCCGTACAAGGAGGATCGGCTCGCGGTAGTGGAGGTTGGGATTGACCTGGTCGACGGTGTCCATGACGTGGCCTTGCGAGACTAGCAGGTCTTTGCGGCCGTCGTTGTCATAATCGATAAAGTGCAAACCCATGCCTGAATGCTGCATGGTGATGTTGCCGAGTCCGGTCGCATCCGTGGCATACTTAAAGAAACCCTTGCCTTCATTTTCGTAAAGCGCGTACGTGTCGAGGGCCAGGTCGGCCACTGCCAGGTCCGGCAATCCGTCGTTGTTGTAATCGGCAAAATCCACACCCATGCCTGCATAGGTGCGGCCGCTGTCCGTCACACCCACACCTGCCAATAGCGCAACTTCCTCAAAAGTGCCATTGCCTTTGTTGTGGTACAGGAACCCCGGCATGGAGTCATTGGCCACATAGACGTCGACGTGCCCGTCGCGGTCGTAATCCGCGATCGCAATCCCCAAACCCTTGCCCGGCTTGTCAAGTCCTATCTGGCGCGACACCTCGGTGAACGTTCCATCACCGTTATTGTGGTACACCAGGGGCGCGATGGGCTGGAAACTGTCCGGCCGACAGTAAGTGCGGATCGTCCCGTTCACCATGCACAACCGGTCCTCGAAGTCCCACTGCACGTAACGAAGAACCACCAGGTCGAGCAGACCGTCATTATCGAGGTCTACCCAAGCCGCGCTCGTGGACCAGCCGCTGCCACCCACGCCCGCTTGCTCAGTGACGTCGGTAAACGTTCCGTTGCCGTTGTTGTGGTACAGTCGGTTGCCTCCGTATTCGGTGACAAACAAGTCTTCGAAACCGTCGTTGTCGTAATCACCGACAGCCACGCCGAATCCATAGCCCAACCCCTGCACCCCTGCTCTCTCGGTGACGTCTTCGAACGTACCGTCAGGTCTCTGGTGGTACAGACGGTGCCAATACTTGGGATCGTTCTTGCGCGGAATGGTGCCCGCCGGAGTTGGGTCGCTGATGGGCGCCCCGTTCACGAGGAAAATGTCCAGCCGGCCGTCATTGTCGTAGTCGAACAGGGCGACGCCTGAGCCCATGATTTCCAGCATGTATTTCTTCGCGGTTTGGGAGGCGTAATGATGGAATTGCACGCCGCTGGCGGCCGTCACGTCCACGAAATTCCCCGGCGCGATATCCGGTCGCAGGCCCGGCGAGCCGGGCTTCACCCTCGCAGCCAGAAGCCAGAGACAAAGCGCAAAGAGTGAGGCAGCGGTCGCGGAATGCCGGAAGCTCATATCACCTCGGGTCCTGATCGGGAGTCGAATGCGCGCCCACGCTGGCCGCGTAGGAATCGAGTTCCGCTTTGGCCTTCTCCATTTGGCCAGTTCTGCGGTAGAGCTGTCCCAGCATGAAGTGCAGACGCACCACCTTGGGAGCAAGCTCCATTGCTTTCTCGATCTCCTGTTGAGCGGCGGCGAGCTCATTCAGAAGGGAGTAGGCTTTCCCCAGCTCTTCATGCGCCTCGGCCGAAGCCGGCTCCATCTGGACCGCCTGCCGAAGATAAGGCAAAGCCTCTGCCGGTCGGTTCTGTTTCAGCAGCACGCGACCGAGGCCAAGGAACGGCGTGGGATCGTCCGGCTTCGACACTTCCCAGCCTATGGCGGTCCTGTATGCCGTCGCGGCGTCGTCCAACCGGCTCAACAACTCCGCGCACCACCCCATGCTGGTTTCGGCGGTAACGACCCGCGGGACGAGCGCGAGAGAACGCTGATAGGCCCGGATAGCCGCCTCGAATCGTTGCTCGTTCGTCCTGACCTCTCCCAGCGCTTGCCAGGCGCCGGCATCGCCAGGCTCCATTTCCAGGGAGCGAGTGAGCCACTTATCGGCGTCGCCGTAAAGGTACAGCGCCAGGCAATCAAGCCCCAGCATCTTGAGCTCCACCGCGGAGAGATCACGGTATTTGGTCGCCTCTTCGAATTCGGCGCGCGACTCCTGCCAGCGCTGCTCGGTGTAGCGGATGAATCCCAGCAAGGCATGACCGTTCCCGGCATCCCCAGTGGTCTCAAGGAACTGCCGTGTCCGCACCTCGGCTTGGTCTGGCGCCAGTTCGACGGCGCGCGTCAGGTATTTGACGGCCTCCTGGGGTTTGTTCTGCTTCTGGAGGACGCGGCCGAGATTCCAATAGGGTGTGGCGTCTGGGGCCGCTTTCGACGATTGCCACGCCATGATCTTCCGATAGGCTGCCGCTGCCTCATCCCAACGGCCCAGGCGCTCATAGGCGCTGCCCAGGCCATTCTCCGCATATACGTTCTTCGCGTCCAGCTTCAAACATTCGCGAAAAACATTCACGGACTCGCTGTATTTCTCCCGCAGGAACTTGCCCTGCCCGAGATCATTGCAGGTCTCGAGATCATGGGGATCCAGATGAAAGGATCGCGAGAGCCACAGGTCGGCGTTCGCATAGTCCTTGAGCATCGCCGCGCTCAGGCCCATGATTTTCCACTCGAATGCAGAGGGCGGGCGTAACTTCGCGGTTTCCCCATACTCGCGGAGCGCCTCGGCAGGTCGGGATTGTTTGAACAGGATAAACCCGAGCACGGCATGTCCGTCCGGGGAGTTTGGACGCTGTTCGAGGAACCGGTGGATGACGGGAAGCGCCTCGTCCAGCTTCCCGTCGCGCACGAGCAACTGCGCCTGGACCAGGAGTGGCTCGGAGGGAGTCACCCGAGAGGTTCCGGGGGGTGGCGGAGCACTGGCTTGCCCGGCGAGGTACGCCGCTGCGCAAAGCCAAACGAACACGAGGGCAAGGGCTCCAGCCTTCACCTGCCGTTCACCTCCAGGATCTGATCGCCGCGGGTCCTCCCCCTTCGGGGTGTGGACGAGAAAGCCGAGGCAACCTCCGCATAGCATACTCCGCCAGCGGACGCGGAGTACAGTCAGGGTCGTGTCAAAGTCCGCGAAGTTCCCCGAAGGGGAACAAGATCATTAGCCGTAGGTGAAACCTACGGACAAGGTGCCAAGAGATATTCGACCCCGTAGGGGTCGAACATCCACGGACGACGCTTCCCGTGGGTTTCACCCACGGCTAATGACCTTCGGCCCCTTCGGGGCCGGCCCGCCGACGGGACTTTGACGCGACCCTGGGAGTACAGTCTTGCTATGGCGCGGAACCGCCTGATTCGGTGTATTATGGAGGGCGATTATGCGTCGGCAAAGGACCAAGGCGTTGCCCTATCGAACTCCCCCCCTGGGCTTGGCGGCTGTGGCGGGACTTCTGGTATTCCTCGGCGCTTGCCGCCATGCGCCGGAACAAGCCCGCCTCGAGCCGCGCGACGCCAACGTTTTGCTTATCACTCTTGACACCACTCGCGCCGACCACTTGGGTTGCTACGCCGTAGCGTTGGGCTCTAGCTCGGGATCGACGAAGGGTGCCGGGCTAAAGCCCGGCGCTACGAGCGGCGGGAGAGGTTATGCGCTCACGCCGCACCTGGATTCCCTCGCCGCCCGTGGCGTTCTGTTCCTGCACGCCACGGCGCAAGTGCCGCTCACCCTTCCTTCGCACGCTTGCATCATGACCGGGGCATATCCCACTGTCCATGGCCTGCGCGACATGGGCGGCTTCGTTCTCGACAAGTCCCATCCCACCATCGCTTCGCTCGCCCAGGCGGCGGGCTTTTCCACGGCGGCGTTTGTGGGCTCGCGCGCCGTGGCCAAGCACTTCGGCCTCTCGCATGGATTTGATACTTATGACGATGACATGGGCGCTGAAAAGGAGGAAGGCAAGCTTCCCGGCGTTTTCCCTGAAAGACGCGCCAGCGTGGTGACGGACCGCGCCCTCGAATGGCTGAAGCAAAATGCCCACCAGAAGTTCTTCCTCTGGGCACACTACTACGATCCCCACACGCCTTATGACCCTCCCGAACCTTACAAGCGTGAGTACGCGAAGAGCCTCTACGACGGCGAGATTGCGTACATGGACGAGCAGGTCGGGCGACTGCTCGATGGCCTCGACCAACTGGCGCTCACCTCACGCACACTGGTTATCGCCGTGGGAGATCACGGCGAGAGCCTGGGCGAGCACGGTGAGTTGACGCACGGCATCTTCCTCTATGATGCGACCCTCCACGTTCCCCTGATTGTGGCCGGCCCGGATGTCCCGCGCGGCAAAGTGATTGAGAACCAGGTGCGGTCCATCGACCTCCACCCCACGGTGATGGAGTTCCTACACCTGCCGGCGTCGCCCGAAGCACAAGGCGTCAGCCTTTGGCCCCTCATCGAGCAGGGAACTCATGTGCGGTCAGATTATTCTTACGGGGAGACACTTTACCCGCGGACTTACATGGGATGGTCGGAACTGCGCGCCATGCGAACGGACGGCTGGAAGTTCATCCTGGCGCCGCACCGCGAGCTCTACGACCTGCATCGGGACCCGGGCGAACTGCAAAACTTGGTCGACCGGCATCCCGAGGAAGCCGACCAGTTCCAAAGGCTCATCTGGAAAGTCGCCGGCACGCAGGGCAAGACGGAGAAAGTCACGACAGTCCCTCTGGATGAGCAGACGCGCCGGGAACTCGAGTCGTTGGGATACGTGAGCGCGGGAACGGGGCGCGAAATTGAGCTCGGCACGGCGGCCACTGATCCCAAGGATCGCATGGCAGTCATGAAGATCATGCAAGCGGCGGAGAGAGCCCTGAACGCGCAAGACAATGGGCGTGCCGCACAGCTCATGGAGCAGGCGCTGCGCCAAGATCCCGGCAATCCCCTGGGCCACATTTACCTGGCCACGGCGCTCCAGCGCGCCGGGCGGCTGGAACGCGCCGTCGAGGTTTATCAGGACGCGATCAGGCAGCGCATCTTCACCGGCATCATCTATGCACGGCTAGGTAAGCTCTATTTGCGTCTTCACGAACTGGATAAGGCTGCGGACGCAATGAGCCGCGCCAATCAGATCAATCCTACCGATCTCGACAACTTGCGGAATCTGGGCACCGCGCAACTTCAGTTGGGACACGTCGATGACGCGGAAAGGGCCTTCAAGGCGATCATCCTTCAAAACGATCATCACAGCGCCGCGTATAACGGCCTGGGCCTGGTGGCCATTCAGCGCGGCAACGCCGACACGGCCCGGCACGACTTCGAGAAGGCCATTGAACTCGATTCCACGGAGGTTGAGCCGCTCTTGAACCTCGGCGTGCTCTATGACAAGGCCGGCAACAAGCCCCTGGCGTTGCGCTATTACCAGCAGTTCCTCGAAAAGGCTTCGCCCAAGGACTACAGCGCCCTGATTCCCAAGGTGCGTTCCGCCGTTCGGGATCTGAAAAGCGGAGTCTAACCGACCAGCGGGATGCTTCGACTCGCCACGCCCCAGCCGCGACTCACAGATAGCCGTAAGGCCTTGGGGGTCTCAAGGCACGAGGATTAAGAAGCAATTCACCCTGGCCGGTATCGCACCCAGGTTCGCCAGCATGATGCAGGCCTCATCCCGGCGGCTATATACCGCAGAATAGCAATCCGCGTGGCTGAGGCGAAGCTGCGGGAGATCGCCACGCTGCGAATCGTGGCCACCCTGTCCGGCCTGGGACACTGAGGCGCGCTCTCTGGAGAGGAGGTTGCAGACTTGGAGTTTCCTTTGGCCAAGGACAAACGACTCCAGACTGCAGCTCTATCAGCACTGGCCAGAAGGAGGAACTTGCGGTGAAGAGAGCCATCATCCGGCCGGCGATCCTGGCCGCTGTCCTTGTTTCCGTCCTACTCCCTCCCGGCAGGCCCGCTGTGGCGCAGGAAGGCGCGAGTTATTCTGCGCCTCGTCACGATGCGTGGCGCGTCCTGGGTCCCGGGGGCGGGGGTGCGCAGTTTTACCCTGCCATAAGTCCTCATGATCCGAATCTGGTGTTGGTGGCCTGCGACATGACGGGCGCCTACATCTCCGAAGATGGTGGAGGTTCCTGGCGCATGTTTGAGCTCCGCCATCCGGTCGGCTTCTTCGCCTTCGACCCTGTAGACCCCAAGGTGATATATGCGGGCGCGGGCGGTCTGTGGCGAAGCGTTGACCGCGGCGGGACTTGGAGCCTCGTGTATCCGCCGCCCGACTCCGCGACCCGCATCATCATGCCGGATGACCATGCGAGTCCCAGCGTTCTCACGGCCCAGGGAGCCGCGGGAATCGTAACGGCTCTGGCTGTGGACCCCCAAGACTCGAAGACGCTCTACGCGGCGATTGGCGAGGCGGGAAAATCCGCTCTCTACATCTCGAAAGACTGGGGCGCTCATTGGCAATGCAGGGAGGGTCTCGTCGCCGGCCCCCGAAAAATCTACGTCGATCCTCGTTTACCTCAGAAGGACCGCACCCTGTATGTCGTGGGGAACAATTCCGTCAACATCCGAAGGGCCGGCAAGTGGGTGCAGGCCCCGGCGCCGGCCGGCGTGGCCCGGTTTCATGATGTTTCGGCGGGGTTCTCCTCCGATGGCGAGCTGACCGTTTATGCTGTGGCGGAGGCGAGAGCGTCCGGTGGCGCAGTCAGCGGCGGAATCTTCATGTCGGGCGACGGCGGCGCCACGTGGCGCATGGCCGGCGATGCCCTGCTCCACCTTGCAAACGCGACCGCGCCCGCCCCTCATTTCACATGCGTGGGAACCTGCCTGCGTCATCCGGAGGTCGCCTACGTTTCCTACGAGGGGCTGCATATCGGAAACAGCACCTTTCATGGCGTGGCGAGAACCAGCGACGCCGGCGCAACCTGGGACCTGGTTTGGAAAGAGGCGGAGACACCCGCGCCCAACGTCCATGATGCGTGGATCTCAGAACGCTTCGGAACAGGTTGGGGCGAGCCTGGCATCTCGCTGGGCGTGGCGCCGAACAATCCGGACATCTGCTACCAGACCGATGACGGGCGCACAATGCGTACTCTGGATGGCGGCCGTACCTGGGAGGCGGTCTACTCCAAGCGCCTTCCGGATCATACTGACGTGACGACGGGGCTGGACGTTACCACCAACTACGGAGTTTTCTTCGACCCCTTTGACCCCCGCCGCATGTTCATCGCCTACACGGACATCGGCTTGTTCCGCAGCGAAAACGCGGGCCGAAGCTGGACGAGCGCAACCCCTGGGGTGCCGCGCCGCTGGACCAACACGACTTACTGGATTACCTTTGATCCGATGGTGAAGGGCCGCGTTTGGGGTGTGATGAGTTCCGTGCACGACCTGCCGCGCCCCAAGATGTGGCGTCATACTTCGCCCGAAAGATACGACGGTGGAGTTTGCGTGAGCGACGATGGCGGCAAGATCTGGCGGCCGTCAAACCAAGGTATGCCCCCCACCGCCGCCACACACATTCTGCTTGATCCCACCAGCCCGGCTGACGCCCGAGTCCTTTACGTAACAGGCTTGGGCAGAGGCGTCTTCAAATCCGTGGACGGCGGGAAAACCTGGGCACTCAAGAACCAGGGCCTGCCCGCGCCGGAGCCCTTCGCTTGGCGGCTGGCACGAGATAAGAACGGAGTTTTGTACCTGGTCATCGCGCGCCGCAGCGAAGACGGCAGCGTCGGGAGCCCTCAAGACGGCGCGCTCTACCGCTCGCGAGACGGCGCCGAACACTGGGAGAAAGTCCCCTTGCCGGAAGGCGTGAACGGTCCGAACGGGATCTCCGTCGACCCGGATGACGCCGATCGGCTCTACCTTGCCGCCTGGGGTCGCAATCTGCCCACGGGGGCGGTCGACGGCGGTATCTATGTTTCCACGGATGGCGGCGCGCTGTGGCGGAATAAACTCTCTCACGACCAACACGTTTATGACGTCACCTTCGACCCTCGCGATCCGCGCATTCTTTACGCCTGCGGTTTCGAATCTTCCGCTTGGCGCTCCATCGACCGCGGCGAGACCTGGAAGCGCATCCGGGGCTTCAACTTCAAATGGGGCCACCGCGTGATCCCCGATCCGCAGAACCCCGCCATGATCTACGTCACTACCTTCGGCGGGAGTGTTTGGTACGGCCCCGCAGGCGGCGATCCTCAGGCAGTCGAAGACATTGTCACGCCCGCGCTGGCATACGAGAAGTGAAGCTTTGCCGTGCTGAGTTTTCGCAGATACTGTCGTGTGCTCGCACGAGAATCCCGAATGAAAAAAATGGAGTAACTCCCTTTCTGTTGGGGTTCAAAATTCAGGCTTTCCATTAGCAAAACCGATTTTCCTGAGCGGTCTGGAATTCCACACCTGGAGTTGTAATTAATCCGTGCACATAGGCAAGGGGAATCACTGCTGTCTGGGGAAGTTTCAATTGACTATCACTGGTTGTGGCGATTAAACTGGCTTCGCCTGAAGGCTTGGGCTTTCCTTAGAACCTGCGGTAACGAAAGAGCCTTAGACTTATGCATGATCGTCTCAACCCGCCATACGGCGGCGAATTAGTGACACTGATTGCTGCACCGGGCCGGGTTCCCCAACTGCGGGCAGAATCAAAGTCCTGGCTTTCCTGGGATTTGACTCCTCGACAACTTTGCGACCTGGAACTTCTTTTGACGGGTGGTTTCTCACCGCTCCGGGGATTCATGACGCGTGCGGACTACGAAGGCACATGCGCCGATATGCGTCTGGCGGATGGGCGGTTATGGCCCATCCCCGTCGTACTAGACGTAACGGAAGAGTTTGCAACGTCTATCGGCGAAGGCAGCACCATCGTCCTCAGGGACTCCGAGGGCGTCCTGTTGGCTGCCCTGCATGTGGATGAAGTGTGGCAGCCAGATCGGATGGCGGAAGTCGAAGCGGTATACGGGACGACGAACTCTGAGCATCCCGGCGCGGATTATGTGCTAAACAGAACCCACCCCTGGTACGTGGGAGGGCGCCTCGAGGGCGTCCAACTGCCTTCGCATTATGACTTTCGATCCTTGCGCCTGACGCCCTCCGAACTCCGGGCGGCATTCGTCAGGCTCGGGTGGCGCCGCATTGTTGCCTTCCAAACTCGCAATCC
The DNA here is from genome assembly GCA_050008675.1 of Terriglobia bacterium. GTDB lineage: Bacteria > Acidobacteriota > Terriglobia > UBA7540 > UBA7540 > CAVROP01. The sequence goes on from JBEKME010000003.1 coordinate 121,748, forward strand.
GATGCACCGCGCTCATTACGAGCTGACACTAAAGGCCGCAAGAAAGGAAGGAGCGAACCTCCTCATTCACCCCTCTGTCGGCATGACTCGACCGGGCGATGTTGAGTATTACGTCCGAGTGAGATGTTACCAAGCTCTTCTTTCCAAGTATCCCAAGGATACCGTCAAGCTTTCTTTGCTGCCTCTCGCGATGCGCATGGCAGGACCACGCGAAGCCCTCTGGCATGCCATCATCCGGAAAAACCACGGCTGCAGCCATCTTATCGTGGGGCGTGACCACGCTGGACCTGGCAACGATTCGAGTGGCAAGCCGTTTTACGGGCCTTACGATGCGCAGGAATTGCTTCGCAAACATCAGCAGGAGATTGGCATAACCTTGGTGCCGTTTCAAACGATGGTCTACCTGGGGGATCAGGACGCCTATCTCTCCGAGGATGAAGTCCCGGAAGGCGCACGCGCCCTCAATATTTCTGGAACGGAGTTCCGGCAGCGTCTTGCCGAAGGACGTGAGGTTCCTTCCTGGTTCACCTTTCCGGAAGTCTTGCGTGAATTGCATCGCATCTATCCACCCCGGCACCGCCAGGGGTTCACCGTTTTCTTCACAGGTCTCTCTGGTTCCGGGAAATCCACCGTGGCAAATGTTTTGCGTGTCAAATTCCTGGAAATGAGTAGCCGGCCGGTTACTCTCCTGGACGGGGATATCGTCCGTAAGCACCTGTCGTCCGAGCTGGGATTCTCCCGCGAGCATCGTGATATCAATATCCGGCGAATTGGGTTCGTTGCTTCAGAGATAACCAAGAATGGCGGAATCGCCATTTGCGCTCCCATTGCTCCGTATGACGCCATTCGAAAAGAAGTAAGGGCGGTGATCCAGCCCCATGGCGGTTTTGTCCTCGTATATCTGTCGACCCCGCTCGAAACCTGCGAGGCAAGGGATCGAAAGGGACTTTACGCCAAAGCGCGGGCGGGTGTGGTTCAACAGTTTACCGGCATCTCCGATCCATATGAGGCCCCCAGCGACGCCGATGTGGTGGTCGACACCACCGACGTGACACCTGAAGAGGCTGCGCAAGAGATCTTCCTGCATCTGGAGCGGCAGGGATACATTGGCGCGAATGATCAGGAAAGGGTGGGGATCCCTGAGGCGCGTTAACCGGAAAGTCAGTCCCCGGATGGCAGCGTCCCGGCCTCTCGGGGCCTCCTTTACTCGGCATTCTTGAATGGACCAAGTCAGGTTTGCCTTACGCACTCGTCGTGCTGAACCCGAGTGACGATTTGTTCGGGACTTGTGGCCGATGTCTTTGTTACTGGTCAAAATCTCAGCAGGGATGCTTGTTGGAACACTGGTAGGTCTTACAGGACTGGGCGGCGGCGCGGCTCTGCTGCCCATTCTGATACTCGTTTTGGGAGTCCCGCCTATTGTAGCCGTTGGATCGGCCGCGGCCTTCAATGCGCTTACCAAAATCGGGGCAGGCTTCATCCACTGGCGCCAGCGCAGCGTTGATTGGCGCTTGGTATGGTCACTCGCAGTGGGAAGCGTGCCCGGCTCCTTCTGTGGTATCACGGTGTTGGCCCACTTACGTTCTCTATATGGCGATGGGGTGAACGACATCCTCAGAACCGCCATAGGAGTTCTCCTGATTTGTATCCCCGTCCTCTACGTCGCTCAAAGGTTCTTGGCGAGAGGTTTGTCGCATCTGAGCCGACCGCAGAGGCTTCCTTACGTCGCCATTAGCTTGATCGGTCTGGCTGGGGGGTTCCTTGTGGGCATGAGTTCTGTGGGCTCGGGCAGCATCATCATGATATTCCTTATGATTTTCGTCCGTGTTTCCCCTGCAATCCTGGTAGGCACGAATATCGTTCACGCGATAGTCCTCACCGGGTTTACCAGTCTTCTGCACCTTCGGTTAGGAACGGTGGACTCCACCTTGGTTTTCCCATTGTTAGTTGGTTCCCTGCCGGGATCGGTGCTGGGGGCGCAACTGAGTCACCGGTTCCCCAGCCGTTGGCTACAGGGGACGCTCTATATTGTCCTGTTTGTGACGGGAGCAGGAATGTCGTTGGGCATCTTGAAGTAATAATGGCTTTTGCTATGGAAGCGTTGGAACGTATTCGTGGAGCTTTGCAGGAGGCTGTAAGCGTCATTTCTTCATTCATCCCGGGGGCCGTCAAGGCAGATCAGAAGTCATTGGGGCGTGGTCCTGTCACCGAGGCTGACAGAGCTGCAAACCGCGTTTTGCGAGAGGTGCTTCTTCGCGAAGGAGAAGGATGGCTTTCTGAAGAAAGCGCGGATGACCTTGCCCGCCTGGAAAAGCAGCGAGTCTGGGTGGTTGACCCGCTGGATGGAACGCTCGAGTTCGTTGCGGGAATCCCGGAGTGGTGCGTCTCGATAGGGTTGGTGGAAAACGGCAGGGCCGTTGCCGGCGGGGTCTGCAATCCAGCAACGGGTGAGACCTTCCTTGGTTTCCTCGAAAGCGGGTTAACCTACAACGGAAAGCCGGCCCGTGCCAGTGTAAGAACCACGTTGAAGGGGGCGACCGTTCTAGCCAGCCGTAGCGAAGTGAAGAGAGGCGAGTGGGAGCCTTTTCGGAAGACGCCCATTACGGTTCGGCCTACGGGGTCGATTGCTTACAAGCTCGCGCTGGTGGCCGCCGGTCTGGCCGACGCGACCTGGACTTTAACCCCCAAGCACGAGTGGGATGTTGCGGCTGGCATCGCCCTGGTTCACGCTGCGGGCGGGTTTGCGGAGTGCCTGGACAAATCCACCCCAACCTTCAACAATCAGTCGCCTCTTTTCTCCGGTCTTATTGCTGGGGGACTGCCATTGCGGGAAAGGATTAGGGCTCTTATTGACGCCAAAGCCCCCAGAGCATATTCTCACCGCGAAGCGGTGGACCGTGAGTAGCCGTGGGCCCAAGCCCACGGTCGGGATCCCTTGAAAGGGCTGTCCAACCCATCAGCCGACGGGTTGTCCAAGGCGCTTCGGCCCTTTCAGGGCCGGACGTCGCCTGACGCTTTCCCATCCGTGGGTTTCACCCACGGCTACTCAAAGTGCTCCCCTTCGGGGAGCAAAGCGTCTGCCCAGTGAACCAGGAGTGCCCCTGCATCGTTGCCGGAACTTGATAGCCGGCCAAGTCGAGCAGGGTTGGGGCGACATCGAGAAGATGCGCGCCCCGGTACTCGCCGCGCAACGGGCTGTTCGGCGCGGCAAGCACGAACATCCCGAACTGGGCGTGGTTGCACGCATCGGGCCCCGTGTCATTCTCCTGAACGTGCAACTTACCATGCCCTACGCTGCCGATGGAGCGCCAAAGCAGCCCGCCAAAGTGAACGATCAGATCGGGAGGCACGTTGCGCACATCACGATAGATTTCGTTGGGCTTGAAAACGGGCGAGTTGAGCGGACGCCCCCCATCATCCGTCAGAGCCTCGAAGCGGGACTTCATCTCGTCCCGGAAGGCTTCGTAATCACCAGGCGGGATGACGCCCTGGGGCTCGCGCCCTTGGACGTTCAAGAAGACACGGGCATAGTACCCACCCTCGCTCCAGACTCGCGTCTTTGCCCAGTTGACCTTTAGCTCCGCAAACGGCGTCACCTGGCTGGGATGCTCGTCGAGCACGAGCAACCCTTCCTTCACCAGCCATTCGTTGACGGCGAACCCACCCTCCAGGCGCTGGGCGCCATGGTCGGAGACCACCAACACGATGGTGTCAGGTGTGAGCGTCTCGAGCACAATCCCGATCTGTTCATCAAGCCATTGGTAGTATTCCGGAATCACACTTTCGTAAGGATTGCCCGCTTGGTATTGCCGGTGCGCTTTGTCGAAAAAACTCCAGAAGCCGTGGTGCATTCGGTCCAGCCCGATATCCACAAAGTGGAAATAGTCCCATTCCTGCTCGGTAAGCAGCCAGTGCACCACCTTCCACTGCTTTCGGCTCATCTCGAAGACCTGGCTCTTTAGCCAAGCTTTGTCATCCGTGCGAAAACCTTCGACGTCCACCGGGTAATCGCCCACCAACTCAGTGATTTTCTTCTTGATCTCGACCGGATACGTAAACTCGTGTTTTTGCGTGTTGGGAGTGAGGAAGCAGCCAAGGCTGATGCCATGGAGTCGGCGCGGGGGATAATTCGGCGGAACGCCCACGACAATCGCTTTCTTTCCTTGCACCGCCAAGTAGTCCCAGATGGCCAGAGCTTGGATAGAACGCGAGTCCGCAAAGCGGAGGCCGCTGTAGGAGTAGTCAATGCGATTACGGAAACCGTATACGCCCAATGACCCGGGGTCCAGGCTGGTGCACATGCACATCCAGGCCGGAACGGTGATGGGCGGAATGACACTCTCCAGGCGGCCCCACAGGCCCCCGTTCATCAGCCGCCGGATATTCTTGAGGCGCTCGTCTTGGAAAACTATCTCCGGTGCAGCGCAGTCGAGTCCTAGGACGCAGATTTTCATTTGGGCACCGCCCTCGTAGAGGCGGCTTTACGCCGCCATTGGCGAGGTAAACTCGCCGCTACTCGCGCCATTGGCGAGGTAAACTCGCCGCTACTCGCGCCATTGGCGAGGTAAACTCGCCGCTACATGAGACTCCAGGGTTTGCCGTCCATCTGTGGCGGCAAGGAAAGCCCGAACCAAGCCAGCACGGTAGGGGCCACGTCCATGATAGCAGGATGATCGCAATCCATCTTTCGGTTCGAGAACAGCACTCCGGGTACCAATAGGGGATCGATGCAGTGATCTCCACTCCAGGCCTTGCAGTTGTCCTCTAACACGGCCTCAGTAACCTTACCTTTCACTGAATCCCAACCCGCCCGATACCCTTCCGCATAGCCGATAATCAGGTCAGGTGCATTTTCGCGGTACGGCCCCTTGTAGACAACGTCCCTGTCCCTTACCCGGTCGACGGGCGTGCGACCGGTCTGCGGATCGATCAGTGCTTGCAGTCTTTCCTGGAGTTCACGTTTGAGGGATCGCGTCTCTTCTCCAGGCGGCACGATCCCGGCATGCTCCCGCCCCTGCTGGTTAATGTAGAGTCCGTTAAGACCCAGGGCGTAGGCACGCGTGCGTTCCCAGTTGACGTCCGCGAACCACTCTCCACTCCGCTCGACCCCGTCTTTCAGCGCGAGGTAGCCGCTCTGCCATAGCCAGCTATTGACATTCACTCCGCGCGCGAAGGATTTGAATCCGTGGTCGGACACCACCACCAGGACCCCGTCGCCGACTTGGTCGAGAATACGACCGACCAAGTCATCCATGCGCCGGTACAGATCTTCGATCACACCGCCATAGCGGCGGCTATCCGCTTCGGACTTCACGGCGGGGTGGTTCGCCTCGAGGAAGCGCCAAAACATGTGTTGGATACGATCCGTGGCATCAAATACGCAGGCGCAGACGCCGCGCGGGGTTTTTTCGAGCGCGTCGAAGAACATCCGCTCGCGCTCCTCATGAATCAGATAACACTGTTTGAGAAAAGCCTCTTCATCCAGAACGCCCTCGTTAAGAGCCCAGGTGTCCTCAGCGAGACCGAGTGTGGCGTACGGCCCAAAAAGCTTCGCCAAATAGACCGAGTAGATGAAAGGGTGAGAGATGGGAAGGGCGGGTCGGCTGGGATCAATATTGACCGGGCTGACATAGAGTTCGAGATGGGGTGTAAGCTCCTTCAGGTAAAAGCGACAGATGCCGTGAACCCGGATCCCTAGCCCCGCCTTGAATTTCAGCTCCACCCACTCTGAGTATTCACCTTTTCGGAGTTGGAAGCACCGGCCGTCAATTTCAACTTCGGCTTTTTCATCCGCCGCATCCGGCTTAACGCTGAAATCCAGGCGCAACGGCGCGCTGGGGTGCCGCCGCAAGGGATTTTCGGGTCCGGGAATATACGAACGAAAACGCCCCCCGTCGTGCTGGAGCGGGAGGCGTGCGCCTCCCTCCGGCTCCTCGCTGCTGGCCGCCCGGCTCGAGTAAAAGGAGAAGGTCCCCTGGCTTCCTTGCAAGTCTGGCACGCACATACCCGACAGCAACACGCCTTCGAATTTCTCCGGCGGAAACGTAATGGGAATACGGATCACGGAACAGAAGACGCCCGCTTTCCCCAAGAAGTGCCAGAACGGTATGCCCTTGCGCAACAACTTTACCCGCGGCTGGCCGAGTGGGAAGGTGTACTTGCCGACCTTCAGCGTCCTCCTGGCATCGCGGATCTGTGCCGAAGACAGAAAGGGCAGATAACTGCCCAAATCGCGGCCCAGGAAATCATAGATATTGTGTTTGCCTGGATTGACGCCCGTCATGAACGAGGACCAGGCGACGGGCGAATCGGGAGGGCAAGTTGTTGCTAAACGACGGAAGGTTCCGTGGTCTCGGAGTTTGGCAAAGTTTGGTAGTTTTCCTTCCTGCATAAACCGACCGGCCAAGTCCGGGTCCAAGCCATCGAAGCCGACAATCACCACCCGCTTCACCTGGGCACGGCGATAGGCTTTCCAACCACGGATCAGGCGATAGAGCCGACGAACCGGCCAAGTGATGAGAGCGAACAGGGAGTACAGGAAACCCAGAAAAAGGGTCAGGAACGAGGAAAGAAAAGCAAAGCCGGCTCCCGGTCCCACGTAAGCCTGCGCGGCGGTCGGAGTAAACAGGAGAACAGCCAAGGTCAGGAAAATCGCGAAAACAATCCTCCCGCTTTTGCCCCGAGATGTCACCGGCATGTGCCCATGAGCCTTCAAAGTTCGATACCAAGTGCCATTTTGAAAATCAGCCCTGAAACAAGAGAAACAACCAGGAAGAAAACTAACCAATTGGTGGCGAAGTATCCCAGGTCCACGGAACGCGGGGCATAATTCACTTCAAGTGATCGCAAAGGACCACCGCTGGGAAGGGGTTGTTCACCGGGATTCAAAAACCATTCCACCACACTCGCCCGCGCGCGCTCTACCGGCAATCGGGTTATCTCCTTTGACACCACAACTTGCTTTGTGAACATCTGGCCCGCGACAACTACCGCCGGCAAGAAATCGCCGTACTTATCCGCTCGAACACGCCAGTTCACCTCCTGCAGAGCCAGGACATTCACAGGAGGAGCAGTCAACGTCAGACCTTGCGGGAGCCTAAGAGAGTCCGAGTCCAGCGCACCTGGCTCGGCCAGCCTGGCCTTCAGGATAAATGAATCGTGTGGTCGCAACGGTATCCGGCTGAATCGCAGGTCGAGTTGGACCATAAGAATCACTACTGGAAGTAGAAGAATAGCAACCGGCTTCAAGTTATAAGTGAGGTAAATGGCGGTGAAACGGAGGATGCGGCCATAAGCGCGGGAAACAACGCGTAGCTGGTCGGGGAAGAGGCGAACTTCCAACAAGTGCGCCTGAATGCGGTTCTTGATCCGGCGCATTGCGTCCTGGTTCGAAACATACCGGAATACCAGAACCGCGGCGAGGCCGGTCAAGAATGAGATCACGGCAAGCCCGTAGGCAGGATTGGCAGCGCGAAAGGGCCAAAAGAAAAGATCGAATGCGCGGTCGATCAGCCTCAGAGAAGCACCTCCTGTCGCCTGTCATTCTGAGCGAAGCGAAGAATCTCCGCAGTTCCGAGGCGGAGTTTACCCTGAACGAACTGCGAAGATTCTTCGCTTCGCTCAGAATGACAGCCAAGCGGGCTCGTGATGACAGCCGTACGCCTTCGCGCGGCCTGGAAGGCTTACGCGCCTCATTCGATGTAGCCGAGCCCCTTCAGGCGTTTCCTCACCTCTTCTTCAGCGTCATCCGACTCCGCGCCCGACCCCAAGATGGCCGCGACTTCTCTTTCCAGAACGTGGATGACGAACTCATCCGGGGAAGAGTAGCCGGCTTTCACGGCGCACTTCTTCACTTTCTCCAGCAGATCATCATCCAGCTTAATTCGATGTCCAAGCACCGGCCTGCTCCCTTCTCGCCCTGCTACGGGTGGACCGCATCTTCCGATTTGAACAAGGATTGCCCGACCATGTTCTTCGGCTTGGCAATGCCGTATTCAGCCAGGAGCGTGGGGGCAATATCGGTAAGAGCGGGCGTCTGCATTTCAATCCGCTTGTTGCTGAGCAGCACTCCTGGAACCAGCGTGTAGTCGATGCAATGATCCCCGCTCCAGGGTTCGCTGTTGGGTTCCAGAACTTCGGAGGTAAACTCCCCCAAAACCGTGTTCCATCCCGCTCGAAATCCACGGTTGTATCCTACCACCAAATCCGGAGCCTCGCGAACGCGGTCACCCGAATAGGCATCCTGGGCCTTGTCGATGCGGGTGATGGGCGCGAGGCCTGTCAGCGGATCGCGCACGGCTAGGAGCTTGTCGCGGATTTCATTCTGCAAAGCTTCAGCCTCCGCCCCGGGCGCCACCGTTCCCCAGTGCTCTCGGCCGCGCAGATTGAGATACAAACCGTTGAGACCCAGACCATAGGCGCGCGTGTGCCGCCAGTCAACGTCCGCGAAGAGGTCCCCTAATCGGTTTCCTCGCTCGGACTTGAGGGCGACATAACCGTTGTCGAGCAACCAGGTATTCAAGTTGAACGAACGATCATAGGGAGCAAAACCGTGATCGGACATGACGATGAGCGTCGTGTTTCCGTCCACCTTGGCCAGCGCCTTTCCCAACATTTGGTCCATCTGCTCGTAGAACCATTCCAACGCGCCCGAGTATTTCGCGGCTACTTCAGGATCGTATGCCGGACTGCTTTGATTAAACGTACGCCAGAACATATGCGAGTTCTGGTCCAGGCTGGAGAAATAGACGAAAAGCAGCCCGGCCTGAAGCCTGGCCAGCTCCAAATCGAAGAACCTTAACTGCTCAGCCAGCACGATGCGCGCCTGTTCCAGGTACTCTCCGTCGGTGAGGACCCGGTCGGAAAGCGCCTTGGTGTCCTCAGCGATGCCCTGCGTGTAATAGAAGCCCACTTGCTTCCACAGTTCATTCGCGTAGTTTGCAGGCGTGGAAAGCGGCAAAGCTGGTTGGGAGGGGTCGATATTGACCGGGGAGATGTAGAGTTTGAAGAAAGGGTTAAGTTGCTTCATGTACATTCTGCAAATCCCGGTGGCGCTCTCCAGCCCCGGAAGGAGTGAGAACTTTACCTGGACCCAGTTGCTCCATTCACCCTCGCGGAGCAGAATTTCTTGATCCTGGATGATGATCTTCGCTACCGGCTCCGTGGGATCAAGCCAAACCGTGAAGTCAACGGTCACCTGCGGAGCCCCTTTGCGGAACGTGTTAGGCGGGCCGAACAATTTGGCGGAAACTCGATGACCCTGCACTTCGACCGGGTAGACATGCCCTCCGCTTCGTTCACCCCCTTCATCCAGAGGGTCGTCGGTATAGAAGGAGAAAATCCCGTAAGTGCCCTGCATGTCCGGTGTTCCCATGCCGGCCAGGGTTCGGGACCGGGATTCGGCCGGAGGGAAGTTTGCCGGAATGTGAAGCACAGTGGCGGGGACCCCGTGTTCATCCAGGATTTGCCAGAAAGCCTTACCCTGCCTCAGCAAGGTGGCCTTTCCACTTGATAGAGGAAGCACCCAATCGCCCAGGGAGAGCGAGTGAGCAGGAGCTTCCACACGCGCCATGGAAAATTGGGGGAGCATGGTGTTTGGGTCGCGGTGGATGAAATCAAAGACGCCGTGTCCGCCCGGATTCATACCGGTGATCACGTTCGACCACGCCACCGGGCTCTGCGGTGGGATGCTGGTTCGCAGTTCGCGGAAACTGCCTTCGTGCTCCAGCCGCTGGAAGTTGGGCATCCGCCCATCCTGCATATACCGGTGCAAGAGCTGCGGGTCAAGCCCGTCAATTCCCAGCACGATGACCTTGCGGCCTCCTGCCTCACCCTTCGGGCGGACACAGCTAGCATTCATGAACCCTAGGGCAGACAGCAGCAGGAAGGAAGCTATCCATTTACGACAGTTCACTGGCTTTCTCACTCCGCATGGAGCTAATCGGCGCTTCGCGAATATGCGCCTCAAACCGGCCAGAAATAGCCAATGAGCGCAGGAGTTACTAATAAATGCAGCCGGCCGGGTGCACGAGGCCGAAAGCAAGTCCGGCCTGGTTTTGCCGCAACGGTCAGATCTGGCTTCCAGGCTAAACCCCATTCTCGCCCCAGCTCCCTTTGCAGCTCCAGCTTATCTGCTCAGCACGTCTGCACCGGGACTTCCGTTTTCATTTCCCGGCCAACCGCTAATATACACCTGACCGCCTCAGTATGCACAGCTCCAGCTTGGTTTCGAGTCCAAAGTCTTTTCGGCGGCCGCCCGAAGGTTTGTAGGAAAACGTTGATATCGGAAAGCTAGGTTGAATCTACTTTTGCTTCCTTACAGAAGCCCGCCCGTCCGAATCATCAATGTGTATCAAAGGGTCGGAAAACACCAGGGTTCCTAAAGTATTGAGACACCAATCTCGGCGTCGGCAGGCTTCAGCCGTATCAAAAGATTCCGTTTGGAAGCGTAGCGGTAGATCCTCACGGCTTGCCTGCCAGTCCACTTCCCATGGGGTCTATGATGACCTCCCCGAGCGGGTATGGCCGGCATTCCCACCGCCTGTCCAGTGAAGTCCTGGGGTAGGTATGTTTCATTCGGAGTGATATATTAAAGTGATATATTGGCTGACAGGGGATCGCAAATCCCCTAGCGAAATAAAGACCCTCAAAAAAGCGGCGGGGCTTGGATCAACAGCATGAACTGTGGGCGCCTGGCTCAGCTACGGGTACCGTGGCATCGGAGTCCGCTACGGAGAAGCTGAATGTCTCCGTCGAGACCGAAGACCACGTCAGCGAAGGCGGCGGAAGAAAGCTAAGAAACCTGAACGATACGCTGTTGACAGAAGGTTTAATCGCCGTCAAGTTTTCGTGCGAGCTCCCTACCATCGACCAACTCAAGGACCAACTGTCGCAAAAGTTTCCCCAAAACAGTGTCGAGACGCGGGTTCGGTATGCGCGGTACGTGCTCCGGTGGTTTTTTCCGGAAGGCCTTGAGAGTCTTCCGCGCAGGGTGTGGATGGCTTACCGGGAGGAAGCAGCTCGCTTCACGGAGGACTTCGCCTTCCGCAAGCCGACCTTCCCTTGGCTAAGGTGGAATGCTCGAATGTTTCGCCAACTTGAACAGGCCTGCGGCATGCAGCCTGGACAACGACTTGGCATCAAAGGAAGCCAGGCCGGGCTGCTGGTCACTTGCTGGCGGAGCGTTTGGCGACGAGGTCAGTGCCCCAGTTTCCGTCCTTGGTGTCCACGCGAAGCCGCATCTCGTCACCGGAGACTTTCCCCTTGAAGGCCAGCGTAATGGGGTTGCCCTGCCACTCAGAATCGACGGAAAAGGAGATGTCGCTCCCTTCCAGCTTGCCTTCGTTGAGGGGACGGTCCTTGCCATCGTTGCCTTGCATCGTGCCGGTCACCTTGCCGCCGTCAGATTTCAGGTTGAAAACCCAAGCCGGACCGTTCTCCGACTGGGCGGCCCACTTTCCGGTGACATCCGCCGCCCAGAGCAGCGAAGTCAGGCACCCGAACAGCGTGAGACAGAATATGAAACGTGAAATGCGCATGACATCCTCCCTTCAGATTCCGACCCGTGAGCATCACCCCCCGCACGGGTCAACACCCTCGTGGGTCTGCCCTTTCACTATGGCGTCTTGCGGCGCGGGCAGGCCAATAGAAACGCAGAGTTCTCGCAGCAACCGAAGGTCCGCCGATCTTAATGGCGGGCGACTCCGTGCCGCGAGACCTTGAAGTCCATGGCGGTTGGTAGCGAATGCGCATCCACTCTAGATCGACCCTGGGATCGGCTTTCTCTGCACATTTGAGGGCTTCAGCTTTGTCAGCGGCTGTCCCTTGCCAGACAATCCATTCATGGGCTCCCGGCCGGTCTTGAGCAGCCGGGCCTGAAACGGCTTCGATATTGCCGTTTATCAGCGCAATGACTTTCCAAGTGGCCATGGGGTTGTCAGTGTTCCTTACGATGTGTTTTAACAGGGCCGCGCATCATTGCTTTCCTCCACCCCTAACGCTCGCGGTCAGCAGCCGCACTCCTGACACCCTGGCGTTCTAGGGCGGCCCGGTTTTGGCCGTCACCCGCAGCGCCCCGTTAGGCGCCTCTTGACTCTCCCCGAACCTTCCTCAGGGCGCCTTCCGCAATCTCGACGAGCGAATCGCGAGACCGACGGAGCGGCTTCCCGGTCGACGCGCGCGGGTCGAAGTGGGCAATTCGTTCCAGGTCGCGGATGGCTCGCTGCTCTCGCCATTCTCCGACCTGCCAGACGATCACTTCGTCTCGATAGAGACCAATCGGGTACTCTACCTTGGGCTGCTCCTGGATTCCTGCCAGCAGATCGAGAAGATGGGTCCGAACCTCCTCCGTGTCAGGGGACTGTTTCCAAATCTCACGACCCTGGTCCCTGGGGTCGATCCAGATTGGTCCGATGGGGATCCGATCACGCTCTGGAGACCTGTGGGGATGGTTGGCGCAGTAGGTATAGAAGGGATTCGGGATCTCGAGGTTCCGAATCTCGCAATATGCCGGCTCTGCTTCACTCACATGCGCGTAGCCTGCTTCGCCGTGATTCTTGCGGTTGAACCAACACGTCCCACAGCAATCAGAGCCGCCGTTCGGCATTCCACTACACCTCCCGTGCGCCTAGTGGGCCCTGGTCTGCATCCTTTGATTCGAATCCAAACCGCGCGCGGAACCGGTCAATTACATCGACTAGACGCTTGTCCAGCATCGCCTTGACCTGCACTACCAGATCCTCAGGCACTCCGCCATAGAATGCCTCGGCGATACCTCCGGTAATGCAAGCCAGGGTGTCGGCATCCCCACCCAGCGAGATGGCGTTGCGTATGGCATCCTCGTAGCTCGTCGACTCAAAGAAGGCAGCGAGTGCCTGCGGAACTGTCCCCTGACACGTCTCGTTGAACCCATACGTCGGGCGGATTTCTTCCAGCCGCGCGCCGAGGTCGTACCCAAACTGGGATTCGAGGGCGCGTCTTATCTGATCCATGACCTTAACACGGCGTGCCAGGTAAATCGCGGCGGCAGTGGCCTGCGCCCCTCGAATGCCCTCAGGGTGGTTGTGGGTCACGGCGGCGCTTCGCTCGGACCACACCAGCACCTCCTCCATCGTCTCGAACGCGAACCCGACTGGACTCACCCGCATGGCGGCGCCATTACCAAAGCTGTTGTAGGGCTCGCGAATGTGGGCACTGGCCCAGCGGTGAAACATCATCCCGTAGCCACGCCCTGGGTAGCTGTGGTAGTACGCATGCAGCAGATCGACCAGATCTTGTCCACTGAGGATCCACTCGGCGACGGCGACGGTGAGAACCGAGTCGTCGGTAAAGGTGGAGCGCTGGACAAAGAGGGGGAAGTCCTTTGTCTTGGTTCCAGCCCCTTCGTGGACCGAACCGATAACATCTCCGACGATCGCACCAAGCATGACGATTGCCTCCATCTGCCTGACGGGTTTCAGCCGCGCCGGCTCTCCAAACTGACCCGCTAGCCAAGGAAGAATCAGGCGGCCGCATGTCCGAACCGATTACGGCTGTCCGGATAATTCCCAGCGATCCCCTTCCCGCTTTGGATGACCTGAAAGCCAGGAAAGCGCATGGCGGTCAATACCCCGCGGGATATGGTGTCGATACCAAAAGTGCCATTCCCTGTGACACACGGCCCCGGCCGGCCAGTTTCATCCATGACCGAATTGTCCCGATGTCCGTACACTACCGCCTCCTGCCCGTGATATCCTTCGGGAAAGCCGTCGGGCCCCCAGAGGAGTGTTTCCCGATCGTGTAGATTTAGCGGTCGGTCGTCGCGGATGCCACCGTGGACGCAGACGACATCTGGTGTGCGATGATACAGTGTGAGGTTCTTCAGGAACTCCAGGTGCCTGGGCGGTACCAAATCGAAGAATACCTCATACCTGATACGGACTCTCTCTGTGATCAGACGCATTCCGGCGCACTCGAGCTCGTGGCGGACGATGGCTGCCGCATCCGGCGAGTAGCTGGCGATGGTTTCGAATGCTTCCATACCCAGGACCCAAGAATGGCTGGTCGGGTCACGCAAGGTCATCAGCATCCAGTCCTCGTGATTGCCAAGCAGCGTCACGACAGCGCACTTAGCCTGCTCCTTTAGCCGTACGAGACGCTCCAAGCAGCCTCGGGTATCGGGTCCGCGATCGATGTAATCTCCCAAGAAAACCAAAACATCATCCTGGCCCATGGTTGGCATGACTTTGGCCAACAGCTCCTCCAAGGCTGAAAGGTTGCCATGGATGTCTCCGATTGCGACGGTGGCCATCGTTCCCATTCTCAGGATAGAATGCTTGCGCTGCTTTGCTCCGTTGTCGGCAGTGGAAACCGCGGCAGCTCACGATCGCAACCACCGCCGTCGGCTGCACGTCGTGTTAGGCTTCGACGCTCCCCGGCTCCAACCCAAGTACCTGATGCTGGAGTGTTTCCAGATCGATGATCATCGCCCGGGCCTGGCCTGCCGACGCGACGTTGAAGTGGTTGTCTTTTCGGCCGAACCCCGCGTGGCTGTGGCCGTGAATGTGTGCCCGGCAGGGATTCGCCTCCAGGAACTCGCGCAGCGACCGACTCCCGATTTGCGAGTCCCCAAACCCAGGATCGAGAATACCGAAAGCTGGACTGTGGGACACGAGGACTGTCTTCGCGTCGAAAAGCAGCGGCAGCCGAGAAAGATCGATCTGGATATCAGCCTCGGGCTTTTCAAACGTGCCGCCCATGAACGGCAGTGAATATTGATAACCGACGAACTTGAATCCCCCACACTCGACTGGATGCCCGTGGAGCGATTGAACCCGATTCGAGCCGGAAGCTAGCTCGATGAGGTCATCGTTCCCCATGATGTACAGAACCGGCGCTGCGGCGCCCTCAAGCAGCTCGATCAACATGCCGGCCTCGTGCCGCTGTGCCTGCTCCGGCGTGTGGAATCCATCCAAACCTCCTAGGAGATCGCCGGCGAGGACGATGGCCTCGACGTGATGTTCCCGGGCAATTGTCAGTAGCCAGAGGTAGACCGACCATCTGCCGTGCACGTCCGCCGATGCAAGTACTCGCATTGTAGATTAGTGTAATGCGTTTACAAATCTCGACGTACGCACATCCTACCCCTGCCTACCCTTGAATGCAATCGCAAGTTCGGGCTTTGCGGTGTCGGGCACCTCAGCGATCCCAGAAACAGCTACTCACCCCTTCTTACATTTCACGCCCGCCACCGCTCGCCGGCTCGGTTCACTATTGCCTTCGCACAGCATCGCGCGTAGATTGATCGCATGTCCAGGTTGTGGCGTCCGTTCCTTTATGAGCGCAACATCTTTGTGACCGCGGCTTATTTTGCGGTTATCCTGGCGACACCGCAAGGGGCTTTCGCCTGGGGTCGTGAAGGCCATCAAATCATAGCGACTGTGGCTGAGCATTACATGCGCCCGGAAACTGCCGCTCGCGTGCGGGAGCTACTCGCGCCCGAGAGTCCCGAAGAAGCCTCGGTGTGGGCCGATGAGTACCGCCACGACCACCGCGAGACCGGCCCATGGCATTACATCAACATACCCCTGACAGATTCCAAGATCGACTTGACCCGCGAGTGCCCTAACGGTGACTCCGTGATCGCCAAGACAGAACAATTCCTCGCCGTCCTGAAAGATCCGAAGGCCGCCAAAGACGCTAAGGCACAGGCCCTGAGATTCGTGATTCATTTCGTGGGAGACTTGCACCAACCCTTGCATGACGAAGACAACGACGACAAGGGCGGTAACACGCGCCAGGTGATCTTTGACGGTCATCCCGATAACCTTCATTGGGTGTGGGACACGGGCCTGCTTCAACACATCAACCGCAATCCAGCGGCATTCGCGGCAGAGTTGGAGAGCCGGATAACACCCCAGGACCAGGCTGAGTGGCAGAAGGGGAACATTGAGGATAGGGCGATGGAGGGGCACCGGCTCGCTCAAACGGTTGCTTACGGCGACCTCAGCAGTGACAATCCAGCCCCGATCACGCCAGAGTATGAGCGGCAGCCAGAGCCGCTAATCGAGCTTCAGTTGGAGAAGGCTGGAGTCAGGCTCGCGTACCTATTGGACGCCAATCTAATGATCAACGCGGCTGGGGAGAAACCCGAGCCCGAAGTAAGAGCCCTGGGCTTTCTGGAAATAAGGTTGTGTCAAGGTGGACCGAAGTATCGTGCCCGGTCCAGTTATAGAGTGGCTTTGGGATTCTCCGAGGAGGCAAATCTCACCCGTTCCGAGGTCCATGGAAGCACCCAGCACTGAAACCTCGGCTGGACCTTCCATTCCGAGGCGGTCAGGTGTATGTTACCGGTTGGCTGGGAAATCCCCCCTGGGAGGCCGAGCACGGTTGGGAAACATGTCGGCGCTGACTCGCTCTCTCTGATATGTTTGGTCGCAGAGCAGGGACTTGTACTTCCACTCGATTCCTAGTTATGAACTTTAGGTGAGGACGAAAGTCGAAACATGGAAAACGACTTTTTCAAGAAGCCCATCTTGAATTCTCCCTATGCGTACCCGATGCGACACTGGGAACTTGATGCGTTGGGCCAGCCGACTCAAAGGATAATTGAAAGCCGGCGCCGCGCTGAGTTCATTGTGCCTGTGCCCAAGGCTCGAAAGCACAAGGCCGCAGCCGAACAGAAAGCCATGGTATTCGACGAAGGAAAAGGTCTTTCTACACAGGCGCAACAATATGACCCGACTCCTATCATCAATGAACTGCGCCAGTATATTGATCCCTGGCGCCAGCTAAGAAACCCGAGCGACTGGCATGTCACGCCGGAAACGGCCCGCTTGTTACAGCATTGGCGGCACCATAAATTTGGCAGCATCCGGCCCTTCTTCTGCCAGGTGGAGGCGGCGGAAGTCGCCATCTGGCTGTTCGAAGTCGCACCCGCGCTGGCGGCAGGCAAGAAGTTCCTCGAACACCTGGAAAACGCAAACCAAGATGCCAATCCCGGCTTGGCGCGCCTGGCGCTAAAGCTGGCGACGGGAGCCGGCAAGACGACGGTTATGGCCATGCTGATCGCTTGGCAGACGATCAATGCCGTGCGAAGGCCCGGTAGCAAGAAGTTCACGCGTGGATTCCTGGTGGTGACTCCTGGGCTAACCATCCGAGACCGGTTGCGCGTCCTCCAACCGAACGATCCCGACGCGTACTACCAGACCCGCGAACTCGTCCCCGCGGACATGCTCGCCGACGTAGACCGCGCCAAAATCGTCATCACCAATTACCACGCCTTCAAGCTGCGCGAGCGGATGGAACTCTCCAAGGGTGGCCGGGCGCTTCTCCAGGGTCATGGTGAGGCGCTCGCCACCGAGGAAACTGAGGGGCAGATGCTCCAGCGCGTCATGCCCGAGCTGATGGGCATGAAGAACATTCTGGTGATCAACGACGAGGCGCACCACTGCTATCGAGAAAAGCCTGCGGCCGATGGCGAGGGCGAGTTAAAGGGAGAGGAAAAAAAGGAAGCCGATAAGAACAATGAGCGGGCGCGCCTCTGGATTTCCGGCCTCGAAATCGTCAGCCGCAAGCTGGGCGTCGAACGCATTCTTGACCTCTCGGCAACACCTTTTTTCCTGCGCGGTTCCGGTTATGCGGAGGGCACGCTCTTCCCCTGGACGATGAGCGATTTCTCCCTGATGGACGCTATCGAATGCGGAATCGTCAAGCTGCCTCGCGTGCCCATTGCCGATAATATTCCCGGCAGCGATATGCCCATATTTCGCAACCTTTGGGAGCACATTCGGAGCAAGATGCCCAAGAAGGGGCGTGGCAAAGCCAACGCACTCGATCCCCTTAGCATTCCGGTGGAACTCCAGACCGCCCTCGAAGCCCTTTACGGCCACTATGCGAAGACCTTCGATCTGTGGCAGCAAAGCGGCATCAAGGTTCCGCCTTGCTTTATCGTGGTCTGCAACAACACCTCCGCCTCGAAACTTGTCTATGACTATATCTCCGGCTTCCAGCGAGATAACGAAGATGGCTCAACCACTCTGGAGAACGGCCGATTGCCTCTGTTCCGCAATTACGACGAGCACGGCAATCCGATTCCGCGACCGCGAACCTTCTTGATCGACAGCGAGCAACTGGAATCCGGCGAACCCCTCGATGACAGATTCCGCACCATGGCCGCCGACGAAATCGAACGCTTTCGACGGGAAATCATCGAGCGCACGGGCGACCGGAGCCAAGGTGAGAACATCAGCGACCAGGATTTACTGCGCGAGGTGCGAAATACCGTTGGCAAGTATGGGCGCCTGGGCGGTGACATCCGTTGCGTGGTGTCCGTTTCGATGCTCACTGAAGGTTGGGATGCCAACACCGTCACCCATGTGCTGGGGGTGCGCGCTTTTGGCACGCAGTTACTTTGTGAACAGGTCATTGGCCGGGCGCTGCGTCGGCAGTCTTACGACCTGAACGAAGAAGACCGGTTCAACGTCGAATATGCGGACGTTCTGGGCATTCCGTTCGATTTCAACGCCAAGCCGGTGATCGCCCCGCCCCAGCCGCCGCGTGAGACGATCCACGTGAAGGCCGTGCGTCCCGACCGCGACCACCTGGAAATCCGCTTTCCCCGTGTTCAGGGTTACCGCGTTGAATTGCCGGAGGAGCGGCTGAAAGCCGAATTCAATGAAGACTCCGTGCTGGAGCTGACGCCCGATCTGGTTGGCCCGTCCATTACCACCAATTCCGGCATTATCGGTGAGGGTGTTGAACTCACGCTAATCCACACCGGCGATTTGCGCCGCTCCACCTTGCTGTATCACCTGACGCACCGGCTGCTGTTTACAAAGTGGCGCGATCCCGGCGAGGAGCCCAAGCTGCACCTTTTTGGCCAACTGAAGCGAATCACCAAAGAATGGCTTGATACGTGTCTGGTGTGCAAGGGCGGCACCTATCCTGCGCAGCTCATGTACCAGACGTTGGCGGATTTGGCCTGCAACAGAATAACGGCAGCTATTACCCGAGCTGAGATGGGTAAGAGGCCAATCAAAGCTCTGCTCGACCCGTATAATCCCACGGGTTCCACGATCCATGTGAATTTCAATACCTCAAAGACTGATCGCTGGGAAACCGACGCCCGGCGGTGCCACATCAATTGGGTGATTCTGGATAGCGACTGGGAGGCTGAATTCTGCCGCGTGGCGGAGTCGCACCCGCGCGTGAAGGCCTATGCCAAGAACCACAACCTCTGGCTGGAAGTACCGTATCGCTACGGTTCGGATACCAGGACCTACCGCCCGGACTTTATCGTGCTGGTGGACGATGGACATGGGGATGATAACCTGCTGCACCTGATTGTGGAGATCAAGGGTTATCGCCGGGAAGACGCAAAAGAGAAGAAGTCCACCATGGACACCTATTGGGTTCCGGGCGTGAACAACCTGGGCACCTATGGCCGGTGGGCCTTTGCGGAGTTCGGCGATGTTTACCAGATGGAGGCGGATTTTAAGGCGAAGGTCGAAAGCGAATTCAACAAAATCATTGAGTCGGTCATCACACCGCAGGGGGTGGGAATCAATTCTTAACTGAGGTTCGCTGCTTAAACCTGGGATACAACCACTCTTGGCTGTGCTCCTTGGAGTGCGGTAGCAGCAGCTACCGCCTTGCACTCGAATTTGCCGTATGACCGATGGCGGAAGGCGGTAGCTGCTGCTACCGCACTCCAAGGCGCTTCGCGCATGGCCGTCTGTGCAGAAAATTGGGGAATCTCACAACGGGTAAATTATGGCCAAGAAGCTCACCAAAACTGTCGATGTATTCAAGCACGACGCAGACAAGAGGAAGAACATTCCAACCGCTGAATTTCAATCCGTGCTCCAGAAAGAGCAGGAGCTTCCCCGCCAGGTGAAGTATCCCCGCAACACGGACCTCGACCCGCAACTGGTGTGGCGCGGGAAGGATGAGCAGGACTGGTCCGACCTGGTCGTGAACGCTCCGCCGCTCTACATTCAGGAAAAGGTCCACCCCAAGGCACTGATTGACGATTTGCTGCGCACCAGCAATGAGAACACTGACGAGGCGGGGACAACGCTCGACCTTTTCGCCGATTTCAATGGCATGGCGAAGGGTGTGGATAAGACCGAGTTCTACCAGCACGACCAGAACTGGTCGAACCGAATGATCCTCGGCGATTCCCTCCAAGTTATGGCCAGCCTAGCCGAGCGCGAGGGGTTGCGCGGTAAGGTGCAATGCATTTACATCGACCCTCCCTACGGCATCAAATTCAACAGCAATTTCCAGTGGTCGACCACCAGCCGAGATGTCAGAGATGGAAATGTCGACCACATTACGCGTGAGCCGGAGCAAGTCAAGGCATTCCGCGACACGTGGCGCGACGGCATTCACACTTACCTAACCTACCTGCGTGACCGCCTGAGCGTTGCGCGAGACTTGCTAGCTGATTCAGGTTCTATCTTCGTGCAAATTGGCGAGGAAAATGTCCATCGTGTCCGAGCAGTTATGGATGAAGTTTTCGGTGAAACGAACTGTTGTTCGTTGATCGGCTTCGAGACCACCACTGGCCAGACCTCCGTCTATTTAGCGCAAAACAATGATTTTCTTCTCTGGTACGCGAGGGACTCCTCAAAGACGAAGTTTCGCACTCTGACCCATCCGAAACTAGCAGGCCAAGAGGGCGGCACTGGCTATAAGTTCATCCAGACTGCTGACTTGAGAGAAAAGTCGTTCGAAGGGTCTTGTGAGCCCGGCGAAAGACTATTCATGAAAGGTGATGCAACATCACAGCGCCAGGGTCGACCTTCCGGTGAAGGCTCAGCAATGCACTTTCCAGTTGTTTGTGAAGGGCAAAGATTCGTTCCAAGAGGCGGACGGGGGTGGTCGACCACAGAACTTGGGATGGAGCGTCTAAGGAAAGCCGATCGTATTATGCCCAACGGCATTAACCTCGCTTATCGCCGATTTCTCGATGATTCACCCGTACTTCCCATTGTTGCGACTTGGCGAGACACCGGAAGCGGCTTCATGTCAGACAAGATTTACGTTGTTCAAACTAATTCCAAGGTCATTGAGAGATGCATTTTGATGACCTCCGACCCCGGCGACCTCGTGCTCGACCCCACTTGCGGTTCTGGCACAACCGCTTACGTCGCTGAGCAATGGGGTCGGCGCTGGATCACGATTGACACCTCACGGGTGGCGCTCGCGCTGGCACGCGCCCGCGTCATGGGTGCGCGGTATCCCTATTACCTGCTGGCCGATTCTCGTGAGGGCCAGATCAAGGAGGCAGAAGTTACCCACATTGCGCCCAGTTCGCAGCCCGTGCACGGAAACATCCGCCACGGTTTCGTCTATGAGCGCGTGCCGCACATCACCCTGAAGTCGATTGCCAATAACGCGGAGATTGATGTCATTTGGGAAAAGTGGCAGGCCGTCCAGGATCCACTTCGCGAAAAGCTAAACGCCGCCCTAAAGAAGAACTGGCAGGAGTGGGAGATTCCCCGCGCCGCCGAAGACCCGTGGGATGCAGATACCCAGGAGTTTTTCTACCAACTAAAAGCCGAGCGCGGGCGCGGAGAAAAAGGCAGCTCGACAAAGATTGCAGAGTTGCTCCAAGTGATTAACCACAACCTGAAACGGAATTACACACATAAGACGTTACCTGAACGCCCGGCTGACCCATGGACCGAAGCTCCAGCAAAACTGCATGCCGATTGGTGGCAGGCTCGTATTGCCCGACAGAAGGAGATTGACGCCTCCATTGCCGCTAAGGCCGAATCCGAGTACCTCTACGACAAACCCTACGAGGACACTAAAACCGTCCGCGTGGCTGGCCCGTTCACCGTGGAGAGCCTCTTACCTCATCGTGTGCTGGGAGTGGACGAGAATGACGAGCTGATTGACTCCCTCGCTGATTCCAAGCTCGGCTACAGTGCGGCACAGGATTTTGTTCAGATGATTCTGGAAAACTTGAAGGTGGCAGGGGTTCAGCAGGCCCACAAGGAAGACAAGATCGCCTTTACCTCTCTCACTCCGTGGCCCGGCAACCTGGTGTGCGCAGAAGGGCGCTACGTGGAAGGCAGTGGGAAGGCCGGCACTGAGAAACGCGCCGCCATCTTTATTGGCCCGGAGTTCGGCACCGTCTCCCGCCCCGACCTGGTGGCCGCTGCCCGGGAGGCCGGTGACGCGGGCTTCGACGTGCTGATCACCTGCGCCTTCAACTACGACGCCCACTCTTCCGATTTCAAGAGCTTGGGCCGCATTCCAGTGCTCAAGGCCCGCATGAACGCCGACCTGCACATGGCCGACGACCTCAAAAACACCGGCAAAGGCAATCTGTTCGTAATTTTCGGCGAACCGGACATCGAAATTCTCGATGGCGGTGAAAACAGCAAGGTCAACCAGATTCGCGTCAAGATCAAGGGTGTCGATGTGTTCCATCCCAATACCGGCGAAGTCCGCAGCGACGGTGCTGAAGGCATCGCCTGCTGGTTCATTGACACCGACTACAACGAAGAAAGCTTCTTCGTCCGGCACGCCTACTTCCTGGGCGCAAATGATCCTTACAAAGCTCTTAAAACCACCCTGAAGGCGGAAATCAACGAGGAAGCCTGGGAAACGCTGCACAGCGATACCTCACGCCCCTTCGACAAGCCCAAGAGCCACCGCATCGCGGTGAAGGTTATCAACCACCTGGGGGATGAAGTGATGAAGGTTTTCAAGGTGTGAGTGGCGTTATAATGCAAAGGTACTCACCCTGTGGTGGGTCAGACATGCCGCCCAGCGCGGGCGTGTCAGCCGTTGATTCAGCCCCGGCATGGGGCGACGAAAAGGAATCGCGATGTCCAAGATTGATGAACTCAAGGCAGATATCGAGAGACTTCCCAGTGAGGAATTCGCTGAGCTTTTCCGTTGGTTGTCAGAAAAGGAATGGGAGAGCTGGGACAAGGAAATCGAAGCCGACTCTCTGGTGGGAAGGCTCGATTTTCTGGTGCGCGAGGCTCATGATGAGAAGGCCAAAGGGATCCTGAAGGAAATGTAAATGCATCGCACTACGGCTCGATTCTGGACCTCGTATGCGCGCCTGCCTGAACCCATCCAGCGAGTGGCCCGCGAAAACTTTGAACTCCTGAAAACCAATCCCGCGCACCCCTCCCTGCATTTCAAGAGAGTCGGCAATCTGTGGTCGGCGAGGGTCGGGATCAATTACCGTGCCGTCGCCGTGGAGGATGGCGCGGATTTTATTTGGGTTTGGATCGGTCCTCATGACGATTATCAGCGACTGATCAAACAACGGGGCTAACGAGGCGCGGCGGGGCGGCTTGCGCAATAGACGTAAGCCTGCCAGGGATAATGCCGATGGATTTCCGGATCGCCGACACGTTCACCGACAGCCTGGCTCGCTTGACCGGGGACGAGCAGAAAATCGTAAAGACCACCGCCTTTGACCTCCAATTGAATCCTGTCAACCCCGGGATGCAGTTTCACAAGCTCGATAAGGCCAAGGACAAGGAGTTCTGCTCGGTGCGAGTCAGCGCCGACCTGCGCCTCATCGTCCATAGGTCGGAATCCAGCCTGCTACTGTGTTACGTCGATCACCACGACAAAGCCTATCAGTGGGCAGAGCGAAGGAAGCTCGAAACGCATCCCAAAACCGGCGCAGCGCAGCTCGTCGAGCTTCGCGAAACAGTTAAAGAAATCACTGTTCCCAAATACGTGGACGACGGCGTGGGGTACAAACTGCAACTGCCCGCCAAGCCACCGCTGTTTGCAAGTGTCTCCGATGATGATTTGCTCGGCTACGGCGTGCCCATCGAGTGGCTGCCAGAGGTCCGCCGCGCCAACGAGGATTCCATTCTGGAGATCGCCGGGCATCTGCCTGCGGAGGCGGCGGAAGCGTTGCTCAACCTCGCAACCGGTGTGACGCCGGCTGCCGCGGCATTTTGCATGACCGGAGCTGACCCATTCGCCCATCCCGACGCGCAACGCCGATTCCGCGTCATGGCCAACGTCGAAGAGTTGGCACAAGCGTTTGAATATCCGTGGGAGAAATGGACGATTTTTCTCCATCCGGCGCAGCGCCAATTGGTGGAGAGGGATTACAGCGGCCCGGCGCGGGTGGCGGGTTCCGCCGGCACGGGCAAGACGATTGTCGCCCTCCATCGAGCTGTGTTTCTGGCTCGCACGAACCCTGAGTCCCGGATCCTGCTGACCACCTTTTCGGAAACGCTTGCCAACGCCCTGCGCACGAAACTGCGACGGCTCATCAGCAACGAACCACGGCTTGGTGAACGATTGGAAATCTACTCCATCAATGCCATGGGCCAGCGCCTTTATGAATTGAATGCCGGGCGGGCTAACCTCGCCCCAAGGGACCTTATGCGCCAGCTCATGGAAGAAGCCTCCCGGACGGCTGACCATAAATTCAGTCTGCATTTCCTCCTGACCGAGTGGGAGCAGGTGGTGGACGCCTGGCAATTAGAAACCTGGGAGGCGTATCGGGATGTTGCCCGGCTGGGACGCAAAACCCGGCTTGCGGAAAAGCCGCGGCTCCTGCTCTGGTCGATCTTTGAGCATTTTCGATCCGGTCTAAAGGGTCGCAATTTGACCACGCGCGCTGCGATGTTCACGCGCCTTGCCGCCAGCCTGGCTGCGCCGACGAATCCGCCGTTTGACTTCGTCATAGTGGATGAGGCCCAGGACATCAGCGTCGCTCAACTGCGGTTTCTCGCCGCATTGGGTGGCGGCAGAGCGAACAGCCTCTTTTTTGCCGGTGATCTTGGCCAACGAATCTTTCAGCAACCATTTTCGTGGAAGTCGCTCGGCGTCGATATTCGTGGGCGTTCGACCACGTTGCATGTCAATTACCGAACGTCGCATCAAATCCGCACTCAGGCTGACCGGCTCCTGGCGCCCGAGGTCTCTGACGTTGACGGGAATACGGAGGAAAGGCGCGGCACGGTTTCAGTGTTCAATGGAGTCCCGCCGGAAGTCACGGTTCTGGATTCACCGGAAGACGAAATAGCCGCCGTGGCAAATTGGCTTTCCGGCCTGAAGGCCACCGAAAACATTTTGCCCCACGAAATCGGAGTGTTTGTGCGGTCACCAGCTCAGTTGGAGAGAGCCAGCAGGGCCGTGGAGAAGACTGGCTTGCTTTTCAAAGTCCTCGATGAGCAGGTTGAAACCACGAGCGGCTACGTGTCGATTAGCACTATGCACCTTGCCAAGGGGCTGGAATTCCGCGCGGTGGTAGTGATGGCCTGTGATGATGAGGTCATTCCGTTGCAGGAAAGGATCGAAACAGTGGGGGATGACGCGGATCTCGAAGATGTCTACAACACCGAGCGACAATTGCTTTATGTTGCATGTACCCGAGCGCGCGATTTCCTATTGGTTACAGGTGTTGCTCCAGCCTCGGAGTTTCTGGATGACCTGCGGAAATGAGGTTATGGTCTCGCCGGCCACAACCCTCCCTCCATACTACTTTTGGCTGCTGCCCACCCATCCTTTACCTCTACGACTCGGTCCGCCAGTTCCGACACGAGGGGCGTGTGGCATATGAAGATGACTTGGTGGAGCTCCCCCAGACCCATAGCCCAGCGCAGCATGCGCACGTACTCCTTGCCATTGACGGCATCCAGAGCTCCCACCGATTCGCCCCGGAATAGAGTTTGGTAACGAATGCCTTCGCCCTGCCGCATGTTGTAGATGGCAATGCCCAGCAGGCTGATGAAAAAGCCTGTTACTCTGTCATTCTGAGCGCCAGCGAAGAATCTCGGCAGTTCAGAATCAATCAACTACAGAGATCCTTCGTCGCCTCCGGCTCCTCAGCATGACACGTTCGGGAGTTTTACATCAGCCTGCCAAGTTGACGGCTTCGCTGACCAGCACGAACTGCCCGCCCGAAAGTTCGTCAACCAGGCACGTACGGTCCAGATTCTTGTTGCGGACCTCGACATCAAAATCGTCAACCATCCCCTTGCCGTCCGCCCGATCCTTCATAAGCGTGGGACCATACCCAAAGGAACCACGAGACGCCCTGGACGCGAGCGCTGCATGCGGCCCTTCACGCCACACCTGGACAGGTCCGGGGGGAGAGAAAAAACGACCTTAACAGTTTAGACTTGACAAACTCCAACCAACTGGCTACAGTACTAGCGTATGGCAGGTGTCAGGTGTCAGGTGTCAGGTGTCAGGTGTCGGGTGCCAGGTGTCAGGTTTCAGGAGTCAGAAGTCACGCGTGAGGATGGAGAGTATCTGCCCGCCGCGCGACACGCCGAGGGAGGGGCAGCGAAGGAACAACCGGGCCAGTTCAGGAACTTGCGGTCTTCCAAGTCAACTCGATGATGGTCGTGGAGAGGGATTCGTTATGAAGCGGCGCACAGATTCTCAGCCCGGGCCCAGGCTGGGGCGGCTGAAAGGGGCGACGGAGAAAATCACCAAAACTATTGGTCGACTGACCAAAACCATTGGTGATGGGCGTTGGGAAGGACTGTTCGCCTCCCGCACGCTCGCCCGGCTTCTCACCACCCTTTTAACCCGCCCCGAGACGGCCTTCTACCAAAAGGAATTGGCTGACGGGGCTGGGACAGGACTCTACGCCGTTCAGCGGGAGCTCGCGCGGCTGGAAAAAGCGGGCCTCGTGGTCAGGACTCCGCGCGGAAACCGTGTTTACTACCGTGCGAACCGCAGTCATCCTGCTTTCGAGGACTTGAAGCGCGTCATCCTGAAAACCATGGGGTTGGGCGAGGCTTTGCGCGCCGCGTTAGCCCCCTTGGCGGATCGGGTGCGTGTGGCGTTCATCTACGGATCGTTGGCACGCGGCGATGAGACGCCTGGCAGCGACATCGACCTTCTCGTGGTGGGCGACTTAACCTTGCGGGAAGCCTCGGGGGTTTTGGGGCCGGTCGGCCGGGACCTAGGGAGGGAGTTCAACGCCACCGTCTATCCGCCGGAGGAATTCAGAACTAAGGCCAGAGAAGGACACCACTTCATCTCGGAGGTTTTGAGGGGCGAGAAGATTTTCCTCATCGGAGACAAAATTGACCTTAAAGGACTTGCTGGCTGACGGGCGCGTCCGCCCGCACAGGACTTCCGCCAAGGAAGTGGCTGACCTTCTGCGCGTGGTGGACCGCGACTTGGCCGACGCTGAAATTCCCCAGCTTTCCACCGACCGCCGCTTTGCTACGGAAGGGTCTGGCTATAAAATGAAAAGGCCCCTCTCGGGGCCTGTTTCACGCCAGCCCTTACGGGCTATCCACCTGCGGAGCACCGCATTGCATATAGTTTGGCGCGCAGCCACTGAGAAATCAAGAGAGGTTTTCAAAGGAAGATGCCCGCGCACGCCATCATCAGCCATGACGATGAAAGGCGGATTAAACCGCTCCACCTCATTCTTGTCTCGACGCAGGCGGCGCGGTTTGCCATACTTGACCCAGGAAGGACACCATGACCGATGAAGTGAAGGGATTAGTTGACAAGGCGGCATCTGCACTCAAGGCTGTGGGAGCGAAAGAGGTGTACGTTTTCGGTTCGGCGAGCAAGAGGAAGATGCGTACCAACTCCGACGTAGACATAGCGGTTTCGGGCTTGCCGCCGGAGGTCTTTTTCCGCGCCATGGCCGCCGCCCATGATGCCCTGGGGCGCCCGCTGGACCTGGTTGATCTGGACGACGATAACGACTTCACGCGCTACTTGAAGAGCAAAGGGGAACTTTTGCGTGTGGGATAGTCTGCAAGAGCAAGTTGCACTGGAGCGAAGGCAGCTTCACCGCTTGTTCAGCGTTTACCGCCCGTTGCTGGAGAAGTGTGCGGCGAGCGCGCCCGATGACATTGAGCTTTCCGCCCTGGCGGCGATGCTTCACTCCTTCTACAACGGCATGGAGAACATTTTCAAGCGCATTACCCTGGAGCTTGGCGACCTCATGCCCGGCGGCGAGTCATGGCACAAGGAATTGCTGGACGGCATGACCGATGGCACGGGAAATAGAAATGCTGTCCTGTCTCCCCAACTGCGGGGTCGATTAAAGGAATACATGGAATTCCGCCACGTATTCCGCCACGCCTACACTTTCGACCTGCGTTGGGACAGGATGAAAACTCTGGTCCTGGGCTGCGAAGAGACGCTCCATCTGGTGGAAGAACAGTTGGACCGGTTTTTCGAAACCGCGCCTCGCGGCGGCGATTAATTCATGCCCACCCACGACATCATCGACAACCGAAACGAAAAGCTGGTTGACCACATCAAACGCATTCTTAGTTCAACCGAAAGAGCGCGGTTCGCGGTGGGATACTTCTTCCTTTCCGGGCTAACCAGCATTGCTGAACGGCTCCAGGCGGTGAAAGAGCTAAGGCTCCTAATTGGCAACACCACGAACCGGGAAACTCTGGAGCAACTTGCGGAAGGCTATCGGCGGCTGGACATGGTGGTTGACGCGGTGGAGGCGCAGTCCTACCCGAAACGGACAGAAGCGAAGCGAATGGCGGACGACACCGCCGAGAATATTCGCACGGCAGTCGAGCTGATGGATCAGACTGACGAGGGCGAAAGACTGGTCAAAGTCATGGTCCGCATGATCGAGGAAAAGCGCCTGAAGGTGCGGGTGTACACGAAGGGCCGAATGCACGCCAAGGCTTACATTTTTGATTACGGAGAAGTTTTCGACTTGCTCGGTAACAAGCTGGATCGGCATGAAGATGGCATCGCAATCGTCGGCTCGTCAAACCTCACGCTCGCGGGGGTGACGCATAACACTGAATTGAACGTCATGGTGCCAGGCAATAGCAATCACGCGGAACTGGCTCGCTGGTTTGACGATCTCTGGGAGGAGGCCCAGGACTTTGACGAAGCCCTCATGAACGAGATGAAGCAATCATGGGCTATCGCGCCGGCCCGTCCCTATGACATTTACATGAAAACCCTGTACTCGCTGGTCAAAGACCGCCTGGAGGGTGAAGACGATAAGGACCTCCTTTGGGATGATGAAATCATCAAGCGGCTGGCAGATTTCCAGAAGGTGGCCGTCAAGCAGGCGCAGCAAATGATCCGTGACTATGGCGGGGCGTTTGTGGCGGATGTCGTGGGGCTTGGGAAGAGTTACATTGGCGCCGCCATCGTCAAGCACTTCGAGCGCACCGACCATGCGCGGCCTCTCATCATCTGCCCTGCGACACTGGTCGAAATGTGGGAGCGCTACAACGAAGTCTACCAGCTCAATGCCCGCGTGCTTTCGATGGGCTATCTGCGTGAGGACGACCAGGGCGCGGTCAATTTCCTTTTGGACGACGTGAAGTACCGAGACCGAGACTTTGTGCTCATCGACGAGAGCCACAACTTTCGCTACCCTGATATACAACGGTATAAGGTGGTTCAGACATTCCTGGCTACGGGGAGACGCTGCTGCTTCCTGACCGCGACTCCCCGAAACAAGAGCGCGTGGGATGTCTATTACCAGATTAAACTCTTCCACCAAGATGACAAAACCGATCTTCCGGTGACTCCCCCGGACCTTAAGGAGTATTTCAAGCTGGTCGAAAAGGGGGAGAAGAAGCTCCCTGACTTGCTTGCCAACATCCTCATTCGACGGACTCGAAATCACATCTTGCGCTGGTACGGGTTTGACTCACAAACGCATCAGCCCGTTGACCCCTCACGCTTCAAGGAATACCTGGACGGAAATCGGCGCGCCTATGTCATGGTCGCCGGGCGACATCAGTTTTTCCCGAAACGCGAACTTGAGACCATCGAATACAGCATCGAGGACACGTACCAAGGGCTCTATCAGGAATTGCGTGGCTATTTGGGGAAGTCCCCCAAGAGCTTGTCCGCCAAGACGCAGCCCGTCAAGACGCCCTCCGATGCCTTGACTTACGCCCGCTACGGCCTTTGGCATTATGTGGTCAAAGAAAAGCAACGCCAGGAACCTTACGCCAGCCTGCACCGCGCGGGCGGTAACCTCCGCGGCCTGATTCGAGTCCTAATGTTCAAGCGCTTCGAATCGAGCGTTTTCGCTTTTCAGGAGACGGTGCGCAGGCTCTTGACCGTGCACGAGCGATTCCTGGAAGCCCTGGGTCAGGGGATCGTCCCGGCGGGGGATGCTGCGCAGGCAATTCTCTATGAGCCCAATCTCGAGGAGGAGCAGGACGTTGTGGATGCTCTGCGCGGCGTTTCGCAGAGGTATCCCGCGAAGGACTTTGACTTGGAAAGGTTGCGTAAGCACATCGACCAGGACATCCGCTTGCTGAAGAAAATGCTCAGCCTGGTGGCGCCCATTACCCCTGATCAGGATGCCAAACTCCAGACGCTCAAAAAACGGCTGGCACAAGCGCCACTCAAAGAGGGCAAGCGCCTCATCTTCACCCAATACGCGGACACGGCACGGTACTTGTTTGAGAATCTGAATTTCGGCGGGAAGGGCGACGACATCGAGGTGATCTTTAGTGGGGATAAGAGCAAGGCCCGCGTGGTGGGAAGGTTCGCTCCCAAGGCCAATCCCGAATATCGACCTCAGGCGGGTGA
Organism: Terriglobia bacterium; assembly: GCA_050008675.1. Taxonomy (GTDB): domain Bacteria; phylum Acidobacteriota; class Terriglobia; order UBA7540; family UBA7540; genus CAVROP01. Next base: position 152,246 of record JBEKME010000003.1, read on the forward strand.
AAGCGAGCTAATGACCGTCGTGGCCACCGATGTTCTGGCGGAAGGTTTGAATCTCCAGGACTGCGACAAGATTATCAATTACGACCTTCACTGGAATCCCGTCCGGCTCATCCAGCGGTTCGGACGCATCGACCGCATCGGCTCTGAACACGATGTGGTTTATGGATTCAATTTCCTGCCGGAAACAGGCATTGAGCGCCATCTTCAATTGACGCAAAAACTCCACAATCGCATTCAAGAAATCCACGACACGATTGGTGAAGACTCCGCCATCCTCGACTCCACCGAGCAACTAAATGAAGATGCCATGTATGCGATCTATGAAAAGAAAGGCGCGCAACTAGGGTTGTTCGAGGATGAGGAACAGGAAGCCCTGGACCTCAATGAGGCGGAAGAAATAATGCGGCAATTGCGGAAGGAAAATCCCGCCGAATATGAGCGGATCGCAGAACTTCAAGACGGAATCCGTGCTGCGAGACCCTCAAACGAGAAGGGCCTTTACGCGTTCTGTCAGGCAGGACGCTATCAGCAATTGTTCCTCGTGGACGAAAAAGGTGAGACCGTATCGCGGGATATTCCGCGAGTCCTCGGGGCCATAAGGTGCGGACCGGGCCTGGCAGGCGCACCGCTGCCAACGGCCTACAACTCCGCCGTGATGCGGGTAATGCGCCAGTTCACCGAAGAAGTAAAGCACCGCCAAACGGAGCGTGAGCACACCCTCTCGCTGACGCACGGTCAACGGTATGCCCTCAGAGAATTGCGTGTCCTCTTTGGGGCGGCAGATGAGGATGCAAAAGGTCAGATCAACATCTTGGAAAAGGCATTTCGGGGACCGATCACCACCGCAATCAACCGGGAATTGAACCTCTTACGTCGAAATTCGCTAACCGGCCAAGACCTACTCAAGAATCTGGCGCGCCTCTTCCACCAGCACAACATGCGGGATTGGATGGACCGCCGAGGCCTACAATTCGAGGAGATGCCCACTCCCAGGATCGTTTGCAGTGAGGCCCTTATCTGAGGGGCGCGTCGGCTTGGGGGATTCAGTGGTAACAGCCGCTTCCCGGTCGTCCATCACCAGACAGCCACCGCCGACGGAAATGATGTCGTCCACCAGTTCCCAAACCATTGGCGAGTGGCAGATAAACATGACCTGGTGAAATCCCCCAAGATCCACAGCCCGGCGGAGCATGCGCACGTACTCCTTGCCTTTGACAGCATCCAACGCTCCCACGGTTTCGTCCCTGAACAAGGTCTCGTAGCGAATGCCTTCGCCCTGCCGCATGTTGTAGATGGCGATGCCCAGGTTGACGGCTTCGTTTACGAGAACGAACTGCCCGCCCGAAAGCTCATCCACGAGGTAAGTACGGTCCATATTTTTGTTGCGGACCTCGACATCAAAATCGTCAACCATCCCCTTGCCGTCCGCCCGATCCTTCATAAGCGTGGGAGCATACCCAAAGGAACCACGAGACGCCCCGGAGGCGAGCGGTGCATGCCACCCTTCACGCCGCACCTGGAAAGGTCCGAGGTAGAGAAAAAACGGGCTTAACAGTTTAGACTTGACAAACTCCAGCCAATTGGCTACAGTACTAGCGTATGGCAGGTGTCAGGTGTCAGGTGTCAGGTGTCAGGTGCCAGGAGTCAGAAGTCAGGCGTGAGGATGGGGAGTGTCTGCCCGCCACCGACTGCCTACTCCGGTGGCAGGTGGTAGGTGGGGAAGAACAGGATTCAGGATTCAGGAGCCAGGAGTCAGAATGAAGAGCGTCTGCTTTCTGTTATCTGCTTTCTGCTTACTGCCGACTGCCTACTGGATTCTAGGGAGGTGGGGAATTAAAAGACAGGGGCTAGGGGCTTGGGACTGGGGGACGAAGGCCTGCCCGCCGCCGGCGCGTGCCAGCATCACTCGCTCAATTTGCCCTGCCGCCCAAGAAACCCCACCAACCTTGAAGAGAATTTCCTTTTTTGGCCGAACGACGCGGGAATGTTATTGAAAACAAAGAAGGTAGATCGTAGGGGATAGGGGGCATAGGCGTTAAGATAAGCCGTGTTCAAATGGCCCCGGCAGGGGCCAACGGTGAATAGTCCGTCAGCCGACGGGTTTTAAGCTGCGGATAACGGGACCGCACAGATTTAGGCAACCCCAACGGGGTTGATCCCGCAGGCGCGGGACCCCTCCGGGGCCGAAATGCTTTCTGGGCTTCTCTTTCCGTAGGATTCATCCCGCGTGGCGGGACTATTCACGGTGTCCCGCTTCGCGGGACGGGAATGGTGTCGGAACGATGGAAATGGTCCTTATCTTAACGCCTATGGGCGTAGGTGGTAGGTGGGGAAGAGCAGGATTCAGGATTCAGGAGCCAGGAGCCAGAATGAAGAGCATCTGCTTTCTGTTTTCTGCCTTCTGCCTTCTGCTTACTGCCGACTGCCTACTGGATAGGGAGGTGGGGAACCAAAAAGAGGTGCTGGTGGGTAGGGGCTGGGGGCCGAAGGCCTGTCCGCCGCCAGCGCGTGCCAGCATCACTCGCTCAATTCGTCCTGTCGCCCAAGAAACCCCACCAACCTTGAAGAGAATTTCCTTTTCTGACCGAACGACGCGGGAACGTTGCTGAAAACAAAGGACGACTGTGGAAGACTCTGCACAGAAGCGGGAATGTATATGAAAACAAAGGAGATATTAGCATAAGGCGAGAATGTTGCTGAAAACAAAGGAGATAGATTGTGGGTGGGAAATGAAAAACAGGTGGCAGGATCCAGAACCTGGACCGTGCGTTCAGCCTCACGATTGGTTGTCTCCAGGCTCTGAATCTCCCGGATCTGCCGATGGAGTTCGTCGATGCGGGTAGCAAGTGTGGCGCCTCGTTCCGTCAAATCGGCGAGGTCCTTCTTTCCCGTCAGAAGGCTCTCATCCCTCCCTATCTGGCGTTTGGTTTCTGTGATCTCGGCGTCAGTCTTACGCAGGCGCTGTCTCAGAGTCTCAACCTCGGCCAGGAGCGGCTTCCGACTGGCCTCCGCTGCCTGAAGCTCCAACAGTCGTTGTTGTGCCACACGCTTCTCGGCTTCCAGGGTTTCAAGACGGTATGAAACATCTGCGAGCTGGGCCTGAGCTTGTGCGGGATTTTCAACTACGGCCTCAACCAGTTCCTTCAGGCTTTTCGCTTGGCCATCCAGGCCAAGCGTGGTCCTTGCCACTTCCTCGCCTTTGTCTTTGGCTTCAGCCGCAATCAGTCTTAGCCGATCCAGCCCGAGCAACTCTCGGATGAACAGCTCCTTCCGCTCGCTCCTTTCAAGCGAGAGGAAGTTGCCCGTGCGCTTCTGGCTGGAGAAGATGCTGCTGAGGAAGAAGTCGGGCGTACCGGCGAATTTGCGGACAAGCTCCTCAAAGGGCTCTTTCTTGCCGTTGGTCAGCGGTTTCCCCTCCCCGTTGAAGAGATAACTTTCCATCTGACGCGATTTGGGATCAATCTTGAGGAGCGACCGGTAGTGGGCGCCATTGACACTGAACGTGAGGTCGATTTCCGGCTGGGGATGGGTGGCGAAGTCATAGAGCGAGCGCTTCTGGCCGGGCAGTTGGCGAAATAGAGCCGCGAAGACCGAACCGATCAGCGTGGACTTGCCGGCTCCGTTCTCGCCCACAATGGCGATCAGCCCCTCACCCAGACTATCGAAGTCGACGCAGACTTCATTTGGGAATGCCTCAGTGATTCCCCGCAGCCGCAGGTTATGCAATCGCATGGTGTGTCCTCCCAGGGGTGGTCAACGTTAGGGTGGGTATATAAGAATGGGGTGTCCCGTAGTGTCCTTGTTTGAATTTGGAGTGAGGAAGTTTGGCAATTACCTTGCCTGCCCCCGCAGCGCTTTTTTGGGGTTGATATAGTTTACAACTCTACGACACCGGGTATAATTAGAGTAAGGGGAGAGCGTAATGAAGAAGAAGAACTACATGGGCGTGGGAGCGGCCATTGGCGTCAGTGTGGGAGCCGGGCTCGGAGTGGCGCTACATAACATCCCTGTCTGGGTCGCCATCGGAGTAGCCTTTGGCGTAGTCTTCGGGCTGGTCATGAACAGACGTAACCGAAATTCAAACTGACTCACTACCGGTTGTTCAGCTTTCTTGACTGAAGAGAACTGCTTTCTCGACTTCCGCCAGCTTGGCCAGCAGCCGCTCCTGGCGATCTGCCGGTGGGGTGCCTTTCATGGTCCAGTAGGCACGAAGCTTCTCCTCGGCGGAGCGAGCAGCAGCGATCGGAGCAGGCTCTGCCGGAAGGTCTGCATCGTGCTCGATCTTCACTTTCAATTCAGCGGGATTGGCAGCCAGCAATTTCTCCCTGAGATTGTCCTGCTGCTCGCGGCTCAGCATGCGATCTGGTCCGTTGGGGACCGTCACCACAACTTTCACCCGAGAGTCTTTCAAGGTGAGTGGATCCAAGTTGCCGGGTAGTCGTAGCTCTCCGTCCTCGTAGACGGCGTGAAGCTCAACCATCCGGCGGGTGGGTGACATCCTGAACTCAATGTCCAGGTCCGACATGTCCGGGTGGAGATAGGGAGCATTCAGTGTCACCAGGTGGTAGCCTTTGTCTTCAACCTCGCTGTAATCGCAGCGCGAGAGTGACCCGGCGTACCAGGTGCGCGGGGCGAGCTGCTGACGGAGATGAACGTGACTGAGCCCGACATACTGGGCCTTCAAACCACGCAGCGGGTCAAGGGGATACTCCGCGCATCGCCCGACCAGTGGCTGACCACTGCTCACCCTGGCGCCAGCTACCCCGAAATGCCCAAAGAACAGCTTGTAGCTTCCGGGCCGCTGCTCGAATCGCCGGTTGAACTCATCCAGTTGCCGGACGAAGGTCTCACCTAGACTGTGCTCGTTGCCAGCCATCACAGCTTTGTGGGGATACGGGAAGACCGCGACAGCTACATCACCCAGCTCAATGAACTTCGGCTCAGTGCAAAGGTATATCGGGTGCTTGCCACGAGCTCGACAAAACACATATAAATCGCCCTCAAGCTCTGCCCCATGATTTCCTGCGACCAGAATCACTGGAGCGTGGTTGGCCATTTCAACCAGCCTGTCGACCCAGAGGTTCCGTTCCTTAATTGTTGCCTTGTAGGTCGTGAGGTCGCCGTTGATCACAAAGAGGTCAACGCTGGCCCGGATGGCATCTGCGACAAACCATTGCAAGCACTGAGCGGTGTCGGCGAAATAGCGGTCTTCATCGAGGGGGAAATCACCGGCGTGGGCGAATCGTAAGGGCATAACGTTTTTGGGGCCGCCAAGGACATGGACCAGGCACAAGCCCGCTAAGCCACAGGCTCCTCCCACAACGCTTAGATGGGCGGTATCCGTTGACCCAGGGCGACCTGAGCTGTACCATAAACTGCGATAGAATCCATCGGCACTGGTTCAGTTATTGAAAGAGCGGGCGATGAGGCCCGCGCCGCAGCGAGCATCGCCCGCAAAAGTCAGCGCTAGGCATACCGGAGGAACCAATGTGGTTGTTCGACCGGCTTAAGCGCAGAAATCGCATTGAGCGGGAAAGGATGCGGTTGAAGCCGCTAACTTCACCTCGGCTGAATGCTTGTCAGGAATACGGAAAACTTGCCGCGCGCCTGCATGCTTTGAAGTTCGTGGGCGGCCTAGACATCACCAATTGCATGTTCGAACCTGATGGCACGTTGAAGTCAATGTTTTCTACTGGACGCGGTCGCATCCTGGAGCGTCCACTTACTGTAGAGGAGCGCGCCAATGATCTTGCAGCTTTGAAGAAACAGTTAGGTGCGCCAGAGTGGGAAGCGGTTAAAATCGGCTACCGGTTCATGTCTCCCGGCGAAGCCGAAGAAGTGCTGTCGCGGGTTGAGCACCCAAGCGTTGGCTTGGGGGCGAGCGTTGATAGCGAAAGCGATGCGCACTAAAACTCGTCCAACTGAACGGGATCTGTGGCGCAGCTCCGTTATCAACTAAAGGTGCTGTGATTTGACCAGAATGGTCGCAGCGCCAGGGAATTCTCTGAGGCCGTAAATCAGGGCCTGAGGAAGATGTTGCTCGCGGGCCGAGCCAACGAAATACTCTCGCTGATAGACAAATACGACCTGCAGTGCCCCTAAGAGATACCAGAGTTGCTCAGGGCGATGTTGGCTAAAGGGAGAGTTACAGCGCCAGATGGGATTCGGCCGGTGATCTCACCATATGTTTATCTCCCATTCCGCCGGGGGGAATTCCCGGTTCTGGCTGAGTGGCGGCGTACTTTCGCTAGTAAGAGACTGCTGCCGGGCGCGGCTCGCCTGACCCTTAGCTCTGGAACAATCCCAGTTGATCTGACGTCATGGCGGCACTCGATGGCCTGCGCGAGGCTTTACGCCTGGGTATGCTTTCAAGTATCCCACCGAACATCAGGAGTTGTGTCACCACTATGGGGATTGGTGCTGGTGGCGGAATGATGACTTCTGGTACACCCCTCTCCGGAGGTTCTGCCTCCATTTCCGATGGTGATGTCTCCACGGCCCGAACTCCGAATACTTCCGCCTGCTGCCTTTGCAACTGCTTCCACACAGCATCGGCGGATTCGCCAATACCTTTCTCCGTCACCAGTTCCCGCGCCATCGCCATCAGGATGTCATCGCCTTCCTCGATCGCTTGCAGGCCGTCAGTTGCGAACTTCCCTTCCATCGCCAGCGAAACTAACAGCTTCTTCCCCATTAGCCTCAAACACGCTTCCTGCATGGTGCCGGCGTAGTAGAAGAACTTGACGTTGACGTTCGACCACTGTCCAATCCTCCACGAGCGCCGACTGGCCTGTCGCAGGGTGTAGATGGAACAGCCGGTTTCGTAGAAGAAAATATCTGGAAATGACCAGAGGTCGAGTCCCGTCTGAACCAAACGCGGGTGCCCGATCACAACCTGCACACCGGCCCGCAGCTGACGCTCATACCACGCTTCACGCTCTTCCGGCGCAACCTGGGTCGTGAGCACAGCTACCCGGATCCCTTCTTTCGCCAGGATGCTCTCCAGGCGCCGCGTCACGTCCCGCTTCTGCGTATAGACCGCGTAGACCTGCACCTTCCTGCCGCGCTCAAGCGAAGATTTGATTTCTTCAACCAGCCGCCGTTCCTTGGCGTAGACAAGGTTCTGATCCAGGTCTCGGGTCGCTGCGATCAAGAATGGTTCGCGACGTTGGGTCTCAGGATCGAACTCTCGCCCTATCAGGTCCCCGAAACCGAAAGGCCGGTCAGGATAAGCGAGGAGAGCATTCAAGGCGACGCTCGCGACCGACTGGTTGCCTCGATGCTCGCGCAGGGCCTTCTTGATGTCCTGTTCGAGGTCCTCGTAAGCCTTCTGCAACGGCTGATCCATCTCCACGCTGACAACTTCTTCATGGTAAGGAGGGAGAGCATCGGAGATGTCCTCCAGCGACACGAAGGCACCCAGGCTCATCAGGAAGCGGCCAAACAGCAGGGGTGAGGCTCCCGGCCGATGGCGGAGTCGGGTGGTGACGCGCGCCTCGGAACAGGCGTTGTCGGCGGGCTCAATTACCGTGATCTTCTCCAGCAGGCCGTAAGCTTCGGTAAAGGCCCGAACGCCGGCTTCCCCGTATTCCAAGCCCTCTTCCAGCATTCTGGAGGATTCAAGACGAAACAGAATATTGAAGAGTTCGTCTGCGTAGCCGCCAAGCAGCGTGCCGGTGAGCACCGCAATGTGGCGGGCGGACGAGGCCAGGGTACCAAGGGCATTGCCCTGTGCCGTATCTCCTCCCTTCAGCTCGTGAACTTCGTCAGCAATGGCGTAATCGAAAAACCCGTCCATGTACCGGCCGATGAAGTCAACCGGGGCAAAGCGTCGAATCTTCTTCCCATCTGCTTCCCAAAGCGCACTGTAGAGTGGCCGGCGTGCATGATTGGTTTCATCACCTTGGCCCAGCATTTCGCTCAGCTTCACCTTCTTGAAATCCATCGCCAGCAGACGCTCGCCATCTTCTCCAAGGTAGACCGGAGCCCCACTGTCGGGATTGACCACGCTGCCCTGATAACGGCCGCAGTGGGCGACCTGGTAGGCCTGCCGCCAGAAATACCCGAGCTTTGCGCGATCCCGGCCGACAACGAACAGTGCCGGAGAAGGACAAAGCGAATCCCAGCGCTTGCGTGCCGAGGGTGAGGTCTTGCGCAGGCGCAGTTCACTCAAGCTGGTCCGCAATCCCTCGCGCACAATGCGTTTGTTTCGCAGCTTGACTTCGTTCACGCCGTGATGGCCCTTGGAGTTGGTCGGGGTGCGCAGACCGTCGATGATGAATACGCGTACACGCGGCAGTGTGAGGATTGCTTCCCGGCACCACTTCTCCACCAATTGAGGTGGGACCATTGCGAGAGCCGTAAAGGGCCGGTCCTCAGCGTGGGTTTGAACGGCAGCCAGCGAGATCAGCGTCTTGCCCGTACCGCACTCGGCAATCACCGCTCCTGCGTGGGCCTGCTGCCAGCGCCGGACCAGGCCCATGATGGCGATGGTCTGGGCAGGGTAGGGCTTCCGAAGGAGATTGCCAATAATTGGTGACGGTGGGTCGTCGATGGAGTGCAGGGGCGGGTAGGATTCAAGGATTCGGTCCCCTAACTCTTGGGCATGGGCACGCAAGTAGTCGGCGATATTTTCCAGCAGAGGCAAAGTCTCCTCCTTTCGCTTTGAGTGCAACGACTAAACCTGTTTATCCATCCGGCCAGTTTGCCGCATTCCTACAGGAACTTCTTACTTTGCCGGAAGAGGATCTTCTTGCTTCGCTGCGACACAAGAAGCGGCTTGCCTTGCAAAAAGGTCATTATTTCCTTAAGATGGGTGCCCAGAAGTCAACAGGTAGTACAAACTCTTAGTCTGGGAGGGAAGATGAAACGAACCATTCTGGCCGTCATTACCTTACTCACCGCGTTTGGTTTGGGGATGCTGACCGGAGTCCCGAGGGGGCATTCCGTTGGTGAGGCTCCAGCTTTAGCCGCCCCGGTGCCGGCAGCCTTGGCCGTTCCGATGCCGCGTCGTTGTCCAGCCATCCATGAGGCCGTCCATGCTCTCGAAGTAGCCATGCATGACATGGAAGAAGCCCGCCACGATTTTTGCGGCAAAAAGAGGGAGGCCATGGAATCAACACGCCGTGCGATCAATCATTTGAGAGCAGCCGAGAATTGCGATAGGTGCAGGGAATAGTAAATAAAGCATTACTGGTTGCTCTGGGCAGAGAGCCATCTCACGAGGCGGTTGTTTGCCAGCATGCTGGGGCGGATAGCGGGGCTGCCGGTTCCGGCGGGATAGCCGAGGCTGTGGGAACCGAGGAATCGATTCCGAAACCCCCGGGAGGGGGCGGTGTCTGAGAAAGCCTGCCATGCTGAGCGGTGTATCGCGGAGCGAAGCACCTCGTTTGGATGGAGTGCTCTCAAAGGGAGAACCTTCGCTCAGGCTCAGGAAGACAGCCACCGCATTGTGCCACTTTCTTACGTAACCAAGCACCAGTATCCATGTCAAACCCTCGGTAATTCCTATTCAGTGATTAAAGATAGTCCTTGCGGGCTCGTTGCGGTACCAACAGGCGGGTGATTCTTCGTGGGTCAGGCTTGCGTGGTCGAAGCGCTGGTAGTTGCTGCTTCGAGCATGGCGAGTTGTATCTCTGTCGTCTGGACGTAATAGCTGGCATGTTTCGGAATAGCCATGAACGCGATGGATCCTTCACGCACAATCATTTGTTCACACTCTACGGCGGCGATCTGGTCAGGTGACCCCTGCAAGCTCTCAGGAAGGCAGACTGTTTCCTTCTCTTCAATTGGAAGCTCATCCAGCATGGCCTCCAGCGTCACCCTGGTGCCTTCAACTTCCTTTCCAGAGCTGGCAAGATCTTCCCAGGGAGAGAAGTATTCCGCGAAGTGGGCCCAGTAATACGTCGCGATGATATCCGGGTCGAGGTTCTTTTGTTCTCTGAGTGTGGCGACCCGTCCCAGGGCCAATGCAGCAAGTTCCGGCGTCAAATCCACAAGGGCGAATTCACACCCTCCATCGCAATACTCGTTGTTGCTGGTAACCTTCAATAAGATACGCATGATTCTCCTTCCTGTGTGGCGGGCAAGGTGGGAATTTCGCTGCACGCTTCCTGGGGGCTGTCGTCTTCCGGTCTAATCTCGCCCGTCCGGAAGAAGTTGGTGCCAAAGCTCCAGTGGACGGGCCCACTGCTTTCGGGAAACGTGATCCTCTTCTGCCTTAGTCCCCTGCCCATCCATTTCAGGAACACTTTCTTCGACCCTCTGACCAGCACCGGAGAGCATCCCAAGCCCACGATGGCTTGGATCATCCTATGCCGGGTGAGTTTCTGGATGAACCAAGTCGCCCACTCCGGCACGACGGGCAATCCATACCGCTGCGCGATGCGGTAAAGCACAAACGTCGGGTCGTTATCACACAGGATGGTTCGCCTGCCTTGTGGGTCAGCCCCTGGACGTGTCTTGGCCAGTTCCGTCGAGATGGCAACCAGGTGCCTGACGGGTCTGCGTCCGGCAATATTAATTGTTCCCCGGAAGCACTGCGCGCCTTCACCGAGGCTGACAGTGATTGAATCAATCCCCGGAGCTTCCACGGTAAAGAGGTTCTGCTCGATGACGGCTGCCCAGATGGCGCCAACGTCGGAGTCACCACCCAAGACAGATATGAGGTGGGCCTTGCCGTTCTGGTCGTGTTCGATCTCTCCAATAAATCGATCCAGCCGCACCCTAATTCGCGTGGTCGTGTCCTTCATTCGCTTCGTGTATTCCAGGACGCCGAAGCGCTCGTGGGCATTCTTCATGAGGGTTGTCCTCTTGGGATTCGTCAGATTTGGCTGTTGGGGGAGCTAAAGTGAGACAGGCAGGACTACTTCAGTATTGCGACTTGACCAGTGCTGAAGACGACCGTCAACTCGTTCGAGAATCTTTCCTTTTCTCTCACTGTGATTACGCCATCCTCTTCTTCCTCTGTCTTGTCCACCACTTTGACAGCCTGCCAGAAGGTGATATGGCGCTGATCTCCAGATCCAAAGATACCGTTCAAAAGCCCTGAGCAAGCCAGGAGCCCGACGTGCCCTGCGTGCAAGGGTGTGAGGGGCCGGCCTGTGGCAGACACTGGCTCAGCAAAGAGAATGCGTCCCGCCTGTCGATACGCCGCTGACTGCGGCAACAGGTCCTCGATCTCATCCAGGGGCAGGCCACGGCAGACCAGGTGAGCTGGTCCGCTCACGGGCACGTCGTACCGCGCTTCGGGCTCAGAAGGCAGGGCTGGGATTTGGGAGGGGTTCCTGGCTAGGCTGGCATAGTAAAGTCGTGCCCGGGTGATATCGCTGTCCGTAAGGCGCTCTTTCTCACGTCGGCTCCGTCGTGCTCCCATCACCACCACCTGCTTATAGCGTACACACTCGGGTGCTTCGAGGCTGTAAACCCGGACGTCACGGAAATGCGTAGAGAGAATCTGACTACACTCGGCCAGCCGGTCGCCAGGGATAACGAATAGCAGTACGCCACCGGGTTTCAGCCAGCGATATGTGTGGCTCAGGAACGTCTGCTCGGTGCGACGACTGTCAG
>JBEKME010000030.1:0-55432 GCA_050008675.1 Terriglobia bacterium
TCGAAGGTCGATCTGAGATTCAGGCAGCGGGGATGACCCGCACCGGAAAAGGTGACGTATCTGCAAGGGTTTGCAATATCGAGAACAGGAACCGAGCGCTTACAGCGGGTATTTCGGGTCGGTCTGCTACCATCCGCTGTTTCTGTTTAACCCATCTTCGCGTTCTCCTTTTCCTGAAGTTCCCAAGATCCGACGCAGATCACACAATCAGTCTTGCCAAGCGGTACCGACCAAGGCCCCACCTGTATCAGCCCGGCTAGCGCGCAAACCAGAGTCCCCAACCCTCCAACTCTTCGTCTGACTCATTAACCATGATATCCGATAGCGAGGGCGGTATTTCGCCACCCTTAACGGGGAGCAGCCAAGAAACTCCCCTCGTGGGATACCTCCTCATTGACTACACCGAATCCGGCAATCCACCGGGAGCCTACCAACACATATCGCCCAGTACGCTACCGCAATGGCGCGGTCGTTGTCAAGAACTTTTTTGTTCCAAGTAATTACCTTCGCTTTTCCCTGCGCGGATTGTGTTAGTACGCGTGCGAGTGCCTTAACCATGCATTTTTCAGCCGAATTAATTGGCTCATTAATTCGCATGTGATGTAAGTGGACTAACACGCTAGTGCAAGGCCGCCTTTGTTGGCAAGGACTTTGTTGTTCCAAGTAATTGCCTGCGCCCTTGCTCGCTCAGATTGTGTCCGTACGCGCGGGAGTGCCTTAACCATGGATATTTCACCCGAATTGATCCGATCATTAATGCGCACGTGATGTAAGTTGACTTTTCTCCGCGCCCGTGGTAATTTAGCCAGGTCTGCTGCGGATTCAAGCCCGGACGGGGCTTAGTCGCATCGGGGGCTTTGCATGCGCACCGGTGACATTTGCGATGTACTTAAGCTGATCTGCCGACGCGGGCCCATATCTCGCGTCGAAATAGCCCAGCAAACGAGGTTTGCGCAAAGCTACGTCGGGGCTATCGTTCGTGAGGCCCAAAACCGGGGATTCGTGGTAGAGCGAGGATACGCCCCATCCGGCGGCGGCCGGCGCCGGGTACTTTTCGAGCTGAACCCATGCCTTGCTCAACTGGTGGGAATCGACATGGGTACGGCTAACCTTCGCCTCGTCGTAGCTGATTTCGCTGGCAAGGTCCTGAGCCACCGTTGCCTTCCCTCAGAAGCTTCCAAAGGGAAGGATCATTTACTCAGGCTGGTTCATGTGGAGCTTAAGCGCGCCCTCCCACAGTACCCTGAGATTGCCGCGATTGGAATTTCACATTCCGGGGTGATTGACCATCAGGCTGGGAAGGTACTCTTCTGGCCCAAAGTTAGCGGCTGGAATGACGTTCCCCTCAAAGGGATCCTAGAGGAGGCCTACGGGCTTCCCACGTTGATCGAAGACAGTGTGCGCTCCATGGCCAAAGCAGAACAAACATTCGGTCTGGGAAAAGATCTGCCCCAATTCGTATTTGTAACTATTGGAATGGGCATCGGTTGCGCCATATTTGTTGATGGGCATCTTTACGAGGGCGCCGACGGCTTGGCTGGGGAGTTTGGACATATGACGGTCGAGGAGAATGGGAACCTATGCACCTGCGGAAACCGAGGTTGTCTGGAGCTTTACTCCTCGGCGTCCGCCATCGTCGGAAGGGTCCGTGCTGAACTGGGGCACGGAGTAGACTCGAGTCTTGGCAGCGAATTCCATGACCACCTCGATGGGCTTAACGTAGAAAAAATCGTGGTAGCAGCCCAAGGGCACGATCGATTGGCAGAGAGGGTCATAACGGAAGCAGGAATGCACCTGGGAACTGCTCTTGCCGGCATTGTCAATTTGCTGAATCCCCGAAAAATCATCTTGGGGGGAAGGGTGCCCCAAGCGGCGAGCGAATTATTCCTAAGCCCTCTCCTCTATAATCTTCGCCACCGGGCCCTCCCCCAAGCGGTAGAGAAACTTGAGATCAGTGTCTCTCAACTTGGAGAAGAGTCAGCGGCCTTGGGGGCAGTCCTTATGACAAGGGAAATAGTTCTAGCCGCCCGATGCAGGGAAGTAAGTGGGAGTATTTCCATGACGAATGGGGTGCGTCCCCCAGAGGAAGAGGCCGAGCGTGACACAGCTCCCCCCATTTCCTCCAAGACGGGGACTGCCTAACCCCATCGGGCCAGGATAGCGAGCGGACCGGGTGAGTACTGCTGTGGCCCAGGATGCCAAATCAGAAGTCCTGGCTTGAAATCCACAGGCAAACGGTTTGTTTCCTGTTGCCTTCCGAGGTCCCCAGGAAAGCCGGAATATGCAAAGGGAACTGAAGCCGAAAATGGAAAGTGATTGAAGGGAAAAACGAGCCATGTCAGGGACCACCCGCAGGGAATTCGGACTGGGTTTGATTGGATCGGTGGCCAGCCCACGTCCCAAGCTGCGGAGCAAGGCCGAGACGGACCCGGCACCGACGGGTACATCACGAACGTTCCGGGCGTGAAAGTTGGGCACTTTACATATTCTCAGCGGCCGACCGGCTGCACTGTCGTACTCTTTGAGGATGGCGCCACCGGGGGCGTCGACTACGATGGTTCGGGACCTGGCGACTTGCAGGCGGTCATGCTTCAACCGACCAGCATGATCCAGACCATCTGGGCCATCGTGTTTGCGGGTGGTAGTTCCTACGGACTCGGCGCGCCACTGGGCGCCATGCGGTATCTGGAGGAGCGTAACCTCGGTGAGCATTGGTGGCCGGGCAGACCGAAGATGGTCATGCCCATCGTGATCGGGGCCATTCTGGATGACCTCCGTGTGGGCGACAGGACCGTTCGCCCCGACGCGGAAAGCGCCTACAAGGCCTGCCTGGCAGCCCCCTCGTGAGCCGTGGAAGAAGGGTGCATGGGCGCGGGTGCCGGTGCCACCGTGGGGGCAGCTTCATACGGCAATAGCCTCGCGAAGAAATCCGGCGTCGGGACAGCCAGCCTCCGGGTGGGAGAGTTGGTCATCGGAGCCTTGATGGTGGTGAACGCTACGGGTGATATTGTGGATTGGCCACGTGGCAACGTCCTCGCCGGGTGCCGGCGCGAGGATGGGAAGGGGTTTGTTAACCTCGCAGAGGCGCTCAAGCAGAACATGATCCGAAAAGGTGTTCGCAAGAAGCCCGTCGAGATGCACCACACGACAATCGGGGTGGTCGCCACCAATGCGTCCTTCAATAAAGCCGAGCTGGCCCGAATTGCCATGATGGCTAACACGGGCGCGGCCAGAGTCATCAGTCCGTATCACAGTCCGGAAGACGGGGATCAGTTGTTCGCAGTATCAACTCGAAAAACCGACCTCGATGTGGATGTCATGTTTGTGGGGGTGCTGGCAGCCCAAGTCGTCGCCACCGCTATCCAGCGAGCGGTTAAAATGGCCACCTCGATCCCGGGTTTTCCGGCGTATCGGGACTACACGTCGAAGTTGCGGTGCCCAACGCAAGATGCAGCTCTCAGAGGAGAGTGAGGCACGGCTACAAGCTGGCGGGGGACTGGTGAAGCATGCGCGGTGTTACTGGCTTTTGCTGGCCGAAGGGCACCTGAGTCGGAGGCTGTTCGGCGGCATACTGAGAATGATCGCGGCGGTGCCGCTGCCGGACGGCTAGCGGACCAGGACAAGGGAAATCTAGCGCACAGAAATCATCCAGGGGGACAGGTGTTAACAACGAGGCAAGTTGGAGGCGAGAAACAGAACAGAAAAGTGAACGTAATGGCCAAAACGAGCCCCGAAGCCACCCAAAAGAGGCCAAGGTGATTTGGGGTTGAACCGATACGGCAGCAAGCGTTTGATTTTGCCGAGACGTAAAGGTGAAATCGCAAATTGCGGTTTCAGCTATCCGCCACAACAGGGAAGGCCGCTTGGATACATAATCCGGGGCGGCCAGCAAGTCAAAAGGGAAATCGTGCATATGCAGAAGGCAGGAGGTCCAGTATGAACTCGTACCGCATCGGCACAGTCTGTCTCATGCTCGTTCTGTTCGGACTCGCAATTGGTTGCGCGACCCCGGCAATTGGCGAAGAGAAGGATCGGTTGGCAGAGGTACAAGAGCTGATTGAGCAGAAACAGTACGCCGAGGCTGTCGCCAAATGCTCCCAAGTGATTCGCGCTTCGGGAAACGACGGATACAGGCTGCAAGCTCACGTGGGGCGCGGTCTTGCCTCTGCACTAATGGGCGAGAATGACAAAGCTCTTTCTGATTTCACCTACCCGATTGACCGGAGGGTTGCAAACCTGCCATATGCCGGGCTCAAGTTTTTTCCGCTTGCCAGCTTCTCGCTTTCCAACTTCGGCTCATTTCTGGCGGCGTCGGAGGGGGGGCAGCAATCCTCGAATCCCCTGCAAAACAAACCCATCACCATCGAGTATTACTACAAGCTGATCCCGGGCGGCGCGGCCGAATGGCTCGCGCTCTACCGGAAGAATCACCACCCGATCCTGAAAGAATTGGCCAAGGACGGTCTGATCCTGAGCGAGAAGCTATACGAGCGGCGCTTCCATGCCGTCAGCCCCGCATGGGATTACAAGGTGGTGATGGTGTGGCGCGACTGGACCGCCCTCCAGCAGGCGGGGCCCCGCGAAGACGCTGTCACCTCCGTCCTATACTCCGACCGGGAAGAGCACGCACGCGAGGAAAAGCACCGCTGGGAACTGACCGTCGAGCACTGGGATGATGTGCTCAAAGAAGTACCGCTCGACTAGTGAACTTCTCGACGCTACTTCTTGAGGTTGACCAGGTGGGTGTTAAGCGAACCGTTGCGGTAGCCTTCGAGGTCGTTGGTGACGAATTTGAAGCCGACTGAGAAGTGCCGAAGGAATCGAGCGAAAGAGAGGTGGTATCGGGCTTCGCCATCCTCCGGAGTGGTGAAAGTGGCCCCTTCAGTTGGCGCTGGAGCTACTGAACGCTCAGAACCCGACGGGCCCGCGCGTTGAGACGCGGTTAGGGGTCTGCTATCGGTGGACGGGGAAGTCAAAACGGAAGTTCCGGATAGGTATGATCACCCCAATCACTGGCTTACGAACAGCGACCGAGGCGCCGAGATCTGCCGCCGTCTTGGCTCCCAGCGTCTGCGCATGCTTTTCGACTGCTACCACATGCGGATTATGGAAGGGGATATGGTCAAGCACATCGAGCGTAACATCGATGTGATCGCCCACTTCCACTCGGCCGCTGTTTCCGGCCGGCATGAAGTCTTCCGCGGCGAAACCGATTATCCTTCGGTTCTGGACGCGATCGCTGTTCATCAGATAGACGCCAAGAACAGAATATCTTAACGAGGAGGCACGACGATGCCAGGTCCGGGGATGGAACTGATTGGCGAGGAGGAGAAGCAGGAACTGCTGGAAGTTCTGGAGGGGGGGTATCTGTTTCGTTACGGGAGTGCGGAGGATCCCGCCTTCAAGGCCAAGGTGTACAAGCTGGAGCAGGCCGTCGCCCAGCTAGCGGGCCTACCGTACGCCGTGGCCGTGAATTCAGGCACGACGGCGCTGCTGGTGGCCTTGAGCGGCTTGGGGGTGGGGCCGGGCGACGAAGTCATTGTGCCGGGGTACACGTTCATCGCCAGCATGTCATCGATCATCTATGCGCGGGCGATCCCGGTGCTGGCGGAAGTGGACCGCAGCCTTAATCTGGATCCCGCCGACGTGCGGCGCAAGACCACACCGCGCACCAAGGCAATCATGGTCGTTCATATGCTAGGCAACCCAGCGCGGCTGGACGAACTGAAGGCCATCGCCGACAAGCACAAGCTGCTGCTGATCGAGGACTGCGCGCAAGCGTTTGGGGCGCGCTACAAGGGCCGGGCGGTGGGTTCGATCGGCGACGCGGGCACGTATAGCTTCAACATCTTCAAGACGATCACGGCGGGCGACGGCGGCATGGTGGTTACGCGCGATGAGGCCGCGTATCGGCGTTTTTTTGGCATTCACGATCAAGGGCACGCGCCGCTGCGCACGGGGGTGGAAGTGGGCCGGCGGCCGTTCGTGGGTCTGGATTTCCGGATGACGGAGCTTCAGGCGGCGGTGCTGCTGGCGCAGTTGCGGAGGCTGGATACCATCACAAGGCACCTGCATGCCAACAAGCGGCGCTTCAAAGAAGCTCTGGCGGAGTTGCCCGGGTTGGAGTTTCGGGAGATTACTGACCCCGAAGGCGAATGCGCCACCTTGCTGACGGTGTTCTTCCCCAGCGAGGAGATTGCGCGGTGCGTTGCCAAGGAGCTGGGCACGAAAGTAGTGGCGGATTCGGGCTGGCATGTCTACTCCAACATGGAGCAGATATTGGAGAAGCGGACGGTGACGGCGGAGGGTTGCCCGTTCAGTTGTCCGCATTATAAGGGGCCGGAGCCGAAGTACTGGAAGGGGATGCTGCCGCAGACGGATGCGCTGCTAGCGCGCGCGATCAATATCAGCATCGGGGTTTCGGACGGGGGGCTGAGCTCAGGCTTTGGAGTGACCATGCGGGACGGGTTCGAGGCGGTGGATGCTCGCGCCGCCGAATTCTGCCGCGTGGTCCGGAAGCATCTTTAGTCCCAAAAGCTGCGTGCCGTCACAATGTATTCCATATGCAAGCGGCGGGCGGCGCGCGGGCGCCCTTGTTTGCCGGGAGGCTAGCATGTCAACAGAAGGCACGAGTGATTACGTCCGTTTGGGAGTCACTACGGCTTGCAGCCCGCTGGAGGTGGGCGCAAATCAGGCGCCCGCCCTATTGGATCAGCTCCAACGGGCATTCACCGAGAGCAAGATCAAGCGACTGGGAACATACCGCGCTCCGGGGCCCCTGACGGACCCGGAGTCGGCGGTTGAAGCTGGCCGGTACTTCTATGAGCAACGCGTAGATGCTGTTTGTGTTCTGGCCGCTAGCTGGTTCGAGGATTACCTAGTTCTGGATCTGCTGGAAGAATGCGACGTGCCGGTGATTGCCTGGGCCCGACCGGGCATAGAGACGGGGTCGCTGTGCGGTATGCAGCAGTTGGGCTTCATACTCAAGCAGCTCGGCAAGCCCTATTGTTTCTTGTTCGAAGAGGTGGGGGCTGGAGAGGGGTTAAAACGGACGCGGGACTACGCCTTGGCAGCCGCCCTGCGACGCCAACTGCGGCGGGCGCGAATCGGCTACCTTGGCCATCGGGTTCAAGGGATGACCGAAACTACAGGACACGAACTGGCCCTGAAGAAACTCCTCGGACCACGCGTGGTAAGTATAGACAGTCAGGTTTTCTTGGAGCGTGCCTCACGTATTCCGGCGGCGTCGGTCGCCGAGAGCTGGGGCAAGCTCAAGGCGGAAGTGGGCCGAGTCACGGCCGCGGAGGAAGCCGGCATTGAGTCATTGCAGGCCTACACCGTCCTGAAAGAAATGGTCGGCGAACTGGGGCTATCCGTCATCGCGGTGGGGTGCTATCCACACCTCATGGGGAAGGTGTGCTTGGCGGCCTCGCTGCTCGGCGAGGAAGGTGTCCCAGTGGCCTGCGAGGGGGACGTCAACGGTGCCCTGGGAATGCTGATGCTGACGCGGTTGGCGGGGCAGCCTGTGCACAACACTGACCTGCTGGACCCCATCCCGGCTGAGAATGCCATCGTCTTCTCGCATTGCGGCTCGGGTGGATTCTCCTTGGCCGCCAGTGCTTCCCAGGTGATTCTCGGCCCCGTACGGTTAATGAATCGTGGGCTCTGTTGCCTGTTTCCCGCCCGGGCGGGGCCAGTGACACTGCTCAACGTTGTTCCTTCGCTCGCCGGCTACCGCCTCGCAACCTTGCACGGGGAGGCCGTGGAAACTGACATGGTTTTCCCTGGTAACCCCCTGCGCGTTCGGCTTCCCTCCGACTACCGTTGCTTTCTGTCCTGGATTGCAGAAGAAGGGTTGGGGCATCACTGGATGGCTGCCTACGGGGACCTGCGCCAGCCTCTCGGCAACTTGGCAGCAATGACCGGCTGTGAGTGGTTCGATTTCGCGCGGGCCGAGATAGCAAGGCAGGACTAGAAGATGTGACGCAGCGCCGCCCACGGCCGCAAGAGAAACCGACCCTCTGCGCCCTCTGTGCCGCCAAACTTTAACACGGAGCACACGGAGCGTATCAGTAAACTCCGTGTTTGAGGCCTTCTGAGCACAGAGTATACGGAGGCGCTGATGACAAGATAAGAAATCTTCGCGGCGCTGAACGCACTGGCCGCATGACAGCAGGAACAACCCTGTGAGATGGCAATTACCGCTTCTCTGCTTTCTGGAAGTTACCAGGAGAGAAGAGCCTATGAACTCTCGCGAGCGTTCAATGGCCGCGATCCGACATGAAAAGCCGGATCACGTGCCGAGGTATTGTTGGTGCTTCGGCTTTCCCGCCCCGCCTCGATTGCGGCGGCCGCAGGATGGTCGGGAAGTCCCGTATTGGTACACGATGCGTCTGGAACTTATTCACACTTTGCCGGAGCCGTGGACCGTCGAGCACGACTTGGGTCGCGCGTGCTCCCTGATATGCACATGCAATGTGCCCTACCTAGAGGTCTCCGAGTTTTGGTACAACGGTTACCCCAGAGCTGGACCCCCAGAGGAACTTTTGGAAACGATCAACGCAATCACCCGCGATTAGAGAGATCTCGTCGCTCACTGAAGCAGCGCAAGGATGGGCATACTGTCACAATTGGCATTTCAGAAACTGCTGCGATGGATCGGAGTTCTGGATAAGTGTTGCTAACAGCCCGACCCACCACCTAAACCGGATTGGGAACGAAAAACGTTAGTGCTTTATCGGAAGCGCGCATCCACGAAGGAAGTGTACCTAAACACGGTGGTCCGGCGCGCTTTCGATAAAGCCGTTTGAAGGAAGCCTTTTTTGGCAGGGCAATTGCTTATTGGGTATTGAATCGGAATCGTGTTACGTATTGGGGCAATGTTGCTACACGACTGTAGATCGGCGACATCGCAGTTGCCCTGCCAAATAGTATCACGCGAAGCGTCCGCCGCGCTAGCGGCTTCGTTCAAACTTGCGACTCAGACAGTACGGCTTAGAAATACCGGGGTTGGAGCGCGCGGACTATCGGGTTGGTTGAGTGCGCAGCCGTTTGCAGAAAGAACGTTTTCTATGACGCTGATCCAGGGAAGGAGGGGCGACAACGAGGAAAGGGTCTCCTTCTGACGCCGCCGTGTGGGCCAAGGAACGGCTCTTGCCACGGCCGGCAGCGGCCAGTGGGGACGGATCCTATGTGGCTTGTTGTCCTCACCGAGGAACCCTACGGGGAGCGGGCGTGATCGAGTTGGTGCGCGAGGCCGCGACGGAGCCGTCGGGTCTTGGCCAGGATTTTCCGGCGGGCTGGTTCCGCTAACGTCAGCAATACTTCCTGATACTCCAGCGGACTGAGCCGCGCGACGTAGTTCTGGTAGTAGAGCAAGATCACGATCAGCGTGGGTCGTAACTGCGCCAAGGCTCGGGGGCGCGTTTGGCGCGGCAGATCGCTACGGCCCTGGCGTTGCCAGTACCACTGCAGCAGGCTATACAGCAGCAGCACGAAAACCACCTGATGGACTACCAAAGAGAAGGCGCGGGAAGAGAACTTTTCGAGATCGGAAAAACACTTCAGTTGCCGATGCCGTTCCTCGATGCGGGTGCGCAGCGCATACTCCTGGCGCGTGCGCAGGGCATCGGGGATGGGAGCCGTATCCAGCAGCACCCAGTACTCCGCATGGCCCTCGTTCCCGCTTTCGCGATTGACCACGGCATGGATCGGCACCGGGCAAGTGGTGAAGGTCTTCAGATCAGCTACGGCGGCCACTTCGCTGCGCACCGGCGGGACCCCTGACTCTTTCGCCGCCGCCTTCCGCCGGGCCAGCGTGCGCTGCCGTGCCTCTTCCCGTTCCCGAATGCGTTCCGGTCGGTGCACCGGGGCCGCGCCTTTGGTCGGCGCGGGAGCCGGCACCGCTTGAAAGGTTAACAAGCCGCCTTCGGCCAGGCCCACCACGTCCTGGTAGATGTCCATGTCCGTGCGTGCCGGAATCAACACCTCGATGCCCAAATCCCGCTTGCAGTGTCCGATCTTCTCCCCGTCTATAAAACCGCGATCCACAATCAAACGCTTCAGCACGCCCCGGCCGTGATCGCGGACAAAGTCCTCCACCAACTCGTAAAGCACTGGGGCCTCGTGCGCCCGGCCCTCCGTAACCCGCAGCCCCGCATAAAGAAAGAACTCCCCGGCACGATTGGTGTGCAACAGACTCACCAGCTTGTAACAGCGCCGCCAGGTGTAACGCTTCTGCTCTTCGGGCGTTAAGTTCTTCGCCTCGACCGGATGGTCGTGTTCGTCAAACAGCAGCCGCGAGGAGCTCTCGTAGCGGGGATTGTCGGGTACGAACAGGTAGGTCGCATCGCCCAGGAAAATCCCCTCCCCGTCGAAGGCGTGGTGCTGTTTAAAGATCCCCACCACGTCGCGATTGAACCAGGTCTCGAGCCTCTCTGCCTCGGTGTCTCGGGCCAGCTTGCGGAGATAGTCTTGATCGCAAGGGGTCTGGCGATCGTAGTCGTTCTTCTGGTTAAAGCCTTCGCAGCGCAGCGAGACGTTGCCCGTTTGCGGGTGGACCACCTTATGACCCATGGCGGGACCGAACGCCTCGCTCAGGCTGCCCAAACGAACCAGGAGGGGAAAGGCATAGAAGTGGTGCTCACCGTGAAAACGCATCGACAAGTCGCAGGCGATATAGACCCACAAGGGCACATCGTGTTTCTGACGCGGGGAGGGATAGCTCGCAGCCAGCTTGTCCAAGATCTTCCGCTCGCTGACGGCGCAGAAGAAATCCGCTTCGCTGACTTCCCCCATGGCCTCGACATAATCGAACTCGCCGCGGCGAAAGGCCTCCAGCACCCGCGCATCGTCGCGCTCCAATAACATGGCACCGGGCATCTTCAGGGCTGACAAGCTCATCGCCGAGGGGCCTCGCAACGCAGCTCCTGGATCTGGTCCAGTACCGCCAGAAGCTTCTTGAGGATCACCGAGACCTCCGCCCGGGCCCGGCGAAAGCGCAAGTACTCCTCACTCTTCTGACGGATGGCCGCGACTTGGGCGGGCGGTAGGGAACGCAGGTGGTGCCGACCGTCTTCGCTCCAGCTCAGCACCATGCTGCGATGCAGTTGGCCGCGCGTGCAACGGCAGCGAGGCGTGCCGCAGCGCCGGGCGATCTCATACACATTCCCTTTGACCAACGGCGTGCGGGCCAAGGCCATGGCCAAGAGCTGTTCCAGACGCCCCCGAAGTTGGAGGATGTCACGCCGGAGGCGGCTGAGTTTTTCTCGGGTCCTTTTATCCTGCATTCACTTATATTATATTACATACAGAAAAGAGGGAGTCAAGACCAAAAATCGCAGGCTCAAGGGAAAATGTTAGAGGAGGGGCTACGGAACCTCCCCGCCCCCGCCGGGTTCCCTGGGGTCCCCAGTTAGTGTCTGAATTGCAGGTTCAAACGCCCTTCCACGCCGGAATCCGTCTTACGCAGCGCAACGGGCCAATTGACTGCTAGGTTCCCAAAGGTCGGTGCCCGACTGGACACCGGCTGCCTGCACTGAAACGCTTGCCCAAAAACCCTCTTCTTGGGCTCGCCGCAAGTGCTTGATCTTCCGACACCGATTTTCGCAGATTGCCCAGCCCAGAATCAGATGTTTGTGGGCGGTCACCCGACCGCTACAATTCCTGTTCCAAAAATTGCCCGTGCTCCTTCAACCACACTTTTGGCTTTTCCATCTTGGGAGAATTTGCGCGGACGATGTTCCAAAAACGAGACGTGTGGTTGGGCTCGATGAGGTGAGCGAGTTCGTCGACGATAACGTAGTCTATTACGAACATCGGCGCCTTGATGAGTCGCCAGTTGAAATTGACATTCCGGTTCACCGTGCAGGAGCCCCAGCGGTAACGATTATCCACAATCTTGGCCGCTGCGAATTCTACGCCAAGCTCACGCGCATGTTGTTCCACGCGGGCGAGAATCTTTTCTTTAGCTCGGGCAATGTACCAATCCCGCAGGACTTCACGACGCTTGGTCCGATGCGCGGCAGGGACTAGAAAAAGGCCGGAAAACTCAATCTCACCGCTCGCAGTTTCTGTGATTTCTATCCGGTAGTCCCTTCCGAGGTAGGGGGCCGATTCTCCATTCACCACTTCCTTGCCGGGCGGGTGTGGCCTGTCCTGATATTTTTGCGGGTGGCGGAGTTTCGTCAATATCCACTGGCGCTTGGCGACGACGACCCGGCGCACCTCTTCTTCAGACGTCCCCTGTGGGGCATGAACGATGATCGAGCGGTCCCGCTCGACCGAAATGGTGAGCGTCTTCCGTGCTGCGGAGCGGACAATCTGATATTCCAGTTCCATCATGGGGCGTACAGGATCGTGTCGTTGTTTTTTCCCGCGATCTCCATGACGCGGCTGATGATATGGGCGCGATTCTTCACCAGACCCGGCAGTTTGGAGAAGTCCGGCTGAAGCAAGGTTTTTTGAATGTCTGCCTTGAGTTTGTTGCGGGCGGGAATGCTTTCCCAGAAACCCGCGAGGTTGAGTTCACGTTCTACGTCGCCAAAGACTTGCTGCGTGAGGGACACCAATATCGAAATGGCTTCCTCATTCAGATGCGCGTCACCAAAGACTTCTTTCTTTAGCATTCGGAAGAAGGGCATTTCCTTCTTGCGGTGCAGCCCGTAGGTCGGCTCTTTACCAGCGTTTATGATGCGCTGGCGAAGCTTCTCCAGTTCCTCGGAGATTTTGTTCCAGTTGTCCTGGAAGTCTTCGAGAATCTTCTTCAATGCCTCGGCAAATGAGGCCTGGAGGTCGGGGTCATCATCGAGCTCGACATCGAGGTGGTGTCGAATAGCGTGTTCAATCTCGGCTGCCTTGGTTTTCGCCCGATTCCGACTCTTGACCTCCTTGTGAAAGTCCTCATCGAGAATTGAAATGGGCTCGACCTTCACCGTGATGCCTCGTGATTCAAGGAAGGCGTCAGTGATGTTCCGCAGCTTCGGCGGAATTCCTCTCATGCTGAGGCGTACGTCGCGGAAGTGTTTTGCAGCGAGAATATTGATCTCCATGAGCGCCTCGTAGTTGCCCATGAAGTCGATTGCCTCCTTGGCTGGGAAAACGAGATTCAGGCATTTCGTGAAGTTCCTGAACAGGGTCATGTACTCAAAGCGGATATCTTCGTCATAGAACAAATCGAAAAAGGCGTCGTGGTCGGTGAGGTCGGTGAGGCCGTGCGCCTTGAGGAAGTCCGTGATGGCGGCGTGGCTGGCCTGGAGTTCACGCAGTTCCTCCTCTGGAAAACTAAGTACATCCAGCACTTCGTTCTGTTCCCGTTCGTCATAGTTGTCGAGGGCCTTCTTCAGGTGGTGGCCGACGCCGACGTAATCTACGACAAAGCCCTTGTCCTTCGCGGGGCCGCTCACGCGGTTCACGCGGGCGATTGCCTGGAGCAGGCTATGCGCAATGACGATTTTGTCGAGATACATCACTTGCTCCACCGGAGCATCGAACCCCGTGAGCAGCATGTTGTTGACGATCAGAATGCCAGTATCGCCGAAGATGCCTTCATCCTTAGTATCGAACGGCAGCTTGAAGCTCTTGATGCTGGTTTTATGTTTGGAGCTGTCCGCGTAGGGCTTGAGGTGAAGCTCGTCGTTATGGCTGCCGGAAATGATCACATCCGTTTTCATCTTTCTGAGGCGGTCGAGATTGATGTTTTCGGGATTGGCCTTCTCCAGCCCAGTGAGAGCTTCAGCGAAGGCCGCGTCTATGTATTCCTTGTAACGCACAGCGGCTTCTCTTGACGTGGCGACGATTTGCGCCTTGTAGCCGTTCGGAAAGACGTGGGTCAAGTAGTGCGTCACCATGTCTTTAGCTTTGGCCGCGATGGTTGGCTTGGCTTCGAGATAAGCATCGCGTGAGCCGTAACCGAGAATCTCCAAGCGCTGCTGAAGGTTGTAATCGCTGAACACATCCTGGAAAGCGATGTCCATCCCAGCCTTGTCAGGCACCTCCGCGCTGTGAGTCCGGCCTTCATAAACGATCTCCAGCGTCACGCCGTCCTCGATGGACTGGCGCATTGTGTATTTGTCGATATAGTCGCCGAAGACGCGCTCGGTCTTGTCGATGGGGATGCCGGTGTAGGCGATGCGGGCTGAGTTCGGAATTCCCTTATCGAGATTCGCGCCCAACATCGAATATTGCGAGCGGTGAGCCTCGTCGGTCATCACGAGGATGTGCGGGCTGGCGTTCAATTGCGGAAAGGTCTCCTTGAGGTCCACCTCGCGGAATTTGTGGATCATCGCCATCACTAGGTCGGAAGAGTCGGTGGAAAGCAAATCTTTCAGCGCCTTGATGCTGTCGGCTACCTTCACGGAAAAGCCGATGCTCTTGCTGGTATCGGAAAGCTGACCTTCCAATTGAGTGCGGTCTGTGACGAAGACAACCTTCCACTTGGAGAGGGAAGGATGCCGGTACATTTCCCGTACCATGAACATCATGGTCAGGGATTTGCCTGAGCCTTGGGTGTGCCAAATGATGCCGCTGCGCTCGCGGGGCGTCTTGCCTTCCAGGATGCGCTTCACGGCCAGCTTCACGGCGCGGAATTGCTGGTAACGCCCGACGATCTTGATGGTCTCACCCTTGTCGCTGGTGGAGAACAATGTGAAAGTGCGGATGATGTCGAGCAGGTTGTCGCGGTCGAGCATGCCGGCGACGAGGCGTTGCTGGTCATTGGGACTGCTGCCGCCGTGCTCCAGGTCATTTACCGAACGCGGAAACGGGTCCGCCCAGCGGTAGAAATACTTCTCGCTGCGGGTGGTGATGGTGCCGAATTTCGCCTCCTGGCGGCAGGTAGTAATAACGAACTGGTTGAAGTAAAAGAGCGGCGGGCTGCCTTCGCCCTTCTCCCCGCGTTGCTCGCTGTAGCGGAGGAGTTGGTCAATGGCTTCCGGGATCGGCTCCTTCACCTTCGGCGATTTGCATTCGATGACAACAACGGGCAAGCCGTTAAGGAACAGGACAATGTCGGGAACAATGTGATGCTCCGTACCGAGGATACGCACCTTGAACTGGCAGACGGCTATGAAACGATTGTTGTCCCGGTGTTTGAAGTCGATGAATTGGATGGTTGGGCTTTTTTCGCCCGTTTTGCGGTTCTCGCTTACGCTGGTGTTTTCCAGCAGTAATTGGAATGCGTGACGGTTGTTCTGGATTAAGCCTGTGCCGGGAAAGCTGGCCGTGAGCTGCTTGATGACTTCTTCCACCTGGTCGTCTTCCAGCCAAGTATTGATGACCTTTAATTGCTCACGCAGTATGGGCAGCATCACTACTTCGGTGAAGTTCTCGCGGAAGGTGTCGGTAGGGTGTTGTTTGCTGTCAAGGTCAAAAATGGTCCAGCCCAGCCCGTCAAGTTGGTCGAGGAGGGGTTTCTCGACATGATTGCGCTCGTCGAGCTTGGTCTCCTGCGCTGTCTTGTCGGTGCTGGGCATGAATCTTCTCGCGCTCTGGTTCTGCCTCCAGCAAAGGCGTGACCCGCCTCTTGCCGGTGAGCAGGTCTTGCATAAGGCCGGTTTTGATATTCAATGATTTGTCCAATTGCCTGATTAGCATTTGCACTGTTCGGTCTATGGCAGTGAGCCGCGAAATAATCCGCTCCTGCTCACATATGTCGGGCCATGGAAACAGGAGTGCCGAAAGAATTGGGCCGTTTACGAGATCCCTTCCACCAGAGTTGGACGTTGTTCTGAGTTGAGAGCGGATAGCAGAATTGAAAGCTATGTTCGTGTAAAGAAATTCTGGGCTCGCACGATCCGCATCAAGTGAAATACGCATCAGGTTGGATGAGATTATCCAACCGTCCTGGTGCGGACGAATAACGAGCGAGCGGCCAATGTCTGCAACGTGGGAAAAGACAATGTCTCCGGGACGAACACGGAATCCTTTGAGCCTTTCGGATGTCACATCATTAATGAATAGCAACTCGCTCTCAATAACCTCGCCCTCTCCAAGTGATCCGATGGTTAGGACCGGGACACCATCCGTAACCCAGTGTTTTGTGTTGAGGTCAGAGCCGAATGGACCCGTACGCAGCCATGGACGGTTCTTTGGTGCAAAAGTGGCGATTGGATGAATCTGCCACGCGGCGGGAATCCGTCCGAGCGGTGAGTCTTGGAACTTGTGGGTGTTTTCCGCTCGGAGGTTGCCGTGTTCGTCGATGCCACGAGTGAGGAGGTCCTGCATGAGGCCGGTCTTGATTCGGTGCTGCTTGGCAATCAAGTCTTGTGTTTGTTCAATCGCCCTGTCCGCTGTTGAGAGAATCTCGGCAATTTTGGTTTGTTCGCACAGCTCAGGAATGGGAAATTCAAAGGTTTTGAAGATATGCTGATAAAGATGCTGGATTGTAGAACCAGCCAAATTATCATCGAGGAATTTGCGGAAGATATTGGATTTCAGGAGATGGAAAATGTAGCGATGCTGAAAAGAGTCGTCTTTGCAGCGAATCAAGAAAATGCCACTGTTCAGGACGGCCTTTTCGGGACACTCCTGAACGAAGGCTACTTTGCCAATCGTTCCATCTTTGGTGATGACGACATCATCGTTTTTTAGATGGATGTACGAGGCCTCTGCGTATCGAGATTCTGAAACATGGTAACAATTGTCCCAGCTTATCCGACCATCAGTGAAATCTGTGCCCGTAACCAAGAACGGGCCTTCCTCAATAAACTCCGACGCTTTCAACCCTTGCCAGCCGATGCGGCCCCGAAGGTATGCAGACTTTGCAATGGTAGTTGTTGGCCACTTCGAGCCTTCCTGTTTTGCCTTCATGAGAAATACCCCAAGCCGCCCAGAACCCCATCGAGCACCTTGAGGGTCTCGGTTCGCTGGGTTTCCACAGCTTGGCTGGAAACGGCGTATTTGGCCCAAAGATTCTCGACCATTTTGATGAGCCGTCGTTTCTCAGCATCGAGGTAGCAGTTGAGTTCCTGGTTCGCGAGGTCGTAGAGTTTCTTGAGGATGAGGCTCTTGGCTTCTGCCTCGGTAAGCTGGCCGCCGATGACGGCGACAAGAGCATCGGTCTTGGCTATCCGCTCCTCAAGGGTCGTCTTGTCTTTTTGCAAAGCGGTGATTTTCTTCTTGTCCTCCTTCTTGCTCTTATCGAGGGCGGCGAGCTGGTCGTCCACCTGAGTTAGAAGTTCTTGGCTCTCAGCTTTGAATTCTCCGCCACCGAGGCGCTTGAGCTGGAGCCTGTGTTCCAATTCGTCAGTCAGCGTCTTGAGTTCCGCTTTGCTCTCCTTGATACGCTTTTCAAGGGCGATGATGGCTTTTTCCTGAGCTTGCAGAGGCTTGATCTCCTTCTGTGCCGATTCTCCCGTACTATCCTTTAGGTCGTCAATCAGCTCTTTGAGAGCTTTCTTGATGACGACCGCCGTGACGCTCTCGTCTTCCTCCGGTTCATAGCCGGCGACTTCCTGCGCTGTTTCTACGGCTTCCGCAAGCTCGCTTTGGGTCTCGCCGATCTTGGCCTCCAGCGCCTCAATGGCGTCGGTGTCGGCCTGGAAAAAGGCGGCAATGAGGTAGGCGTCGGGAATCAGAGTGTGATGCCAGCCCGTGGAAATGATGGTCTTGAGGTCGTAGCGAATCTGCTGCCACCAGTTTACGAAGACTCCCGAGCTTTTGAATTCGTCAAGCACGCCCAGAGGAATAAGCATGCTCTTGATAGTTTTGAGCAGCTCCTGTCGGACTTCGGGCATTTTCTTGCCGTCGCGCAGCACGGCGAAATCGTCGCGCACGAGGTCCCACCAGGCTTCGAGCGCGACGTGATGGGCGGTAATGGTCTTCTGGAGCGCGGCATGAGATTCCAGCGTGGTTTTAATGGCAGGTTTGGATGTAATGGCTTTGCAGAAGGCGAGATAGCCGGGACGTTCGGGTTGGAATAGGGCGTCAGCGGCGACGCCAAACTTTGCAAAGTCGCCGTGTCTGGCCCTCACTTCAGCCTCTGGGACGCCGCCGATGAGGTGTGCCTGCACGTCCTCCGGTTGGGGATCGGGCGTATTATCCACGTAGCGGCGGATGTTGAGGTTGTAGTCGTGCTTTTCCACGATCTCTGTCTTGTCCACGAGGCGGCTGTATTTCGGCAGCTCGCGCTTCTGGGTGAAGACGAAATCAATCTTCTCAATGTCTTCCGGGCGAAGCTTGTTCTGGTTCTTACCCTCGGCGTACTCGCGGTCGGCGTTGATGAAAAGCACCTTGCCGCGCAGCGCGTCGGGTTTGCTCTTGTTCATCACGAGCGCGCATGCGGGAATGCCCGTCCCGTAAAAGAGGCCGGGCGGCAAGCTGACGATGGCTTCAATCACATCGTCGTTGATAAAGATTTCACGAATAAGCTTTTCCTTGCCGCCCCGGAATAGCACACCGTGCGGCATGATGGTGGCCATATGACCGTCGGACTTGAGGCTGGCCAGCATGTGCTGGACGAACATGAGGTCGGCTTTCTTGCCTGTCTCTGGGCACCATTCGCGGAAGCGCGAAGGAAACTTCAGTGTGGCACGGCTGTAGTTCTGGGAGAAAGGCGGATTGGCGAGGACGCGGTCGAATCTCCGGATTTGACCGTGGTCCAGAATCTGCGGGTCCTCCAGCGTATCCGCATTCTCAATGGTAAAGCGGGTGATGTTGTGGAGGATCATGTTCATGATGCAGATGGACCAGACGGTGCCGTTTGAATCCTGCCCGTAGAGGGCAAGGTCATTCGGGTCTTCACCCTGCTCTTCAATGTATTGGTGGCTTTGAATCAGGAAGCCGCCGGAGCCCACAGTGGGGTCATAGATTTCATTGCCTGCGCGCGGCTTTACGAGCTGCACGAGCAGACGAACGACCTCGCCGGGGGTATAGAATTCGCCGCCCTTCTTGCCGGCGCTGTCGGCGAAGTACTTGATCAAATATTCGTATGCGGCTCCAAGGAGATCGGGGAACTCGAAGTTGTCGTTCACCAGGACGAACTGCGGCTGGTTGAAGTGGTCGAGAAGGTCCTTCCACTTCTGGTCGGGAATCTTGGTTTTGCCTTTGATGGCATTGAAGTCGATGTTGTTCTTCAGCACCCCGGCGAGCGAGTCGTTCTCGTCTTCCACGGCCGCAATGGCCTTGTTGAGCATGTTTCCAATGTCTTGCTTGAGGTCTTTGAGCGCAGGAACCTCGTCGCCGTTTTCGTCCTTCCACGGGTCATGCCAGCGGGCGCGGACGGGGACGAAGAAGGTCTCGCCGTAGGAGGTTTTATCTTGGAGTAGCTCTTTGAGAAGCACAGGGTCCGTGATGTGGGAAAAGTCCTTCTTCCGTAGATGCTCACGCTTACGATCAAACTTGTCAGAGAGGCGCTTGAGGAAGAGCAGACCGAAGATGAATTCCTTGAACTCCGAGGCGTCCATCTTGCCGCGAAGGATGTCAGCGGATTTGAATAGGAAACTCTCAAGTTGGGAAAGCGTGATTTTCTCGTGCGTCATCGGAGCTTAACGTACCACAGAAATGTAGCGGAAAGCACGCGGTCTTCTATCACTGCTGATCCGCTCCTGTCAAGCAGGCCCAAGCTTGGATAGTGCTCTAATTCTGTGTTGCTCGCCTGGCTAGTAACCAAGTCAAAGGAGAAGCCAGTGTATTATTTTGGCCACTCTGTAGTGTCAAGCTCAGGTATTTGCAGTTCCAAAACAATAACGTGGCCGGGGAATTCACTGCATTTCTGTCCCGGAATAGCAACCTCAATATGATACGGGTTGTCGATTTTCTCATTACAAAGCAACAAGCGCACTTCTTTGCTCTTGAGTTGATTTACGGAGACAGTTATAGCTTTGCGCACGTGCAGGACGGCAGCAAGACCTGAGATTCTGCAAGCAGTCGCCAATCAAGAGTGGAACAAAGGGAGGAATTGGAGTGGTCTCCACACACAAAGAGGTGATGATGTTTGTAGCGGCCTCTATCTCTCCCACCCCATAGCTCGGTTCGCTGTGAAAGTGCCGAGAGAGTTCGTTTTCGAGGGCCTGGAGGTGCTGGTAAGCCCAATGGATTTTGAATCGCACGCTATCAAGTGAAGCTACTCCCGGAGCTTAGCACATTTCCTTCCACTCAATTTTCAAACTGTACCACTAGCCAGGTGTGCCCCGACCAACCACCAGATCGAACGACTTCGCTTCTCTTTGACTCTGAATGATTACCTGGGTATTCGCGTTCCCGATTGGGTAGGTGTGAAAGGGACTTTCCTGCATGGCGCAACGTGCTTGCCACTTCACCTCCCCTAAGTTCAAACTGAACCCACTACCAGCCAATTGGCGGTTAGCCACTTCGCTTTGTGTGTGCTCTGCCCAGCCATTAAAATAGCCCCAGGTATTTGCCCAGCAATTCCAACGCTCTTGACCGGTCGCCAAACCGGAACTTCCACCGTTGACCAACACAATGCCTCTTTTCGCCTCGGCCCTTGTACAAATTCACGCAACTGAACGCCGAAATCGCCTTCGCGGTGCGTTTGTCAAGCGTGTGAATGGGTTTCAAATTGCCATGCTCATCGAAAAGCTGGCGCGGGTCAAAGAACGCCACAGCCGCAAGTTCCTGAAGGATGTTGTTCGCACTGACGTTGAGTCGCTCCTCCCTTTCCCGAATGAGCTTTTCAATCTCTCTTTGGACGTTGACCTTTCTTAGCAGGCGAGAAGCGGCAAGGCGAGCATTGCTCGCTTTGCATCCCGCCCGGATTGCCGCCTGGCTGCCATTCAGACCCCGCACGTATTCTGAAACAAACGTTCGCTGCCGACAGGTGAGGGCGTTGGATGTCGAGTGCAATCGCGGGATGGCGGCACCCGACGAGCGCCTGCGTATCCGCCTAACGGCGACTGTATGCCGTTGTGAAATTGTGGGCTGCGAGTTGAGGATGAGCTGTATGGTCGCGCGCATGGGTGTTTGTGCGGATGAAAACCGGAGGTGCGGGATGAGCATTGAAAGGGGGACGCGGACAAGGCACGTTACTGGCCGGACTTGATAACACGGATCTTGCGAGACCCTCCAAATGCATGATCCCACTGTTAGCTTCCCCGGAAGTAGCGCTAAGCCACTAAGAGTGAGTTCTGCTAAGATACATCGTTCAATCAGAGATTCGTGTCAGTTTCAGTAGACGCCGAACTCCACCAGTGCCCGTCTCCATGGACGAAGCCAGCTTCCGTCATTGCGAGGTTCTTCCATCAGCACTGGCGGAGTAGCATCTTCGAGTCGTCGCCAGTTTGCCTCCGCAAGCGCCAACAGTTCTCTTGGATCGGAGGCGCCGCGAGCTATACGAGCCTCAATATCGGCGAACCAAAACATGAACTGCCTCCAACCGAGAGCGACCCATGCAGCGTGGTTCGGTTGCCTTACGAGGTTCAGAATCTCAGCCGCAAACGGATTTTCCTGGCTGTTACGCTCGTTCAATAGATTGAGGCGACCCACCCTGAGCAAATCTGATTCACGCAAAAAAGCAAATAGGGCCTCTTCCACCCAATAAGCGAGCTGGCCTCCCCCCTGCGGAGGCTCCTCGAAGCGAGCCCTTGAGAAACGCCGGAGATTGAAAAACTTGCCCGTTGCACATGAGCTGGCACCGGCTGCCTTCCACAGGACAACATCAGACGAGCAGAAGCCGATAAGGACCTTAACTCCGTTCTGTTCAAGTGCACTGACTAAGCGCATGGCTCCTTTTAGCTGCTCGGTCTGATTTAACTCTCGCCTTGGGTCTGTGTCTCCATAGAAGACGAGGTAGACATCTTCTGCCTGAGTACCAGAAAGGATAGAGGCAACTTCCAAACTTCGCTGTGGTGCAGCTATGTCGCTCAGGCCGACAACCGCCGTTTGGTACGGTCGAATCCTGCTTCCATCGAGGCGATCACAGAGAAGGTTACCCACCCGGACTTGCATCGAAAAGTAATCATTCGAGAATGCATGAGGAACGACTGCTGGTGAACATACTGCTGTGGGCTCTAACCGCCGGCAAGTCCTCATGATATTGTCCACGAGGACTAACCACCAGGTGTCAGATGTAAGGTCGGCAGTATCAACATCGTCGGGGAAATAAGACCATTCTCTCAGGTGTCCTCTGTCTGTGTTCGGAAAGTAGAGCTGAGGATCGAAGACGGTTTCGAACTATGCACTAATGCCCGCCAAGGCAATTTGCGAGGCTACTCGGTCTTCGGCGTAATTGACCGGGCTAAGAATTGCTCCCGCGAAAGCCCCCAAGCGTTCTTCGCTCAGCAGGTTCTCAGAATCGTGGCCCATCTGATGGTATGCCGCCATTTTCTTATGACCCTCTTTGTGTGCTCCATGCGGCTGCGAGCTGAAGGGGCTTGCGAAAGCGACCGACTGGCCAAGGTGAAACCATTTTTACAAGCGCCGGAAGGCCAAATTCTTGGGTACTTTCGACGAACCTTTGCGTGCACGCTACGCGCTGAGCGACGCGATCAACGACACCTTGGGGTGCTGTGCCCTCTTCTTGAAAAGGATGGAACCCGAAAGTACAGACTGAAAGAAGGACACCCAAGGAAAACTGGTCAGATCGCCAGTCAATCAAATTCTTGTCGTTGACCAACTGTTCGGGAGAGGCGAAGTATGGAGTGCCCGGACCACGCACCATCCACGTTTGAGTCAGGGAGCTTTCCTGCAAATTCCTTACTAACCCAAAGTCAACGATGACTGGTTCATCCGCTCGAAACAGGATGTTGTCGGGCTTCAAGTCTCGGTGCACGAGGCCCCGAGACGCGATGTGCGTCACAGCATCAATCAGAACCACACCTATGGACTGCGCTTGGTCCGAATTCAACAGGCCAGCACGGTCAACTCGCTGCTGGAGAGTACCCCCTGGCAGGTATTCTTCCAATGAGGCTAAATACTTAGTGACGCCATAATCAAATTCAAAGACTGAGGACAACCTCGCGATGTTCGGATGATGGCATTGAGTCATGGCTTCCATCTCGCGTTGGGTTCGCTCTGGAGAGAAGCCTAGACGGTAAACCTTAAGAGCACAGTAGCTGCCGTCGGCCACCGCAACTTGAAACGTTTCCTTAAAAGCGCCTTGCCCAACTCGGCTGATGAACGTCAGAGTTCTTGCGGCGCATATCGCGCGAGCGACGCTCTCTAATGAGGGGGATGGTGCTATTGGCGTTTGCCCCATTAGCTGACTCCTCCCGAGGCATGGCTAGTGGCAAGACCAGAAAGCCAAGGCTGAATTGGCTCGGATTTAGTTGCCTCCTTAAGTACCACTAGTCCTTCTTTATCCACGTAACATAGGCCAACTCCCCTTCGATCAAATTCAGCAGTATATCGCTGCGCCCTTAGAGCGACTTCCTTTGGTAGTACAACGTACGAACGATGAGCGAAGCATGTGTTCCTGTACGCTTGATGGAGGGCCGCTCGCCAGCGCTCCAACTTGGCTTCAAAAGCAAGAACACAGCCGTCGCTTGCAAGGGCAATCACGTCCGTCCGTCCATTTCGATAGAAAAACTCGCGGGCTACCTGCACCGCACCCCAGGGAGAAGGGAATCTCTCTAAGTGGCATAAGAACTCATCAAGTAACGCAGTTTCAGTAAGATAACCCCCCATTCTGCTCCTCATAGAATTCATCGGACCAAATACATGCAGAAAACTGCGCACCAGCCGTAATAATACATCAACCTGTGCCTTTCCGCGCGCTGACATTCATATCTGATCTCTTTACGGCCTGTGGCTGACGAATCTTCATACTTGACGATCTTCGACATGGCTTCATGCGGTTCGACGAGGCACGTATTCGCGAATTTCCCAATCTTTGAGCCTCTCAATCGCCGGATCTATCGGAAGCTCGGTAATGTCTACGATGTATCTTTTGGGCTGCCATCGGAAGGCTTTTTGAGCCACGTAACCTGCTGCCAACAACGACCCCGCTTCTAGAGCGGCATCAAGGTGGGCCGGATTTCGACGAAAAAACGCGAGCCGGCAGCCATGTTCCTGGACACTGCGATAGCTAAGCTCGTGGCAAATGCGGCACCCCAAGAACCCTATCGACGGAGGGCGGTAGAGCTTTCTCACCCAGCGACCACACGCCCTGGGGCAAGAAAAATGCCAGCGTACACCACCGAAGTGTTGAGGCGCGGAGAGCAAAGTTACCGGTTTCCACTTTGATTCTTCCCCCCCGTCTAAAGACCGCAGGTAAAGGTAGAGGCAGGTCCCAACGTCCGTGGGTCTTATGAGGTATGCAAGGGGGGGTGCCGTTTCCATCGACGGGCTCACCCATTCGATTCGGCCACTGCGGTAGTCGAACAATCCTGCTGAAACCCATGCGTCGAGGTCAAGCACGGTACACTCCTCGACCCTCACTTTTCTAGGCCAACCCCACCGCCCACTTCCCAAACCACCCATGATGCCCTCAAAATTTTCCCGGATTTTCCTAAATCATGTGACTATTTTATCATGTTGCAGATGCCAAAAACCCCAGGGAATGCAGTAACGATGCGGGTTTGCTCTCGCTTAAACAAGAAAACCAATACGGTCCATTCTGATAATTTAAGTGTATCTTGCGGCACCATCTCAACCTCAGTCACCCATTGGGCCGTTTTGCGCTCGCCTGGAAACCAAATGTCCTGCCCAGTTGTAGGGCTAAACTCGCGAAAACAAAATAGATCGAATCCGTATTACACGTTCGTTGCTACCCGGTCGAGTGGTATTTGACAAGCGCGGCGGTTGCTAGCGCAAGTCTCGAACGTAAGTCCCTGTCATTCAGGGCTGCGAGGCTCCAGAGGTCAAGCCTTCGCCGGTAAT
The DNA here is from genome assembly GCA_050008675.1 of Terriglobia bacterium. Lineage (GTDB taxonomy): Bacteria > Acidobacteriota > Terriglobia > UBA7540 > UBA7540 > CAVROP01. Next base: position 24,772 of record JBEKME010000030.1, read on the forward strand.
CCGTGTAAGTTTCGCCGAGGAGTGGAGCAGGGACTCCGCCCTCCAGCGTTGGCTCCGGCAGCCGTTCTGACTGAACAGTTGGGGGGGTGGACTGTGAGGCATCTCCGGGCACGCGAGAGCGCGTTCCCGAATCCATTGCCCCAAGGGCATATTCGCGGCTCGCCGAGATATTTCGTGCCGCTCAGATGGAGTAAGGCGGATTGCGAGTATTATGCTGCGCGGGTTGTCGGCTTTCCGTCGTGGCATTTCAGGGCCTCGTGAACCTCAACATATTTCAACAACCGTTGGCTTCAGGCTCGCGCCGGCAGAGGAAAGCGTATATGTATTACACCATCCTTTTCGCGTTCACTCACAGCGCCAGTCGCGTTTAGTTCACCCTCCGAGAGTCTTCCATTGCTTGGCCGGTGAGAATGCCCAATTCGGCCATCTCAAGTAACACGTCATGCCCACAAGAAGTCATCCGAAATACGGTATCCGCCGCGTGGTGGTGGGTGACGCATTGAAGGCGCAAGCCCCGGTAGCCGGGTTGCCAGTCATACCGGCACTCAATCGGCTTGCCGGTTTTCGGCGTCGCCGGACGCGCTTTGAGAACTGCCAGCACTTCGGCCTTGGCCGCCCTCAGCCGTTCTTTCAACTCTGGGGGAACCTTGGAAGCCGGACAGATCACAAGGTTTCCACCATCGGGGATCACCTGGACACCCAAAGCCCGTAACTCTTCGAGAACCGCCAGCATGTTAGATTGCCTCCCTGTCATCGGCGAATAGAATGCGGGGTTCATGCTCTTCCCCGCCTATTCCCGGTTTGAAAGTGTCCACGTGTCCACAACCCGCATTTTCAGCGTGTGAAACCGCATTTTCGTAAGTGTCCACAGCGTCCTTTGTGGACAGCTTGAAATCCTCACGATCTCCGCTATTTTCGCGGGTGGTGGACGGGTGGACACTTTTTGGGGGCAGATAGCGAGAGAAGGCATCGTTAAACCATTCGACTGCGTACCCCCGTAGCCGAGAATCCTTCCCTCCGATTCGGTCTGGGCGAACGTCAAAGGGCTTTAGCAAGCGTGCTAGCTTGGACTGCGAAAGTGGTTTCCCTTTTGACCATTCTCCCCACGGTGATCCTTCGACCTCAGCCAGCGCCGCCGCTAAGTCCGCCGAAGACATCTCTGTAACGTGCTTCTCGGCAAAGGCGGCCTTGATGTCCCGAAGCAGCCAGACACCAACAGAGTCATCGTCAACTTGTGCCCCCGCGCAAAGCTCGACAAGGGCTTTCTTTGCAGCTTCGGGCCAGCCACCACCCGCCAGGTCTGCGATGGCGAGCAGAGGCTCGCAGACATCCGCCTGACGGTCAGAAAGGGATTGTGGAATTTCGGGCCGTGCTTTACGCAAGTTTTCCACGCTTACCCCACACCACGCCCCCAGCCTTGCAGCAATCGCCGAACCCTCCCGTTGCGCCTCACGCTCGCGCAACCGCTCGACCTCACCGCGCCGCGCCCGCTTTAGTCGAATGGGGATGCTTCTGTCAGCCACGGTATCGGGCAGCCTTCCGATGCCCGCGATTGCCTTCGGGCAGAACGTTGAAAAATCTTTGTAGGTAATGCTTGCCCCCTGCCCTATGCAGCATGACGCCGCGCCTCCGCGCCGGTAACCCGTGTCCAATATCCCGCGAAGGGCTTCCGCATAATCTTTTTCTCCGCCGAACGCTGCGTCCGATTCGTCAAGCAAAAGCGTCGGGTGCTCCGCGTCAATCTTACGTGTGAGCACAGCCGCCGTAACCCGGCCCGTGAACCATGCGCAGAAAACGAGCGAGCGCAAGACTTCCAAAAGCCGGGTTTTGCCGCTTTGTTTTTCTGCCGAATTGATGTCCAGATATGGAGTGCAATCCGCCGCGTCGAAGGCATGAGTGTGGGCAACCCACACCGTCACGGCCCGCGCTTGCGCCTCAGTCAGCGAGACAAACCGGCGAACGAAGCGCACAACCGCGTCAAGAATCTCTGCCCCGGTTTCTGGTTTCCACTCCGGGGTTTCTGCGATGATCTTTTCCAGTTGCTCGCGCGTCCCCCCACTCGCCAGCCAGTCCACGATGTCGCCTTTTTCCTTGAGTCCCGGCAGGTTGACAATCCTCACTGACATGGCGCATCCGAAGATGTCCGCTGCGGTTATGTGGGCGCACGTTCGGCCCGTATCGTCGTTATCAGGGGAGATAGAGACATGCTTCCCGGTGAATTTGTTGGCATACTCGTGACTCCAAGACTTTGCACCATCTGGAATGCACGTCGCAAAAAACCCGAGATCGAAGGCTTTGTTAACCTTCCGCTCCCCTTCATGGATTTGGACGCATACCGCGTTTTTGATTTCATTGGAACGATAAAGCGCGGGCTGCAACCCACCACGCCCCTTTACCCATTCGTTTTGTTCGAGGTGTTCCCACTCGAAAGTCTTTTCCTTGCCCTCGGCTTCCAGCCGATGCTTTCGGAGGCAGGCCCTTCCTTGGGTATCGAGGTAATTGTATGTTTCGACAATCTCATAGCCAGCACCACGCTTCGCTCTGGGACTTTTGCCACTCAGTAGGCCGCGCTCTTTGAGCCACGCTTTCACAGCCGCCTTGTCGCCCGGATCGACGCCAGCGATAAAAGCCGCAAGTTGCCACGCTGTGCCGCCCTTGCCGCACGGCCCACAGAACCAGACGTTTTTTTGCGGGTTCAGTGAGAGGCTCGGGTGTTGGTCATCGTGATTTGGGCAATGCCAGAGTAATTCTGCCCCAGCATGGCCCATCGGCTCGCCAAGGACGGCTCGGGCTATCACTTTACACTGGAGCCGTTCACCCGCGTCGCCTTTGCCGTCAGCGTTCATCCCGTGCTCCGTCATTGCGCCCTCCGGGGCTTCGCCGGGTGTAGTCCTTCGGCTATGAGACGGTCAACCTCGCTCGCAGGAATTCTCACCAGACGGCCGATCTTCGTGAAAGTGATGCGGCGTTCAAGCAGCCATCGACGGACGCAGGCTTGGGTCACCCCTAGCGGCACGGCGAATTGCGGCACGGAGAGCAATCTGTCATCGGTGGTGTAATCCGTGGCTTTATTCAAGCGCCGTGTCGCGGTCAACGCATAATCCGAGAGCTGTTGTTTTTGACCAGCACCATCTGTGGCCATGTGTCATCTCCATTTCGCGCAGGTCGCGCCAACGAGTCAAAGGTATCAGCGCATGGGCTCGCATGAACAAACAGATGTCGCAAACTCCTGCAAGAAGTGTTCAACTGCTTGTTGACTCACGGGTTAGAGAAGAAAAAAAACTGTTGCGAGGTGTAGTTCGATGTGGCGTCAGAACGGGGGGAAACAGAAAATGACCAGCCCTGTCTGGCGGGCTTATTTGGTTTTCTTCGCTGCCTCAAAAGAACGAATTTTCCTGATGGTCCTTGTGTGGAAAGTCCGAAGCCAGTCAGCACTGATACTCGATGATGCGCCTGTCGCTTGAAATGCTGCACCCAGGAGCGTCGCCAGGTCTTTCCAACGGGTCTTGATCTTATTCTTAGAGGCTTCTACGAGTAGCACCAAATCAAACAACGCCATTCCTCTTTGGCTAATACCGTGCGGAAACAGAATCTGATGCCATTCTTGAAGACGGGCTAACGTGTTCGCATACAAGCCCATTTGTCTGGGCAACTCCAAGAACTGTTGCGGTAATTGAGGCTGACGTCCTTTCATCGCCCTCGGCCAGTCCAGCGGTCCCCCGACGAATGCCGCCCGCTTTTTGGCGGTGCGCCTTGACGACTCAATTGCGACCGGTATAAGAAACATGCTCTCATTCAGGGTCTGAACCTTAGCCGCAATGTCACGCAGTTGTGTGACCAGCCCTTCTATGCGCCGAGGGTCTGTCCAGGGAGCAAAAGGTATCATCTCATCGGAGAGTACCGGAATTGAACGGAGGAATACCTCCAGAAGCTCACGGCTAACCCCAGCTTCGTTGACCAGATTTTTCAGTGCCTTTTCTACGTAGTAGTCGGTCAGGATCTTCCGCATCGATGGAAGCTTCATTACTGAATGTGATATCGCCATAATGGGCTCTTGTGGCAGTGAACTGCGGCCTCGTCGCCTCTTCATAACCACCTCCCGCATGGCTTCCCGGTTTGGGTTAGGTCGGCAGGCGGGCCGGGATGCGCCCGCCGTTCAGGGATCAGCCTAGCCGACCGCTTGACACAGCCATTCTACCACTCGTGGCGACCGTGCAGATTTCTCTTGACAGTAATACTTAGCGTCAAGTATATTTGAGGTATGGCAACGAAGGATAAACCGATGACCGTAACCGAAGCCGGACGGCGGGGCGGCAAGGCACGGGCAAAGAAGTACCCCCGCGAGCAACTTCGGGAGTGGGCGCGCTTGGGCGGCTGGCCGAAGGGACGACCGCGAAAGGCGGGCACGCCGAAGGCAGGGAGGGAGAAGAAACGATGAGCGTCTACAGGCGTGGTGAAGTCTGGTGGTACAAGTTTCGATTTAGTGGTCAGAGCATCCGGGAGTCGGCGTACACAAACTCCAAGACCGTGGCCAGGGATGCCGAGAGGGCACGCCGCCGGGAATTGGAACTAGCTGTAAACCGCATCCCCAAGCGGACAAGAATGCCGCTATTCTCAACGGCAGCCACTGAGTGGGTGGAGAGTAAGACTGGGCTCGCTCGCAAGAGTGTTGCTCGTTACCGGCAGTGCATTGAGAACTTAAAAGCTGAATTTGGCAATCGTCTCGTCTGCGACATAGACGCCCAGGACATTGCAGGCTATCAGCGGAAGCGGCTCGCGACTGAGGTATCCAATCGCTCAGTCAATTATGAGGTTGGAACGCTCAGGGGAATCCTAAAGTCGTTTGGCCTTTGGGGGCATATCGCTGACAGGGTTCAGGCTCTTAAGGAAAACCACGACGTGGGGCGCGCGCTCAGCCGCAGCGAAGAGGAGAAACTCATCAAGGCTGCTGGTCAAAGCCGGACACCGGTACTCCTACCTCTATTCATTTTCTCACTTGATACCGGAATGCGGGCGAGCGAAGTAAGATCCCTGCGCAGGCGTGACCTGACGGTGGAATGGGATAATGGTGTCATAAAAAAAGGGGAAGTGCTCGTTCCGAAGAGTAAGACCGATGCAGGGACCGGGCGGACAATTCCCCTGACCCAGCGAATTTGCGCAACACTCACCATGTGGCTCTCCCACTTCCCAGATGCAACCGGCGAAAGCTATTTGTTCCCTCGGCACAAGGTTGGAATCGGCGGAAACTCCCGGAGACCGCAAGTCTGGGCCGTCGATCTGAATCGGCCAATGGGTGAGTGGAAGAGTGCTTGGGCGACAGCCGGCAAGGGCGCCGGAATCCACTACCGCTGGCATGATCTCCGGCACACATTCGTCTCCCGCCTTGCCGAGAATCCCGCCGTCAGCGAGGCCACTATCAAGTCTCTGGCTGGCCACGTCAGCAGGAAGATGCTGGAGCGCTACAGCCACATTCGTACCTACGCCAAACGAGCCGCCATCGAAGCCTTGGAACAGGCGCAGGCTTCCGCTTCACCGGCCACTGAAACCAATTTCTCCCATGCCCAACCAGAGGTGATTTTGAGGGAGAGTGGGCACAAAATTGGGCACACTCAATGAGGGAACCGAAGGGCCTGCCGCTAGAAATCTATGAAAAGAAATGGTGGGCCCAGCAGGACTCGAACCTGCGACCAACGGATTATGAGTCCGCTGCTCTAACCAACTGAGCTATGGGCCCGCCCTTTAAGTATAGGAGAAAACCAAATTCATTGCACGCTCGCGGCAGCGGCAGTGGTGGTGTCATTTGGTATTGGGTCCCTTTCGAAACGCCGGTCATTCCCGCGAAAGCGGGAATCCAGTCCTTCGACAACGCATTTCCGAAGGTCTGCCGTGTAGATTCCCGCTTTCGCGGGAATGACGGCTTGCAACGCCCATGTCTCGCAAATGACACCGGTACCCCAGCGGGCTTTTGTGCGTCAAGTGTGGGTGCTTGGTTGGTGTCGCTTTGGGAGTCCGGGAAAGAAGCCACCAGGCTTTGCAGATGGCGGATGAGCGGAGAGCGGACGCGACTTCGGATTGCGCTCAACGCGGGCACGGATCGTCTCTTTGAAATCACGAGTCAGGGGCATTGTGGTTCGCACACCCCAGATGACATCTCGGCGACAGCTTTCAACGAAGCTCCAGCCGAAGCTCACGCCCTACCGCTGCGGCCGCCTTTCGCAGCGTGCTTAACGTGACCGCGTCATACTCGGGATCGAGCAGGCAGTCCAGCGCAGCGCGGCTGGCGTACATCCGCCGCGCCATCTCCGCCTTGGAAAAATCCTTCTCCTTCATGGCGGCTTCGATCTGTCGGGCGAGAACGCGCTTGATGGCGGTCGCTGTGACTTCTTCGTAGACGCCCTCCTCGCGGAGCCAGCTATCGAAGGATGATCCGATGTTTTTTTTCTTCATGCGCCTCCTCCTTATCTTCCGTTTGAGCGCGCTCAGTAGCGCCAAGAGGCTAGGTCGGCGCCCTGAGGTGCGGTTTTTTGCATGCGCTCGAGGATCTTGGGAAGATACATGGTGTGGTAGTGAAGGCGGGAGAGACAGTTGGGCAAACTCGGGTCGCCGTTCCAGCAATGTTCCGCGCGCTCACCGTACTTGACTTCTCCCTCGTAGGGCGGATTGGTAGCTGACTTGAGAAAATCTTCCAGATAGTACACGGCGTTATTCAGAAAGTAAGTGTCCGCACTGCCCACATAAATGTGGAGTTTGCCCTGGAGTTTGGGGCCCAAGGTGGCCCAGTCGCGTTGCAGAATGGCGCTGAGATCGTAGTGCTCCTTCCAGTACGCGGCCACCGCGGGATCGATGTCGCCGGTTTGCTTGTTGAAGATCGGTTTGGGATAGCCGTCTTGGCCGACCGGTCCGAAGACAGCCTGCCATATATCAAATTGCTCTCCCGAGCGAGCGTGCGAGCCCAGGGCAAGCTCGTACTGGTTCATGCTCGCCACGGTGGCAAAGGTGCGACCGAGGTAATCCCGCATCCCGGGCTGTGCGATCTCGGTGTGCGCTCCCTGCATATAGAAAGCATTCTTGTCGTTGTATAGATTGATGGTGGTGTAGGCGCGAAAGTCCACCGGATCGGGACAGGCGATGAACGCGCCGTTATAGTGGTCCGGATAAAACATCTGGACGGCCATGGCTTCCCAGCCGCCGGTGGAACCGCCATAGACGAACCGCGCCCAGCCCTGGCCGATGCCCCGGAACTGTTTCTCAATCGCCGGGATCAGCTCCGTCTCGATCGCGTCGCCATAGGGGCCGAGGTTCTCGGAATTCACTGCGTAGGAATCGTCATAGTAAGGATTGGCATGGTTGATTTCCGCAATCAGGATGCGTGGGAACCCAGGCGAAATCCATTGCTGATAGAGCTTGTAGGCTTCTTCCTGCTGGATGCGGTTGTAGCCGGAAATGTGGAATCGCTCGTTGTAATCGGGTTTTAGGTTGGGATCGGGTGGCTCGGTTCGAAAGCCCTCAAAATCCGCGTTGAAGTGGTCCTCGGAGATGATCAAAGGATAAGAAACCTGGGGGTGGGTATCAAAGCCTTCTGGCACGAGCACATTGGCGCTGAGGTACATCGGGCGTCCCCAGAACTTGGTAAGGAGCTGACTTTGAATCTTGAGGTGTCGGATGTACTGGGTGTCCTTGGGGAGCGGAATGGGTGGAATCTCCTGCTCCAGAACGATCGAGATGATCCCGGAAGAGGCCGCCAGCAAAATCTTGCGTGGAGAGGAATAGAGATTGCCGGGTGCGAGGTTCCAGTGCTGACCCTCGCCTCGGTCCATAGGAAGCTTGACCGTGTGGCCATCGGCGCGATGGAAGGTCTCGTAACGGTGCAGGACAGCTTGAACGTAGTATTCCCCCGCCGGAACATCCCGCAAATTGCGAACTGGATAACCAAAGGCGGATTGGTCAACGATGACCGCTTGGCCGGGGCGCATCGCTTCGACATCCATCCCGAACACCATCTGGGTACGGGGAGATTCGCCGATTTGCAGGCGGGGTTCGGCGGAAGAATCATTGGAGAGAAGTAGAAGCAGGCGGCCGTCGATGGGCTGGTCGCCGTGAGCTTTCGTGAAAGAGATGGAAAAGCGTGCCTCGGTTTGGGAGGCGGCCACGCTGGGCAGAGCAAATACGAAACAAGTAAGACAGATGAGTGTGCGGTAAAGCGGGCGCAAATGTGCGGACATGAAGACTCCTTGAGGCCGTGTCGAATCCAGCGGATTGTATATCAAATCGCCCCCGCTAATGCCTGGTTTTTTCTCACACAGTCTTAGCCCGTATTTCTCACCACGCGTCTGGAGGGCCGCGGCTTCACAGGCTGCGGAAAAACGCTCCACGGGTGTCATCCTGAGCGCAGCGAAGGATCTCGCTCTGCGTATCTTCTCGAAAGCGCTCAGGGCCAGATTCTTCGCGCAGTTTATCCTGAGCGGGCAGAGCGAGATCCTTCGCTGCGCTCAGGATGACAGCGCAGGGCTCAGAATGACAGGCGGTGGCCTTTTTCTTCTATGAATGACGAACAACCCGTATTAGGCGGTCGGTTGCCATCGCTTTAACCGGTGCTTCGCCTTGAGGTGGGTGGAGATCCGCCCCTCCTGGACTGCTCTTTCGCCGCGCGCTACACCTTCCAGAACCCGCATCCTATTCTGAAGGGCTTCGAAGCTGACGACATCGACCAGATAGGCAGCGGGCACTCCGTGTTGGGTGATGAGGACTGGAGACTTATCTTTCACCAGTTGCGTGAGGATTTTGGTGGCCTTCCGCTTCAATGTTGTGACGAGTTGAGTTTTCATAAAAGTGATACTGAAGTATCATTCTGTCGTTGGCAAGCCCGAAGTTTGACCGAAGTTTGACCGATAGACAAGAGTTGGGCGCCTTATGGAGAGAGTCAATGCATGATTTTCCCGCGTTCATGAAGAACCCAATCAATCGGATCGCTTCTTCCTCCCAGCATACAGCGGGGGTTGAAGGTTACGTGTACGACGGCGCGGACGGGAGCCAGATGGCTTTCTGGACCTGCCGTGAGACCGCTAAATCAGCCGAACATGTTCATGACTACGATGAGTATATGATCGTTGTGGAGGGTTGTTACACCTTGCTCATCCAGGGGCAACGCATTAGCCTGAAATCGGGACAGGAGTACTTGCTCGCGAAAGGCATCCCACACGGCGGCGAGGTGGTTGCAGGGACTAGAACCATCCACGCTTTTGGAGGCGCGCGAGCAAGGCGTGCCCAGTGACAGGTTGCGCACCTGCATGTCCTCACGAGAGTTAGGCGCCCCGCCAGGTCGTGCACACACAGCAATCGTCAGAGGAGTCCATGACCGACACATCAGGTTCGTTCCTAGAGGTCCCGGCCGCGGATCGCCGGCTCGATCACGAGCCCCCAGCGGCAATCGCGAGACTCGGTTGGCGCTACCACCACCTGGGTATTCCAACCGACGTGGCGCGCCCCGGAGAGACGTATCTCGAACAGTTCGGCTTGTACGTTTCCGGGTTCAGCACCAGCCCGTACGGCGTGGAGTGGATGCGATTCGAGAAACACAGTCCCCTACACGAGCTCATCAAGACTGTGCCTCATATCGCCTTCGAAGTGGACGACCTCGAGGCCGCTCTCCAGGATCAAGAAGTCATCTGTCCCCCCGGATCTCCGTCCGAAGGCGTCCGCGCAGCCATGATCGTGCATAACGGCGCCCCTATTGAACTCATCTGGTTCCGCAAGCACAGCGACGCAGCCGGGGCGTGAAGTCTCCGCCTTTGAGGTCTGCGCCTTGACTGGTCATCCCGGCACTGTCCTATTATGGGATGTAGGGCCGGGGCTTGCCCCGGCCAGGCCACCCCAAGGGGCGGCCCTACAGTCGAACTGGGACACTACTGGGCATCCCGTCGACGGTGCTGTATTCTAGTGTAGTGCGTCATACATGTCCTCACTTATAACAAGTAAGCTTCCCAGCCGCCGTATCCCGACCTCTGGCGTCCGGTACCTGCCCTTTTGTCTCCTGCACTTTCCTCTTGACACGAGAACCAACTCATGGTAGCCTATTGGGGTTGTCGAAAGAGAGCGCCGGCAAGCGGACGCGGCAAGCGAACGAAATGGACCTGGCAAGAGGGAAAAAGGCGCGGAAATGGGAAAAAGATACTATTTTGACGAAACGAACCTACCGATCTGGTGCAAACAAAGGATTTAGCTTTTCAAAACGCTAAAAACGAACTGGTTTTTGAGTGCAAGAACGCCAAAACGAACTCGAAAAAGCAGCCAAGAAACCACCTTTTGTGCGAAATCGAAGTCAAATTCGTGGGTCGAAAGGCGCCGGCGGATGGGCGAGCACAAGGGGGGCTACACAGGCTGCGGAAAAACTCGTTTGGCGTGTCATTCCGAGGAGCCGCAGGCGACGAGGAATCTCGCATTGTCTTGAAAACACTAAGAGCGAGATTCCTCGCTCCGCTCGGAATGACAGCCTGGAACGGTTTTTCCGCAGCCTGTACAGCAGCTTTGCTGTGGGACATTCGACCGGGGTCGCCAAATGTAAAGAAGCGTTAGACGCGCTACACTAGCGGTATGTCGTCCCGCGTTGCGGGATCGCCCGTTTGCCCTTGGATTCGCAAGCGCGGATCTGAGGAAGAACCGCACACCTCCCGCCAAGACGGGACGGAAGTCTGCGCTACGCTTGCTCGTCAGCTAGGCAGTTCAGTCTTCTGCAAAAGGTATTCAGCGAACATGGAACCGAATCTGGTCAGAGATCCAAAGATCATGGATGTTCTGAGAGAACTCAAAAAACGCGAGCCGATCTTCCATCGTCCAGAGTTCGGAACCACACGCACCGATTTTGAGAGTATGACGGAGGACAGCTTTTGGGAGGTCGGCGCTTCCGGCCGGCGCTACAGTCGGCAGTACGTCTTGGACACACTGGAGAAGCGGCCCGCAAACCAAGGTGAAGAGGCGTGGCAGACTCGCGACTTTCATTGCCTCGAGATTGCAGCCGACAACTACCTTCTCACTTACACGCTGATCCAGGGTCCTCGCGTTACTCGTCGGTCAACAATCTGGCGACGAACGGTCCAGGGTTGGAAGATCGTGTATCACCAAGGGACCGTCGTCGATGATCGCTGAATTCGGCGTCGATCATGCGTTCCCCTTTGCTGAGATTTTCTGGCCTTGCGCGACATGCCCTCTCCCCCTTGGGGGAGAGAGGGTGGCCCGCCGCCGGCGTTCTCTTCAGCCGGGGCGGGCCGGGTGAGGGGGTGGTGGGCCGGCGCCCGTCCGTCTCCAGGTTACATCGCGCCGCTCAAAGCATTGGGCAAAGACCACGCGACGTCCAGCACCTTCTCGAGGAACGTGGGGACAGCGTTGCGTTGTTTGTGGTTTCAGGGCATTGACCCCCTCACCCCCCGGCCCCTCTCCCCCAAGGGGGAGAGGGGAGAATCTAGAAACTCGAGCGCGGGTCATTACCGCGAAAGCGGGAATGACCGGCGTGTCGAAAAGGATCTCATCCCAAATGACACCACCATCAAGCCCCGCGATTGCTGTTCATGCTGAGGCGGTAGTACGAAGAGCTGGATAAGAGCTACCGCGTCAGGGGCTTGGTCCAAACAAGAGTTATGTAGTCAAATCACAAGACGAGGCAAGATGACCGGATCAAAGCCTATCAAGCTGTCCACCAATCGCCTTGAACTAATAGCGGCTACACTTCACCATATATGTGCCGAGCTAGAAGCTCCTGAACGGCTGGCATTCCTATTGGATGCTCAGGTCGAACCAGGGTGGCCACCAGGCGAGTATGATCGGGGCGCCCAAGAGTTCTTCCGCGATCGCCTAAAGGAAGGCGGCGTGGCAGTCATTGGCTGGTACAACTGGTATGCAATCCGGCGTGGCAGCCCAGATCAGCCTTCTGTACTGGTGGGCGCATGTGGGTATTTTGGACCTCCAAGTGAGGGGGGTGAGGTTGAAATCGGCTTTTCGGTAATGCCGACATGGCAAGGTATGGGTTACGGCACAGAAATGGCCGAGACTCTGATCGAAAATGCATTCACTGATAGACGCGTTCGTAAAGTTATTGCCCACACCACAGTTGACAATGTGGCATCATTCAAGGTACTTGAAAAATGCCGGTTTGTTTATGTGTGCACAAATGAGCAATCGGGCAACAAACGTTTTGAAATCCTGCGAAAAATCAGAGCCTAACAAGACGCTCCAGCGGACGGCTAATCGCCGCCGCTCAGCCTATGCGTTAGGCAGCGCCCAATGAGGGCGCTAGCCACATTCATGCTTTCGTTTCTGCCTGACAGCACACTGACGCTCTGAAGCGGTCTTGGGCGCAAAATAGATGAGGGCCTCGCAAACTCATGCTTTGGCGTCGTTATTTCCAGCAAGAATTCCTTTTCAGAGAATTGGCCTCAGGGGCGGCTGGACGACCTCTCAGCCAGAGAGGAGACCGGCGAGGAAGTTATCCTGCGCGTGTGGCATTGCATTGACAGGCAGTAAGTTGCACGCTACTCTCCTACGCTGGCTGACCGGTTCGCCGTTTCGACTGAGGAGGCGGTTGAAGCAATTGTCCGGAGAACTGTTCGGGGATCTCGGGAGTGGCGGGACGGATTGAATCCTTGTCGATCACACTCCTGCGAAGCGCTGAGCGCAATTCGGTAGTGGGTCAATTTGATGTAGAGGCGGCTTTACGCCGCCATTTGGCGAGATAAACTCGCCGCTACAGCATCAAATTGACCCATTACCTGCAATTCAATCAACTTGCCACGAGAGGCGAGATTCGATCAGCAAGCGATGCTGGTTTGGGAGCATCGAGAAAGGCCGCAGCAAACTCGCTCTTGTTGTGGCGTGAGGGTACCGGAGAGAATCATGCGAAATCGGATTGGAACTTTGTGCCTGTTGTCCGCAATTGCTGTGTTATTCACACTCGTTCCCGCTGGAGCTGCGTCGGGCGGGCAATCGGCCGCGCCTTGCGAGCTGAAGGACGATGCCGCTTACACCGCCGCAATCCGCCAAGACACCACGGAGCCATTCTTCTCTACCGAGCTTGTGGATCATCTGCCCTGGGGCTCCTGCGTGCCGGCCCCGGACACCTATCTCGGGCACATCGTGGGCGCGCCCGACGTGCTCGACCACGTGGCCGAAATCAACGGCTACATGCGCCTGCTCGCCAGTCGCAGCCCCCGCGTGCGCGTCTTCTCCATGGGTCACAGCGAGGAAGGGCGCGAAATGATTTTGGTGGCGATCGCCGACGAGGCCACCATCCAGAATTTGGATCGCTATCGCGGAATCACGGCGCGGCTGGCGGACCCGCGCGGCTTGAGTGACGCCGAAGCCGCGGCGCTAGTTCAACAAGGCAAGCCTATCTACTGGGCGGACGGAAGCATTCACTCGCCTGAAACCGGCTCGCCCGAGATGCTGATGGAGCTGGCTTATCGCCTGGCGGTGGAAGACACGCCGCTCCTCGACAGCATCCGCAAGAATTCCATTGTGTTGCTCACCCCCGTGACGGAGACCGACGGTCACGACCGCTACGTGGATGTCTACATGTACCGCAAGCACCATCCGGAGGCCAACACCTACCCGCTCACTTGGTGGGGCCATTACGTCTCGCATGACAACAATCGCGACGGCATCACGCTGTCGCTTGCCCTCTCCAAGAACATCACCAGGACCTACCTCGCCTGGCACGCCACCGTGTTGCACGATCTCCACGAGTCCGTCCCCTATCTTTACATCTCCACGGGCACCGGCCCTTACAACGCCTGGCTCGATCCCATGGTCACCAGCGAGTGGCAGCGCATGGCCTTTTACGAGATTGAAGAACTCACGCGCCGCGGCGTGATTGGCGTCTGGACGCATGGCTTCTATGACGGATGGACGCCCAATTACATGTTCTGGGCGGCGACGGGGCACAACTCGATCGGCCGTTTCTACGAAACCTTCAGCAACGTGGGCGCCGACACCGCCGAGCACTCGCTGGAGGCCCGTTCGACCAGCCGCGAGTGGTACCGTCCCAACCCTCCCCTGCCCAAGGTGAAATGGTCCGCGCGTGACAACATCAACCTCCAGCAGAGCGGCTTGCTCCTTGGCATGTACAACGTCGCCAGCCACGCTCAGGAGTTCCTCCAGGACTTTTACATAAAGAGCAAACGCGCGGTGGCCAAGGCGCGCACCGAAGGTCCGGCCGCCTGGGTGCTGCCCGCCGATGACCCTCGTCCCGGCGACCAAGCGCGCTTGCTGAACATCCTCGAATTGCAGGGGATCGAGATTTCCCATGCCCAGAATGCCTTCGATGCGCCCGTGCCGAACGTGGAAAGCCCGGCCATCGGCGGTGAAAGCAAGCCGGCAGAGGCGAAGGAGGCGCGCGGCGAGGCAAAACCGGCTGAAGCCAAGGAAACAGGTGGGGAGCAAAAGACAAAAGCGAAGGAGCCCGCGGCCACTACCCTCCAACATTTCCCTGCCGGCAGCTATATCATCCGCATGGATCAGCCTTACAGCCGCTTCGCCGACACGCTGCTCGACACCCAGTACTTCAGCCCCCACGATCCGCGGCCTTACGACGACACCGGCTGGACGCTGGGCGCTCTGGCGGACGTGAGGACGGTGCGGGTGATGGATACTGCCATCCTTGACGTGCCTGTGACTCGAGTGGAGGGCAGTGTGACCGTGGCCGGAGGCGTGACGGGGAGCGGCCACACAACCTATCTCGTCAACAACAATACCGACAGCGCGCTGGCCAGCTTCCGCTACCGGCTCGCCAGCGTCCCTATGGAGGCGGCCGAGGAGCCCTTCAAGGTGAGCGGCCACAAGTTCGCTCGCGGCACTTTCATTATTGCCAACGGGGACCGCAGCCAGGTTGAGGCCGCAGCGCGCGACCTCGGCATCAGCGTCTTGGCAACCGATGAGAAGCTGAGCGTCACCCATCATGGGCTCGACGCGCCACGGGTAGCCCTGCTGCACGATTGGCAGAATACCCAGGACGGTGGCTGGTATCGCATCAGCTTGGACCAGCTTAACATCCCCTACACCTACATCGCGGACACCAAAATCCGCGAGACCCCAAACCTCCGCGACCTGTTCGACGTGCTCATCGTGCCGCCGGATTGGGACGACTTGGCGGGCATGCTGCAAGGCATCCCCCTGCGCGGCAATCCCATGCCTTGGAAAAACACGCCGGAGACCCCCAGCTTCTTTGCCCCCGGGCTGGATTCGAGTGACGATATCCGGGGCGGCCTGGGTTATTCCGGCCTCGCCAATCTGGGAAAATTCGTTCGCGACGGCGGCCTGCTGGTGGCGGTGGAGTCAGCATCGGCTTTGCCCGTCGAGGGCGGAATGACGGAGATGCTCTCGCTTCGTAAGCCCCAGAAGCTGGTGAGTCCGGGCGACGTGTTGCTGGCCGACGTTGAAGATGCCAAGAGTCCGGTAGCTTACGGCTATGGCGAGAAGCTTTACGTCTATTACCGCGCCAATCCCATCCTGAATGTCGGCCTCGGATTCGGCGGCCGCCGGCGCGAGGAAGAAGGCGAGAATCGAAGCAGCGGCCGCGGCTCCGTGACTGATCCCGACGTGATTCAGGGCCGCCCCTACATGCCTCCCGCAGAGAAGCCCAAGCGCACCCCGCGCGAGCAGGAGCTCTACATCTCGGACGAAGTCCGAATGTACTTGGGCTCCCTGATCCCACCTGCCGAGCAGTTTCCACGCGTGATTCTGCGTTTTGCTGACGCCAAAAACCTGCTGCTGAGCGGACTGCTGGACGGGGCGACGGAACTGGCGGAAATGCCTGCGGTGGTGGACGTGCCTCATGGCCAGGGGCACATCCTGCTCTTCGCTACCAATCCCATGTGGCGGAATGAGAACTCCGGCAGCTTCTTCCTGCTCTTCAACGCCATGCTTAACTACCGTCACTTGGACGTAGGTCGCACCGCTGCGGAAGCTGGATCGAAGGCCGGTAAGAAATGAAAGAGCGGCCCAGGGAACCGGGTTTACATCCGAACCGCGCGCCAACGCGCAAGAGGAGACAACAGCACGACCGGACAATAGCTTCTACTTCGCTAACGATAACAAGTGATGCACAACAACTGATCAGAGACAAACGATTAACAGGTGATTAGCAGCTTGTCAAGGAAATTGCGAACCGTTTTAATCTGGCAATAAGTTTGCCGAATCCAAATACGATTATTATGAATATGACTCATTATATTACAATTAGCTACACTAACTCATGGCCATTGGTTGCCTAGCCGGTGCGGAATACAAACCGATTTTCAGTTGGGTACTGGTGTCATTAGGAACGCAGTCATTCCCGCGAAAGCGGGGATCCACTCCGCAAACCTTTGGAAATGTGCTGTCGTCGGACTGGATTCCTCCCGCCACGGCGGGACGGGAATGACCGGCGGCTCGAGTGGATCCCCATTCCAAATGACACCAGCACCTTCAGTTGCTTGCAATAGGATTCATTTGTGGTATCATCCAGTCCGGCTCGGTTGGTGCTGAGTCCATGACACATCAATACTCTTGCTGAACTCACGAATTTGGCACAGGGCTCTAAGCAGCCCAAGAGGAGAATCGAAACTATGAACAAACCCCTTTTCTCACGCCGCGAGTTGCTGCGGACGACTGCCGGAGCGGTTGGCGCTTCCTGGGTTGCTGGATCCATCTTCCTCGATCCCGAACCATCGTTCGCTGCCTCTCAGTCGGTTGTACCCAGTGACCGGGTTCGCTTCGGAATCGTAGGCGTCGGCATGGAGGGCTCTGGGCTGCTGACCACCGCCATCCAGCTTCCGGGAGTGGAGTGCGTAGCTGCTGCCGATCTTTACGACGGCCGCCATGAACTGGCGAAGGAAATCGTAGGCAAGCCGATCAGGACCACTCGCCGCTACCGGGAATTGCTCGAGGCAAAAGATATCGATGCCATTATCGTGGCTGTTCCCGATCATTGGCACAAGCAGGTGGTGGTCGATGCCTTGGCCGCGGGCAAAGATGTGTATTGTGAAAAGCCCATGTCCCACAGCCCTGCCGATGGATTGGCGATGGTCGCTGCCGCCAAGAAGACAGATCGAATCGTGCAGATAGGTGCACAGCGCACGAGCTCCGTTCTCTGCGCCAAAGCGAAGGAGCTTTACGATCAGGGCGCGATCGGCGAACTCAGCCTGATCGAAGCGACTATGGGACGCAATGATCCCACGGGCGCGTGGGAATACCCCCCTCCGCCTGACTTGTCGCCCGAGAACCTGGACTGGGATACCTGGCTCGGAACCGCTCCCAAGAAGCCGTTTGATCCTTACACGTTCGCACGCTGGCGTTGTTGGAAAGAGTATGGAACGGGCGTTGCCGGAGACCTGCTCGTTCACCTGATCAGCGGCATGCAATTTGTTCTGGGCATTAATGAAGTCCCAAAACGCGTATCGTCGTTTGGAGGCATTTATCGGTGGAAGGATGGACGCAATATGCCCGATGTGCATCCGGCTCTCTTCGAGTACGACAATGTTCCTGTCTATATGCGTTTGACGCTGGGGACTGAGTCAACAGAGGTCACTCGCTTTATGGGCTCCAAGGGCATCATCGAACTTCGCGAGTTCAGTGTGAGCTATACCCCTCAAGCCGGAGTTGACCTTGCTCCGAGCTATTACACTGGCTCCTTCCCCGCCCGCTTGAAGAATGCCTATATCAAACAATGGCATGAGGAGCACGATCCCGCACCGGGAAAGGAGCCTGCTCCTGAGACAGTGACCTACAACGGAAATGACTACGATGACCTCCGGCCGCATCTTTGGAAATTCTTTGAGGCAGTTCGCTCGCGAAAGCCAGTTGTGCAAGATGCGGTCTTCGGTCACCACGCAGCTTTGGGTTGCCATCTCGCGAATGAGTCTTACTTCCGGAAGAGTCCCGTATATTGGGACCCCGTGTCCCAGACCATTAAGTCGCAAGGGTAGAGGAAAAGGCCACCGCCTGTCATTCTGAGCGAAGCGAAGAATCCCCGCATTTGAAAGCTCAATCAGTGCGAAGAAATGCCGGGATTCTTCGCGGAGTCTACCCTGAGCAAAGCGAACGGGCTCAGAATGACAGGCAATGAGGTTATCCTCTACGAATGACGGACATTGCGTATCAGTACATTCAATCATAGAGAGGGGGAGTTATACTTCCATGAAATTACAGAGGATGGTTTTGGTTACAATAATCCTGGTTACATTGCTATCTGCCCTGGGCTGCTCCGGAAGGAGCAAGTCCGTGGCAAGCTCCTCTCCCGGTCAGGCCGTGTCAGCCGACCCCTTCCTGGGCCGTTGGGATTTGACGTTGAAGGCTCCAGACCGGGAATATCCTTCCTGGCTGGAGATACGGCAGGAAGACGGGCAATTGAAGGCGCAGATGGTGGGCCGTTGGGGGAACGCCCGGCCACTCCCCAAAATTGAAGCCTCGGATGGTCTTCTTACCTTTGTCTCTCCTAAGGGAGAGGAAGAGCGTAAGGACGACATGGTGTTTCAGGGAAGACTCGTTGGGGGTAGCCTGTCAGGGACCACAACCGGGCCCGATGGAACTCCCTGGCAGTGGGTTGGCGATAGGGCGCCCGCGCTGGAGACCATCCAGGCCCCGAGTTGGGGAAAGCCTGTTCAATTGTTCAACGGGAAGAGTCTGACTGGCTGGAAGATGGACAAAGCAGGCCTACGCCCGTGGACGGTCCGCAACGGAACTCTGATAAGCCCTGGAAATGGTCCTGAGCTTATCAATGACTCCAAATTTCAGAATTTCAAGTTGCATATCGAATTCAACTGTGGAAAGGATGCGAACAGCGGTGTCTATCTGCGCGGTCGCTATGAAGTACAGATTGAGACGGAGTCACAGGCGGAGCCGCCAAGCCATCATACCGCCGGGATATACGGCTTCCTGGCGCCCTCGCCGGAACTACCGCGCAAGGCAGACGAATGGCAGACCTTCGATATTACGCTGCTCGGGCGAAAGGTGACCGTAGTTCAGAATGGCCAGACTGTAATTGATAACCAGGAGATCCCGGGTATTACCGGCGGGGCGTTGGATAGCCATGAAGCGCTGCCTGGGCCGATCTATCTGCAAGGCAGTGAAAAAGGCCATGTCGCCTTTCGCAATATCGTTATCATCCCCGCGGAGAAATGATTCACGGACGATTTGGATTTGATTGTTTCTCCGGCCACGAGACTGCATTTCGCGCATCAGTTCTGGCACGCGCCGTTCCTCTATGGGGAGGAGGTTTCGCCGAATGGCCTTGCGTGAGGCTTTGAAGTCACGTTGGTTTTGGTATTCCATCCTGTGTGTGCTCTGCTGGGGAGCGTGGGCGCTCCTTTCGAAGCTTGGCTCCCGGGAAATTCCTCCACAAACCATGCAGTTCCTCTTTACGGTGGGTGCGCTGCCCGTCGGCATTGCGCTGCTGATTTCACGCCGCTTCAAGCTGGAGAAAAGTGTGAAGGGAATTTCCTATGCCGTGGTGAATGGCATTCTTTCCGGCGTCGGCGGCCTTACGCTTTTTGCCGCTTATCACACCAACGGCAGTACATCGGTAATCACAGCCGCAACCGCGCTTTATCCGATGATAACGGTCGTGCTTGCCGTTTTGATCCTCCGCGAACGACTAACTGCCACTCAGGTACTCGGGCTCGCTTTCGCTGGAGCCGCGTTTGTGCTCTTCTCGCTATAAGGGGTTTCCAAGTGCTGCATGTCGCTCCGTGGTTCTGGTTTGCTGCTGTCACGCTTGTTGCGTGGGGAATCGTCGGGCTACTCCAGAAGCTCTCGACGAATTACATCTCCGCGGAATCATCCCTTATTTGGCTAGTAGTCGGATTCCTCTTGCTAGAGCCCCTGCTTTATCCGGGGAAAGCGGTGTTGCACTACTCCGGGTGGAACCTCATGTGGGCACTGCTGAGCGGCGTATTGAATGCGCTTGGAGCATGGGCTCTTTTTGCAGCGATGAAAAGCGGAGGAAAGGCTTCAATCATTTGCCCCCTCACTGCCTTGTATCCGCTGGTGGTGGTTTTGCTGGTTCCATTCATTTTGCACGAATCCATTACGCTGTTCCAAGGCGTGGGAGTTCTGTGCGCATTAACTGCGGTCGTGCTTCTGTCGACCTAGCCTGCATGAGGTTATCTGAATGCCTGACCTCACTTCGCGAGAGCGCCTTGCACGAGCGCTACGTCACCAGCCACCTGATTATGTACCCTGTTCTTTTATGAGTTTTACGGCGCTGCGCCGCCGCTGCCAGGAAAACCTGTACGAGTTGGTCAAGGCCGAGCGAGCGCTGGGGCTGGATTCTTTTCTCTTTATTCCCACCTTGTCACGCCCCCGGCGACCGGACCACCCCGACCTGCGAGGGTTACCGGTGCGGTTTCATCCCGCGGTGGGAATGCGGCAGCGGCGGGAAGAGGTTCCCGGCCAGCATGCCGTCCTCTACAAGGAATACTCGACGCCAGCGGGCAAGCTCCAGACCAGCGTGCGCCTCTCTGACGACTGGCCACATGGCGATCACATCCCTTTCATGGACGATTACCAGGTGCCGCGTGCCATCAAGCCTCTGCTCACCGGCGACGCGGTGGAGTTGGAAGCTTTGCGGTACCTGTTGACGCCGCCTCAATCCGATGACATCGCGCAGTTCAAGGCCGAAGCCGAGCGCGCCCACGCCTTTACCCGCGAGCAAGGAGTGCTCCTAGCGGGCGGTTGGGGCGTCGGCGCGGATGTGGCGAACTGGCTTTGCGGGTTTGAGAACCTGATGCTGCTCGAACACGACCAGCCTGCCTTCGTAGAGGGACTTCTGGAAATGATCCACGTTTGGAATCAGCGGCGCATGGCAGTGGTGCTTTCGGGCAAGGTAGATATTTTCATTTACCGGGCATGGTATGAGGGCTGTGATTTCGTGAAGCCCAAGTTCTACCGGGAGGCGATCCTTCCGCGGCTCAAGAGCGACGTCGCCTTCGCGCATGAGCACGGCGCACTGTTCGGTTACATCTGCTCCAGCGGCATATTGCCACTGCTTGACGACTATCTGGAAGCCGGAATTGATGTCCTCATCGGGATTGATCCGGTGCAGGGCACCTATACCGACCTGGTGGCGATCAAGAAGAAAACTACCGGGCGGATCTGTTTGTGGGGCGGCGTCTCAGGAGCAGTCACGGTGGAGATGGGTGAAAAGGAAGAAGTTCGTGCCGCTGTCCGGCAGGCCATCGAGGCTCTAGGGCCGGAGGGTTTCATCCTTTCGCCTGTCGATAACATCACCGTGGATGCATCCCGGACGTGGCAAAACCTTGAGGTCTTCATCGATGAATGGAAGCGGAGGCGAAGCCTGAGGCGGCCCGATTGCGCCGATGCGCAGGCGTGGCTGCATCGCAGATAGCTGACAATCGGGACCGCCGAGTAGTGTCAGTCCACGCTAAAGTGAGTGGATGCGGAATAATCGGTTGGCACTCTTCCCGGGAAGGCAAGGCCCATGGGCAGGACCAGGGCAGGCGTCCATGCTACCAAAGGCCGCCCTGCAAGGACGTTGGCGGACACCATGTCTCTTGACAAATGAAAAATGATAGGCTAGGATAGTAAGTGGGGTTGTGGAAGAGACAGGATGCAGGATTCAGGATGCAGGATTCAGGATGGAGTCAGGAGTCAGGAGTCAGAATGAAGAGCATCTGCTCTCCGCCGACTGCCTTCTGCTTGCTGCCTACTGCTTACTGCCGACTGCCTACTGCTTACTGCCTACTGCCTACTTCGTTTGAGGGAGGCGGGATGGAGAGGGCCCTTCGCAGGCAGTCCCGGACAAGATGTCACCGCCGACACGGAAAGAAAAAACCAGCAAGTTTAAAAAGTGAAGGAACGAGGCGGGAATATCTATGAAAACAAAGGACCGGTTTTCCACAGCCCACGACAAAGCGGGAATGTCTTTGAAAACAAATGTACTTAGCCCTTAAAAGCGGGAATGTTGTTGAAAAGAAAAGTAGTTAGTGGGTTGGGGAAGCATAGGATTCGGCATTCAGGATTCGGGATTCAGGAGCCACAATGGGGATAGTAGGCAGTAGGCAGAACGCAGTAGGCAGAAGGCAGTAGGCAGTAGGCAGTGATTGATGGTCATTTGTCCCGTGGCCGTGGTCCCGCCAGGGCGGGTTGCCTGTCGCAGGGACGGATGCTTTCGATAGACGTTGGCAAGGCACTTGACCTTCTTGCCGATGCTCCTTCCAACCGATGACGGACAACCGACGACCGCCCACTGACAACTGACTACTGACTACTGACAACTGACATCTTCTCCTGCTTCCCGCTTGCCGCACACTGTGATAGACTCTGCCCGCGTTGGGGGTATTATTCTTTCTGCCATGGCTCGAACGGCTGATGCTCGACAAAAGCTACGCGAAATCTGCAGGGTTGCGGCGACGGTGTTTTACGAAAAAGGTTACGATGGGGCCTCGATGCAGGACATTGCTGAGGCAGTCGGCCTCACCAAAGCGGGTCTGTACCATCACGTGAGCAGCAAAGATACGCTGCTATTTGAAATCATGAACTATGGAATGGATATTCTGGATGAAACCGTGCTCGCCAAGGTAAAGGAAATCCCGGACCCGCGTGAGAGGCTGCGCCGGACCATCATTGGACATATCGATTTAGTGGTCCGCGCCCGGGACATGGAGATTACCGTTATCCTCCACGAGAACCGCTCCTTGAAAGGCACTTTGCGCAAGAAGATCAACGCCCGGAAGAGAGCTTACATCGAGTATCTCGAAGACCTGATCGCTCAGGTGCAGAAACAGTCAGGCATGCCACCCAAGCTCTCTCCCCATGTCGCCGCCTTCGCCGTCCTCGGGATGATCAACTGGCTCTACCAGTGGTACCACCTGGAAGGGGCCGTCAAGCAAGAGGAAATCTCCAGCGCCTACGTGGACTTCTTCTTCCGCGGCCTGCTCGGCAATCCATGAAGGTGAAAGCCGTGATTGCCCTTGAGGTGCGCGAGGAATACGTCCCTGCTGCTGCCAGGGTGCGAGGGGCGGCTTCCGACTCTTCCAAAGGGGAGACCTGTACTTTCAATGGCTAATCCAACCATTGCGTTTCAGGGTGAGCGCGGCTCGTTCAGTGAAGAAGCCGCCTATAAACTGCTGGGAAGGCGCATCGCGGTAAAGCCTTGCGAGACCTTTGGGGCCATCTTCGAAAGCGTGGTGAGCGGGAAGACAAAGTACTGCCTGGCGCCGATTGAAAATACTTTGGCCGGCTCAGTCTACGAGAATTACGACCTCCTGCTATCGAATGACCTGCACATCGTCGGCGAAGTGAGCCTGCGCATTGTCCACAACCTCATCGCTCCACCCGGCGCCGCGCTCAAGGACGTAACCCAGGTTTACTCCCACCCCGTGGCGTTAGCGCAATGCGGGGAGTTTTTCAAGCGTCATCCCAAGATTGAGAAGATCCCTTTCTACGACACAGCCGGAGCTGTAAAAATGCTGGCTGAGCGGCGCCTGCCCGGGGCCGCTGCCATCGCCAGCCGCATCGCCGCCGAGGTCTACCAAGCCCGCATTCTGGCTACCCACCTCGAAGACCATCGCGAGAATTACACGCGCTTTCTGCTGCTCTCCAGGAGTGCCCACGTGTCAGCGAAGGCCGACAAAGTCTCGATTGTCTTTTCCACCCGGAACGCTCCCGGCGCCCTTTACAAGTGCCTCAGCGTATTCGCCCTGCGGGATATTGATCTGACCAAACTCGAATCGCGTCCCCTCCGTGGCCGCCCCTTCGAGTATTTCTTCTATCTCGATTTCCTGGGCCACCTGAAGGAAGAGCGCTGCCGGAATGCCCTCTCCCACCTGGCCGAGGTGACGAATCTGTTGCGAGTGCTGGGGTGTTACGAAAGTGCTAAACGGTAAGACGGCAGTCGTCAGTTGCCAGTGGTCAGTTGTCAGGCATCAGTGCTACCGTTACGGCAAGTCAGTTGGCGTAAGGTCGGGGTGGCGACTGTCCCAACGCTTTGTAAGGCGGCAAGTGCTTCTCCGCTTTTTCCTTAGTTAGTATCATTATTTAGAGTGATATTCAATAGAGTATTTCCAATTCTTAAATGCTCCCTTCGACGGTTTCATCACAAGTGACTGCCGGCCACTTACAACGGAGCAACTGACCACTGACGACTGACAACTGACCACTCACCACTGATTTACCACGCCAGCGCATAGCGATGGCCGCGCACGTCCGCGCCTGCCGTGCTCACACCTGTGGCGGGGTCGTACTCGACCAGGGTGGGCGCCGTAGAATTACCCCATTCACTCTGCATGACCAGCACATGCCCGCGCTCCCGAAGCGCTTTGAGGACTGCCTCGCTGATACGAGTTTCGACGTCCAGAGCCAGAGGCTGGTCGCGGTGATCGTCAAAGGAGCTGTATATCGCCTCGGAGTTGAATCGCGGAGCTTCCACGGCCTCTTGAGGGTTCATGCCAAATTCCACAACATTCAAAAAGATCTGAAGCAGCGTCTGGTCCTGGCTGTCGCCGCCGGGTGTTGAGAACGCAAGCCAGGGCTTGCCATCTCGAAGGGCGATGGTGGGCGTGAGCGTAATGCGCGGCCGCTTGTGGGGGGCCAGTTGATTGGGATGGCCCGGCGTCAGGACAAAAGCCTGCGCGCGCTGTGTCAGTTGGATACCGGTATCACCCGCGATGAGGGCCGGAATCCAAGCCCCGCTGGGCGTAGCCGAGAGCATGTTTCCGTCCTTGTCGATCACGTTCACGCAAGTCGTGTCCTGAGGTTCGCCGTTGCGGTGGCTGTACCTCGAGCGGATGAAGTCCGCAGAGGCGCGCGCTTGCAAATGGAGTGGGTCGCCGGGAATGTGCTCCGCAGATGCCTTTTCCGGATTGATCATGGGGCGGCGGACGCTGGCATATTCCTTGGAGATGAGCTGCAGGGGAACCTGGCTGAAGTCAGGATCACCGTAATATGCGTCGCGGTCGGCATATCCAAGTTTCATCGCCTCCACAACGGTATGAATATAGTCGGCAGAGTTGTGGCCCATCGACTTGAGGTCAAATCCCTCCAGGAGGTTGAGGTTTTGGAGAAAAACCGGCGACTGGCTCCAGAAGCCCACCTTGTAAACCTCGATGCCTCGATAAGTAGTCTTGAGAGGTTCTTCAACCCGCGCGTGGTAGGCTGCGAAGTCTCCTTCGCGCAGCAGGCAACCCGCCTGCTTGCAGAAATCGCTGATACGCTTTGCAATGGGCCCACGATAAAAGTAGTCCCGGACGGCTTCGAGGGCGGCCACACGTCCCTGCCCGGCGTTCTGCCGCTCGACCTCCGCCAGGCTTTGAAAGGTCCGCGCAAGATCGGCCTGAACGAAGAGTTCACCTGCCTTCGCCGGATGTCCCCCCGGCATATAAACTCGCACTGTGGAGGGCCACTTCTCCCATACCGGCTGAGTGCGAGCCATAGCCCGCGCCAGATGGTCATCAAGCGGACAACCCTGGGCGAGTTCAACGGCAGGCTGGATGACTTCGCTGAGGCTCATGGTCCCGTATTTCTCGAGCGCCAGGAGGATGGAATCCATGGCGCTGGGGACGAGGGCGCTGAGTGGGCCGAAAGAGGGAATAATCCCGCCGCGAGCGTTACCAATCGTGCCGAAGGTGACCAGCCGGGGGTCGTCCCGGCGAAGGTGTTCGTAGAACTCCACGGTGGCAAGTTCAGGCGCGATTCCATTTCCGTTGATGGCCACCACCGGACCGTCCTTCAGCTTGATGAGGATCGGGCACTCGCCACCCGCGCCAAAGCTGGCCATTTCCACTACGGACGCCGCGAAGAGCGTGGCGACACCTGCGTCCACAGCGTTTCCCCTCTTTTCCAGGATTCTCAGGCCTGCCTCGGCGACCAGCGGATGGCCTGCCGCCACTACACCGCGCTTGCCCGCCACCAAGGGCTTGAGCGTCGCCGCCGAACTGACGACCCCAGGCAAGTAAACTCCAGCCATGAGAATGAATGTGCAGATCTTCGTGAAAGCTCCCGGACAAACCATCGATGGTCCTCCCCCTCTGACGTGGACATGCCCTTAAAGGCTCTGGCCATCGTCCCCAAAAAGCACTGGGCTGTCAAGCTGGTTGAACTGTCTGGTATTGGCGCCATTTGCGAGACCTAGTCATTCCCGCGAAAGCGGGAATCCACTCCGCAAACCTTTGGAAATGTGCTGTCGTCGGACTGGATTCCTCCCGCCACGGCGGGACGGGAATGACCGGCGGCTCGAGGGGATCCCCATTCCGAATGACACCAGCACCGACCTGCCTTGCTGTCTCGGATAACACGGCATAAACTTGTGTACGGCCTCCCCAAGACCGATCGGGAAGCTCCCCTTTATCTTTTGGGCTGCTGGGTGTAAGACATCAGCCCGAAAGGTGGTAACGACCTATGGTTGGAAATCCTGGAAGTCATCGGAAGCAAACCTTGTGGCCACTCGCCATGTTTCTGCTTCTTTATGCAGGCGCGGGGCACTGTTCTGCCCAGAACACCGAGAACACCGACGGTCCTGTAGGGGCGACCCTTGTGGTCGCCCTCTTGGGGCACTCATCGGCGCAGGCCACCGAGAACATCGACGACATCACCGGCAAGTACCATTTCCTTTCCGCCGATGACACCTTGGGGCTTCTGGAAGAAGAGGGGAAGTTGAAGGGGTACATTGAAATCCTCCAGGGCGAAGAAGAATCTGACGCCGTGCTGAGCTACGACATTATCTTAGGGTCACGCAAGAAAGACCACGTGGAATTCAAGACCAACACGATCCACCGCAGATATTACCGCTTTTCCGGCAAGGTGGAGCGGGGCGCAGGCCACCAACCGGCTGACCCTGATTACCTCCGCCTGGTCGGAGACTTGGAAACTGTGACCGTCAAGGGAGACAGTGGGCAAGAGTCGGTGGAGAAGAAACATCTGACCTTGAAGTCCTTCGGCAAGTCGGAACGCAATGAGGAGTGAAAGCTTGGAGCAGAGGGGGCTTCCCGTAATGTCCGCGACCGCTTACCTCGCCATGGTGGTTGGGCAGGGTAAAACCCAGGCTACTTAGGATGCGGCTTCATATCGTGGAGATGGTACTCCTGGCCCTCAATAGTAAAGTAGAAGCGCCAAGCGCGGTTCACGCGGGCCTGCCAGAGGCCGATTGCCTCGTCGTACTTTTTCGCTCGCAGTGAAGGATGGCTGAGGTTTTCGAGAAGGAGGCTGCTTTGCTTGTCGAAAGCCCTCCGCACTTCCGCAGGTGCATGGGCATACTGCTGTAAGAACCGCTTCGAGTAGCGGACCCTCATGTTCGCCGGGCTTTCCGAGAAGTCCTCTTTAAACGGAGTTCCGCCGTCTGATCGTGAAGCGACTTCACGAGCTCCTCGTGGGTTTCAAAGGGCCCGTATGTGCGGCCTTCTTTGAAGTCGGCTAAGCTCTCAGCAATGCCCCGATCCACCACCGACTTCCGCGTGAATGTGATCTTTCCGCGCTCAGCCTTCGCCTCCAGGCGGTCGCCGACGTTCAGGCCGATCTTCTCGCGGACGCTCTGAGGAATGACAACTTGATATTTAGTTTTGACAGAAACAAGTGCCGTGGGAGTTGATCGATTCAATGATTGAACCCTCCACTTAAAGAGTAGCAGGTCGCTGGGCGCTGTCAAGGAGCCCGAAATCCGGCGGGATTCACTTAGCGCGTCGCAGACAGCCGGATACAATGTAATGTGCGAGGCAGGCGTCCGCGAGGAACCGAATCACCGCTCCCGCCGACTTGTCACTCCGCCGCGGGCTTCGCGCAAGCGGTCGCGGATGGACTCCGGTGCCGGATGGGCGGCTTCAAACTCCGACCATGCGCGCTCGGCGTCCCGGATGGAAGTTTCGACTTGCGCTTGGTGCCCGAGATAGAAAGCAATGGCGCCGTATACCTGCTCAAGAGTGAGGATCGGGAACGCTTGACGAATGCTTTCGGCCGACACCCCGTCGCGAAACTCGTGGACAATCGAATCCAGGGGGACTCGAGTTCCCCTGATGTAAAAGCCGCCGTCCCGCTGCTCGATGTAGCCTTGTGCCATACTCGTTTGTCATTATACCGCAATGCATCAGCAAGAAGAGGTGAAACCCACTACTCGGTCTTGCCCTCCGCCAGCCCTGCTGAGACGATCCTCGCTGGCCCTGTAACCCCAAAACGACCCGCTACTGGAGGAGGGTCGCGCTTTACGCCCGTGCCAGTTTCCTTTGCAGCCGTTCCATGCGCCTGGCAAATCGCTTGCGGTGAGCAACAGAAGGGAACTGTTCCTCGAGCTGGGCGAGAGCCGTGAGAGTAAATTCGAGCGCCTGCCGGAGGTCACGAAGGTGATGTTCATAATGGATGGCAAGCTCCTCGAGCGCTTCCAGAGCAAGTGGCGGCTCGCGCCGCGAAAGCTCCAGCCATAACTCGACGGCAGACTCATGCTGGCGCTTTCGCTTGAACTCCGCGGCGAGGTGCTTTAAGGCCAGGCTTTCGACCTGCTGGGGAAGTCCCGCCGCCAGGGCTTGACGGCATGTCGAGATGGATTTTTCCTGCGAGCCTGCCGTCCCCAGGATGCGGCTGAGGCTGAAGAGGTCGAGTGGCGACCCCAGCGCCTCGGCCCCACCATCGCCGAGCGCACGAGCCAGTTCCACGGTAATCGCGGCGAGCGTCACAACATCCAAAGCATTATGGTAGAAGACCGGCTGCAAGCCCCGCGCATCGCCGCTGCGCAAGTAGTCGAAATAGATTGCCGGAATCTCCGATCCCGGCACGTCGCCCTCCCGGCTGATTCCTAAAATTGCCTCCTCGAGGTCAGTGAGTTTGCAGCTTTCCAGGCGCAGCTTCCACAGGCGGCGCGCCGGGTGGAGAGCGTCAAAGTGGATCAAGCGGTCCAGGGGCGATTTCATGCGAGCCAACGCATACCGGGTCTCGAGCAGCGGCACATCAAAGGTCTTTCCATTGAACGTGACGATTCCTTGGCAAGGCTCCAGCGCCTCCGCCAGCGCCTCGAGCATGGCTTTTTCCTCGGGATAGTCGCGAAGGAAGAACTGCCGCACCACAAACTTCATCCCTTCGACATTGCCAATGCCGATGAGGAACGCGCAGGTTCCGGTTCCACCGGCAAGGCCCGTAGTTTCCGTATCCAGGAAAACCAGCCGTGCGGCCTCGGGCATCGTCGCATCCCTCAGAACCAGGTTCAGGGGACTGAGGTCCGCCGAAGGAATATCGCCGATACGGAGCTTGCCATAAGGCCGCCCGAAAGGAAATGTCTCGCGCGCCAGGAAGAACTCTCCCCCAGAGTTCTTCAACACCTCGCCCTCCACGTATTCCTCGATCCCCTTGGCAAACCTCTGGGCGGGCAGCTTGCGGGTGGGCTGCGGATTCTCCAGGCGTCGCAGGTACTCGAGGGTCTGCTCCAGTTCCTTGTCACGGTCCCGGGACCCGGAGGCCTGCTTAAGCTGGCGGAGTTTCTGTTCGAGATTCATTTCTGAAAACGACTCGCAAAAGTAGTCAGTTGTCAGTGGTCAGTTGTCAGTGGTCAGTTGTCAGTAGTCCGTGGTCCGTAGTCAGTTGCCCGAAGGGCAGTGCCGTCCGTAGTCCCGCACCCGCTGAAGATCCTCTTTTCAGGGGAGTGCCAGGCGGCCAAGCCCCTAAACTTACTGTCCCCTCTCCCCCTTGGGGGAGAGGGTGGACCGCCCCGGCGTTTTCATCAGCCGGGGCGGTCCGGGTGAGGGGGTCCGCACGACTCCAATCCGAAAAAGTCACCGCAATTACGGAAGGCTGTACTTGGTCAACCCCTCCAGGGTTGGGCCGGGACGCCACACCCCATCCGTAGGTTGCCACCTACGGCTACTCACGGTTGGCCCCTGCCGGGGCCGCGCCAAATTCGGCTCAAGTATAAACCAAGGCGGGCAATCCCCTCTCGACATGCTCGAGCGGCCCGGGCAACAAGCTCATAGACCAGCAACGACGGAGTACGGTAAATCATGGCGCTCGGACCGACGCCCTCCGGCGAGGGCAACAAACTGATAGAACAACGGCTACGGACCACGGACAACGGACACCCTTCGCAAGATTTCCAGAGCCACTTCTTTTCCCTTTTCTCCAACCTCGCCAATCGGCCCCACGCAGGAGGGGCAGCCCGAAGCGCAGGGACATTCTGCAATCAGTTTCTGAGTCTTTTCCAGCAAAGATTGGCTCATGCGGAAGAGCGGTTCGCTGAGCCCAACTCCGCCAGGATATTTATCGTAGAGGTAGATGTTGGGCTCAAAAATTTTGGATTTTGGATTTTGGATTTTGGATTGGTCCTCATCGGCCGCCAAGGATGAAGGGCCCTCCTCTTTATTCTGACTTCTGACTCCTGACTCCTGACTTCTGAGTTCTGTCTCCTGAATCCTGAATCCTGAATCCTGAATCCTGCCTTCTTCATTCTGACTTCTGACTCCTGACTCCTGACTTCTGGGTTCTGTCTCCTGAATCCTGAATCCTGAATCCTGAATCCTGCCTTCTTCATTCTGACTTCTGACTCCTGACTCCTGACTTCTGAGTTCTGTCTCCTGAATCCTGAACCCTGAATCCTGAATCCTGCCTTCTTCATTCTGACTTCTGACTCCTGACTCCTGACTTCTGGGTTCTGTCTCCTGAATCCTGAATCCTGAATCCTGAATCCTGCCTTCTTCATTCTGACTTCTGACTC
>JBEKME010000031.1:0-54540 GCA_050008675.1 Terriglobia bacterium
GGGCGGGCGACCGGTTGCGGGTCGGGCTGGGGCGGGAACTCCACCTCCGGGCCGGTAACAGGTTGTCGGTTTTCCGTAGGGTCAGTCACGTTGTCTCCTCCTGGGCATCAGCATGGAGGTAGCTTATCATAATAGGCTAAGATGTCAAGAACTTTTTTAACTTTCAGGCTATTTTGTCAGAAACTTTCTTCGATGCCTAATTTTTTCACAGCTTCTCTCCCCTGGGGAGAGGGTGGACCGTGACGGCGCTTTCACCAGCCGTCGCGGGCCGGGTGAGGGGTTAGTTGCGGGGCGACGACCGATCAGACAGGCCCGGCCCAAGCTGCTCAATGGAAACGAGTAATGCGTCGAGTTTCTGGAGGGCGAAGCGAAGAATCCCGGCATTTTCTCGCACTGATTGAGCTTTCAAATGCGGAGATTCTTCTCCCGCAGGGCGGGATCAGAATGACAGGTGGTGGCGTTTTGCTCTACGAGTGACGAACAATCCGTATCACATTGTCTCGATTTGAAACATCGCCTACCCAAGCGAACACTTTCCTGACAACATTGTTCACCTTTTCCTGAACCCTCCCCCCGTAATTCACTGAAATCAAAGGCCCAAATAAATCTGTGATTCAGCCCGATTTGGAATCCCCTGTGCATTTTCGTGGCGCATTGGAGTTCACGGATTTGCGTCGTTCGCCTGGAACCGGACGATGGGCTCCAAAGCAATAACAAGGAGAAGATGACAATGCAAATTTTTGATCGAGTTGACCCAAGTTGCTTAGACCGCCGCGAGTTGCACCTGTGGATCCTGGCGCTCACCGGGATTTTCGTCCTGGCAATGGGAGTCGCCTTGCTGATGTACCCAACCATTTATTCCCAGCAGGTAAACCTGACCGACTTTCCGGCGCGCGCCATCTTTTTCGGGTTTTGCGCGCTTTCGGCGCTGTTGATGGGTTACCTTGTAGACCGGCAAGTGGTCATTCGCCACCTGCGCGCGGAGTCGGAGAGCCAGAAGCGCCAAGTCGCGCAGATTCGCCGGGAGGCGAGCGCCGATCTGCTGACGACGCTCCCAGGGCCCAACATCTTCCGCGACCGCCTGGCGATGGAATACCGCCGCGCTTCCAACACCCAGCAACCCCTTTCTTTACTGGCCGTGGAACTGAAGCCTTCGAGCGACCTCACCGAACCTGGGGAAATCCAGGCCGCCTTCGGGGATGCGGCGAAAACCCTGATGCGCAAGTTGCGCGGCGAAGACTCCATCTTCCTGTTTGCACCGGGGGTCTTTGGGATCTTTCTTCACGCAGTCAACGCTTGCGGCGCTTACAGCGTGCGTGACCGTTTGATGGACGGACTCCACGATGCCGCGGGCGCCGGTAACCGTTTCTCATTCGGCGTCAGCGTGTTCAATTTCCCTGAGCACGTCGCCACCGCCCGGGAGATGGAAGAATCCGTACAGAGTCTCCT
Source organism: Terriglobia bacterium (assembly GCA_050008675.1). GTDB lineage: Bacteria > Acidobacteriota > Terriglobia > UBA7540 > UBA7540 > CAVROP01. Next base: position 1,450 of record JBEKME010000031.1, read on the forward strand.
CCCCTGCAACGCCAGCGAGGATTCGAGCTTGGAACGGGTCATGCCCTCATTGGGAATTCAGTACAGGACAAGCACATGGCAACCGTCGTTGAGATGACCCCCACGAACCTCGCAGAATCCGCCCTTGGGCCTCGCATCGCCCTGCCCACGCCGCAGGGGAAGATTTTGATCGTTGATGATGAGCAGGCGGTTGGAGAATTGCTCTCGATCGCCTTGAGCTCGAAGGGCTTCGACTGCCGCAACTGTCTGCACGGAGAGGAAGCCCTGTCGTGGCTGGAACAGCAATCCTTCGACGCGGTGATTTCAGATTTGCGTATGCCCGGTATTACCGGGCTGGAGCTGCTGAAAAGGGTCCGGCCCAAGCATCCTTTCATGGCTTTTCTGATGGCGACCGGCGTGGACGATGTCCAGGTGGGCGTGCAGGCGATGAAAGACGGCGCCGACGATTATCTGCTGAAGCCCTTCAGCTTGGAAAACGTGTTGTCGAGCGTCAACCGGGCCCTAGAAAGGAAAGGTCTCGAGCGGGAAGCCGAGGGCTATCGTCAGAGCCTCGAGTATATGGTGGATCAGCGCACTCGGCAACTCCGGGCCGCCATGAAGCGAGCCGAACTGACCTACGAGGACACGCTCGAGGCCCTGGCCGCCGCCCTGGACCTCCGCGACAACGAAACGGCGGGCCATTCCCAGCGCGTCACCGACTACTGCCTGGAGATTGCCAGGGTTCTGGGTTGCTCGGAGGCAGAGTTGCGGGTCATCACCCGCGGCGCCTACCTGCACGACATTGGGAAAATCGGCATCCCGGACGCCATCCTGCTCAGACCCGGCAAGCTCACGGAAGCCGAGCGTACGATCATGGAGACCCACGTTCGCATCGGTTACGATTTGATTTGCCGCATCTCTTTTCTGGCCGACGCCGCAGACATCATTTTAACCCACCAGGAACGTTTTGACGGCACCGGCTATCCCCAAGGCCTGGTGGCAGAGGAAATCCCGCTGGCGGCGCGCATCTTCGCCGTCGCCGACACCCTGGATGCGATGACCTCCGACCGCCCCTACCGCCGGGCTTTACCATACGCCGCGGCACGGGCGGAAATCATTCGCGAGTCGGGGCGCCAGTTTGATCCGCGGGCCGTCGAGGCTTTCCTGTCCATCCCGGAATCCCGCTTCGAGGCGGTCCGAGCGCAATCGCTTCACCGCGTGACGAATATGCACGCAACGCGCAGTGCAAGCCCTCGTCTGGCCGAAGAGGCTAAGATTCAAAGGTCCCTTTCGGTGAATTGAAGCGATTCTGCGGGCGAACCCTTCGACGAGACCCGAGATTTTTCCAGTGAATACCAGGACGCGCTGGCCGGGCTTTTTCGCCAGTTTGCTGGTGCGGCGGCCCTGGCCCTGAAACCCCGAGGAGTCGGAGAAGTGAGTCTGCAATTTGCGGGGTATGGCCCGGCAAACTGGAAGCCGGACTTGCAAGGGGGCGTCCGATTGAAGAGCGAGGGAGCGGCGCAGTTCCTGCTGGTGATTCTCCTCTAGAATTGATTCATTGAGCCATTGGATCATTGAATCATTGAAAAGCGGTGCTTGGGGCGAGGGCAATTTTGAATCTCGAATTTTGAATTACTCTCTTCACTTGCCCCGCCGCCAGTGGCCTTCTGCTTAGTGCCTCCCAGCTTCCTGAAGGTGTGAAAAATCGCGTTGTAGGGGCGGCCCTTGTGGCCGCCCTGGGGCAACCATCCGCCAGTTGGCGGGTTGCCCCTACAACGCGCCGCCACAACGCGATTTTTTCACACCTTCCCTGGGCTGGGAAGAACAGTAGCCAACAGGCAGTAAGCAGCAGGCAACTAGCAATTCACAATTCAGAATTCATAATTTAGAATTACCCCAGCCCCGAGTCCCTGGCACCTGTCTTTCTGCCCCCACCTACCATCTACCACCTACCACCTACCTTCTTGTCATCACCTAAAGAGCTGCTCATGGTTGCCGATGGAGTTATCGGAGAGAGACAAGGCATGCCAGCACAACTCAACCAACCGGGTGGAGTGGGCGGGGATAGCGCAAGTTCGGATGAATCAGAGCGTTTGGAAAAAGAACAGAGCCAAGAAGCTAAGATCAGGACTCTCCTCGCGGACGGCATCCCCACACTCCCAGCTTATGTTTTTGAGCTTAGCGCCTTGTTAAGCACCATACCAGTGGACTTGAGGCGCGTCTGCCGGGTGATTCGAACTGACCCCAGCCTTACCGCGCAGGTCATTCGACTGAGCAACTCGGCGACCGTGGGTTTGCGAGAAAGAGTTTTCAACATCGAACACGCCGTGATCCTCTTGGGGACGGAACGGCTGAGGGCTTTGGTACTGACCTGTTCGCTAGTGGAGTGCGTCGGGAACTGTTCGTCTCCCACCGAATTGCACTCCTTCTGGCAGCACAGTCTGTTAACCGCAACTTTGAGTGCGCGCGGCGCCCTCTGTCTCCGCTACCAGGAGGCGGAGCAGGCATATTTGGCAGGACTCCTGCACGACGTAGGGGTTCTTCCTCTTCTCATACTTGCCCTGCGGTCAAAGGAACCCAATGTTACGCCTGGCCCCATTCTCTGGGGGGAGTCACTTGAATCGGAGCAGAAACAATTTGGAGTTGACCACTGTTCGGTCGGCAAATGCATTGGCCTCAGTTGGAACTTTTCGGCCGAGCTCATTGACGTCCTCGAACACCACCACCGACCTCAGGAAGCACGGCAAAAGGTAGTTTTGGTGGAGATCGTCCGCGCCGCGGATCTTGTTTGCCAGATGCACGGGGTGAGAGTTGGAGGCGAGCCTTCCCGGATCGAGCTGGGTGATCGAAACAAGTACAAGGACCTGCTCGATAGCTGCGCTCCCAGTCTAACCGATGATGAGAGGACCAAGTGGGCGAAGACTCTGGAACTCGAATTCCCCAACATTATCCAGTCACTTGAATTGCGAGTCTCCGCCGTGTCGGGGGGCTCGGTTCTCCCCTGAGCGGGCATATGAGGGTGAGATTTGAACCGACCACTGACAGCCTCCCTCGCATGCTCCCTTCTCGCCTCCGCGTTCCGCCCTCCGCCTTCTGCTTACTGCCCACTTGAAGACAGTGCGCGTCAGGTCGAGGGTGAGTTCAGAGAGCCCATCGCAAGCGGACTTCATGTCTCTTGACATGCGGCAGCGGATAGGCTACGATAGTAGGTGGGGTTGTGCAAGAGACAGGATTCAGGATCCAGGTGACAGGGGCTGGAGCAATGCTGAATTGTGAATTATGGGTTGTGAGTTGCCTTCTTACTTCTGGCCACCGCCGACTGCCTACTGCTTACTGCATTCTGTTTACTGCCTTCTGCCTACTGCCTTCTGCTTTCGAGGGGCTGGCGGGACGCTTCGCCCGTCCCACAGCCAAGGACAAGATGTCCCCCCATGCGTGGAGAAGAAATCGTAGTAAGTTTAAAAAGTGAAGGAACGAGGCGGGAATGTCTATGAAAACAAGGGAGGTAGGTGGTAGACGGTAGATGGTAGGTGGGGAATGAAAAACAGGGGCTAGGGGGTTGGAGACTGGGGGCTGGGGACTTGGCGACGAAGGCCTGCCCGCCGCCGACGCGTGCCAGCATCACTCGCTCAATTTGTCCTGCGGCTCAAGAAGGCTTACCAACCTTGAAAAGGAATTTTCTTTTTGAGGGAGCGAAGCGGCAATGTATGTGAAAACAAAGGATCGGCTTTCAGTAGCCCAGGGCGAAGCGGGAATGTTACAGAAAACAAAGGCACTTACGAGTTTAAAGCGGGAATGTTAATGAAAATAAAGGAGATAGGCGGTAGTCGGTAGGTGGTATATCGTAGGTGGTAGGTGGGGAAAAGCCTCCCCCCCCGACATACCACCTACTACCTACCACATACGGGCAGGAGGTAGGTGGGGGAAGAACAGGATCCAGGTCTCGGGATTCAGGAACCAGGATCAGAAGACGGTAGGTGCGCAGCAAGGAGTAGGCAGTAGATAGAGGACAATTCATAATTCAGACTTTAGACTTCAGACTTCCGCAGCCCCTTCTATCAGCTTTGGCTACCTGTCCCGGCCCTATCGCGTTCCGAGAAAGCGCCTGGAATTTGCAGGAAGGCACGAACGCCTAAAGGTTTTGGCCACGGTGCCGATAGAATGGGAATAGAGGAGACAGTGGATGAAAATTGATGCTTCCTTTGCCTTCCCGGAAATCGTTGGGCCACAAAGGGTTGGGGTGGCGGGGCCCTCACCAACCCAAAACCAAGCAGAGAAGGTGGGCCTTTCTCCAGACGAGGTCCGGATTTCGGTTGACGGTGAAAAGGTTCAACAACTCAAGGCAGACCTCGACGGTTTGCCGGACCTGCGCCAAGAACGTGTTGCCGTCCTCACACAAGCGGTCGAGGCGGGTAGCTATAAGGTGCCCAACCAGCAGATTGCGCAGGCGATGTCTTCTGATCTGCTGGGCAAAGAGTAACGGGGGCCATGAAAGCTAGGAGGCCGCGCCCATGGATGAGTTATCAACCCCTGCCATTCCTGAGCCCATTCGCGCCGGAGACCCACGACAACAGCGGGCACATGCGGCCCCGTACCACCTGGAGAAAAGGCTCCGAACCCAGAACCGTGAAATAGAAATGAATGAACGGGAGGAGCCGATTGACGACAACGAGCAAGAGCATCACGTTGACATTTCGGTCTGAGCCATGAAGAGGTCACAAACTCGCCAGTACATTGAGCTTCTTAAGAGGCGAGTGGCAAGTCTGCGGCTGACGGCCAGGGAACTTCGCGAATGCCGGGAGTCCTTCACGAGCATGGACTTGGAAGCGATTCGTGAGCATGTCTTGTTTCAGAAAAGCCTCTGTTCCGAAATCCGCGCACTGGATGACGAGTTGAGGGTTCTGCGGCGTCAAATGGCTGTGGCTTCGGGCCTGCAACCTGAGGGGATGAGTCTGGCGGCGTTCGAAGGGCTGTGTGATGCTGACTCCTCATTGCAGTTGCAACAAGTCATGGACGATCTCGAAGTGGTCCGGAAGCGTGTGCGGCGGCTGAACCGAGTCTACGCCGGGCTGTTGAGGCGCTCGCGCCGCTCGATCCACGTTCTGATTAACGTGATGGCCAACTACATTGGAACTTACAGTCCGTCGCCGGGCCGGAGTGCGTGGTCATTTCCATGGCGGGTAGGGATGTGAGCTGTGTCGAGTCTATTCGGAAGCCTTGCGATTGCGCTGCGGTCTCTTCTTGCCCGGCAAGGCGCGTTTAACACTACTGCGAATAACCTCTCCAACCTCAACACGCTTGGTTACTCCCGGCAGCTCGCAATTCTGACAGAGTTCCCCCCACGGGTTACAGAGCAGATTTCCATTGGCAATGAGGTAGATTTCGAGGGAGTCCAAAGTGTCCGCGACTATATCCTGGAACTTCTGATTGACGAAGAAACCCAGCAGCAGAACCGTCTCAAATCTTTTGTGAGCTCCATGAATCAGGTGCAGTCGCTTTTCAATGAAACGGAGGGCGCCGGACTCAGCGACGCCATCAACCGGTTGTTTAACAGCTTCCAGGAGCTTTCTGCAAATCCCACCCATGTCCCTGCGCGTCAAGTCGTAATCTCCGCAGCACAAAACTTGGCTTCGGCCTTCCGCGAGACCGGGCAGCAACTGCGTGCCATTCAGGAAAGGGTTGACCAGGAAGTGAGGCAGGCGGTCGCAGAGATCAACTCGGACACCACACAGTTGGCCGGCCTGAATCAGCCAGTCGCAAGTCTACAGGGCGACAGCGAGCCGGCCGGGAGGTTCGAGCATCAGCGGTACCCGGTGCTTAACCGTCTTTCGAAACTTGCGGACGTAGTGGTGACGCACTCGGGCGACGGAAGCCTTGCAGTTACGACGAGCAACGGAGTGCCGCTGGTCGCCGGCGCCCAAAGTTTTGCCCTAAGCACGGCGGCGGACACGGACACTGGATTCCTGCACATCTTCTCTCCCGGCGCCGATGTGACTTCGAAGTTTACCGGTGGCCGGCTGGCAGGACTGCTGGAAGCGCGGGACCAGGCGATCTCGTCCGCTATTTCTGATTTAGATAACCTTGCAGAGGGTATCATCCATTGTGTCAACATCCAGAACCGGAAAGGCCGTGATTTGCAGGGCGGCCAGGGGGGCAACTTCTTCCAACCGGCCGTCCAGCCTTCACCGGGATCGAACGCCGGCGCGGCTGAGAACATGGCCATGGCCATCACCGACCCCTCCAAAATCGCCGCCAGCTCCGACGGAACACAAGGGGACAACGCAAATGCTCTGGCGATGGCTAATATTCAGGATCAGGCTGTGGTCAATGGCGAAACGGCGACGGACTTTTACTCGAACCTTGTTTCCACTGTCGGAAACCATGTTTCAAGCGCCACGGACGAGCAAGAAGCCGTGGGCTTGGTCCTCACACAACTGCAAAACCAGCGATCGGATATCTCGAGTGTGTCCCTGAATGAAGAGGCCGCGAACCTGATCTGCTATCAGCGCGCTTACGAAGCCGCAGCGGAAGTTGTGGCCGCTATAAATGACATAACAAATGAGGTAACCCCGACCTTGTAGAGGAATGGTGTCATAGCCTTTGGGCGCAGGATCGCGGACACGTTCGCACGTTCCCGCCTATTTAAGATTGTGTTCCTTTCTGCCGAAAGACAAGTTGAGGCCCCGAATGTCGCAGCGAACCGCCAGAGCGTTGCTGGAGGAGTCTTGTGTTGAGACTTCCTCTTCCACGGTTCCAACTGGCGCTGAGGTTTGCCAGGTCAACGAATCGGTTGAAGGTTTGAAAGGGCCACAACAGGCGTCTCCGCAGTTCGCAATCGACCTCAGTTTATTGAAGGGAGGGCTATTACAAAAAGGTGATGTTCTTCGCTCCCTTTTTGCCTGTGGAACCCTCGGCGCCGCGCTCTGTACTGTGGAAGGGAAACTTGTCGCCGTAAGTCCCGCCTTCGCACGCATGTTGGATTACCAGACTGGGGAACTGCTGGGCACCGGGTACGCGAACTTGACCCACCCCCAAAATCGTGCCGACATTGGTCAGGTAGTTGGAGAAATTCAGAGCGGGGAGTTGCTGGTTCACAGCACGGAAAGACTCTATGTGCAAAAGTCCGGTGCGCCGAAATGGTGCTTGGAGAATTTCTCTCTTATCCAAGACACTCCGGGCTTGCCCGTCCTGGTGTTAGCCCTCATTCAGGACATTCAGCAGCGCAAGGACACGGAGGAAGAGCGTGGCAGACTACAAGAAAGACTCTTCCAGGCACAGAAGATGGAGGCTCTTGGGACCTTGGCGGGGGGCATTGCGCATGATTTCAATAACCTGCTGGGTGTCATCCTGGGGTTTGCCTCCATCGTGCGGCTGCGCTTAGCCCCTTCCGACCCACTTCTGGAGTTTGTGAAGATGATTGAACAGTCTGCCGAGCGTGGCGCTGACCTCGCTCGGCAATTACTTGGCCTTGGCCGGCAAGGAAAGTGTGAATCAGTACCCATTCGAGTCGGCGATGTCCTCGGTCGCGTAGTAAAGATCATCACCCGGACGTTCGACCGGTGCATTCAGGTGCAAACTCGCACCGAGTCCGGACCGTTATGGGTGGATGCCAACCCGGGCCAGCTTGAGCAGGCAATTCTAAACCTGTGCATTAACGCGCGAGATGCCATGCCCGAGGGGGGAGTCCTGGCGCTTGAAAGTTCACGGGTCACACTCGGTGAAGGCGATTCGTCTCGGCCCAGCCATTGTCTCCCCGGTAATTATGCGCGCCTAACAGTTCGGGATACGGGCGTGGGTATTGCCCCGCAAGTGTTGGCCAGGATCTTCGATCCATTCTTCACCACCAAGGAACCCGGTAGAGGCTCAGGGCTTGGGCTCTCCATGGTTTATGGAATGGCGAGCAGCGCCGGCGGATTTGTGCAGGTGGAAAGTGAATTCGGGCTTGGGTCTGCCTTTTCAATCCATTTGCCGCTGAAGGGCCCACCCGTGGAGCGGACGGTTGCAGCTAGAAGCTCCGTGCTCGAACCCGGGACCGGGACAGTTCTTGTGGTGGACGACGAGCCCATGGTTCTGGCCTTTGTCGAGGAGGCGTTGAAGAAGCTCGGCTATAAGGTGCTTACGGCCGTGGATGGCCAGCAGGCCGGCGAGGTTTATTCCTCCCACGCCAACCAGATCGATATGGTATTGCTCGACATGGTGATGCCGGGCACTACAGGTCTGGAGGTTTGCCGCCGGCTGCGGCGGATCAATCCCAAGGTGAAGGTGATTCTTTCCTCAGGCTACAGCTCAGGTGGTGTGGCACGTGAAGCGCGGTTGGCAGGCGCCATGGGCTTCATCGGCAAGCCGTACTCGCTGGAGGAACTCTCCCGTGCGCTGCATCGGCCTGAATCGTTGAGCGCGAGCTCAAGCACTGAAAATCCAGATCCTGGACTGTCCAGACCCAAAGCCTGGGGTTGATAGGCTGGTGCGGGAGGAGCGACATGCGAGTTCTGATTGCCGATGATGAGGCTACGACGCGACACCTGATCCAGGCGACCCTGGGGGGTTGGGGATTTGAGGTTCTGGTCGCTGGGGATGGGAGCGAGGCCTTGCGTGTCTTGCAAGGGTCGAGGGGGCCCGAGATCGCCATGCTGGATTGGATGATGCCCGGGATCGACGGCTTGGAGGTCTGCCGTCGGATGCGCGCCACAATGCCGAATGCGGCGACCTATATCATCCTCGTTACGGTTCGTGGGGGACTTGAAAACGTTGTCCGGGGGCTCGAGGCCGGGGCTGACGACTACATTACCAAACCGTTTGATCCGCGCGAACTGCGCGCGCGTTTGCATGTGGGGGTGCGCATCGTCCAGCTACAGAGGGCCCTTATGGAACGCTTTCAAGAGCTTGAAGACGCTTTGAAGCGAGTGAAGCAACTTCAAGGACTCCTCCCCATCTGCTCCTACTGCAAGAAGATTCGTAACGACCGGAACTACTGGGAACAGGTTGACGCCTACATTACGAGCCACTCGGAAGCCCGATTCAGCCATGGAGTTTGTCCTGACTGCTACGAGATACATCTAAAGCCCCAGTTGGAGAGGCTGCCTAATCGCGAGGAAGAGGAATGATGAAGCCCGCGGGGTCACTCATGGTGCTGGCAAGGGCGCTCCGGGTCAGCCCGACTCTTCGGGCACAGGCCCCGTCGTGGGCTCCCATCAGCGGTTTGTGGGCGCTTTTCACACCCGGGCGTCTCCGGCACAAAAGCGCGTTGGCCGTATTGTCCCCGAACCAAGATCTCTGGGTGATGGTCGTCATGGCTGCGATTCTGCTGGGGGGAATCGTATGGCTGGCGATTCTCAGGAACCGGCTGCGATACCATACGGGAACCATGCGCGAATGGCTGCGGCGTGAAGCCGCGCTGAGGAAACAGTTTTTCGATCTCTTCGAGAATTCCACAGACGCGACTTATACGCACGACCTGGACAATAGAATTACCTCGTGCAACCGGGCCGCCGAACTCCTCACCGGATATACACGCGACGAAATGTTGACGAAAAAGATCTCGGACCTGCTTACTCCTGGGTCAGTTGAGCGGGCGACTGAGATGTTGAACCTGAAACTTCAGAGCCGTACGAGCACCACTTATGAAATAGAATTCGTCGCCAGGGATGGTCGCCGGATTCCTGTCGAAGTCAGCACCCGCTTGATCGAGAAAGAGGGCAAGGTCGTGGGAATACAAGGAGCGGCCCGCGACATAAGTGAGCGCAAGCGAGCGCAAGAGGCGCTCCATCGGCGTGACGCCATTCTGGAGGCGGTTAGTTTCGCCGCCCAGCGGCTGTTGCTGGCGGCGGACTGGAAGGAAGCCATCCAAAGCGTTCTGGCCAGGCTGGGAGAGGCAACGGCGGTCAGCCGGGTACATATCTTCGAGAATCATCGCGGCCGGAACGGGGAGTTGTTGACAAGCCAACGATTTGAATGGGTGGCGCCGGGAATCGCCTCTGATATCAACAACCCAAAACTGCAAGGATTTCCCTGGGAAGCCGGAGGCTTAGGGAACTGGGCGACGACTTTTCGCCAGGGGGAGGTGATTCAGTTCCGCGTCTCGGATCTGCCTCCACAACAACGTGCGCTGCTCCCGCAGGGCATACGCTCTTTAATCGAGATCCCTCTCTTTGCAGGAAGCGAGTGTTGGGGAAGCATCGGATTCCACGATTGTATAGACGAACGCCAATGGTCTTCACCCGAGATGGAAGCGCTTCGCGCGGCGGGGGGAACTCTAGGCGCCGCCATCCACCGGCAACTTTCACAGGAAGCTCTGCGACTTGATGAGGCACGCCTCGAAACCCTCCTGAAGCTCAGCCAGATGGCGGAGTCTCCTCTCCAGGAAATAGCCGATTTTGCGCTCCAGCAGGGAATCTTGCTCACCAAAAGCAAGCACGGCTTACTGGCTCTCATCAACGAAGATGGATCGGCGCTGACCGTGCGCTCCAGCTCCAGAGCGGCCATGGAGGAGTGCGCCCTGGACGACAAGCAAACAGCCTACTCCCTGGCAATTGTCGGGTTGTGGGGAGAGGCGGTGAAGCAGCGCAGGCCGATCATCGTCAATGACTACTCGGCAACGAACTCTCTCAAGAAAGGATATCCGGAAGGTCACATCGACATCCTCCGCTTCATGAGCATCCCGGTACTTGACCATGAGAACGTTGTGGCCATTGCGGGTGTCGCCAACAAGGACGATGGGTACGACGAGCCGGACATACGGCAGTTGACGTTGCTGATGGATGGGATGTGGAAACTGATCCGGCAGAAGCGCGCGGAAGAAGCCGTGCGTTCGAGTGAGCAACGCTATCGCTTGTTGTTTCAGCGGAACATGGCGGGAGTTTTCCGCACCTCGCTGGACGGCCGGTTCATCGACTGCAACGAATCATTTGCGCAGATTCTTGGCTACTCCTCCCCGGCGGAAGTGCTCCGCCTTCGGGTGCAGGACTGTTATGTGGACGTCGGAATGCGCGAGATGCTCATTTCACGGCTGAAGGAGTACAAGGCCGTTGCTTCCTATGAGCTTTGCTTCCGTCGCAAAGACGGTAGTCGCGCCTGGGTATTGGCAAACTCCAGCCTGGTCGAACGTGACAACGGTGCGACTCCCGAAATCGAAGGCACCGTGATCGACATAACGGAAAGGAAACGCGCAGAAGAAGAATGGCGGCAGGCCAAAGAGGCCGCAGAAGCAGCCAGCCGCGCTAAAAGCGAGTTCGTTGCCAATATGAGCCACGAAATCCGCACCCCTTTGAATGGCGTGATGGGCATGACGGAGCTCGCTCTCGATACTCCTCTGAGCCCTGAACAACGTGAATACCTGGAAGCTATCAAGTCGTCCGCCAACTCCTTGTTCACTGTGATCAATGACATCCTCGACTTCTCCAAAATCGAGGCCCGAAAGCTTGATTTGGATTCCGTCGAGTTTCGCTTGCTCGACACGCTGGCAGAGGCCCTTGAGCCGCTGGCGCTTCCTGCCCAGCAGAAGGGGCTGGAGCTCTGTGTGGAGATCTCTCCCGCCGTTCCGGGCATACTTCAAGGTGATCCCGGGCGATTGCGACAGGTCTTCGTCAACCTTCTGGGTAATGCCACCAAGTTTACGGAACAGGGGGAGGTTGTATTAACAGTCGAAAGGCAAACCGAGGAGCTGGGAAATCTGTGTTTGCATTTCTCCGTCCGAGACACTGGCATTGGGATTCCCCCGGAGAAGCACCAGGTGATATTCGAGCCCTTTGCCCAAGCCGATGGCTCCACAAGGCGGCGGTTCGGTGGGACAGGGTTGGGGTTGGCCATCTGCTCGAGACTGGTCGAGATGATGGGGGGGAAGATCTGGCTGGAGAGCGAAGTGGGCAAGGGAAGCACGTTTCACTTTACCGCCTGCTTTGGCTCTGCCGTGCCACGCCTGCAAGAAGCGCCGGCGCCCAACCTTCGCAACCTGCAAGTACTTGTCGTGGACGACAACCCCACCTGCCTTCGAATCCTGGGAAGTCTGCTCCGGCAATGGAACGCCCAGCCGGCTCTATGCGGAAGCGGCCGGGAGGCGCTCATCAAACTGGACCAGGCAAAACACCAGAAGAGACCTTTCGGCGTAGTCCTGCTGGATGCGCGCCTGCCCGACCCAGATGGCTTTACCGTTGCCGAACGAATAAAGAACGAGCCGGAGTTGGCAAAGGCCACAGTCATGATGCTGAGCGGCGCGACCCAAAGTGCAGAAATCGCACAGTATCAAAAATCGGGAATTGCCGCCTATCTGACAAAACCGGTACTTGCGCAGGAGCTTCTGAATGCCATCCTGCGCGCCTCCGGCACGGTACAGGGGCAGACGCCGCAGGCGACAGGACCTGACAGACCTCCGCAGGCGAAAGCAACCCGGAACTTGCGGATACTCCTCGTGGAGGATAACGAGGTGAACCGCAATCTTGTCACCCGCTTGCTCGGAAAGCAGGGACACAACGTAGTGGTGGCACGCAACGGCCGGGAAGCAGTGGCGGCGGTGCAGCACGGCCCTGGGGGTGTATTTGACCTGATCCTAATGGATGTGCAGATGCCGGACATGGATGGATTCGAGACTACGGCTGCCATCCGAGCGCGCGAATTGTTGACGGGCGGACGTGTGCCGATCATTGCGGTCACCGCCTATGCGATGAAGGGCGACCGGGAACGCTGCCTTGCTGCCGGAATGGATGGGTACTTGTCAAAACCCATACGGGTGCAGGAACTGCTCGACCTCTTGCGCGAACATGAGGCGCTACCCGTCCAGACCTCGGAGCTCTCTCATCCACATGAGCAAGAGGAATGCCGGTATGTGGGCGACGAAGGTGAACAAGTGGATAGGCGCACCCTTTTGGAGCGCCTCGATGGCGACTCGCAGCTTTTGAGCGACCTCATCGAGATATACTTGAGCGAAAGCCCTTCCTTGCTCGCGGCGGCGCAACGAGCCCTTCAAGAGAAGAATGGGCAAGAGCTGGCGCGGGCGGCTCACACCATTAAGGGCTCAGCCGGGAATTTCATTGCCCGGGCCACCTTCGAGACTGCGGAGCGGCTGGAGGCATTTGCCGAGCAGGGAGATTTTTCGCGCGCCCAGGAAGCTATGAGTGCGTTGGAGCGGGAAATGGATCACCTTGAGCGTGCCCTCATTGCGTTACGTGGAGTGACTGTACCATGAAAATACTGGTTGTTGATGATGATGCCATCTGCCGAACGCTGATTGTCAGAGGCCTTGAAAAAGCCAGGTACGACACCGTGGAAGCGCAGGATGCTGGCGAAGCGTTCCGATTACTTCAGTCCGATGGGGCGATCTCCCTTCTAATCACCGATCTGATGATGCCCGAGATCGATGGGTTCGATTTAGTGGATCGCATTCGGAAGGTCCCCTCGCTGGCGCGCCTTCCGGTTCTGATTTGTTCCGCGCTGGGTACTCCGGACACCATTCTTCGTGCCGCTCGTCTCAAAATCGCCGGCTACCTGCTCAAGCCTATTGACCTCCGAAGACTTCGCCAAGAGGTGGCGCGTATTCAAGAAGGGCGGATTAGACCTTTGGCGGATTTTCCCGAGACTTTGTCAAGGCTCGATTTAGACGAAGCCGGCTACCTCAAAATGTTGACTTCGCTCCTGGAAAAGCTGTCTCGCGACTTACCGGAGATCAGCAGGTTATGCGATTGCGGCGACTCTCAAGAGCTTTCCACCCTGCTCGCCGGCCTTTCTGGGGCTGCCAAGAGCTTGGGCGCCGAGGCGCTTACCGATGTCATCGGGACGATGGCGCGGGCCAACGCCGCCAACGACACCAGTTCCATTGCTTCCTTGATCCCGGACATTGAGAGAGCAGCGGCTGAACTTAAGGAGGCCGTGCAGAGCCTCGGCCAGGAATTTGAGCTGGCCAGCCCCGAGAGATAGACGGTTTTTCCAGAGGGACAGACAGGGGCAGCGGCGCGGCGGAAAGGAGGCAAGACTATGAGAATAGTTGTTGCTGAAGATGAGCCTGTTTCTCTCCGCCTGCTCCAGGCTTGCCTGGTCGATCTGATTATTCAGCCACGGATCAACACGCATGAACAGGGAGGAACAAAGCAGAACAAAAAGTGAAACGAGAAGCACTAAAGAAGAAAGCAAGGCAGGCGCGGACGATGAGCGGCCTCGGCGGTTTGCACGTCGATCAGGTGCTCGTTGGTGTCAACCGTCCTGCACACAGTTCGAGGGGTGTAGGCGGGTTGCCAGCGAGGCGCTCTTCACTCCTTCTCATGGTCCTTGATCCGTGTTTATGCGTGTTGATCCGCGGCCCGCTGGCCCTTCCGCTCGTTGTCGAAGATGAACCGCTTGAACTCGGGTTTGGGACCGAAGTTCATCAAGAGCCCGACTTCGATCCTCGTGGCCCGAAGATAGTTCATCAACTGTGCCTCATGCGCGCCCTCAATTGCACGTGCAGCCTTGAGTTCGACAATGACCGCATCGCTAACCAGAAGGTCCGCCCGGAAGTCGCCCACCAATTGTCCGCGAAAGTAGACCGCAACCGGGGCCTGCTGCTTCACCGGCAGCCCCTTCTCCCTCAGCGCAATTGCCATTGACTGCTCATATACCGACTCGAGAAAGCCGTGCCCGAGTTCGTTGTAGACCGCATAGAAAACCTTGATGATCTTCTCTGTAATCTCTTGATGTTTCATCCGCCCTCGCAGTAGCCACGGATGAGCACGGATCAACACGGATAAAACTCGAAGAACGCCAGAATTGAGGCCGCGCGCTCCTGCCTCGTTCCTGTGTGTTTCTTTGTCTTCAAGTTTCTTCCGGTTCCTGTATCCGTGTTCATCCGTGCAAATCCGTGGCTCAAAGCTTTTGCGCAGAAATTGTACTCCGATTTCCTCCACATCCCAAAGGTCGCATTCCAGGCTGGACTCGCTTCGAAGCTCGGTAGTAAAATTGCTCCCGCTGTCCTGGCCTCAGAGTTATTCATTCGGTTCTGGACGAGGCATTTTGTTGGGAGGAGTGCAAATCATGATGGGCAGATTTGTTTCAATTATTGTTCGAGGATGCATTGTTCTGGTCGGGCTTGGTTTGCTTGGCGCGCCTGTATTTGCCCAGGGAAATGGGCCTGCTCGGACGCCGCCCATGGGATGGAATAGCTGGAACCATTTTGCCTGCAAAGTGACGGATGCTGACGTGCGGTCGGCGGCAGACGCGATAGTCTCAACCGGGATGAAGAGCGCCGGCTACATTTACGTGAATATTGATGACTGCTGGCAAGGCACGCACGACGAGAAGGGCGTCATTCATCCTAACGAGAAGTTCCCGGACATGAAGGGGCTGTCCGATTATGTTCACACCAAGGGCTTGAAGCTGGGAATCTACTCGTCGCCCGGTCCGAAAACCTGCGCGGGTTACGAAGGCAGTCTTGGGCACGAAGAATCGGATGCGCAGAGTTACGCCCATTGGGGTATCGATTATTTGAAATACGACTATTGCAGCTTCCAGGGCGACTTTCCTGCGCAGATGGCGGCTTACAAGAAGATGCACGAGGCGCTGGAAAAGACAGGCCGAGCCATTGTTTTCAGTCTCTGTCAATACGGCATGGACAGGGTGTGGCGTTGGGGACCTTCGGTGGGAGGCAACCTGTGGCGGACCACCGAGGATATTTCCGATGACTACGACAGCATGGCGTACATTGGCTTCGGCCAGAACGGGCTGGAGCGCTTTGCCGCACCCGGGCACTGGAACGATCCCGACATGCTGGAAGTCGGAAACGGCAAAATGAACAAGGATGAGTATCGCACCCATATGAGCCTCTGGTGCCTCCTCGCGGCGCCGCTGCTGGCGGGCAACGACCTTTCCAAGATGACGCCCGACACTCTGGCCATCTTGACGAACCCGGAAGTGATCGCTGTGGACCAGGATGCTCTCGGCATCCAGGGCCATCGCGTGGCACAGGAAGGCCAACTCGAAGTTTGGGTAAAGCTACTCGCCGACGGCTCGAAGGCTGTGGGCCTTTTTAACCGCGGCGAATCCGTAATGCCGGTGACGGCACATTTCCGGGATGTCGGTGTAGGGGACACGGCTACAGTCCGCGACCTCTGGGAGAAAAGAGACCTAGGCGTGTTCAATTCGAGCTTCACAGCCCAGGTGCCGAAGCACGGTGTAGTGCTGGTTAAAGTCAAGTGATGGTTGGGCTATGAGCAAGGCTGTGGACACACCTGCGGTGAAACCCCTGGCTGGATCCTGCCAGCACAAATGGCAAAACCAGGAAAGTCCCTTCATCCTGTCGCAGGTTTGCGCCCTTTGTAGATTGTTCCGGTACAAGGCAGGCTTGACGGCAGATTGGGAATACCGTGCCCCCATTCCCATCGGGCAGCTTCCCCCCGAAGAGCAAACGCAAGTCTGAAGCCCGGAGCGCAGACCTGTTCTCCGGGTTCGCGGCTTTAACAGAGCCTTCTGCGATTTCGACTACGGTGAGGCGCGCGACTCAGCCAAGGCTCATCGCAAGGTCCTAGTGTCCTGTCCACCAAATACCAGGAAAATGCGCCCGCCGTAGCACTGGTCCCGCGCGGCGGGACCAGCACATGCCGCCCGCAGGGTGGCGCTGCGCTGTCCACTCAATTGCTGGACACTACGCTAGTTTAGTAACCACGCTTCTTATCCACCACGTTGAGCAGCGGCAGACCGCTCACATAACGGCGAACATTCTCACAAAACAGATCGTACCCACGCTGGGTTGAGCCTTCCGAAACCCCGGAAGAGTGCGAGGTGATGACCAGATTGCCCGCCGTCCACAAGGGATCATCGGGCGGGAGTGGTTCTTGGTAGGCCACATCGAGGCCGGCGCCGGCGATCCAGCCTTCCTTGAGGGCACGAATGAGCGCGGGCGTGTCCACCAGCTTGCCGCGCGAGACGTTGATGAAATAGGCGGTCGGCTTCATGGCGCGGAAAATCGGCTCGTTGAACATGCCTTCGGACACCGGCGTGTGCGGCGCCGCGCTGAACAGCACATCCACCTGCGGCGCCATCTTCGGAAGCCACTCGACCGAATGCAGTTCGGCAACGAAGGAGGGCTTTGGCAAGGGCTTGGGGTCCAAGGCCAGGATCTTCATGTTGAAACCATAGTGCGCGCGGTAGGCGGTATCCGTGCCGATGCCGCCCAACCCTACGATGCCCATGGTGAGTCCGCTGATTTCAGTAAGCCCATTCACGTGTTTCCAGACGTGCTCGCGAGTCTGTAGCGCGTAGTGATTCAGCCTGCGCGTGAGGGTCAGGAGCAGCCCCATGGCCGTCTCTGAAATGGTGGGCGAATAAATACGCTGCATGTTGGTGAGCACAATGGGACTGTCCACCAATTCCGGGTAAAGGAGGTGTTCAACGCCCGCGGCGGTGTATTGAATCCAGCGCAGATGCCGCGCGGCCTGAAGATCTTCGCGGGAGAAATCGCCGAGAATCACGTGTGCGTCGGCAACTTCACTTCGGAACTGTTCCTGGTTTCGACATAACGTTAGATCGAGGTTGGGCGCATAGGCGCGCAGTTTCTCTTGATAGGCTGCCGGAATCTCATTCATCGTCACCAGCTTGACGCGCGTCAGACGGGCGGCTTTACCGGGTTCAAGCAGTGGGTATGATTCGACGGTCACCGGCCACGGTGGCTCAGGGGCCACCTCGCCCCTCACGGCGTGGGCCACCGCCGGCAGGGAAATCAGAGCTGCTCCTGTGGAGCCTGCGGCGACGTTGCGAAGAAAGCGCCGTCGCGGAAAACCATTTTTATGCATGGCAACCCTCCTGGGTGCGATACCACACACTATACCATCGGCAGAGCCTTTCCGCGCCCCATCGCCGGATGTTCTGGCGTGCGGAGCGAGGAACGCAAAGGCCAATTGGCGGTCATCAGTTTGTCATGCCCGCTCTTAAGACCGTCAATCTCTGGGGTCGCTGTGATATACTCTAGCGAACCACAATTGAAGGGTGCTACATGAAAACCTGCTCCACATGCCAGGGAAGCTACCCCAATGACTACACAGTGTGCCCACAGGATGGCTCGGCGCTTGAAGATGTTGGTATCTGGACCGAAGGGAGCGTAATCCGCGGGAAGTATCGCATTCTGAGCAAAGTGGGCCAGGGAGGAATGGGAGCGGTTTATAAGGCCGTGCACCTGGCATTCGACGAATTGCGCGCCCTCAAAGTGATCGCTCCGGAGATACTGCACGATCAACTTTTCGTGAGGCGGTTTAGACAAGAGGCCGTAATCACTCGCAAGCTCCAGCATCCCAATGCCGTGCGGGTGGACGATATTGACGAAGCCGAGGACGGCCGGCCTTTCATCGTCATGGAGTTCATCCAGGGCAAGAGCCTGAAGAAACTCATTCAGCAAGAGGGACCACTGCGCGTAGCCCGCGTCTGCTCGATTGTCAAACAGGTTGCCTTGGCCCTGGACGCTGCCCACCGCCTTGGGATGGTGCATCGGGATATCAAGCCGGATAACATTGCGCTGATTGAAAGCCCGGAAGGTGAGCTAGTGAAGGTGCTTGATTTCGGTATTGCCAAGATGAAGGAGTCACGCCTTGGCGAGGCCTCAGGCATGACGCTAACAGGGGTGGGAATGGTGATCGGGACGCCGCAATATATGTCCCCCGAGCAGGCGATGGGGAAGCGCGGAGACGAGCTCGATGGGCGCTCGGACCTTTATTCGCTCGGTGTCGTCATGTATGAGATGCTGACGGCCGCTCTCCCCTTCAAAGCCGAAACTACCATGGGAATGTTGATGGCCCACTTGCAGCAGGCGCCAAGGCCCATCCTCACACTCCGCCCGGAGCTGCAAATACCCGAGCCAATTGTCGGCTTGGTAATGCGCCTGCTCGAAAAGGACCCTGCCCAGCGCCCCGCGAATGCCAAGGTTCTGATCGAAGAGGTCGAAGCTGCGGAGAAGGGAAATGCACCGTCGGGCGCGAGGTGGGCCATGCGACCGACTGAAGCCATATCGCGGGAGGAAATTCGAGCCGCACCAGAGGCGGTCCCTCCAGTCCCCGAAAAGGGCCAGGCCGCCCTTGTCAGCAATCTTGTTCCGGCCTCGCCTGCTCCCGTTCAATCTCAGGTTGTTACCCGTCGTACACCGGAACCGGCCGTAATACCAACGCCGGAGCCAGAGAAACAATCTCGCTGGGGAATCTGGGTTGGGATCGTAATCCTGCTGGGAGGCCTGGGCGGAGGGGGCTGGTATCTCTCGTCTCGACATTCACCGTCACTTAGCACAACTCCTGTTTCCACAACACCCGGCCAAGGAGGGGGGACATCCCAGCAGACCACGAGCGGCCAGGG
This sequence comes from Terriglobia bacterium, assembly GCA_050008675.1. Lineage (GTDB taxonomy): Bacteria > Acidobacteriota > Terriglobia > UBA7540 > UBA7540 > CAVROP01. The sequence continues at coordinate 20,719 of JBEKME010000031.1, forward strand.
GAATCGACCCGAAGCGGCGCGCACGCCTTCTGAAACTCCAATGAGTACAGCCCCTACGGGGACAGTCGCTTCGGCAGTAGACCCGAAGAAGATCAAAGCTGCCACCACCTTGGGGGATTTTTACATCAAAGATGGGAAATATGCGGACGCCATCAAGGCTTACCAGGAAGGTTTGAATCTCGATCCTTCAAATCCTGACCTGCGTGACAAAATGGAGCGAGCGAAGAAAGCTAAGGCTGCGGAAGAGAGAGTTTTGAAGTAAGTGGTAGGCGGCGAGTAGCGGCTTATGCGCGGCGCGTACGTTCTACGACCCGATGGCTTTGCCGTGCGAGGCGCCGAGCAAGGGGAGGGTGGATAGCGCTACCAAGGCAGTTGTGCATTCTCAGCAGACCACCTGGCAGCGATGGCTCTTGACCGCGCGGACAACTAAGGCTATAAGGGTAACGGGTGACAGACCCAAAAGATTTGCATCTTGATATGAGGTTTCGCGGGATGGTTGTTCAAAGACTCAGTGCAATCTTGGCAGTTTTCATCGCGCTCGCGTTTTGTCTGCCTGGTATAAAGGCGCAGAAGAGTTCAAAGCCACTGGCGAAAGAAGATGTACTCGAACTTCTGACCGGGGATGTACCACCAGAGCGGGTTGCCGGCATCGTTCGCGAGCGTGGGGTTTCATTTAAACTGGACCAGGCTGCGGAAGACCAGATCCGTCAGGCTGGCGGCAATGATGAGCTCTTGAAGGCAATTCGCGAGCTTGCGCCAAAGCCTCCCGCTGCGCCGGCTGGTAAGGCGAAGCCCCCTGCGCCGCCGAAGCCTACAGGTCCGCCGGTTCTGCTGATTGAGGCTACCCCGGGCGACGCGCACGTCTATATCGATGATGAGCCGGTGGGGACCACAAGCCCCGAAGGGCGACTGAAAATCAGCACCCTCTCGCCGGGCGCGCATCGGGTCCGGCTTGCGCACAGGAGCTTCCAGGATCATGAAGAAACGGTGCAATTGACTTCGGGAGAAACCACCCTGGTCACCACGAATCTACAAGCAGCGGCTACAACGCCCGTCCAGGCCCCGGCGGAGCCGGCCGCAACAGTCACTAATCCAACGGCCACTGTCTCGGCTGCGGCGGGTTATTTGGGCGTTCGCCTGGTTAAACAACAGCCGGCCGGGAGCAAGGGGGTTGTAATCTCAGATGCCGCACCCGGGGGACCTGCCGACAAGGCCGGGCTGAACGCTAACGATACAATTCTCCGCATCGGCGGCCGGCGAATAAGGACGCCGCAAGACCTTCAGGCCGCCATGGCTAGCCACAAGGCCGGAGAGAGAGTAAAGGTCACCTGGTCCAGCGGCGGCAACGTGGTGACGAAGTCCATCCGCTTATCCGCCCCCCCAGCCGGCCCTCCTGGGCAAGAGAGACGGAAGAGGTCACCTGGTCCAGCGGCAGCAGCGTGGTGACGAAGTCCATCCGGTTATGCGCTCGCCTAGTCAGCCCTCCTAGGTAGGAGAATGCCACCCGCCAGCCTGTGCCGCCCGCCGGGATATCCGGTTGTATGACGTTGGCGCGACAAACGCGTCATTATTCCGCAATCTTTGGGAACAAACGCACAGGGGTAGGGATGCTTGAACTCGATTCCGATCGCGCACTGCTGGTGGACCTCTACGAATTGACCATGGCGGCAGCGTACTTCGAGCAACATGTGGACTGCCGCGCAACTTTTGAACTCTTCGTCCGCCAGTTGCCCCCCGAGCGCGCTTACCTCGTGGCCGGTGGCATCGAAGACGCCGTGGATTACCTCGCGGCCCTGCGATTCACTCAAGAGCATGTGAACTTCGTTCGCAGCCTGCCTGTATTTCGCCATGTTTCTTCCGAATTCTTCGAGTATCTTCGCAACTTCCGCTTTGCCGGCGACGTTGAGGCGGTCGAGGAAGGCACACTCATCTTTGCGGAAGAGCCGCTCCTTCAGGTGACCGCGCCGATTCTGGAAGCACAAATCGTTGAGACCTACCTGCTCTCAATCACCAATTTTGAGACGCTGGTTGCCTCCAAGGCGGCTCGCGTAGTGCGGGCGGCGCGTGGCCGGGGCGTGCTCGAGTTCGGCACGCGGCGGGCGCAGGGGCCTGAAGCCGGCGTTCGCGCCGCGCGCGCCGCGTACCTCGGCGGGTGTGTTGCGACCTCGAATGTTCTGGCGGGCTTTCGATATGGCATCCCGCTTGCAGGCACGGCAGCCCATTCCTGGACCCAGGCTTTCCCAACCGAACGCCAAAGCTTCGAGGCGCTCCTGGACACATTCCCGGAGGATGCCATCCTGTTGATCGACACCTATGACCCAATTGCAGGGGCCGAGACCGCGGCCACGCTCGGGCGGAAGATTGCCGGCGTACGCATCGATAGCGGTGACCTCCTCGCAACGAGCCGCCGGGTTCGGGAAATCCTGGACCGTCAGGGCCTGCATGAGGCGAAGATCGTGGCCAGCGGGGATTTGAACGAGTACAAGGTGGAAGCCTTGCTTTCGCAGGGAGCACCCATCGACCTCTTCGGTGTGGGGACCGATCTCGCCACCTCGCGTGACGTCCCTGCGCTCAGCGTGGTCTACAAGCTGGTTGAGATCGAACACAACGGGCATGTGGATTACAAGAGCAAATTCAGCGAAGAGAAAGTCTATTCGCCGGGCCGAAAGCAGGTCTTCCGGTTCTCGGCTGGCGCTCATTATCATCATGATCTGATCGCACGCTCCCGCGAAGAACCTTCGGAGGGCACACCGCTGCTCCACCCCGTGATGCGCAATGGCCGGAGGCTCAGGTCCCGGTCATGCCTCCAGGACGCGAGGACTAAGGCCTTTGCGAACCTCGACCGCTTGCCGGAACCTTACCACGCTTTGCGGAACGCGCCTGCTTATCCCGTGACCAAGAGCAAGGCGCTCCAGCGCCTCCTGGAGGAGGTGCGCGAGTAGACCTTCGGCGCGCGCGAGCGGAAAGCAGAAATCAGAAACTAGAAAGCAGAAGGCGGAAGTCAAAAGGCAAAAGTCGAAACGCAAATGGCAAATGTCAAATGGCAAAAGGCAGAAAGCAGTCGGCAGTAAGCGGGAAGGTGTGTGTGAGTACCTAGTTTCGAGTTTCCAATTTCGAGTTTCGAGTTTCTGATTTCCAGTTGGTGCGAGAATGAGTGAACCGACCAAGCCTGGCCGCCCGGTGTTCCTTGATGTCGATACGCAGGTGGACTTCATGTCTCCGAGTGGAAGCCTCTATGTGCCACATGCGGAGGAGATCATCCCTAACCTGGCGAAATTGATGTTGTGGGCGCGCGACCACAGAATCCCCATTATTTCATCGGCTGACACGCACGCGCCGGATGACCCGGAGTTCGCCCAATGGCCTCCTCACTGCGTGGTGGGGACACCCGGCCAGCGCCGCATTGCTGAGACGTTCTTCCCTGATGCCGTGGTGGTGGAAGGCCGTCCGGGCGCCTTTCAGGCCCCCAAAGAATGGGTCGGACAGCTCATCGTGGAGAAGTCCGTGTACGACGTCTCCACGAACGTCAATTTCGATGCCATCCTGGCTTCCCTTGGCCAGCCGCGCTTCGTCGTGTTTGGGGTGGCCACCGAATACTGTGTGCTGTGGGCTGTCCTGGCACTGCGCAAGCGCAACCTGCCCGTGGCTCTCGTTCGGGATGCCATTAAGCCCATCACCGAAGAGGGGGGGCGGAAGGCCATTGAGGAGATGGTCGCTGAAGGGGTCCAGTTAGTCACGACCGCGGCCGTTTGTAGTTCAGGGTTTCAAGGTTTCTGCTTGCAGTAAGGCGGCATGAGCGCCGCTTTCGACATGCTATTAAATAAACTGGAGGCAAATGTGGTCAAAGCAAAACTGATGGTGGCTCTGCGCGACCCGGAGTCGGTCGAGAGTCTCATGACCCTGGCGGTCCAACTATCGAACGGCATGGATGCTGAACTTGTTGTTCTGCACGTGGTTGAAGTGCCGCCAGCAACGCCCCTCGAGGCAGAGGCTGAGGTCTTGGATCACGAGGGAAAAGAGATCCTGGCGGCTGCAAGACGGGTTGCGGAGAGATCTTGCAAGAAGATATCCAGTGAACTGCTGCGGGCACGTGAGGTGGGAGAAGCCATAGCGGGCGAAGCCAAGGACCAAGGCGTGGAGTTGCTCATCATAGGGCATCGCAGACCCCATCCATATGCCTTGGGCGAACTTCTGCTGGGGAGCACCGTGCAATATGTTGCCCATCACGCACCGTGCCGAGTGATCATTCAGATTCCACCACCCAAGCCGCGCTAGGTGAATCTGAACGCAGTATTAGCCCGCACCTTTGAGTGAAGCTCGGAAGTCAGGAGTCATACGGGTTGTTCGTCATTCGTAGAAGAAAAGGCCACCGCCTGTCATTCTGAGCGAGGATAGCCGAAGACCGTTATCCGTGATGTCAGAAACGCAGCGCATGGCAAAGTGGGTCCGCCCTCTCCCAAGGGGAGAGGGTGGACCGCGACGCCGCTTTCTTCAGGCGTTGCGGCCCGGGTGAGGGGTTAGTTGCGGGGCGAGGACGGCTCAGACAGGCTCGGCCCAAGCTGCTCAATGGAAACGAGTAATGCATCGAGTTTCTGGAGAGCGAAGCGAAGAATCCCCGCATTTGAAAGCTCAACCAGTGCGAAAAAATGCCGGGATTCTTCGCTTCCCTCAGAATGACAGACAATGGGGTTATGCTCTACGAATGACGGACATTCCGTATCAGATGAACCATGGCACGTCGCCATCGATGACATCAGCTTCGGTTTCCAGTGGTGGCACGGCGATGGTCTGTTGGTTCATGTCCTGTTTGCATGCCAGCATCGTCCCCACGGCGAGGGAACTGAGTAACAAGACTCCCGGCTGGCACATTGCCCACTGCAGCACTTGCTGCGGGCGAAGTGGCTCATCCTGAATCTTCGATGGCTCTGGTTTGTTATTCGACATGGCGCACCACCTTCTCGGTTTGTTTATCGGCATATCCCGCCCAAGCTTGAGCGCTGAATCGCCTGAAATCGGCAGGGCTGGACCGTCAATGATCGGTAAGAGGTTGTTCGGCATCCTGTCAACCATAGTTGGAGCGGGACCTACCATCAAGAAGAGAAGCAAGGAGCTTCGGGATGGGAAACGGTTGGCGCCTCTTGTGTCTTGACTCTACGAGCCGGAGATGGCGTAGAATAGCGGAGGATTCTTAGTGTCACCGGACTTTTGTGGTGGCTCTTTGCCATCGCTGAGCCGCGCCCGAGCAGCCCGTAACTGCCCGCCTTCGAGGTTCCTATGGTGATCGCATCCCAGCTCCGTCCAGGAACGGTTCTGAAGATAAGTAATGACCTCTTCAAGGTGATCGAATCGCAGTATCACCTTGGACAAGGCAAGATGCCCGGCAGCGTCCATACGAAACTGCGCAATGTTCTAAAGGGCACGTTCAAAGAGTTGCGCTTCCGGCCGGAGGAGCGGTTGGAGGAAACCCAACTCGAGAGGCAAGAGATGGGATTCCTTTACAGCGACGCTGATTCGGCGACCTTCATGAACCCAAGAACTTATGACCAGGTTTCCATCCCTCTCGAGGCCATCGGCGCGGCGGCGACATTTCTCCAGCCTGAGGTAAAAGTGCCGGTGGAGTTCTACGAAGGGCAGCCGGTCAGCATCGTCTTCCCGGAGATCGTCGAGGTGAAGATCCAGACGACCGCGCAGCCAGTCCACCAGCAACAGGACAACACCTACAAATCCGCTACGCTGGAAAATGGCATGGAACTGATGGTTCCACAATTCATCAAACCTGGGGAGACGATACGCGTCGAAGTGGCTACGGGCAAGTACGTGGACCGCGTGCGAGCCGATACGAAGAGGTTTTAGTCAATAAAATCATGGATACGCCAGCCCTGAACGTCTCCGCCAGACCCCACTTCCAGCTCAAAGTGCGTCCGGCCGAATTGCGGGACGCATCCGACATTGCCCGCATCTATCTACAGGCGACGCAAGACAACCTTGCTACCTTTGAAAACTTTCTCCAAACGCCCGAGGAGCGAACGCGCTGGGTGAATGAACATGGGGGGAAGTATCCTCTCCTGGTGGCGGAGTTGAATGGTTGGATTCTGGGCTGGGCAGCGCTCAGTCCATACCTCGTTCGTCCCCGCATGGAGGGAATCGCTGAACTCCTGATCTACATTGACCGCGACTACCGGCGGCATGGCGTGGGGCGGGAAATAATGCGCGCGGTCCTGGCACTCGCCGAGGCCGTCGGCCACTTCAAGCTGGTGGGCCGATTCCTGGCGCACAATGATGCCGGGCGGACACTCTGCCGCATGACGGGCTGGCGCGAGGTGGGAGTGCACTTGAAACACACCAAGCTGGAGGGGCGCTGGCACGACGTGGTGGTGGTTGAGTATCTAATCCCCGAGAACTTGAAGTAACGGCAGCAGGCGGTAGGTGGCAGGTCGTATGTGGTAGGTGGGGAAAAACCAAGATACTAGTTTCCGCTTTCCAGTTTCCATTTTCCAGTTTCTATTTTCCGGTGATTTCTAGTTTCTGCCTTCTACTTTCTTGGTGCATTCCTCAGTGCTTGCGTACTCGGCAGGGTAGTGAACGCCGTTAAACTGGTGGAGCTCCATGCGGCCCTTCTCGCCGGCGCTGGGGTTGAACTCATACCAAGTGACGGAACAGTTGCAGACGTCCTGCCCGGGGTCTCGGTCGATCGCGAGAAGTTCCTTTTCGGTCAAGCGTTCCAGTAATCGGCGAAAAGTAAGCACCACAACCGAGTGGCACACGACGAGCACCGATTGTCGGCGGCACTCGCGCACCAGCGTTCCAAGGAAGCTGTGCACACGCAAGGCGACGTCGGGATAACTCTCGCCACCGGGAGGACGGTAGTAATACTTTCCCTGCCGATCCCGGCGCTTGACTTCCTCCGCATACTTCTGGGCGATTCCCTTTCTTGTGAGGCCATCCAGAATGCCGAATTCCTTTTCCCGAACACGTTCTTCCAAGGTCATCTCCAGGGGATACGGAAAGTACTTCAACATCAATTCCGCCGTCTGAACGGTGCGTTCATAAGGGGAAACGAAAAGCCGGTCGAAGCGGAACTTCCCGGCCAGATACTTGCCCGTCGCCTCGGCTTGTCGTTGGCCATTCGGCGTCAGCAGGACGTCCATGTCCCGAACGTTACCGTGATACTCGAGCTGTCCCGCCGCTTGGGCGGCTGGTTTTCCGACGTTGCGCTGGGATTCCGCATGCCGGACAATCACCAGATGATTCATCCACTTTTGTTCTTGCACACTAATGCCGGCCATGAAACTCCGTTCGCGATATGAATTCAGATTACCTTTACGCGAAGAGTGACGGACATTATACTGTGGCGCAGGATGACACGCTGGCGTTTTTTCGGTGCTGTGTCATGCCAAGCCTACTCGCAAACGAGGTTCGATGCGCTACGATGAACTTTCAACGCCCGCGTTGACGATCGATCTAGACACGCTGGAGCGAAATCTGGACCGCATGGCAAGCTCCTGTCGCAAGCAGGAAGTTGGCCTTCGGCCTCACGCCAAGACGCACAAGACGCCGGAAGTCGCCCGCATGCAGCTTGACCGCGGTGCGTTGGGATTGACCGTCGCCAAGGTGGGAGAAGCTGAAGTCATGGCGGAAGCAGGCTTGGACGATATCCTGATTGCGTATCCCATCTTGGGCCCTGAAAAGCTTCGGCGGCTGGTTGCGCTGGCGCGCTGGCGGCGGATCACTGTCGCGCTGGATTCGGAGGTCGCGGCGCAGGAACTTTCAAGGGCCGCGTCTGAACAAGATTCTACCCTTGGAGTTCTGGTGGAGTTTGATGTGGGTTTTCACCGTTGCGGCCTGGCGCCGGGCCCGCCCTGCTTGGAACTGGCAAGCAAGATTGCAGGAATGCCAGGACTCAGCTTCCGCGGCCTCATGACTTATTTCGGTAATATCCGGGGAAGCCCGGAAGAGCGGCGGGCAGGGATCCAGGTCGTCGCCGGGAAGGTTGAACGGGCGCTGGCGGCTTTTCGCGACGCAGGCCTCGAGGTCGAAATCGTTTCGGGCGGTTCGACGCCCTCCGCCGAGTTTGCGCACCTGATCACGGGACTGACCGAAATCCGCCCTGGCACATATGTTTACAACGATCTGAACACCTTCTATCAGGGCGCTTGCCGCCTCGAGGACTGCGCGGCGCGGGTGGTGACGACGGTAGTCTCGACGGCCGTGCCGGGCCGCGCAATTATCGACGCAGGGTCAAAGACGCTTTCCTCCGACCTCTTAGGCGCGGGACCGGAGTCCGGCTACGGCTATGTGGTAGAGGCCCCTGACGTACCCATAATAAAGTTGAACGAGGAGCACGGCCACCTGGACATCACTCGTTCGGCCCACGAGTTTTATGTTGGGGAAGTCCTCACGGTCATCCCCAATCACGTCTGCACTTGCGTGAATATGCACGACGAAGCGTTTATCTTAAGGAATGGCATGGTGGCAGGTTCCTGGCGCGTGGCGGCACGAGGCAAAATCAGGTAGATTACACTCTAGCGCAAGAGGCAAAACAAAAGGAGAATAACGATGAAGATCCACTCACTGCTGGCAGGCGTGATGCTGCTCTTTACCTTGAACGCTGCCGGGCAGCAGCAAAGGCCCAAGATTGTGGCGGAGGGCGGCACGCCGGATGATCGGGCCTCGGCGCGAGTGCTCTACTGGAACACCCAAACCAATGCCGCTGCCGGGCAGTTCGTCATCGACTATGGCCGGCCCGTCTGGAAAAAGGAGTACGAAGACCCCGCCAAGTTCGACGCTATGACCAGGGGAAAAATTTGGCGGATGGGCAGCAACTTCTGGTCCATTTTGGATACACAGCTTCCCTTGTCAATTGGCGGGAAGAAGGTTCCGGTGGGGTCCTATTACGTGGGCCTGCATCGCTCCGAAGAGGGCTCAGAATGGAGCCTGGTTTTCATTGACCCTGGCAGGATCCGCAAAGGGCGACTTGACGCGTTTCAAATTGAGAAAGCTCCGGTGGAATTCGAAGCGTTGGTGTCCATTGCCAAGGCGGAGACCCAGACTGAGAAACTAACCATCACGCTGTCACATCCGGAGGACGACATCCGGCATGTCACAATGCGAGTTGCCTGGGGGAACCTGGCACTTAGCGCAGCGATTGAAGTTGCGGTGCCGGAGTAATCGCGGCCCTCCGGGCAGAGCACAGAAGGTTAGTCGAGAAGTCGAAGAGTCAAAAAGTTGATCCCGCTCGGAGCGGGACAACTCTTCGACTCTTAACTCTTCGACCCTGACCCTAGCCGATCTGCCCTTAAAGCGGAAACCCCCGGAGCTGCACCGCTCGTTTCCCGACGCGGCGGGACGGGGCCCGCGCGACACTTTAGCGGGGGAGAGACAACAAGAGGCATCCCGGATATAATGAGTTGCTTGTTTCACGACGTACCCCGTGACGTGCTGCTGCCCGGCCCACGCCGAGGCCAACATGGCTGGGCGATTGACACGGGGCGCTTAACCTGACCCAAACCTCCTCCGAGGCGACGATGTCGATTTACAGCATTTACACACTCTCGAAAGATGACCCCGAAGCCCGTAGCTGGCTAAGCTTCTTTCACTTGCGCGGTTACCCCCAACTCAAGAATCTAGTGATCGAACGCGTCTTTTGGCTCGAGGGATCGGTGGACCTCGAACGGCTGATGCCGCTTCTGGTGAATCCGCTTTACCAAGTGGCTGCTGAACGCTCCCAACTCGAGCCTGGGCTGGGGCCTATTGTTGAAATCGCTTATCGGCCCGCCGTGACAGACCCGGAAACGCCCTCCATTCTGGCAGGGGCGCAGGCACTGGGTGAAGCAGGCTTGGAATTCGCACGACTCAGCAGGCGCTACCAATTCTGGGGCCTGGATGAATCCGAGGCGCGGGGAATTGCCGCCCGTTTCCTCTACAACCACGTCGTCGAGCGCATCCGCGAGCCGAACGAAGTCGTGGCCACGCTTCGTCCCACGGGGAATCCCGATCCTGTTGCGACGATTTCTCTCCTGGGTTTGACGGACGAGGAACTGGTTGCGCTCTCGAAGGCCCGTTCCTGGTACGCTCCACTTTCCCAGATGAAGGCCATCCAGGCGGACGAGAAGGCCCAGGGCCGGCCCCACACGGACGCCGAGATCGAGATCCTGGCGCAATCGTGGAGTGATCACTGCTACCACACCACCTGGAAAAGTCTTGGACTCCTGAGGAGGTTGAGTGAGGCGACAGCGCGAATCAACCATCCACTGGTTGTTTCGTCCTTCAAAGACAATGCCGGAGGCATGGAGTTTTATGAGGACTGGGTGGTGACCATTAAAGGTGAAACTCATAACTTTCCCAGCTCCATCGCTCCCTTTGGGGGCATTGCGACGAAGCACGGCGGCGTGATCCGCGATTCGCTGGGCTTTGGCAAGGGGGGCTACCCGATTGGCGGCAGCACCGTGATGGGAACCATGGACCCCAGGATTGCGGAAGTTCCCCCCGGAGCTTTACATCCACAGTTGATTGTGTCGGAATCGATCAGGGCAACCGCCTATTACACGAACCCCATGGGCATTCCCATGATGCACCCGGTTTACCGCATCCATCCCGGCTACGCCAAGTGCTTTGCCCTTGGGCATTCTGTGGGACTGATTCCCAAGAAATATGCTCTCAAGGACGCTCCTCGTCCAGGTGATGTGGCGCTGCTTATCGGCGGCGAAACGGGCCGGGACGGGATACACGGGGCCACCGCCAGTTCCACGGGCATGACCGGCGAGACTCTGCAAAAAGAATCAGCCGCAGTGCAAATCGGTCACCCCATTACGGAGCGCAGGTTCACTTCGGCAATCCCTGTTTTGCGCGACCAGGAGTGCCTTCGGTCAATCACTGACCTCGGAGCCGGGGGCATCTCCTGTGCCGTGGGGGAAATGGGCTCGGAGACAGGCGTCCGTATCGACCTCGACGCCGTTCCGTTGAAGGACAAGAGCCTGACAGCCTGGGAAATCCTGCTCTCAGAATCGCAAGAACGCATGCTCCTGGCGATCCCGCCCGAGAAGGTTTCGGAGGCGCGCGCCATTCTCTCGAGGTACGAGGTAGGGTATTCAGTCCTCGGTCACTTTACGGAGACCGGTCGCCTGGAGGCTGTTTGGCGCGGCCGGAAGGTTGTGGACCTCGAGATGTCTTTCCTTTGGGAAGCCTGTCCCATTGACCCGTTGCCGGTCGCGCGGCCACAGCGGAACCTCCAACCCTTGCGCATTCCCGAACCACACACCGAAGCGGAGTGGGCTGACGCCATTCGAGGCGTGCTTGGACACTACCACTGCGCTGACCAGAGCGCCGCCGGTTCGCGCTTTGATACCACGGTGCAGGGACGAACTGCCATGGGGCCTTATGGGGGCAAGAATCATCGCATGCCGACCAATGTTTATATTTCGGCGCCCCTGCGTGGCAAGCCTTACGGCGTGATCACCACCTTAGCCTTCAATCCCTTTTATGGGGAAATTGACCCGGCGGGCATGGCGCGTCTGATGATCATTGAGGCCATCAGCAAGGCGGTGGCGGCGGGTGCAGACTACCGGCAGATGGTCCTTTGTGACAACTTCTACACCCCGCGCGTGCGTCCGGAAACAGCCTGGGATTTGCGCGAGATGGTTGAGACCATCGCAGACATGTCGGTTGCCCTGGGGGTTCCCTTCATTTCAGGCAAGGATTCAAGCTCCGGGACATTTGAGACCGAAGGCCGAAGGATCGATGTGCCCGCCACGCTGGTCGTGACGGCCATGGGGCGTTTGCCGGATGTCAGGCAGGTGGTGAGCAAGAATTTCAAGCGGCCCGGAAATCGCATTGTCCTCGTGGGCCGGTTGGATTGTGAGGCGCTGGGTGGCAGCGTGTACGCCGATAGTCGCGGGCAGCGCGGCGAGCGCCTCTTCGACGCTTACGATGCTAGTGCGATCCAGTCGGTGTGGGATGCGCTTCTGGGGCTCCACGGGAAGGCGGGCTACGTCTCGGCCTCCGCCATCGCCGAGGGCGGAATCCTTTTGCGCCTTTTTGAGGCTGCCTGGGGATCTGGATACGGCGCGCGAATTACGCTTGACGCATTTCCAGAGGGCCGGAAGGACGGCTCGATTTTCGGTGAATTCGTGGGATCGGTCCTGCTTGAAGTGCCCTCCGAATACAATTTGAACGGACAGTTAGGAGACGTGCCTTACCGGGTCATTGGAGAGGTCTTAGCGGAGCCGCAGTTAATTCTTCTTGACGGCGGGAAAGTGGTTTGGCAGGAACCCACTGCGGCCCTTGGCGAGGTCTGGAGTAAAACGTTTCGGGAGGTCATCGAATGAGTCGGGGCGTTACTGCGATTCTTTACAGCCCAGGCACCAACTGCCATGAAGAGACTGCGGCCGCCATTGAATTCGCAGGTGGAAGGACTGAACTTGTCCTGCTGCGGGATCTGCTGGACGGCCGCACGCGGCTTCGGGACTACCAAGCGGCAGTCATTCCCGGGGGTTTCTCCTATGGCGACCACTTGGGAGCGGGACGCATATTTGCCACGATGCTGGTGGCCCGCCTGCGCGACCAACTGGAGGAGTTCCTGGAAGCGCGGAAGCCATTGTTGGGCATATGCAACGGTTTTCAGGTTTTGACCGAATCGGGGATTCTGCCGGGCCGCACACCGGGAAAGCGGAGCATGGCTCTGCTGGAGAACCAGTCTGCCCACTTTGAAGACCGGAAAATCCGCTTGCTGGTTTCAGCGCAGAACTGCGCCTGGACTGAGGATCTGGGGGGTGAGATTCTGGAGATGCCGACTGCCCACGGCGAGGGCCGTCCTCTGTTTTGCGATGCTGCCGGCGCGGCCGCGCGAGTGGTTTTCCGCTACACTGACGCCCAGGGGCGCCCCACCATGGAATATCCCAGTAACCCCAACGGAGCGCCGGGAGCCGTTGCCGGCGTCACTGACGAGACGGGCTTGGTTTTGGGTCTTATGCCTCATCCGGAGCGAGTTTCGTTGCCGGCGCATTATTCGCAAGACGGGCTTAAAATATTCGCCAATCTGGTGAAATGCCTCAACCGGTGAAATCTCTTCTGCCGGTTGAGCTGAAAGGATAGGGAGACAAATTCACGCTTGCTTTCCGGCCTTCTTTCGTAAAGAATTTACCGTACTATGAAAATTCTCCTGGTGGACGACGAACCCGAAGTCTGCAGATTGTTCAAGACCATAGTCGAACCCTTGGGAGTGGAGGTGCGCACATCCTCGGATAGTCAAGAAGCCGCTTTAATTCTGGCAAACGAGAAGTTCGACGGGATAATGCTGGACGTCGCCATGCCGAATCTGGATGGCTTCGCGCTAACCCGGAAAATCCGCTCCACTCCGCCTAATCAGCAGGCTCCCATCATCATGATAACCGGCTTGGACGACGTCGATACCATGCGACGGGCATTTGACGCGGGAGCGACGTTCTTTATTGGGAAGCCATTTTCTCGCGAAAAGATTTACGCGATCTTCCGCACGGCGCGCGGCGCCATGTTGGCGGAACAACGGCGGTTCGCGCGCCTTCCTTACCGCACATCCGTCACCTGTGTACGGGGCGAGGAAAGGTTCAATGCTACGAGTGTAAGTATCGGTGAAGGCGGCATGGGACTCGAAAGCTCAGGCACGGCGCAGGTTGACGACGTCCTCACATTGGAGTTCAACATGCCGGACATTAAGACGCCCATCAAAGTCACCGGCAAGATCCAGGCCAAAGAGGCCTCCGGCCGGACCTCGATTGAGTTCATCGACTCTCCGGATACAGGCCGTAAGGCGATTCGAGAGTATGTTTACGGCAAGATCACGGAATGAACAGACTATGACTATTCTGGGTTATTTCACAGCTTCTCAATGCCCGGGCACAGATGTGTCGCCTGGGAACTCCCGCAAAAGGCAGATGGCGCCCTCAATCGTGTCCTGACGCGTGGCCAGGGGAACCACCGAGGCTAGAAGCGGGCGCGCTTTGCCGTTGGGACAGAGATAATCGACCTGCTGCCGGCGCGTCACGACGCCTGCTTCGAGGCAGGCCCGGATACTTTGACAGAGTTTCGTATCGGCGCCAAAAACCTCGGTATAGAGTCTGTGCGACAGGGCCGCAATCTCCAGAAGTGAGCGAGTTGCCGGGTTCGCGAAAACGATAGAGCCCTCCCTGCTTATTTGCACCAGACCCTCGCCCATCTCGCGACTAATGACTGCGAACTGGCGCAGGTTGGCGTCCGCGCGCTGCTCCGAAGCCCGCAGGAGCTGCTCCAGCTTCTGTTGTTGTCCCTTCAGGTCTTTGACCACACTCTGAAAGGCCGCCGCGACAAAAGCCGTTTCGTCCTGGACCCGGGGCGTAGGAGGTTTCAAGTCTGTATAGCCCAATTGACGGCGGTGCGCCTTTTTCAAAGCATAAACACCCAGAATAAGCAGCGCGGTAACACCAAGCCCGGTGGCGACTAGAAAAGTCAATTGCGAAAAGGTGACGTGTGGCATGGACTTAACCTGCCAGGCCCGACCAGCGGAGATAAGCCTCCAGGAGGCGCGTGCCGTCGAGGGCGGAGTAAATGGCGGCGACTCCAAGGAATGTCCCGTAAGGCCAGTGATAATTGCGGAAACGCGGCGCAGCCAGGGTGAATGACAATGCGATGATCGAGCCTCCAAGTGAGCCCAGGAGTATAGTGAGCAACGTCAGGGGCACACCGAGAAAGGTCCCAACCATGAGCATCAACATCACGTCGCCGAACCCCAAGTACTCCTTCTGCCGTCCGCCCAAAATGTAAAAAGCCTCCCCGACCGCGTAAAATAACCCGCCTCCCATAACTCCACCCACAATTGCGCCCAGGAGCGACGAAACTGCTCCCGGAAGGAACCAGCCCATCCGTTCTGCTAACCATTCCACTGGACGGTTGTCAACCTGGGTAAAGAAGCTTAACGCCAGGCCGAGGCTGATACCGAACACGGTGACGGCGAGCGGGATTTGCCGCTGCCTCAAGTCTGTGAAGATGAGCACGATGAGCATCATCACCAGTGCGGAGTATTTCACGAATTCGGGGCTGAGGCCAAAGCGACGGAACGTGGCAATGAGCAAGAGCGCGGTGAGAGCTTCGACGACGGCATAGCGCGGGGAAATTCTCGCCCCGCAATCGCGGCAGCGGCCCCGCAAGAGGAGGTAACTCACCAGTGGGATGTTGTCGAACCAACGAATGGGATGTTTGCAGAGCGGGCAATGCGAGCGCGGAACCAGTATCGATTCCTTGCTGGGGAGCCGAACAATGCACACGTTCAAGAAGCTCCCAAAAACCAATCCCAAGATCCCCACCACCAAGTAGAACATGACCGACCGGCTGCTCCCCTCCACTTTGATTGACAAGCCTGACCAGGCTTCTAGATTATCCAAATAACAAGCGGCAGTACAGGGCTTCCGTTCGCTCCACCATGATCTCCACGGAGAATTGGCGGGCGCGCTCCCGTCCGTTCAGGCCCCATTGCTTGAGGCGTGCCCGGTCACTCGCCGCAGCTAAAATCGCATGGGCCAGCGCGGAAGGTGAAGCAGGCTCAACTAACCATCCCGTGCGGGCTTCCTCAACAACCTCCGGCAGGCCGCCCACCCGGCTGGCCACCACCGGCAGGCCATACGACATGGCCATGAGAGCCGATGAACCCAGCCCCTCGGACTTTGACGGCATGACGAACAGGTCCAGGGCAGGGAAGAATTCTGCAAGGTTTTCGATCGCGCCGCAAAGTCGGACTCGGTGGCCAAGTGCCTCGAGCATCTGAATGATCTCCGGATCTCTGAGGGTTGGTCCCTCTCCCGCCAACAAGAGTCGTGGTTTTGGCAACTGTTTAGTTAATAGTCCGAAGGCCTCAAGCGCAACCGCTTGTCCCTTCTCGGGTGTGAAGGCGCCAAGGTGGCCGATCAGGAATTCGTCTTCACCAAACCCCCATCGAGCTCGGACTTTCGATCTGGTTTCCGTCGAGGGCAGCTCAGGTGGAATCTCGATTCCGTCCGGAATCAGCTCGATCATCGACTCCGGCACCTGCGAGCGAATCAATAACTGACGAATGAAATCCGAGACTGTAACCACGGCATCACTGGTGTGTGCATACTTCAGGCGATGGGCCCAACGGCGCCTGGGGAGAAAGGTCACGCGGCGGCTCGCTACCCGTCGAACGCGCATTCCGATTGACGCCAGCCAGGCCACCGTCTGCCCTCGTCCATCATGGGCATGAAGAATGTCGCAGGGCGCCACTTGCAGATGCTGGCGCAGTTGCAAGATTCCGTAAGCATAGGCAGGGTCGTGGAGTGGAAGCGGAAAGGAAGGAAACTCTTCCGCCCGAGCGCAGGTTTCCAGCTCACTCTCTTCTCGGCAGACGATGATCTGGCCGTGACCTCGCTGGCGAAGCAGCCGCGCCAGTTTCAACAACTGGCGCTGGCCGCCGCGCAGACTCAGGCCTGTGTCGACATGAACGATCTTCAAGGGTCTCGAGAAAGTCATTGGCGATGACCGACGGCAGCGCCTCTGCTGGCCAGCTTGGTGTATTTCCTACTGACGTAGCGTGCCGCCATGGTGGCGATCAGAAATCCCTGGTGCCCGTCCAGGACTCCCAGGCGGAAAAAGTAAGTGTGGAAGAAAATCCAAATGGGATCAAACAAGCGCTCGAGGATGTTGACGTTTTCGCCCCGTTCGATCATCTCCTGCGCTGCCAGGTCGGTGTAAAGCTCGATCCTCTGAAGATGTTCCTCCAGCGTGTCGCAGGTGTAGTGCAGGATTTCACCAGGCATGGTCTCGACGTGGCCGTTCACCGTCACGGACTCATGAACGTATTTCCCGTCCCACCCGCCCTTGCGCCGGTTGAAGAGGCGAAGCTTGTAATCCGGATACCAGCCGGAATGCAGGATCCAGCGGCCAAGATAGCGGGCGCGGCGCGCAAGGCGATATCCGTCCGCTGCGGGTTCGCAGCCCTTCCAGCTACGAATTGCAGCCTGTGCTACGGCATCAAGTTCCTCATCCGCGTCCAGGCTCAGGATCCACTCATGCTGGGCGTGGCCTGTGGCAAGGTTTTTTTGCGCCGCGTATCCCTGCCAGGGTTGGTTGATGACCCGAGCTCCCAGGCGCGCCGCGATTTGCGGCGTTTCGTCAGTCGAGCCGGAGTCGACCACCACAATTTCATCGGCACAGGCCAGCGAGCGAAGGGCGCGCGCGAGGTTGTTGGCCTCGTTGCAAGCGACAATGGTGGCTGAAATACGGGGCATGGAAAGATCAGTTACCTGCGCTGTCATTCCGAGCGAAGCGAGAAATCTCGCCCTGGTCTGTGCGGGAACGATGCGAGCGAGATTCCTCGCGGAGTTTACCCTGAGCGAACTGCGGAGATCCTTCGCTGCGCTCAGGATGACAGCGAACGGGCGCGGAATGACAGTCCGCGCCGGTTGTCAACACCTCGGCGAACGCGCCCTCGGAAACAAGCTGCGCCACGCGGGCGATATCCTTGTGCAATGGTCTATCTTTGGTTACGGGCGGTGAGACGGCTCGAAGCACCGCCTTGGCTTTTTCTGCCAGGCGCCCGCTGCTGAGCGGAGCCAGCAAATCAATGGCTTGGCAAGCAGCCAGCAGCTCGATGGCGATTATGGCGGTCAAGTTGGAGAGGAGGGGGCGCAGCTTCAGGGCTGCTGCCATGCCCATGCTCACGTAGTCTTCCTTGTTTCCGGAGGTGGGGATGGAGTCCGCCGATGCGGGATGGGCCAGGATCTTGTTCTCCGAAGCCAGAGCTGCAGCCGTCACTTGAGTGAGCATAAACCCAGATTCGAGGCCCGGTGACTTCGTCAAGAAGGGCGGCAGGTCGGACGTCAGGGGATTCACCATGCGGTCGATTCGCCTTTCGGAGATGCCGCCCAGTTGCGTGAGCGCCAACGCCATGAGGTCAAGCGCGGTGGCCAACGGTTGCCCGTGGAAGTTGCCCCCCGAGATAACCTCGCCTTCGCCCACGAAGACCAGGGGATTGTCCGTGGCGCTGTTCATTTCCCTTTCAAAGGTCTGTCGCGCGTAATTGAGCGCGTCGCGTATAGCCCCGTGAACCTGCGGCATGCAGCGCAAACTGTATGCATCCTGGACGCGTGAGCACCCTTGGTGCGACCTGTTAATCTCGCTTCCCTGCGTAAGGCGCCAGATGTTTTTGGCGGTCACCATCTGCCCGGGATGTGGGCGGGCTTGATGCAGGCGTTCATCAAAGGCCCTGCGGGAGCCGCGCAAGGCATCCAGCGAGAGCGCGCCCGCCACGTCTGCCGTATCCACGAGAAGGTCGGCAGAACGTAGCGCGAGTAGCCCCACAGAAAGCATCGCCTGAGTGCCGTTCACGAGTGAAAGGCCTTCTTTGGCTTCGAGCGCCAGGGGCTTTAGCCCTGCCTCCTGCATGGCTGGCAGCGCACGCCTGCGCCGGCCATTGTAGAGCACTTCACCCTCGCCCACCAACGCCAGCGCTACGTGGGCCAGAGGAGCAAGATCGCCGCTCGCCCCGACTGACCCGCGCGCGGGCACCACGGGATGCACCCCGTGGTTAAGGAACCCACAGAGCAGTTCCGCCACCTCCGGCCGGACACCCGAAAGACCGATGGCCAGCGTATTCGCCCGCAGCAGGAGGATCCCGCGGGTCTCGCGGGCGTCAAGCGGCTCTCCCACCCCGCAGGCATGGCTGCGCACCACGTTTAATTGCAGTTCTCGTGCCTGCGCGGGCTCAATCCGTTCCGTGGAGAGGCTTCCGACCCCGGTCGTGACGCCGTAAACGGCCTCTTTTCCCTGCATGATCTTCTCGATGAGTTTGCGGGACTGCGTCATGGCATGGCGCGCCTGCGGCGAAAGCTTGACACGACGATTTTCCATCACGACCTGGTAAAAATCGCGTGGGGTCAGGTCATGTCCGGTAAGCTGTAAATCGCGGAGCATCAAATCCCCCAGAAAACGGAAACTCGAAATTCGAAAATCGAAAATTGAAACTCGAAATCCGTATCGCACTACACGTTTTCTCGAATTTTCAATTTTGCGGTTTCTAGAAATTAGAAGCTGAAACTCGAAACTGGGAATTCGAAACGCGAAATTCCTCATTGGGACTGCCAATCATGTTTTTCGAATTTCGTTTTTCGAGTTTCGATTTTCGAGTTTCGAATTTCGGCTCCTGCCCGTTTCTGATTTCTGATTTCCCCAGGAGCAATTCCCGGTACTTCTCGGGCAAGGTGCGCGGGCGGCCGTCGCGGTCGGTGATGACGTGCACCGTCTCGCCTTGAGCAATGAGTTCATCCGTGCGCGGCCTGTAGATTTCGTAGCCGAAGATCAGCACCCGCCTCCGCATCCCGGTCAAGCGGGTGCGAACCTCGAGTTCGTCGTCGTAACGCGCCGGGGCTTTATAACGGCAACGCGCTTCGGCCACCATGATGTAAAGCCCCTCCTCTTGCTCCATGTCGCGGTAAGCGAAACCGTGCTGCGAGCAGAAGTCCGTGCGCCCGATCTCGAACCAGACGAGATAATTCGCGTAATAAACTACGCCCATCTGGTCCGTCTCCGCGTACCGGACGCGGAGCGTTGTAGAAGTCCAGTCAGTAAGTACCGTTTCGTCGGTCATACGATTTCGATGAAATGAACAATCCAGAGAAAAACAGTCTACAGTAAATCTCAATTTCCACAAACCCCCGGGAAGGCAGAAACTGGAAATTAGAAACTGGCACCCCTAGTTTCCAGTTTCTGGTTTCATTTAATCCTCCACAACCTGTCATTCTGAGCGCAGCGGAGCGGAGCGAAGGATCTCGCTCTGGACTTTTCCGCCGACCAACAGTAGGGCGATCCCGCTGTAGCGGGACCGCAAGGCGGGAACAGAATGACGGAGCAGAGGCGCGCGGCGCCTACGCGTCGGTTTTTGGCCATGTTTTTGGCTTTGATCGGCATTTATTAAACTCAAGAAACAGTTCGTTTTGGGGCCCTGAAAACGCTAAGTCCTTTATTGTCAACACAACCTTCGGTTCGTTCCGTCTATTTAGTATCTTTTTCGTATTTTGCGCCAATTCTCCGCCCCCCACGGGCCGATTCAGAACCCCCTGCGCGCGCTCTGTTGCCGCGTTCTCCATACGACAACTGCAGTAGCCTATCATATTTCCAATTGCCTGTCAAGCGAAAGAATGCCGTAGCCAGGATTCGGTCCCGCACGGCGGGAAACATTCCGGGAGGCGCGCTTCCGGCTTTTCCCTGACTCCGCCCCGCCCGTGTCGCCCTTGCTGGCGGTGCGTCTCTGCAATCTGAAATCTGTAATCTCGAATTACCGCCAAGTGTCACGCAGCATGTGCAGCCTGCCCTTCGCCTCCTGTCGTAGCACGGGCGCCCGCCTCCCGGTTCGAGGTGTTACATTAGATTAATTCTTGTCAGTTGGAAGGCTTATAATCCGCAGAGCACCTCCTATGATGTCTTGTTTACCCGGATCTTCGTGAGCAACTCGAGGCTGTATACGACAACCTCCTCAAGCTCCCAGGGATGCGGTTCCTGCTGGGCGATGATCCTGGCGCGGGGAAGACGATCATGGCGGGTATCGCCACGCACAGGCAACCTCCCCCAAGAGACTACAGCACTAAATCTTGTAGCGGTTGTAATCGAAGGGCTCGTTGACCAGGTGGTAGAGCGGCTCACCAGGTTGGTGCAGGTAATAGGTCCTCAGAGGCGTGCGCGAAAAGTCGGTGAGTTTTCGAGGCGTGGCTGCGCCCTCCACCCATTCGTAGATGGGGATCTCCCACGGGTTGAAAGTGTCTGTCAGGCCGCGTTCCCTGGCGATGCGGAAGAGATTGATGTTGCCAGGTTCATGGCCGCCCAGATACATGCCGATCATGTCTAAACGGAACTTGTCCTTGCTGAACATCACCAGGTTCGTGAGGTAGTCCTGGCCCTCGCCGAAGCCGTCGCCATCCCGCGCGTAGATGCCTTCGATCATGGCCAGGCCCGTCTTCAACACGCTCATGTTGTCGCAGGTCTTGTGCGCCCAGATCTCCTCGTGCATCGGGCTCAACGGATGCGGGCTGTCGTAACGGTCATAATGCAGCTTGACGTGGCGTGCGAAGAATTCTCGGATTACAGGTTCCGCGTTGGGATGAACGTCCGGCTTCATGAACTCGGGCACTCCCGTCACCATGCTCCAGCCCGAACAGAAGCGAACGTAAGGGAGCACCACCAATCCTTGCTCGTTTTTGACGGACAGGCTCATGCACATACCGTGAGCCTTCCACTTCGCGATGTTGAGCAACCAAGTGTCCGGCTCATTGACGGGTGCATAGTGAGGAATGCGCTTGTAGACGACCGCGTCGGGCACTGTGCTCCAGCTCATCTCCCAGCTTTCCCGGAAGTGCCGGACGCGACGCTCGGGCTCATTCATCAGCACTCCCAGGCGTTCGTTGATGTCCACAAAGCCTCGTTGGTTCCACAGGGGGTACTCGTTGGCTTCAATAAAGTAAAACTCTCTTAGGCCAACTTCTTTCAGGCCCATGACCACGCCCTCGTAGAACTGCGGGTCCGTTCCCGTGCCCCAGTTCTCTTCGTCCGGACGATCTTTATCGTGCACGCTGGTGAAATTCGGTTTGACAATGATGCGGTGGGTGACGGGAATCCCGGGCTCTTCCATGGGCACGAAGATCTCCCTGGCCAGCGTGAGGCCCTCTCGCCGTTTGGCTTCTTCGTCCATTTTGTGCGCCACGTGGGTGCGCCGGACAAAGACGGCCTTGGGATTACTCTCGATGAAAGGGTGGAGTCCGAAGTAAGCTTGGGGGAGAACGAATGAAGCCCCAGCTAACCTGACCCCAGGGATCGCGCCGGCGGCGGCCAGCGCGCTGGTGCGGAGAAACTCTCTCCGAGTAAGCATCTGCGCTCCTTGATAGATCTTGTAGCGGCGATCCCGCGTCTGCGGGATCGCCACGTGGCGGCGTAAAGCCGCCTCTACATCTTTTCAGCCTACCCGAAAACCACAACGCCGACGCGTCTTAACTCGGGGATCGTAATCTCGGTGGTCGTGCCCCGCCTTGCGGTCGGAAGCAACAAAGGTGCGGCCTCGGGCCGCAGCAGACTGGCTCGCGAGTAGCAACCCTGAATGCCCGCCAGCATTTCGCTGCTAAGCGGAGAGCCATAGTTAATAAGATGCAGTAAGGCTCGACCGCGGTTCGCTCCTTGCGGGCAGGAAGTGGCCAGCGCAATCACTGTTGGGGCATTCCAGAGACGTGCGGCGCGGCGCTTCTGGGTCACGATATCGATCACATCGAAGGCGAATTCGCTGGCATCCGAGACCGGTTCTCGGTAGGCGACCACTTGACCGCGGCCCAGCGAGTAAAAGTCGTGGTCCTCCTGGCTGCGCACCAGCTTGAGTTGTAGGTCATGCCACCAGGCGTTCTCACCCGGCGCGTCCACGATGAGTGAAGTCCCTGCCTCCGCGTGGCTCAGAATGCGCCGCCGAATCCCAGCGCCGGGCGGATGAATGCTGACCGCCACCAAAGCGAGCCGGCGCAAGGGATCCGGTGCAGGAGGATTCGCCGCGCTGGCCAGTGCCGGCGAGGCGTTGTGACGATAAAGCAGATTGGCGATTTCGGCCAGGCCCGCGTCCGCTTCCACAAGAACGGTGATGGCCGGGAACGTGGCCTGACGAAACAAGCTGACGTGCTTGTCTAGCCAGTGCGCCGTGCGACCCAGATGGCGCCAGGCGTCCAAGGCTTTCGCTTCGCCGCGGAGCAGCCTGGCGTGATAGCGCGGCTCCAGCGCAAGGAGGTAATTCCCTCCGTTAACCCAAGCCTCCACCAGGGCCAGCTCCAACGAGTCGTAGGGTAAGAGGGCTTCAGGCTTCACTCCAGCACTTTCGTCCGCAAGGTATCCAAGCAGGGCGGGGCGATTCGGGTATAGGGTACGCAAAATACCGATCCAATAACCGTTTGCATCGACCCACGGCTGCTCGGTCGCACTCGCCGTGAACTCGTCTCGGCCTTGCGAAGGGCCGCGACTCACCCCGGGCCACAGGCCGTTCGTGAGCGCGACCAGAGCTTTCGGCGAGGCGTGATCGATTGACTCCAGCGAAAAGAACTGGATCTCCTCCAGAGGCCGAACCTTGAGTCCAGCCTCCCGGCAGGCTGTCTCAAAAACCTCGTTTCGATGCGGCAACAGGACCGTCGTGATTCCACCCTCCTTCAAAAGAGGGACAAACTTCGCGTCGCAGTCATTCCAGCGCACGGCCACTTCCGAGGATAAGTCGAGCGGCATGTAATGCTCGGGTTTCGTCGATGCGGGCACTATTTCTGAGCCTGCCAAGTCCGCGCTTCCTGAGTTCCAAGAGATCCCAATCTCTTCTTGGAAAAAGATAGGCTTGGCTGTGCTGCAATTCTTGTGGATTTCAAGCCTACCACCAAGGCTCTGGCATCATACCACGCCATGGGCAGGGCACATCATGGGCCATTCGCTGCGGTGAAGAAATGGGTGAACAAGGGGAGCACCACAAGGGACTTGACTTTTGTAACCTGAGTAGTTACACTACACGAGAATGATAATACGGTTTCGCCATAAGGGGCTGGAACGGCTTTTTGCCTCGGGGGAACCGCGAGGGGTGAACGCTCAACAGGCGAAGCGCTTGCGCCGGCTGCTGGCGTCGCTCTCGACCGCCACGAGCCCGCTGAACATGAACATTGCCGGTTATCAGCTCCATCCGCTCGTGGGCGAGCGCAAGGGTGAGTGGGCGGTCTCGGTGTCGGGCAATTGGCGGCTGGTGTTCCGCTTCGACGGCGAAAACGCAACCGATGTTGATTTGGTCGATTACCACTAGCGACAGGAGAAAGGACACATGGATATGTACGATCCCCCGCACCCCGGCGAGATAGTCCGGGAAGACTGCCTTAAGGCGCTCGATCTGAGCGTGACCGAGGCGGCGAAGGGCTTGGGCGTCACGCGCAAGACTCTCTCGTCGATTCTCAACGGCCGCTCCGGCGTCACGGCGGAAATGGCGCTGCGGCTGTCCAAGGCGTTCGGGAGCACGCCGGAGCACTGGTTGCAGATGCAGCTTGCCTACGATCTGTGGCAAGCGAAGCGCCGCGCCAAGAAGCTGCACGTCAAGCAGTTCTTCGCCACGGCGCCAGGCTAACGGACGGCCTTACGGTTGTTACGCGTGATCGAAGCGATTACGACAAGCACCATGTACCTGTCACTTAGGGGAACCGAGAAGATCATCAACGATATTTTCGACAAGTACGGATATCGAGTGCCCCGTGGTACGATCATGAGTGCGCCAGGCGGATAGAGATGAACCAAGTCAACATTTTCACCGCGTACAAACAGCTTGAGAACGACTACACCAATGGCTTCGTGTCTCTCCTCAGTCTGGCGCCTCGCGGGCACACTCGACTCCTGAACCAACTTCTGAACGACGAACTTGGTCTACATGGCACCTTCAATCCAGACGACTTCCTGGTGCTCGAAGGAATTGATGGATACGCAGACGGGGAAGTCAGCGCTGCGGACTTCTGTATCTGGTTCGAGACCAAGATCCGATCTGGCATGTTACGGAAGGATCAGGTGCGTCAACACCTCAAGATGCTTGACGCGAAATCACAGACGCGCCGATACCTCGTTTTGCTCACGCCGGATGACAGCCGCAGCAGCTACATCCAAGGCTTCCGCGCAATCGACCATCGCATTCGCCACCTGGAGTGGCGGCATGCGTACGATCTTCTTGAATCACCACGGGATGCAGACATTGTGTTCTCCGCGCTAGCTCATCAGTTCCGGGCTCACATCCAAAAGACTATCTTCAAGCAGGACCTCGCTGGCGGCATTCTCAAGATCAGTTTTGGCAAAAAGTCCGGGCTCGATGCCAAAACGTACCTAGGCGACATGCCCAATTGGACGCGCTGGGACTCCCCCCGACAGTACAAGAACCTGGATGGAACGGGCCGTAAGCTCCTGCTTTACGACCACACGCGCAAAGGACTGACCGTCGAGGCCGAGATTGGGAGTGTAGCCAAGACCAACTCCGAGCCGGATTACCCGTGGACGAACGAGCTTGTTCCCGGAACCATGAAGCTCTTCGACCCTCCGATTCCCCTGGAGCACATACGGACTCTTGAGAACTTTCAGGACTTCGGCGTCCCCAGAAAAGACAGGAATGCCTTCCGAAACCTCACGCGGGACCAGTACCGTCTACTCTTGGGCCAAGCATAAGCCTCAACTGAGCACCCAGTTCAGATCGAAATCCGTTCCACGACCCGGAGGCTGTGCGGGGAGAAGAGGTGCGGCAGGCCCGCGCCCTCGAGACGTCGCTTCATCATTTGCCGCATGGAGTGCGCCCTGTATCCCGCCGCCGTCAGTTGCTTGCGCTTCCCGTCGGCCGCGCGGAAGAGTGGCATTTTGCCGTCCTGGCTAGAGATGCCGGCGGCGTCCAAGTATTCCCGCAGCCAGGCATCCAGATCGCTACGGACGGGAATCTCGCACACCTTGCCGCCTTTTTCGCGGAAGCGGAGCGCCCGCTGCTAGTCTACGAACCAAGCTCGCTATGCGAGCCGAGGCGCACCAGCTCCAGACTGGCGGCATCCGGCTTTCGATAGATGAGAATCAGGTCGGGCTTGAGATGACAATCGCGAAAATCACCCCACGCGCCCGAAAGCGGATGATCGAAGTTGTGGGGCGGCAACGTCGCGTCGGCGGCGAGCAGATGAACCACCGCCATTAGCACCGCATCGAGGGTCTTGCCGTGCCGCCCCGCTTTCTCCCGTTTGTAGTCTCGCTTGAAACGGCCGGTGTATTTAATCGTCCGCATTCAGTCTCGCGAGCAGCTTGCCCGGTTTTCCCGCCGTGGCGAGTTCGCCACGGCGCGCGGCCTTCATCGCCGCAATGGTTTTAGCATTCGGAACAAGAGGCTCGAACGGTAGCGCCCTTTCCGTCGCAATCCGCATCATCATCATGCGGAAGGCGTCGGACACGGTAAGACCCATCGCCCCCAGCACAGCGGCGGCTTCGTCTTTGATCCGTTCGTTGATCCGGGCGCGGACGATTGAATTCTCTGACATCATGCACTCTCCTGTTGAGCTACAACGTAGCACAATAAGAGTCCATAGTCAAGACCGACGAATCGACGGTGAGGTCAAGCTGTTTGTGTAAATAGGCGGAGGGTTCGATCCCGCCACTGTTCATTGAAACCGTTGAAGATGGCATAAATGATCCGATCCACGCTCTCCACGTTGACAAAGCAAACCATCGGTGGGGTGTGGCGCCGCACCTCCACGAAGCAGCGCTCGATTACGTTGGTGGTGCGCAATTGCTTCCACAGAAGCCGGGGAAAGCTGAAGAAGGAGAGCAGTTCGCCGGGTGGCGCAGACATCGTTTTGTGATGTCTGCGATTGCGACGAGGTGCGCCATGTGTCGGGACCTGCGGCTGCCTCCCCCCTTGTGCTCGGTTCGCATGCAATACAGTGGGCCGCCGGGATCGCTGCAGCTTGCACGCAGAGTCTCCTCGTGTTGAATTCCTACTGTTTATGGCTGAAGGCGCGAGTTCCGCTTCGTCCCAACAACTCCAATGCTAAGAATTCCGCTTCAGATCTCCTCAAGACTTTCTTAAGTGTGTGTCATCAAAATCGGGGCGGCTAGTAGAATGACCGAGGCGCACCCAAGCCATCTTTCCCGTCTTATATATATAAACTAAGGACCCCGCTACTTCATGCGCATTATTGACCCTGCGGGGCGGAACACGTACTCTCATGCGTCGCTGGATCCAGACCCGCATGCAGCCTCCGGCTGTATAAGATATGCCATGCGGCGATATCTGTGTGAGGCCTGCGAAGCGGCGCGGGGGGGGTGATAAGCCGGCTAGAAACACAGTCTGCCTCGAATTGAAATCAAGAGGGACGCCTATAAAAGCCGGCAAGGCGAGGGCCCACTTTGGCGTCCCCCATCTTTAATATGGGAGTTTCTATGCACAAATATATCCATGCTCTTTGGAAGCGGACCTTCCCATCTGTCGTCGTCATTCTATTCGCTGGGGTGGTTCTTCATGCCCAGCAGGAAACAGCGAGCATTCGTGGAAGCGTCACAGATCCGAGTGGGGCGCGTGTCGTGCAAGCACAGGTCTTGGCTGTTCAGCTCGATACTGGATTCACCCGCCAAGTCGAGACGGATAACCAAGGCGATTACTTGCTGGTTCTCTTGCCAATCGGGCACTATCGCCTGGAAGCAATTGCCCGTGGCTTCAAGAAGTATGTGCAGGAAGGCATTACGCTGAGCGTGAACCAGGTAGTGGTGGTGCCGGTACGCCTGGAGGTCGGCTCGCCACAAGAAACAATCGAGGTAAAGGCCGATGCGCTGCTGCTGCAGACTACCAATGACCTCGGCCAGACTGTCCATGAGCGCGACATCCTGGACCTGCCCCTCAACGGGCGGAACTTTTCCCAGCTTGGCTTGTTGCAGCCAGGCACTGCACCTCTGACGCAAGGCTTGCAGCAGGCCGGCGGCTCGCTGCGCAGCGGGCAGTCTTATGCCGTAAACGGCATGCGACCGGAATCGAACCAATTCCTGGTGGACGGCGCCGAGAACTACAACTCCATAAATGCCGGCTTCGTTCTGAAGCCGCCGCCTGACGCCATCGCGGAATTCCGGATTCTGACTAACACGGCATCCGCCGAGTTCGGCCACAACGCGGGTTCCAACACCAACATCGTAACCTCCTCGGGTTCGAACCACATTCACGGGGACGTTTACGACTTCCTGCGCAACGACGCGCTCGACGCCCGCAATTTCTTCTCGACCAACGTAGAGCCTCTGAAGCAGAACCAGTTCGGCGGCACGCTGGGTGGCCCGATCCGGCGTGACAAGACCTTCCTGTTTGTCTACTACGAAGGTTTTCGCAATCGGCAGGGAGAAACGCAGTTGACAACGGTCCCCACAGCCGCCGAGCGGCAGGGGGACTTCTCGGCCTTGTGCTCCAGTTATTCGCCACAGGGATTCTGCACCAATCCCAATGGAACTCAGTTGGTCAACGTCTTCGCTTCTCCACCGCAGCCTCTCCCCTTCAACCAACTTCCCCCGGGAGCGATCAGTTCAATTTCGCAGAATTTGCTGGCCTTCTACCCGTTACCCAATGCGCCCAACTACGGCCCGAACGCGTACGGCACCACGCAGGAGTTGCACAACACCTCGGACCAGTTCGGCCTCCGCCTCGATCACTACCTCTCCTCGCGCGACACCATTTCCTTCCACTACCTTTTCACCAACGGTTCGCAATTGGACCCGCTTTCCATCGCTGGAGCGAACGTGCCCGGCTTTCCGGTGGGTGAAGATTTTCGCGCCCAGAATGCCGCCCTGGAAGAAACGCACTCCTTCTCACCGGCGGTCGTGAATGTTCTCCGGTTCTCCTTCCTGCGGAACAAATTCCTCGGTGATGAAGCTACAAACCATACATCGATCTCCTCACTGGGATTCCAATATTCTCCGACGTTGGCGAGCCAAGCGGGGCCCCCGTTCATTGAAGTCGGCGGCTATGCTTCGGTCGGCAATCCCATGACCGGACCGGGACGCGGCTATCAGAACACCTATTCTTTGACGGACGCGCTGGCTTGGGTGCGCGGCAAACATGAACTCAAGTTTGGCGGCGAGGTCCAACGAGACCAACTGAACACGGTACTGGGCATTGCCTCGAACGGATTTTTCGTTTTTGCGCCGGTTCCCATCGCGGGTGATGCGTTTGCGGACTTCTTGATCGGGCAGCCGGTAGTTTTTATGCAAGGCGGAGGTGAGCTCCCGCGGGGTATGCGCGCCAGCAATTACAACCTCTACGTGCAGGACAGTTACAAGCCCACTTCGCGCCTAACGGTCAATATCGGGCTGCGCTACGAACTGCCGCAACCTTACAGCGAGATCCACAACGAGGACGCGTTGTTCGTGCCCAACGCGCAGTCGCACGTCATAGCATCCGCTCCGCCAGGCCTGCTTTATCCGGGTGACCCGGGGGTGGGGCCAGGCCTGATTCCGAGGGAATACCGCGCCTTTGCACCACGCGTGGGCTTCGCTTGGGATCCGACCGGAAACGGGCGGTGGGCGGTGCGGAGCGCCTACGGCATTTTCTATGACCCTTATTACAACGGTGAAGGCGGTCCCTTGCAGGCGCCGGAAAGCGCTCCACCCTGGTTCAAGACGATTCAGGAAGAGCTTCCTTCCAGCTTCGCGAACCCGCTGCCGGCCGGATCCAACCCGTTTGCGCCCACCTTTGCTGGCGCGCAATCACTGACCCTGGACACACTCGATTCGCATATCCGCTTGCCCTACGCGCAGGATTGGAACTTTACGGTGGAGCACTCCTTTGGGCAGGGGTGGTTGCTGGAAGTTGGATACGTTGGTACCAAAGGCACAAAGTTACCACGCTTCATCGAAAGCAATCCGCCCACGCTCTGTTCCACTTTGCCGCTGAGCCAGCAAGCCTCTTGTATCAGCGGCGAACAGCAAAACGTGAATCTTTACCGCCCCTATTCGGGTTGCACCGCGGCGAATCCCGACAGTTGCAATTACGGGTCGATCGGCCTGATTTCTGGTGGCACCAACTCCAATTACAACGCGCTTCAGACGAGCCTGCGTAAACGCCTGGGTTATGGTATGGCGTTCCTGGCTTCCTATACCTTCTCCAAGTCGCTGGACGACGTATCAAGTTTCAATATCACTGGGTCCGCCCCCCAACTCGTCGCTGGCGAAAATGACCTCGCGCAGAATCCTTGGGATCTGGCCGCGGAGTATGGCCGCTCGCTCTTCGATGCCCGCCAGCGGTTTGTCTTCAGCTATCAGTGGCAGCTCCCCTACTGGAAGGACTCGCAAACCTGGTATCAGCGTGCGCTAGGCAACTGGCAGTTGAACGGCATCTTTTCGGCCGCGACGGGGACTCCTTTTACGGTCTATGACTCCAGCGACCCCTCTCTCCAGGGACAATCCCCCGAGATCTCGGGGTTTGTCGGCGACCGTCCGAATCTGGTGGGCAATCCCGACAACGGTCCCA
Organism: Terriglobia bacterium; assembly: GCA_050008675.1. GTDB lineage: Bacteria > Acidobacteriota > Terriglobia > UBA7540 > UBA7540 > CAVROP01. Next base: position 50,729 of record JBEKME010000031.1, read on the forward strand.
AAACCGCGAGCGAATGGTTTAACACCCAGGCGTTCCAGCACGTCACACAACTGGGTACCTTCGGCGATGCAGGCCGAAATATCGTCCAAGCCGCCGGCCTCTCCCAATGGGACTTCGCACTCTTCAAGAATTTTCGACTGGCGGAATCCACGACCTTGCAGTTCCGTGGAGAGTTTTTCAATATCCTGAATAAGGTGAACTTTGGCGTGCCGAATGACGACATCAGCTCGCCGACATTCGGCCAGGTTCAGACGGCGGCTCCGCCTCGCCAAATTCAGTTCGCATTGAAACTCTTGTTCTAGAGGGGGCGGATTTCGGAAAATTCATTTCTGAGGAGGCAACTTGATGAACAGTCCAAGGAAACGGCTATGGGGATCAGCATGGCCATTCACCTAGTGGCGGGTTGAGCGGTTAGCCATGCCGGAAAAAGGCGGCGCGGTAATCCGCGTCACACAATTCAAATCGATGGAGATGACCACAAATGGCAGTGAAACCCAACCAGATTCGCCGGCGCGACTTGCTGAATGCAGCCGGACTTGTTTTCGCCATCAACGGGCTAGGGGCAAAGGCTGCGCTGGGCGGAGGAGACGCCAGACGGGGGGGTGAAGTTTTCCCGCGTGCCTGGTCGGTCAAATCGATAGACAAACCGACGCTGGGCGAGAAGAACTCTGACTTCACCCGGTTTTCGGGGGCCAACATGTTTCAGATCTATCGGCCCCTCAAAACCGCGCGCGACGGAAAGGGGTCGTTCGAAGCCGAGGAAGCAGATACGGCCAAGCGCACGGCAGAGTGGATACAAAAGGGCATACCGGGATTTCGCCTGCGCGACCTCCAGTTGAGCGCCGGCGCCTGGACCTTGATGCACAGTATGAAACCGGGCGAGGGCCTGCTTTCCTGGACGCGCATCTCGGTGCGAACACCGGCCGAACTGGGCGTCCCGCCGTACACAGCCACACCGGAAGAGGCGGCCCTTACGGTAAAAGCCGCCGCCCGGTTCTATGGCGCGGGCCTCGCCGGCATTGCGCCGATGAATGAGGGTTACATCAACCGCAATCAAACGGGCAAAGAGGGCAAAGCGGGCCTGGAGATCTCGATTGAAGATGCCGATGTCCCCTCGGTAACAAAGCAGAAGTTCGTAATCCCCCGAAAGATGAAATGGGTCGTAGCCATCGCCATTCCCATGGATCTCGACCTCCTCAGGCGGGCGCCGACATCCATGGGCGATGCGGCCACAGCGCTCGGATACAGTCAGTCTGTCTTCGTTGTTGCCTCGCTGGCCGAATTCATCCGCGGTCTCGGTTATCAGGCCATCCCCAGCGTCAACGATACGGCGCTAAGTGTGCCGTTCGCAGTCGATGCAGGCCTCGGAGAGTTGAGTCGCCTGAACAAGATGGTCTCACCCGAATTCGGCGCTGGGGTTCGACTCTGCAAGGTCTTCACGGACCTCCCCATGTCTTGCGACAAACCCATCGATTGCGGCATCGTCGAATTCTGCAAACGGTGCAAGAAATGCGCTGAGGCGTGCCCCTCACGCGCCCTGTCGTTTGACGATGAACCCAGCTTCAAGACCCGGGGTCCCTGGAACAACCCCGGCCACAAAGCGTGGTTTGAAGATTCTTACAAGTGTTACGAGTTCTGGCAACAGGTTGGTGGTGGTGGGTGCGGCGTGTGCCTGGCCAGTTGTCCTTTTACCAAAGCCGCCGAGGGCTGGATTCACGACGCAGTGAAGTCCACGGTCTCGATTACGCCGGTCGCTGACCACTTTTTCCGCATCATGGACGACGCTTTCGGTTACGGAAGACAGCCGGGCGATCTGGAACAATGGTGGAGCAAAGCCCGGCCGGCATCCCCTCGGCGAGGATGATCATGCGAAATGACTATGACCTCGTCACCATCACCATTCGCAAGCGCCGTTGGCGGGCACGGCCGTTTCGCGGTTCATGACGGACCGAGCAATCCGATCGTGCTATCGCTCGGGCCAGCACACCACCGGGATCGGAACATATAAGAATCGGGGCGCAGGAAGGTGTGAATGCGCGCGACAGCAGTTTCGCGGGTGGCGCAGACATCGCCTTTTATGTCGGCGGCCGTTAAGAAGCCACGACAGGCCACGGATAGGACGCCGTGACAAGGATGTTGCGCATGTTCGTGAGGCGCAGACATCGTTTTGTGATGTCTGCGATGGCGACGAGGTGCGCCATGTGTCGGGGCCTGCCGCTGCCTCTCCCCCTTCTGCTCGGTTCGCATCCAATAGAATGGGCCGCCGGGATCGCTCCAGGCGGAGGTCTTGAGCATCGAGTCGAGAGGTAACCTCGTGGTGGACAGCCACGTTCAAAACGAGGGGAACGGCTGGGCGGGCTCGGGCGCCAATCCCTGGCATCTGGATGAGGACACCGAATCGATTCTGTTTCTCACCAACGAGAGTGGCCAGCCAGTGCGCGTCGGCTCTAAGGTTTCGGCCAACAGCGTGACCTACGAAGTTGCTGAGGGAGGCCATTCCACCGTCATCCTGAGGAGTCCCGTTCTTTGGGACGACGAAGGATCTCGGCAGTCGTTGAATGCGGAAATTCTTCGCTCTCCAGAAACTCGATGCATTACTCGTTTCCATTGAGCAGCTTGGGCCGAGCCTGTCGGAGCCGTCCTCGCCCCGCAACTAACCCCTCACCCGGCCCGCGACGCCTGAAGAAAGCGGCGTCGCGGTCCACCCTCTCCCCTTGGGAGAGGGCGGACCCACTTTGCCATGCGCTGCGTTTCTGACATCACGGATAACGGTCTCCGGCTATCCTCGCTCAGAATGACATGCAAAACCTTTCTCATCATCCTCTTCGACCTTGACGGGAGGTAGCAAGCTCGGCGACCATAGGACGTGACGTACTAAACGTACAATGCGTATCGCAAGTAATAATGGGGAGTTCTTCAAATGACCCGTCTAGCGGCTGGAAAAGTCCGGCAGGAATTCGCGGAAACCGTAAATCGGGTGGCCTATGGCAGGGAGAGAATCGTCGTGCGTCGGCGCGGCAAAGACCTAGCCGCCCTGATTCCCTTCGAGGATTTAATACTTCTCGAGAAGCTGGAGGACCGACTCGATCTGGAGGAGGCGGAGAAGATCTTGGCGAGGGCCAAAGCCAAGCGTGAAAAGGCCATTCCCTGGTCTAAAGCCAAAAAGAAACTGGGGCTCTAACCCGTGGCTTATAAGGTATCGATCTTACCCGCAGCACTGCGGCAACTGGCCGATCTCCCCCGCGCCCAACGGAAGCGGATTAGCGACAAGATCGACCGCCTCGCTGCTACCCCCCGCCCGTTGGGTGTCAGGCGTCTGCAAGGGAAGCGCGAGTTTCTCCGCCTTCGCTCCGGCGACTATCGCGTTATTTACACCGTTGGCGACGACCCACCTGAAATCCTCATCGTCAGGATCGGGCATCGCCGGGAGGTTTACCGCGCCTTGTAGGCCTACTCGCTGTCGATCGAAGTTCAGGCATGAGCAACGGCCTGAATAGGCATCAAGAGGGAACGTCAGAAGTTTCCGCTGGCCCTGTCTTCAAAGTAAGCTTTCTCCGGCGCCATCCACAGGGTTGCGAAGCACGTGTCCGAGGTGGCCCAAAAAGCTCTTAAGCAGGTGGTTTGCAATACGTCGCAGCTCGAGGTTTCCAGCCAACTCCAGGCTGCTTTGTGGCGAGGCGCTCTCCCTAGCCGAACTTTCGCAGTTGAGGGGTCATTGAGGCAGTAAGTGTTGTGTTTTCAGCAAAGCGGTCTCGAAGGTCTACACTACATTTTCAACTCCAGTGTGGCCGCCGAGTCCTGTTCCGACGCCT
>JBEKME010000032.1:0-54446 GCA_050008675.1 Terriglobia bacterium
GAGGAATCAGGACGTCGGGGGTGACCTCGAAATCGAGCCCCCAGAACTCCTGGTGGCCGGTGATGTATTGCGTCGGCTTGCCGGTGGTTCGCTCGTCAATCAGCAGGAAGTAGCGCTCGGTTTTCTCTGGCGACAGGTTCGTCTCGGCGTTGGAGTGAAGAAAAGCGCGGTCGCAATGGAGGATGTGCATCAGCAACTGTTCAGCGGCTAGCTGTGCGGAAGGGACCCGGTGTTGGAGGAGGGTCTCGAGACCGGTCTTGAGAGCGGTACGAAGCTGCATGGCGGACTAATAAGCAGTAGGCAGTAGGCAGTCGGCAGTAGGCAGAGGGAAATGAGTAATACACCGCGGCCGTTGGCCGAAACCAAAACGACACTCTCCGCGTCCTCCGTGCCTCTCAAGCCTTAACACAGAGCACACTGAGCGTCTCAGTGGCCTCTGTGTTGACGCTCTTCTGACCAAGGAGCACACAGAGAAATCTTCGCCGCACGACAAGAAGATGAAAACTAGTGCTACAGAATTCAAGATTCAGATTTGCCCCAGCCTCCCGTCCCGTTTATTCAACTGACTACTCACAACTGACGACTGCCAACTTCCCTCAGAATGGCACGTCCAACCGCTGCTTTCTGCCTACTGCCTACTGCTTACTGCCTACTGTTCCTCACGCTGCCACGGTCACTTGCTTCAACTTCTCGGCCTGGTAGTAGGCGCTCAGCGCCTCGATGATGTCGTCCAGCTTTCCGTTCATGACTCGATCAAGCTGGTGAATGGTCAGGCCGATGCGGTGGTCGGTGAGGCGATTCTGAGGGAAGTTGTAGGTTCGGATTTTCTCACTGCGGTCGCCGGTGCCGACCATGGAGCGGCGCTCTTCGGTGATCTGCTTCTGCTGCTCCTGAAGCTTCATTTCGTAGAGCCTCGAGCGGAGCACGCGAAGCGCTTTGGAGCGGTTCTTGATCTGCGACTTCTCATCCTGGCAGGAAACCACCATGCCGGTCGGCAGGTGCGTGATGCGCACGGCGGAGTAAGTCGTATTCACCGATTGGCCGCCCGGCCCCGAAGAGCAGAACGTGTCGATGCGAATATCCTTGGGGTCAATCTCGATTTCCACTTCGTCGGCTTCCGGGAGCACTGCTACCGTGATGGCCGAGGTATGAATGCGTCCCTGCTGCTCGGTGGCCGGGACACGCTGCACGCGGTGCACGCCGCTTTCATACTTGAGCCTGCTATAAACCTTTTGCCCCTCGATCAGGGCGATGACTTCCTTCAGGCCGCCGATGCCTGAGAGGCTCGTCGAGAGCACTTCCACCCGCCAGCCCTGTGATTCAGCGTAGCGGTCATACATGCGGAAGATTTCCTGCGCAAAGAGTGTCGCCTCATCCCCACCCGTGCCGGCGCGGATTTCCACCACCACGTTCTTCTCGTCGTTCGGATCTTTGGGCAGCAGCAGGATTCTGAGTTCCTCTTCCACCTTCGTCTGCCGCTTCTCCAAGTCTGCGAGTTCCTCATGCGCCAGGGCTTTCATCTCGGCGTCGGTGGAGGTCTCCTCCAGCAGCGCCTTGGTTTCTTCGAGCGACTTCCGGATGCTTTTCCACTCGCGGTATTTCTCCACAACCCCGCTGAGCTCGGAGTGCGCTTTGGCGGTCTTCTGATAGAGGGCTTGGTCCGCTAACACGGCGGGGTCCCCGAGCTGCGCCGTCAACTCGTCATATTTTGCTTCGATTTCTGCCAGTTTCTCTGAGAAATGCATGGTTCACCGAAAAGAGTCGTCAGTTGTCAGTGGCGAGGCGGGACGCTGGAGTAATTGGGAGGCTGGAGCAATCCTCGATCTCTGTATCCCCCGCCACTCCCCACTAGCGGCTCAACTGACGCCCGGCAACTGACAACGGACAACTGACCACTGACAACTGACCACTGACAACTGGTTCTAAGCTACCACCAACTCCCCACCGCGCGCCTTCTCAAGCTCCATGGCGGTCTCGATGGCCTTGATGGCGGTTTCCAGTTGGCGGTCGTCGGGCTCGCGCGTGGTGACACGCTGCAACCACAGCCCGGGCTGCGCCGCCCAGCGCCAGAGCCTTCCCTGCGATTTTGCCGCAAAGCGGATAAATTCGTAGGAGACGCCGGCGATCACCGGCAGGAGCGCGAGCCGGCCCACGAATCGCATGGCGAAGGAGCGAAAGGGCAGGAACATGTAAAAGACCATGGCGATGGCCATCACCACTAGTAGAAAGCTGGTCCCGCAACGCGGATGAAAGCGTGTACAGGTGCGCGCCGTTGCCACGTCAATTGCCCCGCGCCGCTCAAACGCCCACACCACCTTATGCTCCGCCCCGTGGTACTCAAATATCCGCCGGATTTCCTTCCATTGCGACATGAAAAAGAGGAACCCAAGGAATAAGAGGATGCGAATTGTTCCGTCCAGCAGATTAAATATCACCAAGTTGCCCGTTGCCGGGTAATGGCGGCTGATGATTGTGGCCAGAGAAAGCGGCACATACTTGTAGAAAAAAATGAAGAAGCCCAGAGAGAACGCCAGGTTCGCCGCCAGGAGCCAGTTGCTCAACTCGACTTTCTTTTCTTTTTCGGCTGGCTTCCCCGCTTCCTCGAGCGCTAGTTCAGCGGAGTAGCGCAAGGCTCGGATTCCGAGCACCAATGTCTGGCCCAGGCCCCCCAACCCGCGCAGGAGCGGGTATTTCAGCCAGGGGTGCTTTTCCGAAGGCTTTTCCAGGTAGTCTTTTGCCACCGCAATCCCGCCACTGGGCTGGCGCACCGCCACGGCATAGCTGTGCGGGGAGCGCATCAAGACGCCTTCGATGACCGCCTGGCCTCCCATCAATGCCTCTTCCGGCGCCTGGAGAAGCGGTAGCGCAACCAGACGCAACAAGTAGCGAAAGCGTGAACCCATGCTGCTCAAAAACAATCCCATAAACCTTCCGACTCCTCACCCCAGCGCATCTTCCACCATCGAAACCCTTGGTGTGGAGGCTACTCCAATCCCCCGGAGAACCGCCCTCGACGCGCAACGGGCCGCATAAGATTAGATGCGCGCAGGGGAGCTATTACTCAGCATAGCCGCAAAGAAATGGGAGTGTCAATTCGGGTACGGTGTGCAGCACGGTCGCGACAAACTCCCCGAGGGTTAAGATCCCCAGGCGACCCTGTCGCCAAGGGTGACTTCTTCGTCCGTAATTCAGCCTTTACGCTTGATACTTCAACCTTGCTTAATTCCTCAGACCCCCTTTCCTGAATCCCGACTCCTGAATCCTGTCTTGTTTTTTCGCTTTGATTGGCACTTTTTGCGCTCAAAACCGAGTTCGTTTTGGGTTCGTTTTGGGTTCGTTTTTTGCCCGAAAAAGCGCTAAGTCTTTTGTTGTCAACAAATCCTTGGGTTCGTTCCCTCTATTTTAGTATCTTTTTGCATTTTGCTGCCTTTTTGCGCCCTCTGCGGGCCGCTTTCCAAACCCCTTCCCCGCGCTCTTTGCCAGCGCTCTTCATAGGTCAACCACCATAGGCTATCATTTTTCCAGTCCCCTGTCAAGAGCGGGTAGCGCGGACCTCCGGATTTGGGGTCCGCGGCTTCGAAGCCTCGGGTTGATGCGCCGCCCTGTGGGAGATGACACAGGGCAGAAAGGTCACGCAGCGCCCCAAAGGGACGAGGGAATACCATCACCGGAGAAGGGCTGCGGATCTCAAAACCGGAGGTCCGCGCTACTGGCATTGCCGCCCTGTCAAAACCACACACCTCACTTCGGAAAAAGTATTATCATTCTGGGCAGGACACGGCCATGAGAGTGTTCATCAGTTACAGCCACGATTCGACGGAGCATAAGAACCGGGTCTGGGACCTTTGCGAACGCCTGCGCAACGACGGCATTGATTGCCGCATTGACCAGCATGAGTTCTCGCCTCCCGAGGGCTGGCCGCGCTGGTGCCGTAATCAGGTTCAAGAATCCCAATTGGTTCTCGTGGTCTGCACCGAAACCTACAACCAGCGCTACGAGGACAAGGGCCCAGCCGGTGAGGGCAAAGGCGCCAAGTGGGAAGGTTTCATCATTACCCTGGAATTGTACGAGGCGGAGGAAAGAAACACCAAGTTCATCCCCGTAGTTTTCTCTTCGCAGGATGCGCAGCACATTCCGCTCGAGCTGGAGGGCGCAACCCACTACGACCTGAGCATTCCGGAGGCTTACCCGAACCTCTTTTGTCACCTCACCAACCAGCCCCTCCACATCAAGTCAGAAGTAGCGCGCGAGATTCGGCGAATGCCCCTGCTGGAGCGCAGGCAGGAATTTTCCGGGCCGCTCTGGAACGTGCCGCTGCCGCGTAATCCTTTCTTTACGGGCCGCAAAGAGAAGCTCGAAGAGTTGGGGAATGCGCTGAATTCAGGGGGCCTCGCGGCGCTCACCGGAATGGGCGGAGTGGGCAAAACGCAAATCGCGGCGCACTTCGCGCATGAACGTCGCGACGAGTACAGCGCCGTGCTCTGGGCCAGCGCCGCCTCGCAAGAGACGCTGGTCTCCGGCTTCGCAGCCATCGCCAGCCTGTTGAATTTGCCGGAGAAAGATGAGAAGGACCAAGCCCTGGCGGTGGCCGCCGTCAAGCGCTGGCTTGAGGCCAATGGGGGCTGGTTGCTGATCGTAGACAACGCCAGCGATCTGGCCACCGTGCAGGGATTCATCCCTCCCGCGGCCGAAGGGCACATTCTGGTGACCACTCAGGCGCAGGCCACCGGAACCATCCAAGCCATTGAGGTCCGGGACATGCTGCCGGAGGACGGAGCCATGCTCCTTCTCCGGCGCGCCAAGATCATCAAGCCGGATGGGCCGCTCAGCGCGGCCCGCGCTCCTGACCGCGACATCGCAGTGCAAATCTCAACCGCGCTTGGCGGGCTGCCTCTCGCCCTTGACCAAGCGGGGGCGTATATCGATGAGACCCGCTGCGGCTTGGCGGGGTACCTCGACCTTTACACAAAGCAGGCGGCGCAGTTGCTCAAAAGGCGCGGTGCGACGGCCTCTGAGCATCCTGCCTCCGTCGCCACGACCTTCGCACTTTCTTTCGAGAGAGTTGCGAGCGCAAGCCATGCTGCCGCCGATCTACTCCGCCTCTGCGCTTTCCTCCACCCTGACGCCATTCCGGAAGAAATCTTCACCAAGGGTGCGGTGGAACTCGGACCGAATCTCGGCCCCATCGCCGCCGATCCGCTGAAGCTAGACGCGGCCTTTGCGGAAATCCTGAAGTATTCGCTGCTCCGCCGCGATGCCGATGCGAAGACGCTAGGCATTCACCGGTTAGTCCAGGCAGTAATTCAAGATGGTTTGACGAAGGAAGAAAAGGGCCAATGGGCAGAGCGCGCCGTGCGGGCGGTGAACAGTGCATTCCCAAGCCCCGAGTTTGCCAACTGGGCTCAGTGCGAGCGCTTGGTTCCCCAAGCCCTCGCTTGCACGTCCCTCGTCGAGGGTTACGCATTCGAGTTCAGCGAAGTGGCCCGACTCCTCAACAGTGCGGGCTATTATCTGCACCGCCGGGCGCGCTTCTCTGACGCTGAGCCACTCTACCAGCGAGCGCTCATGATTTTTGAGAAAGTTCTCGGCCCGGAGCACCCTAACGTGGCCACCAGCCTCAACAACCTGGCGGCGGTCCACCACGACCAAGGCAAGTACGCGCAGGCCGAGCCGCTTTACCAGCAGGCGCTCGCCGTCCGGGAGAAAGCGCTGGGCCCCGAGCACCCCGCCGTGGCCGCAAGCCTCAACAATCTGGCGGAACTTTGCCGCGCTCGGGGCAAGTACACCGAGGCCGAGCCGCTCTACCGGCGGGCGCTCGCCATCTGGCAGGGAGGCCCGGAGCCCGACCACCCTGAAGTAGGCGCGAGCCTCAACAACCTAGCCGAGCTTTACCGGGCTCAGGGCAGGTATGCCGAGGCTGAGCCGCTCTACCGGCGGGCGCTCGCCATCCGGGAGAAAGGTCTGGGCCCCGACCACCATGACGTAGCCACCAGCCTCAACAACTTGGCGGAGCTTTATCGCGTCCAAGGCAAGTACGCTCAGGCCCAGCCGCTCTACCAGCGGGCACTCGCCATCCAGGAGAAAGCGCTGGGAGCGTACCACCCCGACGTGGCCACCAGCCTCAACAACCTGGCGTTGCTCCGCGTGGCCCGAGAGCAGTACGCCGAGGCCGAGCCGCTCTACCAGCGGGCACTCGCCATCCGGGAGAAAGCCCAGGGGCCCGACCACCCTGACGTGGCCGCCTGCCTCAACAACTTGGCGATGCTTTACAAAAATCAGGGCAAGCACGCGCAGGCAGAGCCGTTCCTCCAGCGGGCGCTCACCATAGACGACAAGGCCCTGGGGCCAGACCACCCAGGTCTTGCCCCCGATCTCAACAATCTAGGGTTGCTCTACCACGGCCAAGGCAATTACGCCAAGGCCGAGCCGTTCTACCAGGGGGCGCTCGCCATCCAGGAGAAAGCCCTGGGCCCGGACCACCCTGACCTTGCCACGAGCCTCAACAACCTGGCGGGGCTCTACTGGGAGCAAGGCAAGTACGCCGACACCGAGCCGCTCGTCCAGCGGGCGCTCGCCATTTTGGAGAAGGCCCTGGGCCTCGAGCATCCTGACGTGGCCACGGTTCTTGAGAACTACGCTCGCCTGCTTCGTGAGATGAAGCGCGGCGCGGCGGCCGGAGAATTGGAAGCCCGCGCTCGGGCCATTCGCGCGGCTCACGCCAAGAACAATCCCCCCAAGTAAGGCCTGAGCACGTTCCACACTTTTTGCTGGACACGGGAGGTAAAGATATTCTGAGAATCCCCAAAGTAGGGCCACCCCTCGTGGGTGCCCTGACAGCCAGGCACAAGCATCCGCAACCGGAGGGCAGGCACGAGGCCTGCCCCTACTGTCCGGCACGACGCAGAGTTTGACGAGGCAAAGCGGGAATGCTAGCGTGCTTGTAACATCCAATTCTTGACAATGGTCGCGGGGTACTGCTTGGTTGTAGGGGTACGGCTTGCCGTACCCTCTTGGTTCGGTCGTGCGATAAAAATGAAGAGGGTACGGCAAGCCGTACCCCTACAACCAGGGCGGCAGAGCCGCTGTCCAATCGTCAAGAGTTAGGTGTTACGCGACACTAGTGTCCTGAGTTGGAAGTTCGTTACATAATTCCGGGGTCGCCAACGATCATATTCCGTTGACTTGCAATGGCCCAGATGCCGAAATGGCGACCGACATTATGCAACGAATCTCTGACTCAGGACACTAGTGCAGTGTAAAGGAATTGGGCGGACAGTGTAACGCCGCCTGCCCCGGCCCCGCCGCGGGGAAGGAGCGTTTTGGCGAGCGCACTGCTCGGATATTTTGCAGACACTGCGCCAAGCGGTTAGCAAGGAGCTATGGCGAACGATCAGAACCATTTCGAATTTACAGGCGTGGTCTTCAGGGACGCCAAGCATTTCATCTCCCTCTGCTTGGAGGTTGACGTCGCCTCGCAAGGACGGACCCTGCGTGAAGCCAAGAAAATGCTTGCGGAGGCTGTGACGTTGTACCTCGAGACGTGTTTCGAGAACGGCATTCCCTACTTGCGGCCGGTGCCCCGAGAAGACGACCCCCGCGTAAGTCGGTCGGAAAGCGTGCTCGAGTTCTTCCCACTCAAAGTAGATTTCAAGGTCCACGCCTTTGCCTGAGCTGCCCGCCATTCGACTCTTGAATCATTACAATCAACCTGCTTTAGCGGGGCGAAGCCGGTTCATCCAGTAGGCCCATGCCACTACCAAGGAGAAGAAAATCAAGCTAACGATTGGGGCCGTGTGAGGGTTCCGAGGTGGGGGCCCGGCAATGTTGTTGTACCACGCCAACGTGAGAAGAACGACTACGGTCCAGAAGGCGTAGACGCCGGCGCGGTTTTTGGGATGCGTAGCTCGAGCGTAAAGGACGATGGCAACCAACCAGAAGCCGCCTTCCACTATGACGGTTGCGGGGATGGAATTCCAAAGTCCTAATCCGAAATACCTGTGCACTCCGGGTGCGAGCGGCATATCAGGTCTATGACTCACGAAATCGAGGAACCAGTGGCTAAGAACGGCAGCGAAGAGTATCCACGCCCCGCGCGGGTAATGCCGCCGCAAAAAGTAGGCTGCTGCGAACAAAGCGGCCCAAACTGCGCCCATCAACAGGCTGTGACTCATGGCGATGTCGTAGGCATCGAAATAGTTCCCCGCCCCCATCCCAGGCTTGAAATGGACGTGTTCGATCCCTGCGATTAGGAAAATGGCCCATAGCAGATCGACGAGCATTGCCGCCAGTACCCCTGTGCCGAGAGAGAGCTTCGGCTCAATCCGCTTTGCAACCAGACCCACGGCTAAATGGCCGACGAACATGCATTCCTCCAAACGCTGGTTAGAAGAACAACGGTCACCTTGGGCTCGATCCAAGCTAAGAAACAGGGCCCCGTGCTTCCTCAACGCTAACTGTAAGACCGTCCCGGCGCACTGCCCCTGGTCTAGCAGGTTCCTGAAAACCCGGCCTTGACTTGTCATTCCGACGTTTCTCTCTCCGCGCCTCTCGAACGATAGAATCGATCTGCCGCATGCTCAGGCGGCTCGTCCCCTGTGGTTTCGACTCCTCGCCCACGATTCGAAGGGCTTCCGGTTCGGGGGCTGCCAACTTGATATAGTCCGCCACGCTGAGGATGATCGCTTTGGGCGATCCGCGCTTTTCAACCACGAAGGAGCGTCGTTCACGTTCGACCAGCTTCAGGATGCGGCCGAACTGGGTACGAGCCTCGACGGCCGGCACGACGTTCGAGAGAGGGATGGGCTTCCTTTTGCCCAGCATAAGTCCTCCAAGAACTAATTAGATCAGTAATTTCGACTGTACGGTTAATTCCCAGGGGGTGTCAAATGGAAGCTGACTCCGGGTAGTGGTGTCATTTGAATATCATCCCTTACGAAGCGCCGGTCATTCCCGTCCCGCCAAGGCGGGAGGAATCCAGTCCGTGGACAGCGCATTTCCGAAGGTTTGCGGAGTGGATTCCCGCTTTCGCGGGAATGACTGCGGCCTGGAGCGGCCGTGTCTCGCAAATGACACCACTACCTGACCCCGGGCATTGCCCAACCCCTTGCGGGGTTGGGCAGTTCCGCCCTGCGAGAGGGCCACCTCGGAGCAAAGAATGTACAAACTCGAGACCGCGGACTTACGCCCACGGCTATTCACCGTCCTCCGCTTCGCGGTAAGAACATGCCTGTCGGTTTGAGGCAACGCCTCTTCAGTGTTTGCGTGGCTTCGAAGCAATTGCGCGGCAGGCGATGATGAGCCCGAAGTGCAAAAACTGGAGTGGTTTGCGCCCCCTTCCAGGAAGTATAATGACGTACCGCTTGGTAAGCAGCCTCTGGGAATTGATGCCTCGACTCGCAGGCAAGGAGCAAGGCCAGCTCCGAAGGTGTGCGGAGTGGATTCCCGCTTTCGCGGGAATGACTGCGCCAGGAAGGACAGGAGCGATGTTTCGCAAGATCCTGATAGCCAACCGTGGCGAGATTGCGGTGCGCGTGATGCGCGCCTGCCGCGAAATGGGAATCGGCACGGTGGCGGTCTATTCCGACGTGGACCGCAAATCGTTGCACGTCCGCTATGCCGACCAGGCTTTTCACATCGGGCCGGCGCCCTCCGCCGAAAGTTACCTTCGAATCGACCGCCTTCTTGACGCCGCCCAACGAAGCGGCGCAGAGGCTATCCACCCCGGTTACGGCTTCCTGGCAGAGGACCCGGAGTTTGCCCGCGCCTGCGCGGATGCGGGGTTGGTATTCATTGGACCGCCGGTGGCGGCGATGGAGTTGATGGGCTCCAAGACCACGGCGCGGCAGGCCGTGATCCAGGCAGGCCTGCCGGTGGTGCCCGGGACCGAGCGCAACCTGGAAAGCCTCGAGGAAGCGCATCGAGTTGCGGACGAAATCGGCTATCCCGTGATGCTCAAGGCCTCGGGGGGAGGGGGAGGCAAGGGATTACGTCTTGTGCGTTCCCCCGCCGAGCTTGAATCCGCCTGCAACACAGCGCGCTCGGAAGCGCAAAACGCCTTCAACGACCCCTCGATTTACATCGAGAAATTTCTCGACCGCCCCCGCCACATTGAAATCCAGATTCTTGGGGACCAGTACGGGCGCCTGATTCACCTTTGCGAACGCGAGTGTTCGCTGCAAAGAAGACACCAGAAGGTGCTGGAAGAATGCCCGTCGCCCATCGTGCACGAGGAGTTGCGCCAGCGCATGGGAGAAACCGCCGTGCGCATCGCAAAGCTGGCAGGATACTGGAACGCCGGCACGGTGGAGTTCCTCGTGGACCAAAGCGGCAATTTCTACTTTCTGGAGATGAACACGCGGCTTCAAGTCGAACACCCGGTTACGGAACTGGTGCTGGGAATAGATTTGGTGAAGCAGCAGATTCAGATTGCGGCGGGGGAAAAGCTGGGGTGGCGGCAAAAAGACGTGCGCTTGAGGGGCGCAGCGATCGAGTGCCGCATCTACGCGGAGGACCCCACCAACAATTTCTTCCCTTCCCCTGGCACCATCAGCCGGCTCCAGGCGCCCGCGGGGCCGGGGGTGCGACGAGACAGCGGTGTCTACGAAGGATGGACAGTACCTCTGGAATATGACCCCTTGCTTTCGAAAATCGCGGTTTGGGGGACTGAGCGCGCGGAAGCCATCGCCCGCATGAGGCGGGCGCTGGGCGAGTACGAGATTTTCGGCATCAAAACCAACGTCCCTTTTTTCCGGCGCTTGTTGGAGCACCCGGAATTTGTCGCCGGCCGCCTGGACACCGGATTCATTGACCGCGTTCTGGCCGCCGGGCTCATGGAGGAAGCGCCGCCTTCACCCGAGGAGGAGCGCGTCGCCATGCTGGCAGCGGCCCTCTACTTGGGAGGGCGCGAGGGGAAGAAAACACCGGCTTCCACTCGCGACAGCACTTGGAAAAATGCGGGCAGAGACTCCCTGCTTAACCAGTGGCCTCGCCGGGGGAACTGGAGAAGCTGATGAAACTTAAAATTAAAATCCATTCGGGCGCGAAGACCTCGGAGCATGAGTGTGAGTTGTCAACGCGGGCGGGCGGAATGCAAGGCAGGACGGGGGCCGCATCCTCTGGGGCGAAAATCCATCACCCCGCGCCGCGCCCGCGCCCGGAACTCGATGATGGTCATGGGGCGATGGAAAAACCGCAGCCATTGTTGCAAGACGACGCGAAGCTTGGCGACCCTCACAAAGCACCGCTCGAGGGAAAGGCCGGCACGCCACACCAACCTGAGAAGCTGTTCCGTTTCTTCTCCGATGGTGAGCCGCTTATGGCGGATGGGGAAGAGATCTCGCCGGGGGTTTATTCGATCCTGATCGACGGGCGGTCTTACGAAGCCCAGGTCAGCAAGAGGGCAGGCGACGCCGAGGGTTACTTGAGCCCCTACGTGGTTACCGTGGGTCTGCGGCATTATCTGGTGGAAATCCGTGATCCGCGCCGCTGGCGGCGCGATGGCGCGGGAGTTCAAGAGAGAGGCCCACAGGAAATCGTGGCGCCCATGCCGGGGAAGATCGTTAAGGTGCTGGTTTCTGAGAACCAGGAGGTGGTCCTGAACCAGGGACTTCTGGTGATCGAAGCGATGAAAATGCAGAACGAAATCCGCGCTCCGCGGGCTGGCCGCGTGCAACGCATCTACGCGCAGGAACAAACCGGCGTGGAGGCGGGGGTCCGCTTGCTGAGGCTGGTCTGACAGGCTGCGTTGGCAACGGAAACAACCCCTCACCCGTCCCGCGCCGGCTGGTGAAAACGCCGGACGCGGGCCACCCTCTCCCCAGGGGAGAGGGCTACAATTCCGACTAATCCGGGGCCGGTACACCCTATGGGGCGGCGATCACACCCAGCCAGGCAGCCTGTCACTTGGAGGAAGAGGGACTTAGCTCTCCTTTGACGATCTGCTCGGCCAGGTAGTTCTCGACCTTCGCCCGGTTGCGCAGCGTCTCGATGTAGGCCGCTTTCAGAAGCTGCTCTCTTTCGCTCCTCAGCGTCTGGCGGATGGAATTCTGAACCCGCAACTCGGAAAGCGTATGCGTTGCGGCTGGTTCCTTCCCGAGCAGTTTGAAGATGTGGTATCCGGATGAACTGGGAATGATCCCAGTGAACTGGTTGACCTGGAGCGAGAGGACGGCCTTGAGCTGCGGGGTGGAGTCCAATGCCGAGGCCGGGATGAAGCCCATGTCACCACCGCCGGAAGCGGTTCGAGGATCTTCCGAGTACTCTTGCGCCACCGTGGCGAAGTCGTCCCCGGCGCGCAGGCGGGCGTAAAGCGCCTGGATCTTCCGCGCCGCGGCGGCGGGGGTCTTGGCGTCGTCGTTCTTCAGGTTGCGCACCTCGGCATCCGCAACCGGAGTGACCTGGATCTGGGCCAGGTGGTACAAGGTTTCAGGGACATTGAAGTTGGCCTTGTTGCGTTCGTAATAGGCCGCAATCTCGGGGTCGGTAACTTTTATATTTGAGATGATTTCTTTGTTGATAAGCTTTGTGATGATAATGCCCCGGCGTACTTCCTTCCGGAGATCCTCCATTTCCAGGCCCTGGTCCCGGAGACGTCTCTGGAACTCTTCCGCCGAATAAGGGCTCTGAAGTTCGGCCACCTTGTTATCCACTTCGGCTTCCGAGGCTGTGATGCCTGCGTGGGAGGCGTGGTCAACCAGAATCTGATTAACGATCAGTTCATCCAGAACATTCAGTTTAAAGCTCCAGGCTTCTTCCTGGCTGCTGGTGTCGGACCCTGCACCCTGGCGGTTTCGATAGACCCTCTCCACTTGGTCACGGAAGATGGGCTGGCCATCGACCTTCGCCACCAGTTCGCGATCCGAGGGGCTTTTCCGCTGGCAAGACGTGAGGGCCGCCAAGCCTGCTAGCTGCACGAGGATTATCAACGCTGTGGCGCCGCGCAAGAACAGTTGGTTTGTCATGCTAGTATTGTAACTCCACCCAGCAACAAAGAAGTGGGCAAAGTTGGGGCGGCTCTGGTAAAATGAAAAGGTTGCGCGAGAGAAGTATTTGTCCTTCCTACGAGGTGTTGCTATGGCTCTGGCCTGTGAGATTTGCGGGAAAGGCCCCAAGTACGGAAATCGGATAAGCCACGCCCACAACGTCACCAGGCGTCGGTGGAACCCGAACTTGCGCCGGGTTCATGCCCTCGTGGAGGGCGTCCACAAGACCGTGCGCGTCTGCACGGCATGCATTCGCTCGGGCAAGGTTGCCAAAGCGAAGTAGTGTTCGACAGTTGGTCATGCCCTCGCCGGCGGCAAGCACACAGGCCTGGCGCCCCCCCGCAAGCCGGCGAACTCCTTCTTTAAGCCGCGGCGACGGCCTCAATTTCCACACTCACATCACGGGGCAATCGGGCGACCTGGACGGTGGCGCGCGCGGGTGGCTGCTCGCTGAAGAACCTGGCATAGACCTCGTTCATCTTTCCGAAATCGTTCAAGTCCCTGAGGTACACAGTAGTTTTCAAAACCTGGCCCAGGCTGGCGCCCGCTGCCTCCAGGATTGCCGCCAGGTTTTTCAAGACTCGCTCGGTCTGAGCCGCGACGTCGTCTCCCACAACCTGACTGGTGGCGGGGTCAATAGGAATCTGGCCGGAAACAAAGATCAAATCTCCCCAGCGTATAGCCTGTGAATAAGGACCAAGGGCCGCTGGTGCTTTCGGTGTGGAAATCACATCCTTGCTCACTGTATTCCTCCTCACGGGTTCAAATCTTCCGGGATGGTCGAGGGCAATCTTAGTCAGGTGGAGAATGCCCTGGCTTGGGTCGCCTTCAAGCTCCGTGAACGCGATTTCTGAGTAGGGGGAGATGAAGGGGTGAGAAGAGAAGAAGATCGAACCTGCTCAGTGCATCACCCGTTCAACCTGGTAAACACCCTCGATCTTGCGCAGCGAAGATACGATTTTCTCCAAGTGTTCCAAATCCACGATATCCAACGTCACATCGATATTCGCCTGGCTATCGCCCGTGCGCACCTCGATGTCCTGGATATTCGAATGAACGTCGGCGATCGCGCCGGTCACGTCGGCCAAAAGCCCCTGGCGGTCGCGGCTGAACAGGGTGAGCTTGACGGGATAGAGGCTGTACTTGGGCCCCACCCACTTGACCTCAATTCGCCGGTCGGCATCGTAAAGGAGATTCTGAACGTTGGGGCAGCTTTTGGAGTGCACCGCAATTCCTTTCCCGCGGGTTATGTAGCCGGTGATTTCGTCCCCCCGAATGGGATTACAACACTTGGCGCGATAGACCATCAGGTCACCGTGGCCGTGCACCTGGATGGCCATATCGCCGGAGATACCGAGCGCCCGTTTCACCGTGGTAAGCCGGGAAGGATGGGCCGTCTCGAGCTGAGCCGAGGGAACAAGCTTGGCGAGCACTTGGCGCGCGGAGAACTTTCCATATCCGATCCCCGCGTGCAGGTCATCCACCTGCGTGCAGCCGTTATCCCGCGCCACCCGCAGGTAGTCTTCCGCCTCAATCTTTTTCAGCGTCACGTCGTATTTGCGTGCCTCCTTCTCCAGCAAGCGCTTGCCGATTTCCACCGCCTGCCCCCTTTGCTCCACATTGACCCAGTGCTTGATCTTGTTGCGCGCGCGCGAGGTCTTGACTAGAGCAAGCCAGTCGCGGCTGGGGGTGTGATGCGCCTGGGTCACAATTTCGACAATATCGCCGTTGCGTAATTTGTACTTGAGGGGAACGATGCGGCCATTGACCTTTGCACCCACGCAATGGTGGCCGACCTCGCTATGGATGGCGTAAGCGAAGTCGATGGGTGTCGCCTCACGGGGCAACACGATCACCTTACCCTTGGGAGTAAATGTATAAACCTCTTCCGGGTAAAGATCGATCTTCAGGGTGGAAAGGAACTCGCCCGGGTCGCCCATTTCCTGCTGCCATTCCACCAGGTGCCGCAGCCACGCAAAGCGCTCCTCATCCTGCGGCGCGAGGGGGCTGCCGTCCTTGTATTTCCAGTGGGCGGCAATGCCTTCCTCGGCGATCCGGTGCATCTCCTCGGTACGAATCTGGACCTCGAACGGCTGGCCATGAGGACCAATTACTGAGGTGTGCAAAGACTGATAGAGATTGGGCCTGGGGATGGCGATGTAGTCCTTGATGCGGCCCGGTACGGGCCGCCAAGTATTGTGAATGACTCCCAGGGCAGCATAGCAGTTCGGCACACTGTCCGTGATAATCCGGATGGCCAGGAGGTCGTAAACCTGCTCCATGGGGACATGCTGCCGCAAAAGCTTTTGCCAAATGCTGTACAAGCGTTTGATTCGGCCTTCAATGCGCGCGGGGATGGTATGCTCCTTCATCTTTGCATCCACTTGGTCGCGCACTTTGGCAAGAAAATCCTCGCTCACCTTGCGGCGGCTTTCGACGGCCCTCTTGACCTCGAGATAGGACTCGGGTTCGAGAAACTTGAACGCCAGGTCTTCCAATTCGCCTCGGACCTTTCCCATTCCCAAGCGGTGGGCGATGGGCGCATAGATCTCGAGCGTTTCCCGGGCCACGCGTTCCTGCCTGTCGGGAGGCAGGTACTCGAGGGTGCGCATGTTATGGAGCCGGTCGGCGAGCTTCACCAGCACCACCCGGATGTCGTCCACCATGGCGAGGACCATCTTGCGGAAGCTCTCGGCCTGCTGCTCCTCTCGGCTCATGAACCTGATGCGGCCGATCTTTGTCACCCCATCCACGATACGCGCTACCTCAGGACCGAACTCGCGTTCGATTGCTTCGCTCGTCGTGCCCGTGTCCTCCACCACGTCGTGCAGCATACCCGCGGTCAGGCACACAAGGTCCAGCTTCATCTCCGCCAGGATCTGGACGACCTCGAGCGGATGAGAGATGAAGGGTTCGCCGGAGAGGCGCTTCTGCTCGGAATGGCGGAGGGCGCAGAAGTCATAGGCCCTGCGCAGCGGCGACAGGTCTTCCCCGGGACGATAAGCCTGGACCTTTCCGGCGATGTCCTCAAAGTGAAGCATGGCTCCAATTAGCATTCTAGGGCAGCCGGCGACGCTGGTTCAAGCATTTCACCTAAAGGCACAAGCACCCTTTCCGGCGATCCTAGTTTTGTGGTAGGCTTCATGAATCGTTAGAAGAAAGGTCGAAGCAGGCCTGCCAAAAGCCAGTGTGAGTCGCCCGCAGCGGGCGGAGCAAAGGAGGGTATATGAAACAAGCCACATGGAAGCTCTTATCCATTGCGCTGCTTCTATCAGTTGGAATCTTCAGCTCGTGTCAGAAGCCTTTTCATGAGGAAACCGAACGCTATATCTTTGTAGCCGCGAATACGAGTCTCCCTTATTGGCAGGAAGCCAAAGCGGGATTTATGGGTGCAGCCCGCGGAATCGGGGTGAAGGCCGAGTTTACCGGGCCGGACTCGTACTCTCCGCAAGACGAACTTGAGGCTTTTCAAAAGGCAGTCGAAAAACATCCTTCCGGTATAGCGGTCTCGCCCGCCAAGCCGGAGCTTTTCAAGGATGCTATCGACGCTGCGGTAAAGTCAGGAATACCGGTCGTCTGCGTAGATTCGGATGCACCGGAGTCGCGCCGCATCCTATTCGTCGGTACGGATAATTATCAGGCTGGGCTCATCAGTGGGAAGCGAATTGCCGAGTTGGTCCACGGCGATGGTCAGGTGATCTTGGTCACTATACCCGGACAGCTCAACCTGGACGAGCGAGTCCGCGGAGTCACCGACTCGTTTAAGAAATATCCGGGGATCAAAATCGCTCGCAGCCTGGATGACAAAGGCGACCCGCGCTCCGCCAATGACCAGATTTCCGCCCTTATCGACGCCAAGGAAAAGATCGATGGTATCGTGTGCGTAGAAGCCTCGGGCGGCCCGGGCGCGGCGGAAGCGCTCCACAGGTTGAACCTGGACGGCAAGATCCCGATCGTGGCGATGGATAAGACTCCCGAAACGCTCGACTTCATCGCCCAAGGCGTCATAGCCGCTACGGTCTCCCAGAAACCTTACACCATGGCTTTCTACGGGTTGCGTTTCCTGGATGACCTGCATCACAACATCGTCCACGAGTTCAAAGACTGGCAGACTGCGCCGGCTTCGCCCCTGCCCACTAGCGTGGATACTGGGACGGCCGTAATCGACGCGAATAATCTAGCCTCCTTCCGGGCCGCCGAGGCGACACATGCCAACCCGCTGGGAGGGAACTAACCCGGTTCGGCATTGGCTTGCGAAGGGACGCACGCCGAGCACCTTCGCCGATTAATTCGCGGCAAGACCGGTACGCTCGGCAGAAACGAGTTTGGACTCGCCAGGGGGTGCGTGTAAGGCCATTGGGGACCTGGGGGGATGTCGGGAGAAGCGAACGGCAGTCAAACCTCGCGCATCTTCCCCGGCACTGGTGCATCCATCTTCAGCAACTTAACCCACACACCTGCGCTCTTGGCTTGGTTATCGTGGGAAAAGATTAGCCGGCGACCTCGTCATTCCGAGGCCGGGTGAAGACACCCCAACCCCTCGCGCCGGGCGGGGTTCGCAATTCGACACCAATCAAGGAACAGCTTACTGAGCCGTGCCGGCGCCCTCTGTTCCTGCCTTCTTGAGGGCTACAGCTTTGTTGACCCAGTCTTCAGCCTGTTTCAGGTCAGCTTTGCGCGCAGGAGCATCAGACTCCAAATCAGCTTTTTGCCGATACATCAGGTTCAAGTAAGCCATCGTATTGAAGTCGTTCGGCTTAAGCTGAATGGCCTTCTCCAGAACCTCCAGCCCTTCCTTGACGAGCGGACCATTTTCTTCTTCCAACTGAGCGCGGGCCTTTTCAGGAAAAGGCGGCAAGCTGCTGGGGTCCTTAGGATCCTTCGGGAATTCGATCTTCAGATCCTTCCTCATCTGCTGCGTACGAGGATAACAGATGGCCCAATCAAGCACGCCGATCCAATAGTACGGGTCAGGATTATTGGGCTCAACTTGCAGCCATCGCCGCTGATATTCCTGCGCCTTATCAAACTTCTTCATGTTGTAGTACATCTGAGCAGCGCTGGCGACGGCTGTGGTGTTCTTGGGATCCATCTTCAGGACGTCGTCAAAAGCATCGATCGCCTGTTGAGCGAACTTAACGTTATCCGTAGTTTCTCCGCCAGGAACGTACTGTTGGGCATACGCAGTGGCGAGGTAGAGCCTGGCATTCAATAGGGTGGGATCCAAGGCTACCGCGTTCTTGAAATGCAGGATGGCGGCTTGGAACTGTGCGTTGCGGTACGCCGTAACGCCCTTGTTGAGCTGGTCTCGCGCCCTTAGTTTAGTGCATCCGCTGGTGATAGCCAGCATAAGCAACAAAGCCCCCAGCAGGGCAAGCTTATACAGCTTCATTGGAATTCCTCCCTCGACGTGAGTATAAGTGGGGGACTATTGGCCTTCTTCCAAGGCCTTGGTAACGAGGCCGATCTTATCGAGACCGGCGCCCTTGGCAATGTCAATAAGCTCTGCAACATCTCCAAACTGCAGCGTTGGATCGCCTTTCACGAACATCACCCGGTCGTTGCGTGTCTTGAAAATGTCCTCGAGGCGCGAACCGAGCATACGGATGTCGGTTGGCTCCTGATTGATCTTTACATGATGGGTCGCATCCATAGACACCACAATTGTTCGGGCCAGGACATCTGGATCGGCCTTTGCGTCCTTGGGGCTTGGTTGAGGCACAAGTGCGTCCAAGCCCTTCGGCGTCAAGGGCGTGATCACCATAAAGACGATCAGCAACACCAGTAAGACGTCAATCAACGGGGTCACATTCATGTCCACCATGGGACCTTTCTTGTTCCCCCCTACGGCCATAGCCATAGTGGTACCCTCCTTCTACTTTAACAAACCGAATCCGACGTTACTGAGTCTCAGCAGCAGCAGCGGCGGCAGCCGCAGCCGCATTTCGAGTCTGGACCTTTTCGGTCAATAGCCCAAGTGAATCCACCCCTGCCGCCCGCACCGCGTCCACGACGGAGACAACATCACCATACTTGGCCCGGGCATCGGCCTTGACGTAAACGGTCTTATCGAGCTTGTCCGCGACCCGGTCTTTGACTTGGGCGGTAATCTTGTCCATGCTGATACTGTCCGCCCCCAGGTAGATCTTACCATCCCGGGTGATGGCAAGGAGCGTAGCGTCCTCCTTGTCCGCGGCCGCCATGGGACGAGGGTTGTTGACACGAGCCATGTCGACGCTGACCCCCTTCTGCAACATGGGGGTGATCACCATAAAGACGATCAGCAGTACCAGCATCACGTCGACCAGCGGGGTCACATTGATGTCTGAGACAGCTCCAGGCGATTGTGCTTTGAATGCCATTTATTTCTTCCCCCGCGACGATCTCCTAATAAAGTAGTCAATCAACTCGGACGAGGAGTTGTCCATTTCCACGTCGAAAGACTCGATTTTTCCGGCGAAGTAATTGTAAGCCCACACCGCAGGTATGGCCACAAACAGACCGACCGCGGTGGTCACCAACGCTTCGGAAATACCGCCCGCCACAGCCGCTAGACCTGTGGACTTCGCGAAGGCAATTCCTCTGAACGCGTTGATGATGCCGAGCACCGTTCCGAACAGCCCGACGAAGGGTGCGGTGGAGCCGATGGTGGCAAGGGAGGAAACGCCGCGCTTGAGCTCGGCATGCACGATGGCCGCAGCCCGCTCAAGGGCTCGCTTGGAAGCCTCGATTGTCTCACCGGATATTTCTGCGGAAACCTGATGAGCCTGGAACTCTTGCAGACCAGCCGTCACCACTTTTGCCAGGTGGCTCCGCTTATTCTGTTCCGCAATGGCGATGGCCTCATCAATCTTGCCGTCCTTTAAAGCACCTGCCACGGCGGGAGCAAAAAGCCTGGATTGCTTGCGAGCCGCGCCGAAGGCGATCCAGCGGTCAATCATCACCCCGATCGACCAACACGACATGATGAACAGCACTATGACCACCGACCGGGCCGGCCAAGCCATGGCACGCCACATGGTCACAGGATCGAATCCGATCTGCGCCTCGCCTTCCTGGAAAAACCACAAACTCAGAGTAAACAGGTTCACGCCTAACATGATGTTTTGTATCCTCCTGGAAGATTTTCCTATCCAACAAACTATTCAGCCAAGGTGAAATTCACGTCCACCTCGGTTACTACCTCGACCGGTTCCCCGTTCAGCAAGGTGGGCTGGTAGCGCCAGCGCTGCACAGCCTCCAAGGCTGATTTCACCAGCAACGGGTGCCCGCTAACAACTTTCAAATCCTGGATCGTACCGTCCTTACTGATGATGGCCTCCAAGCGGACTGTCCCCTGGATGCGGGCCATTTTCGCCAGCGGGGGATATTCAGGTTTGGGTTGAAAGATGAGTTTCGCACCCTCCACCTGACCACCCACACGGATGCGTTTCGGGGTGGCTGCCTTCGGTGGGGGTGGCGGGGGAGGAGCGGCAGCGGAAGACATAACTGCGCCGATAACTCCACCGAGTACACCTCCGAACTGACCGCCTGGCACACCTCCCGGTATGCCCCCTACCACTCCAACGGCGCTGGCCGGTGCCGGAGCCGCGTCAGGCCTTGCGATTGTCTTGGGAATGACGGTAGGCGCTTTCATAATGTCCGCCACAGTCACTCGCCTGACGATTCTAGGCGTGGGTGCAGCAGGTGGGGGTGGAGGTGGCGGGGGAGGCGGAGGCGCTGCCAAAAAGGTCATCAACTGAGCCGACGGCAGAGCCTCGGTGTAGATCAAGGGGACCAGCACGAATAAGCCGACGAGAATGCCCTCACATATGTATGCGATCGGCAGTGTCGCTCGCTTCCAATTGTCGGTCTTTATGGCGGAGTAGATCAAGTACAAGATGAAACCAACCACGTTGAAAAGGAACGCGATGACGAACCAAACCGGCGCATTGAGCTTCAGATGGCGCGCATCCGCCCACACGTAACACAACATGAGCGCGTAAGCCGCACTCAGCACGCCAAGGATGCTGGCTTGCGCGGTAACCACTTTGGTTTCAGCTCCAAATGACAAAATAGGCAAGCCGAAAAATATAGTGAGAAAGACTACCACGCCGAGCGCAAGTGAAAGGAGCCAGTGCTTGCCCTTGAGAACCGGTGCGCGGGATGGAGAAGATTCAAGTAGACACTCATCGAACATGGCTAGCGCCTCCTGGAATTCTTAAGACGGCCAGGGAGGATGACCCCGGCAACAAATTAATGATAACTACCGACGAGCAGGTACAGCCTCGCGGGCGTAAGTCTTGGGCCTCGCAGCCGCTGAACTTCCGGGCCATCTTTTCTGAAAGAAGACCACAATGGGACTGGCAATGAAAATCGAAGAGTAGGTCCCAATAATTACTCCCACCACGAGCGCAAAGGAGAAACCGTGGATGACCTCCCCTCCGAACAGGAACAAAGAGAGCACTGCCAGGAAGGTCAAACCCGAGGTCAGAATCGTCCGGCTCAGAGTCTGGTTGATGCTGCGGTTTATCAGGCCAACAAAGTCTTCCCGCTTGTTGAGTCGAACGTTTTCCCTGATACGATCAAAGACCACAATCGTGTCGTTCATGGAATAGCCAACCAGCGTCAGCAAGGCCGCAATCACCGTCAGGCTGATTTCCTTATGGAGCAAAGAGAAAAATCCCAAAGTAATGATGACATCATGAAAAGTAGCGACCACCGCAGCGACACCGTATGATAGCTCAAAACGGAACCAGATGTAAACCAGCATGGCGCCCAGTCCCGCCAGCGTGACGTAGACAGCCTGCCGGCGAAGGTCCCCCCCAACCTTGGGTCCAACGATCTCTGTGTTCTTGACTGCAAAGTTGGAAAGGTAGAAGTCATTTTTGAGTGTCGCGATCACTCCCGCGTTAGCACCCGGGACCGAACTCAATTCCTGGAAGTCTGAAATAAGCCCACTTCTGGGTGGGGAGTTCCTGAAATTGATAACGGCTTCCGCCAAATCCCCGTAAGCCTTGGTTGCGGAGTCGTAACCTTTCGAAGAAAGTCCCAGAGGATCGGCAGCCACCAAGTGGTCGGAAACTGTTTGGGGACTGGAGTTGTTGAAATCCAGTTTACCCGCCTGCCCCTGCCCGAACAAGCCGGACAAGGCAGTCACAATGGCCCGCTTCCCTTGATCCAGGGCTTCGCTTGAGGCGGTGGTCTTCAGATCCAGTCCAACAATGACTTCGTGGTTGCTGGGTACACCGTATCCCTGAATCGTGGCGCCACGCAGATTCTGCCGGTCAAGCTCACTGCGGATGGTATCCAGGTTGGGCGCCTTGGAAAACTTCACATTGACCACGGTTCCACCCCGGAAGTCAATCCCGTAAGCCAGCCCCTTCTTAACCGCCATGGAAATCAGTCCGGCAGCGGCCAGCGCGAGGGACAAGGCGATGAAGTACCACTTTATCCCCATCCAGTCAATCTTCGGTTCGTGAAAAAACTCCATGGCCTAATCCCGTACCTCACCGGTCCATTTGACACCGAACGACAACCCGAAGTTCCCCTAATTTCCGCTAGATGCTGAGTTCCGCACCTTTCTCCCGCCTGGAAAGGACATAATCAAATATCACACGAGACACAAAAACGGAAGTGAAAAGATTAGCCAGCAAACCGATGGTTAAAGTGACCGCAAAACCACGTATCGGACCGGTTCCGAAAGTAAAGAGAATGGCCGCGGAGACAATAGTGGTTACGTGCGTATCAATGATGGTCACAAATGCATGCTCAAAGCCGCCGGCAACCGCCGCTCCCACAGCCTTGCCCAACCTTAATTCCTCTCGTATGCGCTCAAAAATCAGCACATTGGAGTCAACTCCCATACCAACCGTCAGGATGACACCCGCTATGCCTGGCAATGTTAAAACGGCACCAAAGTAGCCGAGTGCCGCGATCAGAATAATCAGATTGAAAACCAACGCCAAGTCGGCGTTGATGCCGGCCCCTCGGTAATAAATAAGCATGAATGCCATTATCGCCACAAAGCCCACAATGCAAGCGACGACTCCGTGGCGAATCGAATCCGCCCCCAGCGAAGGACCGACCGTCTCCTCAGAAAGGTAAATGATGGACGCCGGCAATGCGCCAGAGCGCAGTACCAGAGCCAAATCCTGCACCTTTTGCGGGGTAAAGGGACCTGTGATTTCGCCCCGGTCAGAAATCTGGCTCTGGATAACCGGCGCGTCATAAACCCGATTGTCGAGGACGATGGCCAGTTGCTTGCCCACGTTGGCGCCTGTCACCCGCCCAAACCTTGCCGCCCCATCGCGCGTCAGAGTGAAATTTACGCTGGGACGCCCATTGACATCGTGAGAGGGTTCAGCGCCGCTCAAGTCCCGCCCGGTAACCGCCGCCACGCGGTTGACCACGTACCAAGCCTCGCCGTTCGGTCCGCTGCCAGGCAACAATTGCGTATCTGGAGGAAGTACTCCGCCGTGGGCCGCCAGCGCCGACTCGCGACTCGAGATGGGTCCATCCTGAACTATTTTCAACTCCAGAAGCGCCGTGGATTGAATAATGTCCTTGACGCGCGAGGGGTCATCGACCCCGGGAAGTTGGACGACCAGTTCAAAGTCCCTCTGTCCGTACTCGGCAATGGTTGGCTCCGTGACGCCCAACTGGTCCACCCGGTTGCGGATGGTGTTCATTGACTGGAGCAGAGCCTGGTTTCGAATGTTTGCCGCAGCGGTGGTCTTGAGGGCCAGCATCCAGCTCGTGGCATCCCCGGGCATGCGGGAGAGTTCCCAGTCCGAGAATTGTTCGCTCGACAAGGTCTGCAAATCGCCGGCCTTTTCCTGGGGAACGCCCTTGACGACTATCCGGTGTTTGGGAGGCTGAACTTGCGTATCATCGGCTTTCTGAACGTCTGCGTAGGGAATGTTTTTTGCCTTCAGCTCGTCTTGTAGCCTCTCCAGGACTTGGTCGGCGGTGATGTTCACAGCATCTTCCACCTGGACCTGCAGTACCAAGTGAGTCCCACCCTTCAGGTCAAGTCCCATGCGAATGCGACTGCGGACGTTATCTTTCAATTCCTGGAAGTTCTTCGGAAAGCCAATTATCCCCAGCAGGCAAACCACCATCACAATGCCTATAAAAATCGCCCGGCCTTTGATCTTCATTTCCATGGTTTGACTTCCTTCATCCCCCCCAGCGGGAGCGCACTGTAGCGCTGACCCCGCATGGCGAGGTCAGCGCTACAGTGCGCTCCGTCATTACTTCTTCTGCTTGGCGGCTGCTGGCTCCTGCTTCCCCTCTCCGCTAGTCCCTTCCGCCACGAGGCCTGTGATCGCTGACCGCGTCACATCAACCTTAACTTGGCTGGCAATCTGGAGTTGGACGACACCATTCCTGAAAGAAATAATCGTTCCGTGAATCCCGCCGCTCGTCACCACGCGGTCACCGGTCTTGAGATTGGAGAGCATTTCTTGAGTCTTGCGCCGCTGTTGCTGTTGAGGCCGGATGACCAGGAAATACCAAATTGCAAACAGGGGCGCAAAAAGGAGAAGGAACTGGCTTAGCGCCCCACCCGCACCCGGGTCCGCCGCCAGAAGAAATGAATTCGCAAATGTGCACTCGATCAAGGTCGAGCCGAAGAGCAAAGGATTTTAGAATATGACCCCCCGCCAGCGAGGAACGTGAACGGCGGGGTTCGGGCTTTCCGGATTCGTCTCAGGGATGGTTTGCACGCTTAAGGTTCCGCGCGCACCCTAGAATGAAATTCCGCAAACGCTCCAAACAACAAAGACTGCCTGATTTTGCGCATCCTGTCAATGTAAAAGTGAAGGTTATGCTGGGTGGTCAAAATGGCCCCCAGCATCTCCCCCGCCACCAACAAGTGGCGAATGTAACTTCGCGAATAGCGCCCGCAGACCGGACACCCACAAGCCGGATCAAGCGGCGATTCATCCCGCGCGTATTTCGTATTTTTGATTATCACCTTACCCTGCGAAGTGAACACACAGCCGTTGCGCGCATTCCGAGTGGGCATGACGCAATCGAACATGTCGATTCCACGCGCCACACATTCCACTAAGTCCTCGGGTGTCCCGACTCCCATCAAATAGCGCGGGCGGTTGCGAGGCAACAGTTGAGCTGTGTATTCGGCGACTTCATACATTTCCGCCTTCGGTTCACCCACCGAGAGCCCGCCCACGGCGTAGCCTTCGAAATCCAATTCCAGCAGGCCCTCGGCACTTTCGCGTCGCAGATCCCTATCAACACCACCCTGCACGATGCCAAACAACGCCGGGGCTGGGGGCTGGGGGCTGGGGGCTGGAATTGCCGATTGTTGATTGCCGATTGGCGATTGCTCGCTGGCCTGCGTTTCGCTCGCTGACGGCTTTCCCATTGCCGATTGACGATTGACGATTGACGATTGCCCGCCGGCTTGGTTTCCGCTCGCTGACGGCTGAGAGCTGATGGCTGACAGCTTTTCCTTGGCCCGGCCCGCCCATCGCCCCGTCAATTTGACGGCGCGATGAATAGCTTCGTGACTGGAGGGATACTCGACGCATTCGTCGAGCGTCATGATAATGTCTGCTCCCAGCGCAAGCTGGACCTCGACGGCTCGCTCGGGAGAAAGGAAGTGCGAAGAACCGTCCAGGTGGGATTTGAACCAGACTCCGTCCTCCGTAACGCGGCCAAGAGATTTCAGGCTCATCACCTGGAACCCCCCGCTGTCCGTCAGGATGGGGCGAGGCCACCCCATGAAGCGGTGCAGTCCTCCCACTTCCCGGATAATCTCGTGGCCAGGACGCAGGTAGAGATGATAGGTATTGGCCAGAAGAATCTGAACTCCCAAGTCTTCCAGTTGCCCCTGCGTCATCCCCTTGACGGTGCCTGCTGTGCCCACCGGCATGAAGACCGGCGTCTCCACCACCCCGTGTGGCGTGTGGAGAAGGCCAGCGCGTGCTCCTGTCGCCTTATCCTCCGCTACAATCTCAAATCGCAATCCCATCAATTACCAGGTACTAGATCATTTTCAAGCCAACTTTACCCAGAACATAAAGAGCCCAAATGCCTGCGTACACCAGAAAGATCGGCAAGGGCTTGACCTTTCCTCCTGTCCCCTTCGAGAGAGCCACCCCAAGCAGGATCAGAAGCCAGATGCTGAAGATGTCAGCGGATGAAGCCAGAGCGTAGAGGGGTTTGGAAACGTCATTCTGATTCAGGAAAAAGCCGACATTGCTGGGGATGGGATTGTTCGAGTTAAAATGGTCGGGATCACCAAAGAGGATCATCGCCACCGCCATTAGCGAACCCAAGAGCGAGACAAGGTCCGCGTAACAAACCAAGGAAAAAACGGTCTTGAACTTCGCCTGCGCTCCGAAAATTACGTTCACGATGAGAATTCCCAAGCCGGCAAAAACCAACAGAACAATCGGCGGACCCAAGACTCCAGCGATATGCAAAACAATCCCAGTAATTTTCGCGCCTTGGCTCACCGCCTGGTCCATTTGCTCCGGACTCATCCTGGAGGCTTGACCACTCTGCTCCATCCCCATGCGCATCATACGCTCCAAACCGATCTTCCAAACCATGGTCTCGATGACAGCGACCGAGCCGATCACGATGGCTATCAACGGCGCGATGAAACCCGGCTTGCGCGCCACATCGGCGAAAGTCTCCGCCGGCGAAATGAACACGCCCAACAGTCGCTCCGGGAAGGATTGCGCCGGAGTATCCGCATCCGCAGGCTTCATGACAGCATCACCCATAACCACGTCCCCCTTTTTAACTGAGATGGTAAGAAATTTCGCAATCGGATAAGAGAGCCTGAACGCCGGCAACGCTCACCCCCGCCGGCCATCCAGGAAACACCTCTGCGTACCCTCGAGTCGAACTACCAGGAACGCATAGCATAATATCAAGTCGCGGTCGAGCAGACAACACGCTACAGGCAAGGCAGGTGTCAGGTGCCAGGTGTCAGGTGCCAGGTGTCAGGTGCCAGGTGTCAGGTGCCAGGTGTCAGGTGCCAGGTGTCAGGTGCCAGGTGTCAGGTGCCAGGTGTCAGGTGCCAGGTGCCAGGGGCTCCGGGAATTCTGAATTGTGAGTGAGCTAGGAATTCTGAGCTGGTTCCCTCGCTGTAGTCGCGTAGGGGCGAGCGGCGCTCGCCCCAGGGCCGAACGCCGTTCGGCCCTACTTCTTCTCTGTTTGCGAAGAATCTCTGCGATCATCGTTTGGCCAAGGATGGCTGGAATTGCCGATTCTCGATTGTCGGGTGAAAAAGTGTTGTGGCGATTGGCTCCGCTGTCAATCGACAATCGCGAATCGACAATCGCGAATCGACAATCGCCAATCGGCAATCGCCAATCGGCAATCGATAACGGGAAGGGCTGGCCGGCGTTGCAACTACGTAGCCGGATGCTATTCGCGCACTGCGGCGGCATCCAGGAAGGCGCGCAGCTTGCGGCTGCGCGAGGGATGGCGCAGCTTGCGCAGGGCTTTGGCCTCAATTTGCCGGATGCGTTCCCGGGTCACGGCGAAACTTTGGCCGACTTCCTCCAGCGTGTGCTCGCTGCCATCGTCGAGGCCGAAGCGCATCTTGATTACCTTCTCCTCGCGGGGCGTCAGCGTCTTGAGCACCGACTCGGTCTGCTCTTTGAGGTTGATGTTAATCACGGCCTCGGCGGGGGAGATCACGCCCCGGTCTTCAATGAAGTCGCCCAAGTGGGAATCTTCCTCTTCTCCGATGGGGGTCTCGAGCGAGATCGGCTCCTGGGCGATCTTCAACACCTTGCGCACCTTGACCACGGGAATTTCCATCCGCTTGGCGATCTCTTCCGAGGTCGGCTCGCGCCCGTATTCCTGCACCAGGAGGCGGGAGGTGCGGATCAGCTTGTTGATGGTCTCGATCATGTGCACGGGAATGCGGATGGTGCGCGCCTGGTCCGCAATCGCCCGGGTGATGGCCTGGCGGATCCACCAGGTGGCGTAAGTGGAGAACTTATAGCCGCGCCGGTACTCGAACTTGTCCACCGCCTTCATCAATCCGATATTACCTTCTTGAATGAGATCGAGAAATTGAAGACCTCGATTGGTGTACTTCTTGGCAATGGAAACCACCAGCCGCAGGTTGGCCTCGATCAGGTCGCGCTTGGCGGCTTCCGCCTGCTCCTCGCCGCTGATGATGTTCTGGCAGCTCCGGCGGAGTTCCATGGCGGAAGACTGCGTCCGCTCCTCGAAATCCGTCAAGCGCTGGCGGAGCTGCCGGAGGTCTTTTCTCAGGTCCTTGTTGCCATTGGTCCGGGAGCCCTCCACTTTCTTTTCCGTCTTGTTCAGCTCGCGCTCCAGCGGCCTCAACTCTTCGCTGGCCTGCCGGATCTTTTCGATCAGCACATTGCGCTGGTTGTGGGTGAACTGGATGGAGCGGAAGAGCACCGAGATCAGGATGCGGTGGCGGGCCACAGCCCAGTTGTAACGCCGGAAGTCCCTGGGCCGCCGGGTGCGGGGGATGGAGTCCCGCTTGGTCCGAAGTTGCATCAGCTTCTTATTAAGCCGCTCGATCTCACCAACGCAGTCAATGACGTCCTTGGCCCGTTCGGAAATTTTTTCTTCCGTGAGCTCGTCGTCATCAAAGACCACCACTTCCTTGATGGTCTTGTCGCCGTTCGTCAGTTCTTCGCGCAGGGCGAAAAGCGCCTGGATAACAACGGGCGAGCGCGAAAGCGTTTTCAGCACGTTGAGCTGCCCGCGCTCGATGCGTTTGGCAATCTCAACCTCGCCCTCGCGGGTGAGGAGAGGGACGGTTCCCATCTCGCGGAGATACATGCGCACGGGGTCGTTGGTCTTGTCCAATGCGCCCGGCGTCAAATCGAGTTCAACGTCCTCCGCATTCTCGTCCCCTTTGAGCTCATCGACCTTTTCCAGCCCCAGGCTGTCGGCCGATTTGACTTTGGGAGAATCCAACACCTCGATGCCGGCGTTGTCAAACATCGAGAGAAGGTCCTCGAGATCTTCCGCGGAATGGACGTCGGAGGGGAGAAGGTCGTTTACCTCATCATAGAGGAGGTAGCCCTTCTCCTTTCCCAATGAAATGAGCTTGCTGACTTGATCAAACTTGTCGTCAAACGCCAAGGGAACGGCCTCCCTGTGGGAGAAGAAGGATTAGTTCGATACTAAAAAGGTATGGCGACACCCCATCCCGGTTCCGGCGGTGCCGCCTTGAGCACAACTGAATCATCATTATAACAAGCCGTCAAACTTCTCCGGCTCCACTCTATTAGATGTAATATACACTATATCGTTTGCGGGTGGGAGGAGTTTTTTTCGTCCCCGCCCGCAGTTCTCAACTGCTTGTCCAATTTAGACTTGGCCTGAAGAAGTTCTGCCAACTTGGCGGAGTCCCTCTCACGTTCCGCCAGATTGATGGCTGCTTTCAGTCTCGCACTCTCGCGTCCGAACCTTCTTTCCCTCAGCTCCTGACAAGAAAAAAGGGTCTGTTCACGGCTCAAATCGCAAGCCCAAAAAACAGATTCATAAAGCAATCGCCGTTCCTCTGCAATCAGCATCTCGCCAAGACTAGCAGGCTGAAGGCTCTCTCCCCGCCGGCGCATCTCGAGCATGCGTCCAAAGATTGGTGCAGTTATGAGCCCCTCGCAATCTCGGCCTTCCACGAGGGCAGGAAGAAACTCATCGGCCAAGTCCTGGTGCTCCAGGAATACCCGAAGCAATTGCTTCTCGGCGGGGCTTGCCGTAGCCGCCACATCCTGCTTGACCTGAACCTGGGGCCGGCCCGCGCCCGCCGCGCGCCGGAGTTCCTCGCGCAGCAAGCGCTCGTCCAGACGCAATCGTTCGGCAAGCCGGCTTGCCAGCTCCGCCCGCAGCATGGGGTTGGGAACCTTGGCAAGATAGGGCATGACAGCATTGGCCGCCGCAACCTTCCCTTCCGGCGTGTTGACGTTGTGGGTGGCCACGGCGCGCTCAGTCAGGTAATCAATGTAGCTGGGCGCGGTCGCCAGCAGTTGCCGGTAGGCTGCCGGGCCCTGTTTCCGAACGAAGGAATCGGGATCGAGCCCTCCCGGCAGCGCCAGCACTTTCGCTTCGAAGCCCTCCTCGAGCAGCAATGCCAGGGAGCGTTCCGTGGCCGCCACTCCTGCCGAGTCCGGATCGTAGTTCACCACCACGCGGCGCGAGTAGCGTGCCAGCAAGCGAATCTGACTCTCCGTCAGGCTCGTCCCGCAGCAAGCCGCAACGTTCTCGATTCCGCTTGAGGCCACCGCGATGCAATCCATATAGCCCTCAACCAGAATGGTGTAATCGAGCTTGCGGATGGCTTGCGCGGCCCGGTCCAGGTGGTAAAGCACGCGCCCCTTGGTGTAAATAGGAGTTTCAGGCGAATTCAGATACTTGGGCTGCTCGTCCCCCAACGCCCGTCCCGCGAAAGCCACGACTTTTCCACTGTCGTTGGCGATAGGAAAAATGATGCGCCGCCGGAAGCGGTCGTAGTGGCGGTTCCTTTCTGCGTCGCGCACCACCAGCCCACTCTTCTCGAGCAATTCGGACTCATATCCGGCCCCGCTGAGCTGCCGGGTCAGAGCTTGGCCATCGGCGGGCGCATATCCGAACCGGAAACGACCCACCACCTCGTCGGTCAGGCCCCGGTCTTCAAGGTACGCTCGCGCCAAGCGGCCTTCCGTTGTACCGCTGAGTTGGCCGGCAAAGAACTTGGCAACGGCCTCGTGCATTTTGTAAAGCGCCGTGCGCACTCGCGCGTTGGCGTCGTAGGTCTGGTCGCCGAAAGTATCCGAGAGCGTGACGCCCACTTTCTCCGCCAGCCGGCGCAGCGCCTCGGGGAACGTGAGGTTGTCCATCATCATCACGAACTTGAAGACGTCACCGCCCACCCCGCAGCCGAAGCAATGGAAAATCTGCTTCGCCGGGTGAACCGCAAACGAAGGGGTCTTCTCCTGGTGGAAGGGGCAAAGGCCCATGTAGTTCGCGCCGGCCTTGCGCAGCTTGACGTAATCGCCCACCACCTTGACGATATCCGCCGCCGCCCGTACCTCGTCCACTTGGCTCATGATCCCCTAAGACTCCCTCCTTCCTGAATATAACCCATTCCCGCAACTGAGGTCAGTTATCAGTCATCAGTTCTCAGTTTTCAGTCGTCAGCCTTCAGCCGTCAGCTATCAGCTCAAGAGTCGAGGCTGGGGACTGGGGCTGGGGAAGAACGGTAGGCCGTAGGCACAAGGCACGAAGACCGAGAATGGGTAACGGAGCATAGTGAATCTGCCTTCCCCGGCCCCTAGCCACTTTGACTTACACCTGAAACCCAAGTCCAGCCTCTCTTCCCCACCTACCGCATACCACATACCAACTGCCACATACCAACTACCATTCTTTTCAATAACATTTCCGCTTTAAACTCGCAAGTCCCTTTATTTTCTATAACATTCGCGCTTTGGGCTGGGCCATGAAAGCCTGGCCCTTTGTTTTCATAGACATTCACGCATCGTTCCTGAGTTTTTGAGAAATCCTGTTGTTTCTTTACCTCGGTGCAATAGACATCGTGTCCAAATTTTGAATTTGTCTTCCCCAGGTCCCAGCCGCTTTCACTTACACCTGAACCCCACGTCCAACCTTCCCCACCTACCACCTACCATCTACCGCATACCGACTTCCACCTACCACATACCAACTACCTTTATTTTCAACAACATTCCCGCCTTAAACTCGTAACTGTATTTGTTTTCTATAAGATTCCCGCTTTCTTACGGGGTTTGGAAACCCGGCCCTTTGTTTTCATAGACATCCCCGCTGCACTCCTGCATTTTTGAAGAATCCTTTTGTTTCTTTGCCCCGGTGCAACAGACATCTTGTCCAACTTATGAATTTGCCTTCCCCAGCCCCCAGCCGCTTTCACTTACACCTGAAATGCAGGTCCGGCCTTTCTTCCCCCACCTACCGCCTACCTTCTTATAACTGAGGGGATGAATTGAGGCGTCGGAGCAGCATGGAGGAGGAGGGTTCCCATAAAGCAGCGCGGGCCTGCACACCCGCAATTTAGTATTCTAGCCTACCAATTTCCAAATGTCAAGAGACAACAAGCCCGCGTAGTGGGGTCTTATGGCTTGAAAGACTCTCTTGCTAAAGTCGGTGCCAGCCGATAGTATTACTGATGCTGGAACAAATGGCGCTAGAATACATTGCAGTGACCGACACGATGGCAACCGCACCCATTTGTCGCAAGACGGAAGTACCCCTCAAGAAGAAACGCAAATCCCCTGCTGGAATCTCCACGAACAACCTGATCTTCACGGCCCATCAAGGTACAAACGAAAGGGTTTTCAAGGATGTGGTTTCCCTTTAGGTGGCCGCTAAAAGCACTGTGGCTGATGTAACCTATGGCAAGGGAGTTTTTTGGAAGGATATTCCCAAGGACAGGTACAAGCTGCTTCCGACAGACCTGAAGGACGGGGTTGATTGCCGTAACCTTCCGTATAAGGACGGAGAGATTGACTGTGTTGTTTTTGACCCTCCTTATATGCACACGCCCGGTGGGACAGCCCATGTAAACCATCAGAATTATGAGTCCTATTACGAGAATAATGTTTCTCCTAACGGGTCGGGGACGCACCTACCACCTACCACATACCTTCCTTCTCGTTAGCGGCCATTTTTCGGCAACCTGCCAGAGGGCCATAGTGCAAACAGTATGGAGGGCAGATCAAAAAAGCGCCCTCCCGTATAGTACTATTGGTTAGTTTCTCAAATGTGACTTTTCTAATACATTAAAAAGCGGAAGACAAAATGATTCAGGAGATTTGGGAAAGGGTACCTTCTCAACTATAAAGGTGCACGCATGGCTGATTCTACAAATCCGTGGCAAGTGGCAACACAAGGTATTGCAGGTCGCGCAATCGCCACGCTTGCGATCGCGATACCCATTACGCTGAGCGGAAAAGACGCAAATGGCGTTGAATTCGCGGAGAAGACCAGGACCATCGTTATCGACAGGTTCGGCGGAAAGATTGCCGCCAAGTGTATCCTGAGTCTGGGCTCCGAATTGACTCTCCATAACCTGATCGTGGGGCAAACAGCGAGGATTAAAGTCGTCTGGGTGGGTGAGAGACGGGCGGTCGAAGAACCGTATGAAATCGGCATCCAATTGGTGGGGTCGCAGAACATTTGGGGCATCCAGTTTCCTTCCTATGACCGGCAGGAAAGTGCACCCCCAGCGCCCCGCCTAAAGATTCACAGTCCACGGATGCCGGCGGAGGCCGCCTCTTCTCTGGGGCAACCTACCGCACTGAAACTAGCCGTCCCTGACGCCAGCTCCTCACTGAAACCTGCTGAAACCGGCAGACCTGGTCCGTCCCTCACCCCACCGACCATGCAAACACCTCAACCGTCGCCACTGCCTGTTGCTGTGGAGACTCCCGCGCTGCCGGTAGAGGAACCGAAAGAGTTAATCAAGGCCACCCTGACCCGCTTCACTCAGCAGATCGAAGCCGTCGGCGAGAATAAGGCGCGGCTGTTTCAGAAAAAACCGGAAGAGTTAAGTCGTTCAGTTGCCCTGCTAACGCAACCCAATCTGCAGGACACCGCAAAGAACTTCGAAGAGCGTGAGAGTTCTCTTAAGGAACACGTGAAGACGCTGGAAGGCGATCTGCAAGCGTGCCGTACGGAGATGCAGCAACTCGTTGCAGAGCTTGAAGAACTGAAGCATGCCGTACAGGATGAGATGGGAAAGACCTTGCGAGAGGTTCAGGAGAACAGGCCGAAGATTGTTGAGTTTGCGATGGGCGACCTGGCGATGAAGGTCAGAGAGGAGATCGACTCCGTGACAGACGAGTTGATCGACCTGACCCAAAGACGCGTCCAGGAAGAAGTGGCAGGGGCTTTGGAACCCTTAATGCAGAGAGCTCTAGAACGGGTGTACTCCGTGGCTGAAGAACAGTCAGCAAGAGCAGGAGAGGGTTTTCAGGGTCAACTCAGCCGCTTGATTGAAGAAGGGCAAGCGCAACTCGGCCGTATGCTTCAATCCACCACTTCGGAATTCGGAAAAGAGATCCACCACATCTCTGGAACCACCATCGCTTCTGCCCAGGCGGAAATCGCCACGGCGTGGTCCAAATCCGCTGACGGGTTTGAGGCCCAACTCCAGAAAACCGCTGACGAGGTAGCGGAGGCCGCGGCTAAACAACTGCAAAAGGAGGTCGAGGACACGCTCTTACTGTTGGGCGAAGAACTCAAAACTTCCGGCAAGAATGTGACGGCAGAAACTGAAGAACGACTCTCAAGCGCCGGTCGCTCAGCCCAGGAGGCAGTTTCCAGCGCCACCGATTACGCTCTGGAAGAATTTCAAGTACGGCTTGGCGAACGCGCTGAGACATCCGGTGACAACTGCATCAAGAGACTCGAGGAATCACTTGCGAAGGCTGAAGGCGAGCAACAGAAGTCGGCGCTAAGCAGTTTTCGGAAAGCTCTCGAACAGGAATGTGCAGAGGCCCTGGCCAGGATGAACAACGACCTTGCTCAGGTCCTCCAAGCGGTTAGCGAACAAGCGGCACGGCAGGCGAGCGCGCTAAATGATCTTCGCAAGGCGGTCGAGGAAGAGTCTTTACAGACTCTCGCCAACGTGAAGGGTGCTGCCACCCAGACCATCGGAGAAATCTCGGGCCAGATAGAACGGCAGGCGAACGCATTGAAGGATCTTCGCGAAACAGTGCAGGAGGAATCTGCCAAGACCCTCGCCAAAGCGAAGAGTGACGCCAACCAGGCCATGCGTGGGGTTTCCGAACAAATGGGGCGGGACATGGAGGCGCTAAACGACTTGCGAAAGTCGCTCGTGGAAGAATCCGCCCAGGCCCTTCCCAAGTTCCAAGAAGACCTCGGGCAGGTGATGGGTGAGGTTACCGACCAGGTGCAACAGCAGGTGAACATGTTATGCAGCCTCCTGAACTTGATCGAAAAGGAGTCGGCGCAGATTTTCTCCAAGGTCAAGAACGACGTTGCCGAAGCTCTGGCGGAAAATTCGCGTCTGGCGGAACAGCATATGAAGTCCACCCAGGCTTCGCTCAGTGATTGGGAGACGCGAATGGGCTCGCGCGTCGAATTACAGCTCCAGCAACTCGAAGGGAAGACCCGGACTTCCCTGGAGACTTTGCAAGAACAGTCAGCGGAGTTGCTGAAGAGCACATTGGAGAAACTACGCAGCGAATCTCGGGCCTTGCCGGAGCAGCTCGAAGCCAGCCTCAAGAAAGCTGCGGGCAATATCGAACAGATTTGGGTTGAGAGGATTCAGGGAAAACAGCAGCAGGTGGCGGATGAGATCATCGAAGCCTCCGCCGCCCAGCTCGGCAAGCAGTTGGAAGAAAATCTGGACCTCTTCGGCGAGCAGTTGATACTTAAGCAAGAACAGGCCGCGAGCGGTGTTGCTGAAGCCTTCCGAAGCAAGATGGCCGAGATGTTCTCTGTTTTTCAGTCTCCGCCCAGAAGTAGTCCTCCGCCTGCGCAGCCCCCATCCCCAGACGCGCCGAGCCTTTGAGCCTTGAGGTCTTGCAGGTATTCGCGGTCGGGCTTGATACCCTCCAGGAGCGGAACCTCGCAAAACCTTTGCTCAACAAGGAAGATAGCAATTCAGAATTGAAGATTCAAAACGGCCCCCGCCGGGCTTCTTCGAAAGCCGAAAGCTGCGGACCGATTACGGGCCGCCCCGGCGTCATTCGCCTCCTTCTAGCTTTGCCCCATAGAACGATCTTCCGTCATCGCTCGGACGCCGCCACATGATGCGGGCAGGAACATCGTGCCCTTCTCCAGGGCTATCCAATCCAGCATTTACGTACACCCTGTCTCCGATTTGCATTTCAAGGTTGCTGGCAAAGCAGAGACCTGATTTCGAAATGTTCTCCGTCGTGCTGGTCTCCTCGCGCCCATCTGGAAGCCTGACTCCGAGCGGCAGCTTTACCACCAGACGTTTATCCCGCCGCAGGTCGGCGCCCTGCCGAGGAGTCGCCCCGGAACCTACAGCGACCGCAAGGCTCGGTGAAACTTCGTCAAGTTCAACTTCTACGAACCCCAGTTTCCAGTTCATTGTGGCGCTGCATTTTGGGCAGGGGCGCGGCAATGACGACTGCGCTAACAGCCTTCGATATTGTTGCACGGTGAGCGCCGCCATTTCCCGGGAGAAGCACTCCTGGCACTCCAGCAAAACATGGATGACATCCACTTGTGGAGGTTCTTCCGCTCTGGTCGGAAAGTAAACACCCCAGATTTCAACATCCGGCTCCAGAGACTTCACGCCCCACTCGGGAGTGCCGCTCAATGACCTCGAGGCACGCGTAACAACTTGGAAAGAACAAGAGGCTTGGTTTTTTAGGTTTGTAATTTTGATCGCGGTGCCCGGCTGCAGGAGATGCGAGACGATGATCAACCCTCCACACCGATTTACCACCAGCGTGGAGGTAACCTCAACGAAATCATTACCATGGGCATCCTTACCCTCGACCCGTATGGGAATTCTCAGCAGCGCGCGTTCGCTTCTTCGGGCTAGTGCGCCCAAACTGTGAGTTGCCATTCTGCCTCCTTCCTGGCCCGGCTTTTCGGGTTAGCCTGCCGTGAGCCGGGCTGAGAGTGGAAAACACCAAGGCCCGCGCGGGTTTGAGGCGGGCGTCAAGCGCGGGACGGTGTTGTTAGTAACGGGCCTCCAGGTTGTTCCATCGGATGATTTTGGCGAGGTTGCGGGTTGTGCACGTCGATTGGGAATAGACGGGATTTCCACCCATAAGGGTGGCGGCTCTGCCAAAAAACACCACAACTTTTGCCAGCTGGGAGCGGGGTCAAGGGGGCCGCAGGCGTTCATCCTAGACCCTTGACGCCGGGACCTCGCCCCTCTCGTGCTATCCACCATTGCAATCTGCCGAAAGCACGGGTCAAAAACAAATACGACAATGAACATGTTCGGCTCCTTTCCTCCGACCCTCGGTTGATTCGGCTCAACCAAGTCTACTCAGTCCTAAGGAGCCGACGCCGTTATCCCATGATCGTTGGCATCCCGGCTCGCACCCATTATACACCCAGATACCTTGCATGCCATCACCCTGGGTGGCGCGGGACCCGGGGGCTTACACACCGCCCTACCCGTCCCACTTTGGGTGGTTGACACCCCGAGGGGAAATTTGAGATTTGAGATTTCAGATTTCAGAACCGTGCACCCACCGCCCTCAAGCTTCAGTCTTCCATTTTCCAGTTTCCAGTTTCCAGTTTCCAATTTCCAGTTTCCATCTTCCAATTTCCAGTTGGCGTTTTGCAGTTTCCAATTTCCAGTTTCCAATTTCCAGTTTCAGGTTTCCATTCACCGGCTTCATTGACGCCGCGCAACCATTCGGATAGAATGTGAAGTTAGAAATAAGGAAATACTGAGAGACCGCCTTTGAAGTCCGTACGCTTCAATCTCCGTTTCCGCACGCGTCTCGCCCTGGTGATGTTTCTCACCATGACCTGCACCGGCGCCATTCTGACCTGGAACTATGTCAAGCATCGGCGCGAGATCCTGAATTATGTGGCTGGCGAGACATCGCGGTTATTAACCTTCAGCCAGCTTGCTCAGACTCAGATTCCCCCGAAAACCAGCGTGGATGACGCGTTGAAGATCTACCAGAAGAAACTGCAGGATCTGGGGCTCGCCAGTGTTTCCACTACCTCCACTGAAGGCAAGGTTGTGGCGAGCACGAATCCCGGGCAGATCGGGAAGAAGATCCCCATTAAGAAGAGGCGCCTTGAAACCAGGAAGGACCCGGTGCGTCTTCCCGCAGAGTTTCCGGAGCTCGATCCGTACCCCTCGATTGACCAAACCGCCTTTGTAATTCAATACCCTCTGGTGCTCGGCGATAAAGTGATCGGGTACGCCGTAATAAAAGGTGAAAGCGACCAGGTGACAACCTTATCCCGCTTGTGGTACAAGCAGCGGCTCTACTGGATTCTGGGAACGATGCTGGCGGCGTTGTGCGTGGTGCTTTACCTGGCCTTCCTTTTCACCAAGCCGATTGAGCAACTGGTGGCAGGCGCGCAGCAGGTGGCCGCAGGGAACCTTTATATCTCGCTACCTTCCAGGGGTTCGGATGAGATGGGCCGCCTGGCTCAGACGTTCAACCAGATGGTCGAGCGGTTGCGGGAACACCGGGCGCTCCAGGAACGTTTGAATGAGGCGGAGAAACTCTCCTTGCTGGGCCGGTTCGCGGCTACGGTGGCGCACGAGGTTCGCAACTCGCTGAATTTCATCAACCTCACCATCGATCAAATCCGCGCCAAGCATTTGAACGGCGACGACCGCGCGGCGCGTGTAATGGAGCGGAACCTTGCCAACATCAAGGACGAAATTAGCCGCCTGAATCACCTCGTGAACGACGTGTTGGCATCCGGGCGTCAGGCTCCGCCCACCCTGGCCCCTTGTGACCTCATGGCCACCCTCACCGAAGCAGTGGCGCTGGTTGGCAGGCAAGCGCGCAACCAGAGCGTCAAGATCGAACTGGACCTCGCGCAGGGGCTGCCGGTTTTCCGGTTGGACCCAGCTCAGATAAAAACCTGTTTTTTGAACATCCTTACCAACGCCATCCAGGCCATGCCTCTGGGAGGCCAGGTGCGCATTTTTGCGGTTATCACCAAGGCGCCCAACGGCGAGGAGTCCCTCGATTTGCATTTTGCCGACACCGGGCCCGGCATTCCTCCCGCCGAACGGGAGAAGGTTTTTGCGCCTTTCTACTCGACGAAAGCTACCGGCTTCGGTCTGGGGCTGGCCATCGCCAAGAAAATCATTGAGGACCACGCGGGACAGGTCTTCGTTGACAGCGGAGATAAGCCCGGCACAGACCTGGTGGTCCAACTTCCATTTCCTCAACCCTCGCGGCCCGAGCACGCAGCACTCGCTGTCTCCCCCGCCGCGTGAGGACAATCCACGATGCCTTCCGGAAGTATCCTGGTAGTCGACGACGAGCAGCGGCAACGCGAAATCTATCGCGACATTCTGCAGGATGAGGGCTACGCCACCGACACCGCTGCCAGCGGCGAAGCGGCTCTCCACTTGCTCAATCATCACCGCTTCGATCTGGTCATTACCGATTTGAACCTCACCGGCATGACGGGAATTCAATTGCTGAGTGAGATCGTGGCAGAGGACCCGACCGTCGCCGTCATCCTCATCACCGGTTACCCTTCCATCCAGTCGGCGGTGGAAGCAACCCGCCGGGGCGTTTACCAGTATCTTGAGAAACCCGTTGACCGGGCGGAACTGCTGAGCGTGGTGGACGAGGTTTTCGGACGCCTGGCGACACTCAAGCGCACCATCCTGGGTGACTCACCGGCGACTAAGGCCATGATGCGCATGATTCTGAAGGTCGCTGCCACGGCCCACACGGTCCTGATCCTCGGGGAGAGCGGCACGGGCAAGGAGCTGGTGGCGCGCGAGATTCATCGCAACAGCCCGCGGGCCGAACGCCCATTCCTGGCCATTAACTGCGCGGCGCTCACCGAAACCCTTCTGGAAAGCGAGCTCTTCGGACACGAGAAAGGCGCCTTCACGGACGCCTATCAGCAAAAAAGGGGCCTGTTCGAAAGAGCTCACCAATCCACTTTGTTCCTGGACGAAATCGGAGACACCAGCCTGGCCATGCAGGCCAAGATACTTCGCGTGCTTCAGGAACACGAGTTCATGCGCGTGGGCGGCACCGAAGCCATCAAAACAGATGTGCGCATCATCGCGGCCACAAACAAGAACCTCGAACAAGGCGTCCGAGAAGGCAAGTTTCGTGAGGACCTCTACTACCGATTGAACGTCATCCCCATCCACTGCCCACCCCTGCGGGAACGGGGGGATGACATCGATATGCTGGCTGGCCATTTTATGAGGAAGGCAGCCTTCGTCTCGGGGCGCAGGGTGGAAAAGATCTCGCCGGAGGCGATTCAGGCACTAAGGAATTACTCCTGGCCCGGAAACATTCGACAGCTTGAATGGGCCATGGAGCGCGCCGTGGTTCTCGGGGAGACAGAAGGTGTCGAACTTCAGGATCTTCCACCGGAAGTCCTTCAGCGTGCCCCGGCTATGGCTGCAGCCCCGGCCCAACCTGCCGACGAAGCACTCCGTCCGATCATCCCCGAGGGCTCCTGGGAAGAACACGAGAAGGCCAAGATCCTGGAGGCACTCCAGCGCTCTAACTGGAACATCACCCGCGCTGCCCAACTGCTGGGCATGACCTTCCGCACGCTCCAATATCGCCTGGAAAAATTCGGCATCAAACGCCCGAGTGTGTAAACACCTTGCGCACTGAGCGATTCTGCTCCGCCGCGGCGGCCTTGGCAGGACCTGCCCCGCCCCCAGCCCCCACTTGTCGGGGCAGCTCCCCGTGGGAACTGTGGATACTACGGAGGGCTGTGAAACTGTAAAATAACCAGC
The DNA here is from genome assembly GCA_050008675.1 of Terriglobia bacterium. Taxonomy (GTDB): domain Bacteria; phylum Acidobacteriota; class Terriglobia; order UBA7540; family UBA7540; genus CAVROP01. The sequence continues at coordinate 40,393 of JBEKME010000032.1, forward strand.
ATCAGTTGTTACAGCGCGGCATAGCCGCAACCAAAAGCAGATTCTTCGCTGCGCTCAGAATGACATGTCATCCTGAGCGCAGCGAAGGATCTGCTTTTCTTCGCGCCGCGCGACGAAGTTGGCGCCTTGTGCTACAGAATTGTTGCAGGCTGGAAAGACTCTGCGGCGATAACGCGCCCTCGGGTTTGCGCCACCTTTCTGCTCACGCGGGTCTGTCGGTTGGGAGGAAGTTCCCCGCCCGTGTAACCGGGCGGGAACCCATCTCCTAGGACATGGTGAGAGGCCGGAGTTTCGCGCGTAACATTAAAGGCACAGGGCCGGAGATGGCGAACTCCGGCGCCGGGCCGAACGACACGGGGGGGCGGCCAAGTGAAGCTGAAGATTCCCCGCCCCTCCTCATAGACCCCTATGACTTTTCGAAACTGCCGATGGCCTTGGCTTCGTCATCGTGGATGTCGAAAACGGTGTAGAGCTTGGTAATCTGCAGAAGGTCGTGAACCTTCTTGGTGAGCTTCAGGAGCTTCAACTGCCCGCCCTGGTTTGTAACCGCCGTGTAGGCGCTTACCAGTTCACCGATGCCGGAACTGTCGATGTAGGAGACATCTGCAAGGTTAATCAAAACCTTCTTATTCCCCTTGGCTAACTGGTCTCGGACAAGCTCGCGCAATTGCGTGCAGCCTTCTCCCAGGGTGATTCTGCCGCTAAGGTCCACGACTATCACCGAATCAACTTGTCGAATTGTGGCTTTCATGCTCACGGTCGGTTCCTCCTTGTGTAGGTTGGTGCGGCGGCTGAATTCGCTTTACCATAGTAACTTCGGTTCCCGAACCTGGAACGTGCTTCACGTGGAATTCGTCCATAAAAGTACGGATCAAGAATATCCCTCGACCGGAAACCCTCAGAAGGTTTTCGGCAGAGCAAGGATCGGGAACTTCGGCGATATTGAAACCGTTACCTTGGTCGCGAACGCGAATCTCAAGCCGGTCTTTATAAATCTCAAAGCGCAGCCATACGCTCTTACTCGCGTCGTTCTTATTTCCATGCCAGATGGCATTGATCATCGATTCGTGCAAGGCCATTTCAATTTGGTGCTCGGATTCCTCGCCAAATCCTGCTGTTGCGGCGACTCTTCGCACGATCTCTTCAGCCACCTCAAGGTTCTTGAGATCGCTCTCAAGGGTCACTTCCACAACACTGGGTTCAGGAGTCATAAGCTACGCGGGGAGCTATTTGTCCCGTCCATGAAATTACCTTAGAGGTAAAAGAAAGTCAATGAAACAGCAAGCCTTTGAACTCATCACCCTACTCCTGGATATTGACCCGCACGTCTTCCGCCCGACTGGGCCGCCGCCTGCTATGCTCCCGATCCCACCTTAGGATACTCGTCGGCTATTCCCGAAGTGCTCCCATCCCCCCTGTGGCGGCCCACTCACAGAATGTACTATAAAACGGTCTGGGGAAGCAGCACAACGGGATACTGATACGCGGGACGCCTTCCCCCAAGGCCGAACAGGGCTATGGACCATCGCAGAAGAGAGCTTCTGGCCCTCTTCGACTAGATGCATGAGGCGGGCCTGCAACTGCTGCGTTCCGTGGCCCGCGACCTAGTCAGGAAGGGGGTAGCGTTTTCCTCGCCTCGCCGGTTGCTAAAGCGCCCAAGAAGAAAACCGCCGCCAATATCATGCCGCCGCGTGCCGTAACTCCTAGCTTGTACTGCAGAGTCAGCAGCCTCACCACCACACTGGCCAGCGTGCAAATCAGGCCAAGTCCCCAGCACGCTTCGAGCACTCTACGGTAAACCTTGGACATCGGACACCTCCTGTTGCAGTAATTCGCGTGGCAGTATAGCAATGTGGGGCCTCTGATTCAACGCAATTGCGGGCCCTCTTCCGAAGTTTTCCGGCAGCAGTTTAGGCGTTGTCCTCGGCGGGAGGTCCCCTTGGGATGGGTTGCTTTAGCCGGCGCAAGGGTAGTCCGCGAATACAATTCTTGGTTAAACGTCCTTTGCAGCGTTCAAATAGCATTCATAGGTGTATTTGCCGAAGCACACAAAAACCACCTTCTCGAGGGAGGGATTCTTTTCCAGGAAGCTTCTCACCTCGCTCACCGCGATCGCCGTTGCGCGTTCAAGCGGAAAGCCGTACACGCCCGTGCTGATCGCAGGGAAGGCAATGGTGCGTGTGCCCATTTCAACCGCCAATGCCAATGAGGTCCGGTAACAACTCGCCAGCAACTCATCTTCACGCCGGGCGCCACCGTGCCAAACCGGCCCCACGGTGTGAATCACCCATTTTGCCGGCAAGTTGTAGCCTTTGGTTATCTTTGCCTCGCCGGTGGGGCAGCCTCCCAGCGTCCTGCATTCCTCAACCAGCCGAGGCCCGGCAGCCCGATGGATTGCGCCATCTACTCCGCCGCCTCCCAGCAGGCTTGAATTAGCCGCATTCACAATCGCCTCCACTTTCTGTTTTGTGATGTCGCCCTCTACCACCATAACCCTCTCGGAAATCAAACGCCCACCCCTCTCCGCGGCCGCTCTTTGAACACCCACTCGATATCCTGTACGGGTTCGCCCTCGCACTCCACTGCGAGGCTGCTAATCGGCTCCTCAGGCGCTTTCTCGGGCAGACCCGTGAACTGCACGCGGACTCCTTCCTGTTTCAACTCCACCTTCTGGCCCGTCAGGAATAGCTTGGCGGAGTTCACCTTGGTCTTGATGCCTCCTACCGCCACCGTGCTCCCCGGCCAGTTGTATACCTGCACGTACAGAGTGTTTCCCTTCCGGGTGAAACCCGCCAGCACGGAATCGGTGACTTGCGAACGCTCCGTCTCATAAATCGTCGGCCCATGCTTGTCCATCCACTTGCCAACTTCCGTCAGCCTTTGCACGGATTCCGGGGGAATTGACCCGTCTGCCTTGGGACCGATGTTGAGCAGGTAATTGCCGCCCCCTTGCGCGCATTCCACCAGGTTGCGCATAAGGGTCTTGGAGCTCTTCCAATTATCATCCGCCCGCTGGTAACCCCAACTGTCGTTCATGGTCATGCAGCTTTCCCAGGCTCGGCCCGTTTTGGCGGCGCGAATCTCCTGCTCGGGAGTGGAAAAGTCACCCTCCAGCCCGTTGCGATTATTGACGATGATATCCGGCTGGAGCTTGAACACCATCTCATTCATCTTCTCTGATTCCCAGCCCTTTTTATCGAGTGGCCAATCTACGTCGTACCACAGAACGTCGATCTTACCGTAATTGGTCAGCAGTTCGTGGATCAGGCCGTGAGTATATTCCACGAAGCGCTGGCGCGCCGCCTCGTCTGTGGCGCAGCGCGCGCCGTCAGGATGATGCCAGTCCATTAAGGAGTAATAGAACCCCACGCGCAGGCCCTCGGCGCGGGCAGCTTCCACGTACTCTGCCACCAGGTCACGTCCAGGACCTTGTTGCGGGGCACAGTAATTGGTGAGCTTTGTATCGAAATTGCAGAAGCCCTCATGGTGCTTGGTGGTCATCACCATGTATTTCTGCCCGGCTTGCTTCGCCAGCTTTGCCCAGGCACGAGCTGCGTTCGGCTTCGGTTTGAACTGTTTGGCAAGTTGTTCGTACTCCGCCACCGGAATGCCTTCCTCCGCCATCGCCCATTCATGGTGGCCGTAAACGCTATAAAGTCCCCAGTGGATGAACATGCCGAACTTGGCGGCGTGCCACCACTGCATACGGCGTTGCCGGTCCGCAATAACCGCGGGGCTTTCGGGCGGTGGGGCGGCTTCCCCGGCGGGCTTCGCTTGTTGCTTCTGCTGGCAGCCGGTGGTTAGGGCGCCTGCTGCCAGAGTTGTGGCTCCGACCCCAAGCCACTGCAAGGACTCTCGTCTTGACATACCACGGTTGGATTGCATGTCTCCTCCCTGATTTAGGTATAGGTGCCATACTCGAGGAAAGCTTCGTACATGGCACGAATGTTCTCCAGTGGCACATCCGGGCCAACCTCCCCACAAGCAATAATGCCGCCTTGGGAGGAACCACAAGCCTCGAACGTTCGCTGGACTTCTTCCTTCACTTCCCGCGTTGAACCCAAAGGCATGACGCGCTGCCGATCGATGTCGGTGCGAATAGCCACTCGTCCCCGGACGTTCTTGGCAATCCAGTCGTGGCCCACCACCGCAACCTGGCAATTGATCACCTGCACGCCGATCTCGATCAAGTCGCCGAAAATATCTCTTATCTGGCCGTCCGTATGATACCAAACGTCCATGCCGCGTTCGCGCACCCGCTTGAACATCTGCGCGTAGCGGGGCTTGAATATCCGCCGCCACGTTTCCGGTTTGACGATCGAACTGGTCTGGCCGCCCCAGTCGTCGGCGAAGTGCAGGCCGTCATATTCGAGCTGCGTCCACTTGTCAATCCAGCGCAGGTTGAAATCCAGCAAGTCGTCCAGCAGGCGATAAAACTCCTTGGACTCGGTAGCAATATCCATCAGGAAGTTTTCCATGCCGCGCAACTGCTGGAGTTGCTCGAAGTAGGTGACCCACGCTCCGCGAGCGTACCAGCGGTCGTCGTAGCCCATCATGTGTCCGCTGTAGAGTCTTCCTCCGGGAGGCCCGGCGCTGAAATCTTCAGGCCACTTGAACTCCGCGTAGCGGCTCAGCTCCCGCAGGGGCCATTCCACGGGAATCCCGCAAACCCCTAGCCATTCCGAGAACCATACCGTGCCAAAGTCGTCGGTGTTTCTCCCTTTCTTATACACCGCGGGGAAATCTTCGCGGGCCATGTTTTGCATATAATCCCAGCCGAAGTCTTCGCGGAATTTCGTCAGGAGTTCGTCCAAGGCTTGGCCGTACTTTAGCTGTGCCGCTGGAAGTACGGCATGAGAGATCGGTACCTGATCGGGATTGTTAAAGCCAATTGCACGCTTGACGCGTTGTCGACTGTTCAAACTAGACGATCTCCTCTTTGACGGCATCCCACCGAACCTTGCGGCCTTGCTTGAAAGCCTCCACGGACATCAGGATCGCAACGGCTTCTTCGAAGGCCCGGTCGACTCCGCAACGGGGCACGGCGCGGGAACGTGCGCAATCCAAGAAATCCTGCATGTGCGAGGTGACCTGAATCTCTCCCGGCCGGAAGGAGTAATCCGGTGGCACAATCGCATCTTCAGGGTTCAGGCCGAGTTGCCAGGCCGTGGCGCGGGATTTCTTGGCTTTTTCCTCATACTCGGGCTTCCATTCGGGGCTGTAAGTTCGGCAGACCGAGTGGTTGACCTCCACGGTCATTTCCCGCCCTAGAAGCTGCGTAATCTCGCCCGCGTGGCTATTATGGAAATTGCAGGCGAAGCTCAGTCCCATGTTGAGCTTGGGATAATCAAACATCACCGTCCACTGGTCAGGGACCTCGCGGTCAGTCGTCCAGAAATAGAGCCCGCCATGGGTTACAGCGCTGTCCGGGATTCCCATACCCACGATCATATTGACGCCATCCCAGAGGTGGCTGAGCAGGTCACCGGCAATGCCGGTCCCGTAATCCCAATAGCACCGCCAAGTGAAGAAACGTTCCGCGTCGAACGGCCGTTTCGGGGCATTGGCGAGGAAGCGATCCCAGTCGATGGTGTTGGGACCTGCGTCACGCGGCATTTCGGTAATGGCGTAATCGGTGTAGAACTTCCACTCGGAGTGGGTTCCGGCACGGTCGATGTAGGTTCGGATCAACGGCAGTTTTCCCAGGGCTCCGGAGCGCAAGATTTCGCGCGCCTTGTGGTAAGCGGGGGCGCTGTTGTAATGGTGACCCAACTGCATCACCACTTTGTTGTCCTTGACCGCCTGGCGCATGCGCTTGGCGTCCGCGAGCTTGGTACACCAGCCTTTTTCAACGTAGATGTCCTTCTTGGCCTGAGCCGCCGCAACCACCATGGGGGCGTGCCAGAAATCCGGAGTCGCAATGATGACCGCATCAATGTCGGGATCTTGTACCACCTTTTCCCATTCGTGCACCACGCGGACTTTCGGGTTCTTGCAGAGGGTCTGCGCGCGTGCGACATTGCCGGTATACAGATCGCAAATAATACGGATTTCGGCGTTGGGGACGGCCTGGGCGAGTTGCAGGAGATTATGCCCCTGCGTTCCCACACCAATGCTGGCTACTCCAATTACTTCGTTCGGTGACTTTTCAGCAAGTAACGCCGGTCCCGGGCGCAGTCCGGCAGCCAAACCGGCTCCAGTTGCCGCCACGCCTTTCAGGAAGGTTCGTCTTGCCAAATTCTCGTTTGCACTCATAAGTTCCCCCTTCTATGCGTTTCTTGGAAATACGGTCCGCAAGTACCGTCCGTTGTAACCGATGTCTTCTTCGCTTGCGCCGCTTTCGATGTGCATCCATCCACGGTAATGAATATCATCCATGGCCCGGCGGACTTCGGGGAAATTGATCGTCCCCTTTCCAAAAAGGCCGTCGTAGTCCTTGGCGTGAAACTCGCAGATATGCTTGCCGAGGAAGCGGATCTCCTTGTAGATGTCATAACCCATTTTGTGGGAGTTCCCCATATCGTAGTAGACCTGGACGGCGCTGGAGCCCACCTTATCCACTATTGCCATGTGCTCCTCAGCGCTGAGCCAACTCTCGATACCCAAAATCACCCCAGCTTTTTCCGCTTGGGGAGCAATCTCTTTGAACCGTTGAATGACCACCTCGGTGCCATTCTTATCGTTCTTCAAATCGCCCTTACCGAAAAAAGCAATCAGCACCACGTGCGTCCCGAAGGCACGCGAGACCTCGAGGCTGTCCGCCACCCACTGCTGCGCGCGCGGGTCGCTCTTGTAAGGGAATTCGTTCAAAACACCCAGGGCCAGGGAGGCAATCTCCACCTCGAGTCCTTTTGAGGTGGTCAAATAATTTTTCTGCAGTTCCGGCTGGAGAAGTGGGAAACCGTCTTGGGGACCTCCCATGTCCACCATAATTCCGTCGAGCCCCAATCGCTTTGCAACCTCCAGTGCCGCTGGGTTGCTCCTCTTTCCCAATGTCCAATCACACGCTCCGATCTTGAAACGCTGTCCGGAGCGCGGGCTTGGTTTGGCCCAGAGGGATGAAGAACTCAGCAATCCGGCGCCCATCGAGAGCCCAGCGAGACTGAGACGGGCGCTGGACTTCATCATCTCACGCCGGGTCTGTCGTGTAAGTTTCATTGTAATTACTCCTTCAGGCCCTGAAGCTTCGGGTCCAACCTTTCCTTGGATTTCATCAACTGCTCCCAGGTAACTTCGGCGTGTTTATAGGCCGCCGTGCGGCCCAAGATCGTTGTCAGGTTGCTCCTCACGCTCGGTGCAGTGGTGGGGTTGGAGAAGCGACTCTGTGTGACGTCATCATAGAAGGTGGCAATGTTGCTTGCCGCCCCCTCCTTGTACAATTGCTCTGACGTTCCGCCTTCGTAAGGGACTTTTCCTCGGATGGCCACGTTGCCCGCGTAATGGGTGTCAATCGTGCCCTTGGCGCCATACATGCGGCAGAGGATGTCATCGTAGCCCTCTCCAAACTGCTTGGAGGCGAAGGTCACAATCACTTCTTCGGGGAAAGTGAACATTACGGAGAAATGGTCCCAGCAGCTACCCTCGCTTCGCGACTTCAAGCCACCCTTCCCCCAGGCGCGCACAGGATGGTTGTCCATTATCCAGGTGGCGACATCGATGGCGTGAATGTTCTGTTCAGTGATGATATCCCCTGAAAGAGCCCGGTCCACCCCCCAGGCGCGCAAGCGGCGCTCCGGGTCCGCAGGGTCAGGCTGCAATTGTTCCACCTGGCGTAGGAACGGCGAGCCCGCCCAGTAAGCGGCTTCGCCGCAGAGAATTGGGCCAATATCGCCATTGTGCACGCGCTTGATCGCTTCTTGATAAAAAGGGTCGGTGCGGGTCTGAAAATCCACCAGGAAGCAGCGCTTCTTGGCCGAAGCCTTGCCGCTGCTTTCTTCGATGCTCCGACAGCCCGGCACGTCAACTGCCACCGGCTTGGCCAGGTACACGTGAGCCCCAGCCTCCACCGCAGCGGCTGCTTGTTCAGGATGAAAATAGGGCGGGCTTTCGATGGCTACGGCATCGACTTTTCCTTCTAACATTCTGCGGTACCCCAGCAGGCCGGAATAACAGCGCTCGGGCGCCACACTATACTTCGTGCCAAAGGCGTTCACTTGATCTGGGAAGTAATCCATCGCGGCCACGATTTCATATCCCCCGTGCTTTTGAAAGAGATCGGCAATCCAGGTCCCTCGGCTGCCGCAGCCAATCATGCCGAGGGCGATTTTCGAATTAGCCTGCGACCCGCGCACAAGTTCGGGTCTCATGATTGAGAATGAGATGACTGCGGCTCCGGTGCGCGCCATGAACTCTCGACGGTCCAGTGCTCTCCGTCGCTGGGAATCGCTCGATTGTTTTGATTCTTCTGCCATTGGGTTGTACTCCTCCGGATGGAATCTTACGGAAATACAAACCTCCTCGCGAACCATAACAGATTGCTCGCGACGACACAACACTGGATTCGCTGGACCACAGACTATTGTGCCGTGGATTCCCGCTTGCGCGGGAATGACGTGTGGTCGAGTTGCCTCTGTGCCGTGCAGCCGTGTCACCCCCGCGAAAACGGGGGGCCATTGCTACCGCTGTGGATTCCCGCTTGCGCGGGAATGACGTGTGGTCGAGTCACTTCTCTGCCGTGCAGCCGTGTCACCCCCGCGAAAGCGGGGGTCCATTGCTACCGCTGTGGATTCCCGCTTGCGCGGGAATGACGTGCAGTCGAGTTGCCTCTGTGCCGTGCAGCCATGTCACCCCCGCGAAAACGGGGGTCCATTGTTACCGCCGTGGATTCCCGCTTGCACGGGAATGACGTGTAGTCGAGTTGCCTCTGTGCCGTGCAGCCATGTCACCCCCGCGAAAGCGGGGGTCCATTGTTACCGCTGTGGATTCCCGCTTGCGCGGGAATGACGTGTGGTCGAGTCACTTCTCTGCCGTGCAGCCATGTCACCCCCGCGAAAGTGGGGGTCCATTGTTACCGCTGTGGATTCCCGCTTGCGCGGGAATGACGTGCAGTCGAGTTGCCTCTGTGCCATGCAGCCATGTCACCCCCGCGAAACCGGGGGTCCATTGTTACCGCTGTGGATTCCCGCTTGCGCGGGAATGACGTGTAGTCGAGTTGCCTCTGTGCCGTGCAGCCGTGTCACCCCCGCGAAAACGGGGGTCCATTGTTACCGCCGTGGATTCCCGCTTGCGCGGGAATGACGTGTAGTCGAGTTGCCTCTGTGCCGTGCAGCCATGTCACCCCCGCGAAACCGGGGGTCCATTGCTACCGCCGTGGATTCCCGCTTGCGCGGGAATGACGTGTGGTCGAGTCACTTCTCTGCCGTGCAGCCGTGTCACCCCCGCGAAAGCGGGGGTCCATTGTTACCGCCGACCATGGGTTGCGGCCCCGAACCATAGTTTCGACCGCAGCTCGACCAGCCATGGACAAGGTTTACGGAATGCAAGCACGACTGTTTTCTGTGCCGAAATATCGGCAGGTGCCGAAATATCGGCTGACCCGATTTCCGCACGAAACCCGCCAAGTCGCCTCACTTCGATTAAGTCCTTTGCCGATATGTAGTTAACCATGGTGAAAGTGAGAGGGACTTTGGTGGTACCCTTGCCTGTAACCTCGCTGGACGAGGTGAATCGCAATCATGCTCCGAGTTACTACTAAAATCGAAGAAGAACACGGCAGAGTCACTCTAAAGCTCGAAGGCAAGCTCGCAGGCCCGTGGGTGGATGAGTTCGAGCGTTGCTGGTGCTCAACTGTCGAGAAGTGGAAGAACCTTGTTGTAGAACTCGAGGGCGTGACCTTCATCGATTCCAAAGGTAAGTGTCTACTCGCAAAGATTCACGGCCAGGGGGCAAAGTTGATCGGAGCCGGACTTATGACCAAATCTATCATCGAAGAAATCGCGGGCTGTGGCGGGGAACAGAGAAGAGACGCGAATGGATCGCGTGGCTCCAAACACGCCATCCTTAAGACGCTCATCCTCCTGATCCTCCCCATGTTCTTCTGCTTTGGGAGCGCGCGAGGGCAAGACAGTAATCCCCTGAAGCTGACGCTGAAGGAGGCAGTTCAGCTTGCGTTGAAGCAGAACCCCCAGGTGCAAATCGCCAACCTGAATCTGGCGCAGAGCGTACAGGATCGGAACATTGCGCGCGCCGGCCTCCTCCCGCAGGCTGATTTCCAGACCTTGGACAGAGCTGAGCGCTATAACATCTATGCGCTGTTTGGCAGCAAGTTTCCCGGCATCCCCCAGCATGGCGGGCCCTTTCAGTTTTTTCAGGCGGGCCCCAACTTTTCCATGCCGGTATTCGATCTCACCCTCTGGCGGCGTTGGCAGTCTGCGCACCAGGGCATCCGGGCAAGTGAGGCCCAGGAAACGGGTGTCCGGGAACAGACCGTGCTGCTGGTGATTTCACAATATCTGGGAGCCTTGCGGGCGGGTGCAGCGGTGGTGGCAGCGCAGTCGCGGGTCGATTTGGCGCAGGCCCTTTACGATCAGGCGTTCGACCTGCAAAAAAACGGGGTGGGCACGGGATTGGACACGCTGCGGGCCAACGTGGAACTGCAAAATGAAAAGCAGCGCCTCATCGAGGCGCAGACGCAGGAGGAGGTGGCCCTTTACGGAGTGGTACGACTCCTCAACCTCGACCCGCACCAGAAAGTGGAGTTGGCTGACAAACCCAGCTTTTTCCAGACCCCGGAATTCGAGGCCAGCCAGAGCCTCGAACAAGCCTTCATAACTCGGCCGGAGATGAAAGCGCTGGAGGCGCGCGAGAGGATTGCGGTACTGGGAAAAAAGACGGCCAGCGAATCCCGGCTCCCCAGTATCAACCTCAGCGGAAACTGGGCTTACCAGGGCCTTTCGTTGCCCAGTGTTATTCCCTCCTATATATTCCAAGTTTCTCTGGACGTACCGCTCTTCACCAGCGGCAGGATCCACGCCGAGATTGCACGGTCGGACCTTGAACTGAAGAAAGTCGCACAGGAGAGAGCGGATTTACGCGACCAAATCGCCTTGGAAGTGAACACCGGCATCGCGCAACTCCAGTCCGCGCGCCACGAAGTCGATGTTGCCAACCTGGGTGTCAAGCTGTCCCAGGAAGAAGTGACCCAGGCCCGTGACCGCTTCCAGGCTGGGGTTGCCAACAACATCGAAGTGATCACCGCGCAGGACGCTTTGGCGCGCGCCAACGACAATCAGATCGCAGCTCTGTACGGCTATAACCAATCACGCGCCGATCTGGCACATGCCATCGGCCAAACCGAAGGCCTTTACGCAAAGTGAGGTGGAAAGACCATGGAATCGAACGTCGCTGAACTCGAAAAAGATACGAATCGGGAGACGTCTCTCCCCCCGCAGCAGGAGCCGGAAAAGCAAGGGACGACGAACTGGTGGACAGACCCGAAGTTTCGACGGGCCTTCGTGTGGGGGCTGGCCGTGGTGGGCATTCTGATTATCGTTCTAATCCGGTACTACTACTACCGGGTGAGCACGGACGACGCCGAGGTGGACGGGCACCTCGTTCCGATGGCTGCCAAGATCTACGGTGACATCACCGAAGTGCGCGTGGACGATAACCAGCCGGTCAAAGCCGGCCAGGTTCTCGTCCGCATCGATCCCCGCGATTACCAGGCGAGAGTGGACCTAGCCAAGGCTGCGCTGGCGCTCGCAGAAAGCCAGGCTCAGGCAGCTCAGGTGGGCGTGCCGCTGACTCAGGAAACGACGCAAAGCTATACCTCCTCAGCCGACGCGCAGTTAGCCAATGCGGAGGCGGAATACGATCGAGCCAAGACAACTTACGAAAAGGATTCCACCGCAGGGCTGGCTTTCGCGCGGGCCAACGTAGACGCCCGGCAAGCCGATAACGACCGCGCCCAGGCTGACCTTGGGCGCATGAAGCCCCTGCTGCAAAAGGCGGAAATCTCTCAGCAACAGTTCGATGCCTACCTGGCGGGCGCGCGTGTGGCTGAAAGCGAGCTGAGAGCCGCAAAGGACCAACTGACTGCCGCAGAAAGAGGGGCTGAAATCTCCAAGGCAGCGATGTTGGCAGCCAAGGCTAAGGTGGACCAGGCACGCGCCGGGGTCGAGCAGGCGCGAGCCAACCGCAAACAGGTCCCCATCAAGCAGGCCGATGCTGCTGCCGCTGTCGCCGCGGTCGGACAGGCCAAAGCCAACCTCGAGGCCGCCGAGCTGGAATTGAGCTACACAACCGTGGTTGCGCCTGTAGATAGCGTGGTGACCAAGAAGTCGGTGGAAGTCGGCCAGATCGTCCAGCCTGGCCAGAGCTTGCTGGTCCTGATTCCCCTTCAGGACATTTGGGTAACCGCCAACTTCAAGGAGACTCAGTTGGCCAAAGTCCGGCCGGGACAGAAGGCGGAAGTCCAAGTGGATATGTACGGCGAGACTTTCACTGGCCACGTGGATTCGATTGCCGGAGCTACGGGCGCACGGCTCAGCCTCTTGCCGCCGGAAAACGCCACGGGCAATTTCGTCAAGGTGGTGCAGAGGATTCCGGTGAAGATTCTTGTCGATCCCGTTCCGTCGGACAAGGCCGTTCTCCGCCCCGGCATGAATGTGGACGCCACGATCATCACGAAATGAGGTGAACCATGTTCCGCGTAGTCACCGTGGCGAGGGAATACGGCAGCGGTGGCGCCCGCATCGCGCAACTGCTGGCAGACAGGCTGGATTGGAAATTGCTGGATCGATGCCTGGTCGAGAACATTGCGCAGGTTGCCAGGGTGGAACCCAAAGTAGCGGAGCAATACGATGAACGCCCCGATCCCTGGGTCAATCGCCTCGTCCGGGCGCTTTGGCAAGGGGGATTGATGCAAGGCACGATGGCCGGCCCCATCCCCGAATTGTTCGATGCTAACACCATGGCCTCGCTGTCCCAGCGCATGATTGAGGAAGCAGCGGACATCGGAAACTGCGTGATTGTTGGGCGCGCCAGCCAATGCATCCTCCAGAAGCGGGTCGATGTCTTTCACGTCTTCGTATACGCTCCCCGCGCCGAACGCTTGCGGCGGGTTCGAAGCCGGCATGCAAGCCGCGCGGAAGCCGACTTGGCCATGGATGCGCGGGACCGGGAACGCGCAGCGCTCATCCGCCGCTATTTCAGCCAGGACTGGTCCAACCGTCACCTGTATGACCTGATGATCTCCTCCAAGTTGGGGGAGGAAGTTGTGCTGTCCAGCATCCTGAGCGCCATGGGCGTTGGGCGCCACATACGGTAGGTGGTAGGTGTCATGTGGGGGGACCTACTCGTATGTGGTATGCGGTAGGTGGTGGGTGGTATGTGGGGGGGCTTTTCCCCACCTACCCGTAGGTGGTAGGTGGTATCAACTTTCAACTCTTCGACTTTCGACTCTTCAACTGCTCTGTTTCCTCTTCCCCCGCGGATTCCGCCAACCATCTGCCACGTACGACCTACCGCCTTTAGAGAACTGACCTTATGAGAAGTTTATTCGGGCGCGCCCGGCAACACGGGGTAACAAGTCCCTGGGTGATTGCCATGACGGTGATGCTGGCCACCTTCATGGAGGTGCTGGACACCAGCGTCGCCAATGTGGCCTTGCCGCACATCGCCGGCGACCTCTCGGCAGGCGTGGACGAGAGCACCTGGGTCCTGACCTCCTACCTTGTTTCCAATGCCATCGTGCTGCCCCTTACGGGTTGGCTCTCCTCGCTGTTCGGCCGCAAGCGCTTCTACATGACCTGCGTAGGCATCTTCACCGTCAGCTCTTTCCTTTGCGGCCTGGCCCCCACGCTGCCCCTGCTCGTGCTCTTCCGCATTCTGCAAGGGGCAGGCGGGGGTGCTCTTCAACCGATATCCCAAGCCATCCTGGTGGAGAGTTTTCCGAAACATAAGCAGGGAATGGCGATGGCCATTTACGGCATGGGCGTGGTGGTGGCCCCGATCCTTGGCCCCACGCTGGGTGGCTGGATCACGGATGATTACAGTTGGCGCTGGATATTCTTTATCAACATCCCGGTCGGCGTGCTTTCTCTGCTTTTCACCTA
>JBEKME010000033.1:0-52069 GCA_050008675.1 Terriglobia bacterium
CCACGCGCCTCAAGCCCGATAACGTACGCCAAGTCGAGGCGCGCTATAAGCCTCTCCCCGTGCATGTTCCCTGCGGCCACGATCTGAAAATCGTGCGTCGCAGTGTGTCCCGCGAACCCTAAATTCCCCTTCTTTTGTCGTAATATCTCATGCAGGATTGCCGTAGCGATTCGGTTGGTCCCGAAGCCTCCGGAGGCGATGTAGTCGCCGTCCTTCACGAATCTTGTCACCGCCTCCTGCACAGACATCAGCTTGTTCGTCAGTGCCCTGTTCTTCTGCCGAAAAAAGGCGCGGGCGGCTTCGCTATCAGGGTTCATAAATAGTGGACCCGACCCACAGCCCAGCTCGCTCATGCTACCTCCTTGAGTGGCTTTTTAGCCCAGAGCATGTCAGTTACCTGTTAGCGTTTCGCAGCGACGGCTTTCTCCGCGCTGCACCCTTCCAGATCCGATCAGACAGCTTCCTGAGGCGTTTCTTGACAGAAACCTACAGTTGCTAGCACACTCTAATATCATAACGAATCCATCCGTTAGACCAATTCTCCCACATTATGCTCTAATAAAGTATGGGGGAGGCTTTGCATGGGGGCGCGCATACTTCTAGCAGAAGTCTTTCAGGACGACGATCTATTGCTACTTGCCAAGGCAGTACGTGAATTCGGTGAGCGCGAGCTTGTGCCGTACCTTAGAGAGTTAGGCAAGGAGGAGTTTCCAGACAAATTCATTCCGCTAGCCGCCGGGAGTGGATTTCTGGGCACGGCCATCCCTAGTGAATTCGGGGGTCAAGGTGGAACGCTGGAAGCGTTTCTACCTGTCATCGAGGGTATCGCGGCTTATGATGGGTCGTTGGCCCTCACGCTTGCTGCTCATGAATCACTTGCCACAACGCATGTATTACTGGCAGGGAGCGCCGAGCAAAAACGGAAATGCCTCCTTGACTTGACGGCGGGTACGAAAATCGGCGCGTGGTGTCTCACTGAGCCTCAGGCGGGCAGTAACATCTTTAATGATATGAGAGCAAAGCTCTCAAGAACTTCGCAAGGTTGGATACTGAGCGGAGAGAAGACCTTTATCACGAACGGATGTCACGCTGATCTCTATGTCGTCATAGCGCGGGCCATCGGCCAGGACGGGCAAGACGCAGGTATTACCGCCTGCCTTGTGGAAAGGCAAGGTGATCAAAACGGCATCACCCCCACGCCGCTCCATGGGAAAATGGGCATGTGGCACAGCGACACCGCGGCTGTGAGGTTTGATGACATCTTTATTACTGAGGACTCTATTCTGGGTGCAGTGGGAAGCGCTGGACAGGTTACGCGACGCGTCCTTTCGCGGGGAAGAATTGGTGTAGCGGCCCTTGCCCTGGGCCTTGCCCGCGACTCGCTCGAGCGGGCGACCAGTTACACGAAGACGCGAAACATCGGCAAGGCGACACTTTTTGAGCAAGAGCTTACACGCACGAAACTTTCCGGCATGGAAGAAAGTTTGTGGGCGGCGTGGCAAGCCGAGTGTAGCGCAGCCCGGTTGGCCGATCAATCCAAGCCTTTCAAAGTGCAGGGGTGCATGGCCAAGGTGTTTGCTACGGAGACTGCCTTGCGCATTGCCGACGAGGCCATCCAACTCCTCGGCGGCTACGGGTACATGAGGGATTACAAGGTCGAGCAGAATTACCGTGACCTACGCCTGTTAACCATTGGGGAAGGCGCCTCCGAAATCCTGCGGCTCGCCATTGCCGGGCATCTGGGAGAGCCTGGGTTTGGCGGCGAGGACCTCATACCTTCGCTGGAGAGCCTGGAGAGTGATGCCGGATTGACAAGCGGATCTGCGGGCTCCCCCTGGGGCCTGTCTCATCATGCCTTTCAACTTGCAAGCGATTCATTCCGGATTGCACTTGAACAAATCAAGAAGGCTGAAGGTTGTGAGGATTTGTCTTCGGGTTCGCAATCCAGTGCAATTAAGGTTGCAGACCTGGGTACCAAACTATGGGTGGCCGGTCAGGTAATCCGCTCCGGCGCTCAGCTTGTCAACCGTGGGGCCGCTTCCGGAAAAATATTGTCTCTCGCAAAATCCTTTCTCATGAAAGCTTCCCTCGAGATCTGCCACCAGGCCATGGAACTTCTTCGGGCACACGGCCTCGCCGACGGCAGATTGTTAAGTAACTACTCAGCAGTGCTGGAAACCGCCGCAAGAAACCGCTCTGCCGAATCTTCTCTACTGCTTAATGCCGAAGGGTCATGACGTTCACTTATTGCCGTTCGAGCCGGCGAGTCTCCAGGAAGATGCAGGCATTCACGCTGGGGAAGCGATACTCTGATGCGCTATCTTGCTCCGGTGAGGGCGCCCGGAGGCATGCAGACAGCAAACGTTCTCCGCCAGCCAAAGAACGGACTCAGGCTGACAGCATGGACTCGCCACTCGTCCCGCCTGGGCGGGTCACTGCCCTATAAGCGCCAAGGTAAGCGCGCTTGGCAGGGTCTGAGCCACGTTAGTGGCGCAATAATGTAGCCCACGGCGCAAGCCGTGGGACCGCGTAGCACGGAGTAGCGCGTGAGCCCGCCGCGGCGGGCGACATAAGAGTCCCGCTCGGTCCCTCGGGATTGTGTCGCCCCTGCCGGGGCTTGAGAAGCATTTCTGCTTACCTTTTTCCTTATCCCGCCATGCGGGAGCGTGGGCCAGATGATGAGGCCCGCCCAAGCGGGGTTGGGAGCCGGCCTGACAGTTAAGTTAGCGCTTATGGGTCACTGCCGTATCGAGTAACCGCACAGTGACGAAGAGGAATCGAGCGGAAAGAAAAGGGCGATCCCGCAACGGGGGCGACACGGTGTTACAATACAGCACCGAACATGTGATGACCAGAAAAGCCGCGGACCTGATAAGCGGAGGTCCGCGCTAGTTGTCTCTCATCTAATGGGGCTTATATGCCGAAAGATCTAGTAGTATGATTAACTAAAGGCGTGGGCTCATGCACCGGTTGACCGAGCAAGAAGTTCCTAACGACGGGCTTTCCTCAATAAGCCCGGCTGTACTATTGCGCAGAGTTGAAGAGCTACGCGTTGAGGCCACGCAGAAGCTAGATCCTTCCCGGCGCGTCGAGCTTGGCCAATTCCTGACACCGGCCCCGATTGCCAAGTTCATGGCGTCTATGTGTGAGGCCCGCCGAGCGTCGGTCCGTCTGCTCGACGCGGGCGCGGGGGTGGGTTCTCTTACTGCCGCGGTTGTCGCGGAGATATGTACAAGGGACCATCACCCCATAGAGATATCTGCGTGCGCCTACGAACTCGACAGCGTGCTCGCCGGGTACTTACGCCAAACGATGAACCTATGCCAGCAGCTTTGCGCCCAGGTTGGCATTCGGTTCGATAGTGAGATCAACCCGGTAGATTTCATCCAGTCGGCGGTGAGTACCCTTCGCGCACCGTTGTTCGAGGAGGCAGGGCAGTTTGATTTGGCGATTCTCAACCCACCATACCGTAAGATTAACAGTGGTTCGGACATTCGCGAAGTGCTGAGGTCCGCCGGAATAGAGACCAGCAATCTCTACATAGGGTTTGTGTCTCTGGTCGCACGCATGTTAGCCGCCGGGGGAGAACTAGTGGCGATTACGCCACGCAGCTTTTGCAACGGTCCCTACTTTCGTGGATTTCGCGAAGACTTTCTGTCTCGCATGGCGTTCAGACGCCTCCACGTGTTCGAATCACGTAATACCGTATTTTTGGATGATAATGTGCTGCAGGAGAACATCATATTCCGCGCCGTTCGCGGCACGGAACCGACCAAGACCGTGGCGCTGTCAATGAGTCTTGGGCCAATCGAAGAGTCGCCCACCGTTCGGCACGTCAAACCCGAGGAACTGGTACACCCTGGGGATCCGGAGCTTTTTATCCATATTGTTCCTGATGAGGCCAATCAACAGGTCGCCGAGCGGATGGCCGCGCTTAGCAGCACACTGTCCGATCTTGGTCTCTCTGTATCGACCGGACGCGTGGTGGATTTCCGTGCAAGGCGTTTCTTGCGATCCTACCCCCAGCGCGATTGTGCCCCCCTAGTTCATCCCTGCCACTTCAAAGATGGGTTCATTGCCTGGCCGAAGTTAAACGGGAAGAAACCGAACGCCATTGCGATCAGCCCAGAAACCCTTGACGCATTGGTACCAAATGGGGTGTATGTCCTAACTAGACGCTTCACCGCAAAGGAGGAACCCCGCCGCGTTGTCGCGGCGCTTTACGATCCGACTCTCCTCTCGGAACCTTTGGTAGGATTTGAAAACCATCTAAACTACTACCATCGAGATGGGAATGGGCTGCCAATGGATCTTGCGCGGGGCTTGGTGGCGTATCTTAACTCAACATTTGTTGACGCCTACTTCCGCCAGTTCAATGGGCACACCCAAGTGAACGCCACAGATCTTAGAAACCTCAAATACCCCACCAAGGCACAACTCGAGGCCTTCGGGTCCCGCATTCGCTACGGCTTCCCACAACAAGCTGAGCTTGACGAATCGGTAGAAAGGGATCTCATTGGGAAGCCGACTGACGGTTCTTCTTATAGCACATCGGGCTTAGGTGAAATTGAGACGCCCCCTCGCAAGCCGCTCCCGTAAAATTGTATAGCGCTCGTCTTGAAGCTCCTCACGGAAGGAGTCGATGGATTTGAAGGCTGAGGGTGAGTAGTAGCCTGCCTGCTTGTCCTCGCCCCTCCGTGGCCTCACCGCCCGCCTGTTTTCGAGGAGCGTGAAAATATCTGTCCACCACATGCCTCCTGCTGTTGTAGCTCGCGTCGCCGCGGCATAAACGTGACGCAGCTCGACATGGAAAATGTAAACGGGCAGGCCCGTTTTGTTGGCTACACCAACGATGTCATTTGAATCGTTTATGTCCAGCTGGAACTCATTCATTTGCTCGATCGACCCCGGCCCTGCCTTAAGTTCGATATGGAACAAGGGCTCACCGGTTCGTCCGATTCGCCCAACCCGAAAGTCCAGAGCATCGAGAGTCTCAGCCCCTTGCCTCTTCGTCTTGCCACCACGGTGAAAAGGCGCAAGGTAGACAGGGTCAGTTTCAAGGAGTTCCAGCAAGGGAAACCGCACAGCGCATTGCTCGCTCCAATAGTTGTGAACCGCTTGGCTTGCGGCTTTGGCTTTTTGGTAGGCCTGCACGATGTTCCAGCATATCTCGCATGCAAACCAGAACCGCGCGACGACCATCTTGCTCTCATTGCAGAGGCCGCAGAATCCTCGCAGTGTCTCGCCATGATGAATTGGCGGACGGTCGTTGAACGCCTCGTGCGTCAGACGGATCGCGCACTCGTCGCATAGATAGACTGCCTGAATCTTGCGAGTGGTCTGCCGATTTGTGTGCCTAGCACACGCTTCCCAGAACTCACTCTCCGGGTTAAGTACATCCCGAAACGGTGCCATGGCTTCCTGTTTTCTTCATCAAGTCCGAGGAGCGCTTCAAAAATCTTCAAGGAACTCTCTGTACGTCAGACCCAACGCCCTTATGAGGGTGTCGATGGCTTTAATTGAGACGTTGCGCTCTCCGCGCTCGACAGACCCAATGTAGGTGAAATGAAGGCCCGAAAGCTCCGCCAATTCCTCCTGAGTAAGCCCTCTTGCCTTCCGGTGTTTCCTCAGAACTTTGCCGAATTTAATCTGAATCGGATTCTTTCTCTGCATACAACGAAACCATGTGGCTGTGGCAAACAGAGATGGTGGCTTGTCCAAAGACTATAAGTCTAGAGACTATGAGTATTATTCTGGAAGTACCATGCAGGCGGCGCCGAGGCGAGGACGCACGGCAGGTAGCGCCCACCGCGGCGGGCGCTACCTGCTCTTCAGATACGTGTCTACCGTGATGCGAGGCGTTCTGATCGCCAATTCGTTCCCGCCTCTGCCAGGACAGAACGCAAACTCAACCCTGGATGCGCTAGCCGCAGTATAATTGTTGCAGCCAGCTCCCTTGCGAGCGCTAGAGAATGATTATGATCATCCGTAGAGGAATACTCGCGACGACGCACCTTGACCTTCATGGTGAGAGGATGGCGATTAGTGCTCTCCACCAATTGGCCGAATGTATCAACTCTGGTTACCTGCCTTTCGGGGTACAACACGACCCAAGAATTGCTCCTGTGGGAAGAGTAGTGTCCGCCGTGGTAAAGCAACTTGCGGACGGGGAGTATGGGGTCGAGGGACTGATGGAGATCTTCGAACCTGGGGACGAAATCCGGCTAGAATCCGATTCACGGGAGATACCAATACTTGGTGTCGAAGGCGAGAGCCTCGTGATCGAATACGACAGGAATTTCGCCGATCCCGAGGACCAGGCGCTTATAAAGCGCATCGCGGGCCTGTTCGGTACACGCCCTCAGCAACAGGTAAAGAAAGCTCTGGAGCCGATATCGATTCTGATCATCGTGGGTAGCTTCGCCCTCGCGTCCATCGCGTCAGGTTTCCTCAACAAACTGGGCGCTGACGGTTTCGATGCTCTGAAGTCAGCGTTGAAGGATCTCTTCCGGAGAGACAGAGTCAGCAAAAGAGAAAATCTGCTGATGCTGAAGGCGATTGTCAGTGGCGAGGACCACGAGATCGAGGTGGATGTCGTTCTCACGAATCCGACTGGTGCCCAGATCGACACATTTTTCAAGACTGGTCTCGCCGAGTTGGACAGAGTGCTGCCGCGCTATTGGGACATGAGATCGGGGGTCAAGCGAATAGTCTACAAATACCAAGAGGAGTCCCTGAGCTTCTCCTTCGGAGTTAGAAAGGATGGCGTACCCCTTGGGGCAATGCACGGCGCGCAAGAGAGCTATTCCAGATCCCAGACGCCGTTAGAAACCTCCCCGCATGTTGCGACGCGATCATTCGCGAGCGAGAGCACCGTCGCGGATTCGTCAAAGCCAGAGCCACTACAACACCATGGTCAGCGAATGGGCCCAATGCTAAGAAAAGATGATTCTCCTGAGACGGTGGCACAGATCGACCAACTAGAGCGTCGCGCCGATCAGTGTGAGTCCGGGTTAGCTTTATACGCGTACCCGATGCATGTTGCGACTTGGGCGGTATTAACTCAGAATATTTTAAGCATAGAAGATGCCATTCAAAAATCTGGCTTTGGTTCTCCTCGCCACAGAGAAACAATGATCAATCTCAGCAAGGCCGGCGCTACCTTTCTACCATGGGTGCGCAAGCACTGTGCAGCGAGCGACACGCAAATACCGCCATGGGATGAGGAGATAGCCAGCGCGGCTCTCCAGCTGCAAAATGTGGCGCACAATTACTCGCTCTTTCTGTCAAACTTTCCGATGTGGCGCAAGGACCGAGTCGCCGCCGAGCTAATCTCTGCGAACTGCGTAAGATTCACTACCCTCGTCGAAGACAATCAGCGAAGAATCAGAGCGTTTCAGCAAGGAGTACGGGTGGGTAACTGGCCGGCCACGATCGATGAACCTCGCGGTAAGGACTTTATAAAAGATCCGGACGTGATGGCTTCGATGCAAAGTTTGGCAGGTGCCTGTCAGCCCGTGGGCTTTCGCGGCTTTACCTATCCTGAGCCCCGCGACCTTCAGTCCCGGCTTAGCGCCATATACCGGCGTCGACTGGAATCCGCATCACGTTGGGCCCCTAGCTTGCGACTTGGTGGATACACGATGGGAGAGTTCCGGAGCTTCTACGCAGCGTTGTTAGCGGTCTCCAGCATCCATGAACATCTATGTTTTCGATGGAGTCAGATGTCGGGGCAATACCCGGTAGATTCGGCACTCTTGGCAAAACATCGGACCGACTGGATTGGTGACCTAGCATGGATTAGTGGGCTTGCGCCCACTCTTGTCGATCAAATCCTATCTGACCTGACCTTCGGTCGAACCCGTCCTTTGGAAATCTACATACACCCATTTATTCCCGCAACTCCCAACGACTCGTTGATATTCCTTATCCCCAGTCTGCCGCTGAACAGCCGAGCCGACGAGAACATCCTGCGGGTCTTTTCATACACCCATCGGAATGAATACCAACAGTTTTCCAAGGGCAAAGAAGAGGAGATGCGAAATGATCTGGTCGCGAGCAATCCACACAACTTTTCTATATCGGGCCCCATATCTTTGCCAGGAAATCGGCCGGACATAGATTTGCTATTGGAAGACCTGAATTCCTCGACGCTCCTCATTTGCGAAATGAAGTGGACGCGCAAGACACTTCTTCCGAGGGAGCACGTTGATCGCGATGAAGAATTGCTGTACGGTGCCGGGGTGCAATTAAGGAGAATTCAAGAGTTTGTTGCTACGAACCCGGAGCATCTGAAATCGATCGGTGCATGCGCGCTTTCGCTGAACGCCTATGCCGCTGTGAGATTCCTGCTAGTTGCCCGGGACCATCTGGTGTGGATTCCGGTCCAACAGGACAGATATGTGGTAGCCTACGACGCGTTCAACAAAATGCTCGCAGAGCACCATGATCTTGGCGAGGGAGTAGCGGACCTTCTCAGATATGAATGGCTACCGCTGGAGGGACGAGAGTTTCGGGTGGAGTTTCAGAGAGCGACCGTGAACGGCGTCACTGTGGAAGCAGAGATATATCATCGCATTCTTTCCTAACAGACGACTCTCGCCTATCCAGGGCTGTAGGGCGAGTAGTAACCCTCCCACGCGCCGGTCTTCTTGGAAGTTCGCCGGTTCCCTACGAAGGGCTGTCAAGAGCAGGTAGCCCGAATTCGTCCGTTAACCCCGCGGCTCTTTGCTTTGCCCGTAAAGGGCCGCAGACTTAATCTACAAGCCTGCGCTCCAGCCTGCAACCCCAGACCCAAAGGATTTTGGTGGCAGTCCCCACGCACTTGAAGTCCTTGTCACTTGTGACTAAGATTGCCTTCCCGGCCCGGGTGGGTGGCGCGTACATCACGTTCTTTGGGATGTGTGCGGCGAACTCGCCCCAGAATCGTCACCTTGGGCTCGCGTGAGTCAGTATCTTCACATGGCGACAGCCGAGGCCATCGCGGGCATTTCATCCCACGTTCGGCCGTCGAGTTCCCGCCCGGATTTCTTCTTTCTCGTCCCGCCCCACTGCTTGAAGAAAAAAGGAACGCCCGCGTCAAGACACTGGTCCCGGACCTCTAACGCCCAGGCTGGATCTATAGGGCGGGCGCCGGGCCCGGACTCTCCGCCCACGATCACCCAATCGATGCCTTCGAGATTCAGGCTGGGCAGCGGGCCTAGAAGCGGCTCGAGCGACAGGAATTTGACCATTGCACCGGTGTGGCGAAGGTGGTCAATGCGGAATGTGTAGCTTTGATTCTCGACGCTCACACCCATCCAGATGTGCGCCTTCCAGGGGAGCAGGGGCGAAAGTTCCAGCAAGCGGTCTGACCTCTTTGTCAGGACCTGATACCGATGCCAGTCGGCCCGGCACATGACGTCGAAAGTTCGGAGGATGAATTCCACAGGCACAGCCTTGTGGAATAGATCGCTCATGGAGTTTACGAAGATGGTCTGGGGCTTCTTCCACTTGAGGGGCAGCTCCAGGGCGTTTTCATGGAGGGTCAGGTCAAAGCCATTCGCGTAATTCGGCTGACCCATGGCCTGGAGTCGCAGCGCCATCCGCTCCGCATAGCAATGCTTGCACCCCGGGCTGATCTTGGTGCACCCGGTGAGCGGGTTCCAGGTGGATTCCGTCCACTCAATTGCCGAAGCCTGTGCCATTTCCCGCCTCAACCCTCGAACAAAAGGGTTCTTTGATCTGAGCCGTAACGCAGGACTTCATCCGCCTTCGCCAGCAGCTCTACGACCTTGTCGACCCCGGACGGTCCTCGAAAAACGTCATGAGGGCGGTGGCATCCAACACGTAGGGTTTCGTAGGGTCGGCTCGCGCTTACTCTCCTCAAGCAGGGCGGTGAGCGCTGTGACTTCCCCATTTAGCGACCCGCGAAACCGGCGGCGACCCTTCAGGAAAGAGATCGGACGTGTTCGCGAAGCCAGGCGGCGACTTCGTTGCGGCTCAAGCGACCCGCGGCGATGTCGAGCATCAGACGTTCCTGCTCATCGACCGACGCCTCGATCTCACTGCCGTTGAGGACGAGGAACGTTTCCATCGCGGCGTGCCCGACGCGCTTGTTCCCATCCAGAAACGCATGGTCACGCACGAGGGAGAAACACAGCGCGGCAGCCTTGTCCACCAGCGAGAGGTGGAGCTCGACGCCGCCGAAGGTCGCTCCCGGTTGTGCCAGCGCGGAATCGAGAGCACCCAGGTCGCGAATACCCGCCATGCCGCCGGTCTTCTCGATGACCGCGCGGTGCAGTTCGACGACCTCTCCCAGCGTGAGGTATCGCATCAGGCCAGGCGCCGGTACAGTGCCCCGTTCTTGCGCAACACTCGTTCTGCGGCAGCCTGGAAGGCCTCGTCCCGGCTGGCTAGCAGATCCGACAAAGCGGCACAGGCCAATTCGTCAGGCGCAACTCCTAGGCGTTCAGCCTCCCGACGGAGTTTCTCGGCTTGGGCGGGCGCGAGCTCGAAAGCAACTTTCATAGCTCAACTGTAACGCGGAGAGCCGTCGCCTGACAAGCGATTGCAGCCCACGGTGTCTGGTGCGAGCATGAGCCGCCGTGGCTGAGATGTAGCGTTATGCGCACTTAGGAAAACTGACGAGCTCAGACCTCGCTTCTCAGAGGTCCGCGGTTTTCGTGCGTGCGGTCCTGAAAAGCCGCGGACCTTGGACAACAGGTCCGCGCTACCTCGCTCCAGCCTGCACCTTGAGACCCAGAAGATTTTGAGGGTCGTCCCCACGCGCTCGAAGTCCCTGTCACTCGTGATTAAGGTCGCCTTCCTAGCCTGCGCGAGAGCGGCGGCGAAGCAATCTGCGTAGGGAAGATTATGTTGGGCCTTGAGGCTGGCCGCCAATTTGCCGAGTTCCACCTCAACCCCGACAATCTCAATGGGAAGCTGGGCGATATCGTGCAGCTTGGCCGCCGCCATTTTTTCCCCGCGTGCGCGCCAGACCGAGTAATAAACCTCGCCCCAGTTGATCACCGACATAGCGAGCGGTTGTTTGGCCTCCGCTGCCTTTGCCAGCAGTTCTTCGACCTTGTCGACGCCCCCGCGGTCCTCGAAAAACGCCATGAGGGCACTGGCATCCAACACGTAGGCTCTCATAGGGTCCGCTCGCGCTTGCGCTCCTCGAGCAGGGCGGCGAGCGCTGACGGTTCCCCTTTGAGCGACCCGCGCAGGCCGCGAGTGAATTCGCGAGTGACGGGCTGAACGATGATACGCCCGTCATCTTCCACAAAGGTAACCATCGTCCCCTTTTTGATCCCGAATCGCCGGCGCAGGCGAGCGGGGATGACGAGCTGTCCCTTGGTTGTGACGACGCTGGTTTCGACCTTCATTGGGCACCCACCGTACATCGCATCCCACTACATTATACTAAGTAAGTCACGGCATTTTATTCTTACCTAAACAAGGGCGTTGGATCAACAACATGGACTTGTCCCCTTTTTTGCGCCCAACCGTTAAGACTCGAAATTCAGCGAAGGGGGAAATCCCATCGAAGCGGTTATGGTGATGATGCTGTTTTTGCATATCCTACCTGTCGCGAGCCCTGCGCACTGGGAACTGACTTGCGATCAGAGAGAGCGGAGTCCTCTAGGAGGTTGATGAAGAACATGGTAGCGCCGACCTCTAGGTCGGCACGTGCTGAGCTAAAGCTCAGCGCTACAAGACGCCATGAACCTGTTCAGGGGCTGCGAAGACATTTTTCATAAACCTGCTAGGGGGAAAAACCGAGCGTGAGGAGCCGCATGTAGATATATAAGTCATGTTATTTCAACGTTTTGGGAGAATTTTGACAAGACGTTAAAGAAGTTCGTTCATTTCATAGTCTTGTTCAGTTATAATGAACATCGTCTAATAGTGAACGAGAAGGTTTAGGTGAAGTGAACTTCCCTTTCAAGGGCAAGAACCTGAGGGTTGCCGAAAATGGAGCAGCGCGAGACCGAAACCGAACTCTTACAGAAGGCCATTGAGGCATTTCGCCGGACCACCGGAATTCGTGTGCGTTTCGAGCGATTGAAGCCCAGGCGAGACTGGCCTCAAGCGGATGCAAGATTGCGCTTTGAATTCCCTCACGCGGAAAGGCGCTTCGGTGCAGAAGTCAAGCGAACGCTGGACCCTCAAACTCTCGGTCAAGCGATCGAGCAGATGAAACGGCTGCCGGAAAAAGTCCTCTTGGTAACACAGTATGTGAATCCGAACATGGCAGAGCGACTGAAACAGATGGATGTCCCCTTCCTGGACACCTTGGGAAATGCGTACGTCAACGCACCCCCTATTCTCATTTACATGAAAGGTCACAAGCCGCCAGTAAGAATACCCGAGCAAAGGCCCACCCGCGCTTTTGTGCCGGCTGGCCTGCGGGTAGTATTCGCATTGCTCTGCCGGCAAGAATTGGCTGACGCACCCTATCGAACGATAGCGCAGACTGCCCATGTTGCGCTGGGCACAGTGGCATGGGTTCTGAACGATCTGGAAAGGCTCGGCCATCTCTTGCAAATGGGTAAGCGCGGACGAAGGTTGATCCGCAAACAACAGTTGCTTGAACGTTGGGTAGCAACATTCCCCAACCAACTGCGGCCGAAACTGCTCCTTGGAAGGTATGCTGCACCCGATCCGAACTGGTGGGAGCACACGCGAATAGGCGACTTTGGCGCGTATTGGGGAGCTGAAATAGCCGCGGCGCGCCTTACCGGCTACCTGAAGCCGGAGTTGGTGACCGTGTACATCCGAGACCTGCCCGGGAGATTCTTAGCTGCCAACCGATTGCGGACAGACCCAAGAGGAAACGTCGAACTACTAGAGGCCTTCTGGGATACGAAGTGTGATTGGACCAACACCGAGATCGTACACCCTTTGCTTGTATACGCAGACCTGCTGGCAACAGGGGGTGCTCGGAACCTTGAGACTGCAAGGCGGATATACGATGAGCAACTTGCTGGACTTGTCCGGGAAGATTGATCCAGTGTCCCTTGCTCTCTATGAAACGCTCAGCGACGTGGCCTGCTCCCTGGGCATCTCGTTCTTCGTTGTGGGCGCAACCGCAAGAGACATGATCCTTGAGCTGGGTTACGGGTTACCCAGCAAGCAGGCCACGCTGGACAAAGATTTCGGCATTCGCGTCGCCAGTTGGGATGAGTTTAAGAAATTGAAGGCATCACTTTTGACAAGTGGACACTTCAATCAAACCAAGGAGGTCCAGCGGCTGCTGTACCGAGGCGAATTACTCATCGATATCTTACCCTTCGGAGCAATTGCGGACGCCAAAGGGAAGATTCGTTGGCCACCGGATGAGGATGTCGCGATGAGTGTGGCTGGATTTGAAGACGCCTACCGGGCCGCGCTTAAAGTGAGGGTGAGAGCCAGTCCACCTCTCGACATCTTAGTGGCGTTTACTCCCGGTTTGACGATCATGAAGCTTGTCTTCCTCAATGAACCACCAGATGCCATCAAGGTCTTCGGTTGCCTGAGGGGTGAGTTGGAAGGACGCACTCATCCCCGTGTCTTCAAGCGCGCGGCGCGCCGTTGATGCAGCATCTCGATCGCCGCCTCACCATCCATGAGTTCGCCGCGCTCCGCTTGCGCAAAGCCAGTGGCAATTTGGGCCGCCACCGCTTCGCGTTGCTCTGCCAGCCAATCTTCGCTGTGAAGTTGTGCACGGATGATCTCGAACGCTTGATCCAGCACCTCGCCGGAGTCATGATAAATTCCGGACCGGATCGCCAGGTCGATCATTTGCTGATGTTCCCGTTTCAGTTCGATGGTCATGGCCGTGTCTCCGTGGGCTGTCCCGTCGCCTCCCACCCATCCCGTTGAGCTTTCAGTCGTTCAAGGTGCGCGTCCAGTACGTCCTCGGGAATCCCTTCTCCCCGATTAAGTTCTTCGATTCCCCTGCGGATCTTGGCATCCACGGTTTGGCGATTGGCCATTAACCATTCATCCCGCTCATGCGGCACCTCGAGCGCCCGGTCGATCACGTCGTCGGGGCTTTGATAAGCGCCGGAGCGTAACGCTTCCGCAATACGGTGTTCCTATTCGGGCTTCAGTTGGCTAGGCAGGGCCAATTCTCCCGGCGGACTCGGCGATTTCCCGCTGATGCCAGTGTAGAGGCGACGCTTGGTTATGTCAAACGAACCGCAAGGCGGGCGATCTCTCGCAGCTTGGCGGCGGCGGCCGTTTTCCCCGCGTGGACGGCTCCACGGGTCAGTGCTATGATTTCACGTATGGGAACTGCTCCAAAGTTTGTAGTCGGAACGAGTGGCCGGAGAGAAGCGGTCTTGCTGGATATGAACCAGTACCGCCGTATGCTGCAGAAGCTTGAAGATCTCGAGGACGCGCTTGCTCTCGATCGCGCCGAAAGAACTTCCAAGAAGCTGGTTCCGTATGAAGCCGTGCGCCGACGGCTGAAGCGGGCCGGCAAATTGTGAAATACCGAGTCCTCATCGACGCTCGCGCTGCCAAGCAACTGGAAAAGCTTTCGAAACCAGTTGCGGAAAGGATCGACGCCGCGATTGTTGCTTTGTCGGAGGACCCCCGGCCAACTGGGGTCAAGATGCTGCGGGGGAAACTGAAACAAGGCTGGCGGGCTCGCGTGGGCGATTATCGAGTTCTTTACCGAATCGACGATGCGGCAGGCGATGTGAGGATTTTCGACTTTGATGTGGTTAGCTTTCCCTCGAAGCCGTCGAGAAGCCGGTTAAGGACAAGGCGTTGTCGTTCGTTCAGCCGAAAATCCCCCACGGATTCCCAGAAGCGCGCCTTGATTAGGACAGTCCCGAGAGTGGCTTGCGCGCCTTCGATGGCGCGGCCGAGACAGCCCAGGAACCACGCCATCCAAGGCGTGATGTCCATCCCGCCGTTCTGCGTCTGCTCCAGAATGTCGTAATACGCGGCACGCTCCTGCCGCATCTGAGCTGACATGCTGTAGAAGCGTCGCGGACTTCCTTCCGAGCGTGCCAGCGCCATGTCAGTAAGGGCGCGCGCGATGCGACCGTTTCCGTCGTCAAATGGGTGGATCGTGACGAACCACAAATGAGCTATCCCAGCCCTCGCCACCCAATCGTCTTCCTCATTTCCGTTGAACCCATCAAGGAAACGGTTCATTTCCGCGTCCAGCCGGCTGGTGACTGGCGCCTCGAAATAGACATGCTCCCTTCCGACCGCCCCGGAGACAACCTGCATCGGGCCGCTGCTGTCATCCCTCCACGCGCCGACCCTAATCGGACTCATCCCGCTCCGTCCAGTCGGAAACAGCGACGCATGCCATGCGAACAGTCTTTTTACGGTAAGCGGCTTTTCGAAGTGCCTCGTGGCGTCAAGCATCATTTCAACGATGCCTTCCACGTTCCGGAGTCAACTGCATTCTACGCACAAAATGCGTCGAATGAGCGCTATTCACCGCAAGGTGGAAAGGACTATTTATCCCCTTGGCCCCCGCGAAGCCGCATCGGCGGGTGGCGCTTACCCGCGTTCTTTGCGATGTGTAGGACGAATTCTCCGCCCACGATCACCCAATCGACGGGGAATCTACTCCACAAACCACTGGAAATGCGCCGCTGACGGACGGTCGAGTCACCGATCAACGGAGTTTGAAACTACGACGCACGCGATCGACGAGTTCCGCCGAAAGGTAGAAGTTGGTCTGGCGCAGTCGGGCGAGCGCCGTCTCGAAATTGAGCAGGCGCTGTTGATGGGCCTCGGCCAGGATACCCAAGGTACCGGTAACGTGCAGATGCCGGCGATCGGCTTCGGCGCGCCCTTCCCACTCGTTGATTAGGAGGCGGTCGGCATCGAGCGACAGCGCCAGCGCGTTCGCCGCGCGTTCACCGGGATCGAGAAACTGGAGCGCAGGATGGGAAGGCGGGTCCGGCCGGATCTCACACCACTCCGGCGGCGGCGCGACCCACGTCCGGACCGCGTCAGGCGCCCCGGCTCCTTGCAACTCCCTGGCGACGGTCTGGGGCACGATCACACGCGTGTAGAGAGGCTGGAGCACATCCACGGCTCCGACTAGCACCAGGTAATGGAGAGGACCGGCGTCAGCCACGACGATCATGCGCGGCGTTCGGCCTCCCGAATCTCCTCGATGTGCCGGATGGTGGCGAGGTCATGCTCAAAATCTTCGGCCGTATACTTCTCCACCTGATGCTCTTTCAGGAAGCCGTCGAGCTCGTAGCGCGAAGGGACGCCCAGGAGCGTGCGGAGCTGGTACCCGGTGATGCGCCGCTGGCGGTAGGCTTCGAGGGCGATGGCCTCCAAAACGGCGCGGGCCGGTTCCTGGCCAGGAGGCAGCAGGGGAGCCGCCAAATCATCGGGAAGGGTGACCGTAATCTCCATGGCCCCAGCGTACCACAGAATTGCGACAGTCTGCCACAGGCCGCCTCTCGTGTGATGCGACTATGCAACGGTGGCCGCAGGGCGGGACCGAGCCCGGCTGTTTGATTTCAACCGTTTTCGCCGGCCATTCGTCGCCACTCTGGCCGGGCGGTGAGCCGGATTCGAATTGTCATCTCGCTGTTGAGCTTCCGGTTAGAGAACAGAGGTGATGTCGGTCATTTTGAGGAGACCACGTTCGCGCCTGGCACACACAAAATCCGCGATGGAAGCCTTCAGGCGCTGGCGGGCCTGAACAAAAAATGTTCCACAATTGCCAGCGTTGTGGGAACATAGGGATATGGTTCACCAACAGCAGTTTTCACTTCGCACCGCAGGGCAAGGCGACATGCACGACATCACTCCTCAGGTGGCTGCCGCCGTCGCTGCCTCGAGCATCAAGACCGGGACCGTCAACGTTTTCAATGTCGGCAGCACGGCGGCAATTGGCACCATCGAGTTTGAGCCCGGGCTACAGCATGACCTGCCGGCCATCCTCGCGAAGCTCATCCCCCCTAGTCGCAACTACGGCCACGAGCAGGCGTGGCACGACGGCAACGGCCATTCGCATTTGCAGGCAACCCTGCTCGGCCCCTCACTGACCGTACCCATTGCTCGAGGCGAACCGCTGCTCGGAACATGGCAGCAGATCTTCCATCTCGAGTGCGATGTGCGCGGACGCGAGCGCACGGTGATGGTCACCGTGATGGGCGAAACGTAGCTATCCTGTATGGTTAACGATTACTGGCCTCCGGGCTTTCCCAGCTCGAGAGCACCTCTTCGATTTTGTCTTGTACTGCCCATCGGGCCTCACTCCGCTCCAACCCCCGCATCAACAGCTTGTCGTAATGGGTATGCTTGTGCCGGATGGAGGCGATGACGGCCAAGCGCAGGGCGCCCTCATCGAGTGCGCGGCCTGAAGCTGAGCGGCCCACGCGCCCGCTGCCGCGCTCGGCGGTGTGCCGGGCAATGGCCAGGGCTTCGCTCGGAGGGCAGCCGGGGAAGAAAGCTCGGATCTTTCCGGCCATCTCCTGGACCAGTTCGTGGTCTTCCTCCTGGCGCCGCGCGGCTTCGCGCACACGACGCCGGGCGCGCACCTCCTCGTCGGAGAGACATTCCTCCTGTGCTTCATCGAGGGCGGCCTCCTCGACCAGGACTCCCTGCCGTTCATAACGCTGGCGCGCGCGACTGAACTTGACCACGACCACGGAGAGTGAACTGTGCTTGCGGGCGCGGCGGGTAAGTGCCGTGTCACCTCGCGGGAGAAAGACAAGGTGGTCCAGATCCGCGCAGGTCGTGCACAGCGGCTGGCCCTTCTCCAGAGTGAGAAAGCTTCCAGACTCCAGCTCCGTCTTGCACTGGGAACATTGCGAGGCGCGCAGGATGGAGAAGACGATAGGTTCCGCTGCGGCGCCTGCGGCTTCAGGTTGTTTTGACACTTCAGGCTGCTTCATGGTCTGACCCTATGAGGATCCTATCATAAAGGGCCTTTTCACCACAGAGACACGGCGCGGGACGGCCGCAACCCAAGAAGGATTTCATCCCGCGCCTGCGGGACCACAGAGGTCACGGAGAAGAGATGCAGGCAAAGACTGTGGGTCAGCAAACAAGGAACCGTAACCTTGTAATCCCTGCTCGCGCGAGCAGAAGTACTTTTCTCTGTGGTCTCTGTAGCACAAGGCGTCAACTTCGTCGCGCGGCGCGAAGAAAAGCAGATCCTTCTCCCGCAAGGCGGGATCAGGATGACATGTCATTCTGAGCGCAGCGAAGAATCTGCTTTTGGTTGCGGCTATGCCGCGCTGTACTACTTTTCGCAAACTTCTTGTCGGCGCGCGAAGATTTCTTCTCGAACCAATTAGGCCTCCGTGTCCTCCATCGAAAGAAAAGACTTAACACGGAGGTCACTGAGATCCTCCGGGGCCTCTGTGTTGAAGCTTTGAAGGGTCGGAGAACACGGAGAAGCTCATTTTGGTTGCGGCCAGCGGGCCGGGGTGTGCGCTCTGTGGTGAGTTTTTTCTTCGCGGCAGGAGAAGATGATGTCCCTTAGTGCTACGGCTCAGGGCAATTCGGCCCCATCAGGGTCAGGGAACGAGCGTCGCGCATTCCGGGGGCGTTGCCTCCGGCTACTATCTGGTGCCCTTGCAGGGCACAGAAAAATCACCCTTCGGTCTTACCCTGCGGCAGCCATTTCTGACATCACGGATAGCCGTTTTCGGCTATGCATGCTCAGAATCACACACGGTGGGGTCATCCTCCACGAATGACGGGCGGCGCCTGTGACACGCCTCGAAAAAGACCCTTGACAAGCTACGGTCAATGTGATAGCCTAGCATGGTAAGTGGGGTTGCGTAAGAGACAGGTGCCAGGTGTCACGCGACAGGGGCTGGAGCAATGCTGGAGTCTGATTCTGAATTGCGGATTGTGAGTTGCCTTGTCATTTCTCCCCACCGCCGACTGCCGACTGCCTACTGCATTTGAGCGAGGCGGGATGGAGAGGGCTCTTCGGAGGCATGGCGCCCCTGGACAAGATGTCGTAGCCGACACGGAAAGAAAGAACTAGTAAGTTTAAAATTTGAAGGAACGATGCGGGAATGTCATTGAAAACAAAGGACCGCCGTGGAAAAGTGAGGGAGAAGCTGGAATGTCTGTGAAAAAAAAGGAACTTAGCCCTTCAAGGCCGATATGCTGTTGGAAACAAATGCAGTTAGTAGGTGGTAGGTGGGGGAATTCTGAATTATGAATTCTGAGTTGCCTTGTCATTTCTCGCCACCGCCGGCTGCCTACTGCCTTGGAAGGGCCGCAGGTCCGGAGAGCGGGAGCTGCGCTACGCCTGCTTCCTGCCGACTGCTTCCTGCCGACTGCCTACTGCATTTGAGCGAGGCGGGACGGAGGGGGCTCTTCGGGGGCATGGCGGATCTGGACAAGATGTCTCAGCCGACAAGGAAAGAAAGAACTAGTAACTTTTAAAATTGAACGAACGACGCGGGAATGTCATTGAAAACAAAGGACAGCTGTGGAAAAAGTGGGAAAAAGCTGGAATGTCATTGAAAACAAAGGCACTTAGCCCTTCAAACTGGTATGTCATTGAAAACACAGGTAGTTAGCAGATGGCACGTGGTAGGTGGCAGGCCGTAGGTGGTACGTGGGGGGATTCTGAATGATGAATTCTGAGTTGCCTTGTCATTTCTCGTCACCGCCGGCCGCCTACTGCCTTTGAAGGGCCGCTGGTCCGGAGAGCGGACCTGCGCTACGCCTGCTTTCTGCCTACTGCCTACTGGCCACTACATTTCAGCGAGGCGGGATGGAGAGGGAACGACCCGCCACGGCGAGGCAATCAGCGATGGGCAGTCAGCAATCGACAATCAGCCCGCCACGGCGGGTCAATCAGCAATCAGGCGCCCGCCGCGGCCATCCTGCCCCTACAAACCCCTCTCGCCGATTTGGAAAGCTTCGAGGACGGCTTTGGCTTTATCGAGGCATTCCTGGTGTTCACGGGCGGGGACGGAGTCCGCAACGATTCCGGCCCCAGCCTGCAGGTATGCGCGCTTACCCTTGATGAGCACCGTGCGGATGACGATGCAGGAGTTGAGATTGCCGGAAAAGTCGAGGTAGAGTACCGCGCCGCCGTAGAGGCCGCGGCGCGTGGGTTCGAGCTCGTCGATGATTTCCATGGCGCGCACCTTGGGCGCGCCGGTGAGCGTGCCAGCGGGAAAACAGGCGGCCAGCGCGGCGTAACTATCCGCATCCGGGCGGAGCCGGCCGCGAATGGATGAGACCAGGTGCATCACGTGGGAATAGCGCTCGACGAACATGATCTCCTTGGGGCGCACGGTCGAGAACTCGCACACGCGCCCGATGTCGTTGCGGCCCAGGTCCACGAGCATGATGTGCTCGGCGCGCTCCTTTTGGTCGGCGCGCAGTTCTTCCTCCAGCCGCTTGTCCTCATCCTCCGTCTTTCCCCTGGGGCGCGTTCCGGCGATGGGCCGGTATTCCACTTCGCGTCCGGAAACCTTCACCAGCATTTCCGGGGAAGAGCCGAGGATGGTGGAATCGCCCATGCGCAGGTAGTACATGTAAGGCGAGGGGTTCACCACCCGCAGGGCGCGATAAATCTCGAAGGGCGGGACGCGCACCGGCGCTTCCAAGCGTTGCGAGATCACAACCTGGAAGATGTCGCCGGCGCGGATGTACTCCTTCGCGCGCTCCACCATGGTTTCGTAACGCCGGCGGGTCATGTTGTGACGCACGCGCCAGGGACCGCGAGGCGGGCGGAGGCGTGGCAGGAGGAGCGGGCGACGCAGCAGGCTTTCCATACGCGCGAGCTGGTGGACCGCGGCGTCGTACTTGGCGCGCAGGGCGCCACTGCCTTCTTCCGTCAGAACATTCGCAATCAGGAACAGGCGGTGCTGGACGTGGTCGAAAGCGACGAGGTTGGCAAAGTACATGAAGGCAGCGTCGTCCACGTCAACGTCCATCTCGACACGGGCCGGAAGGCGCTCCAGCTTGCGCACCGCTTCGTAGGCAAGAAAGCCCACGGCGCCGGCAGTGAATGGCGGCAGGCCGGGCAGGGTCACGGAGCGGTAACGCGCGCCCACCTGACGCAGGCAATCGAAGATGTCACCGGATTCTTCCCTGCGCCGCGAGCCCCGGGCGATGGTAATTCGATCGCCGCGAGAGGAAATCACCTCAAACGGGTCAACGCCGAAAAAAGTGTAGCGCCCTATGCGCTCGCCGCCTTCGACGCTCTCCAGCAAAAAACTGTAAGGATGCGCCTTGCCGGCAGGGGCACGACGGCTCGCCCCGGCAGAGGTCTCAGGGGAAAGTCGCAAGTAAGCAGAAACAGGGCTGAGCAGGTCCGCAACAATCGTCCGGTAAACCGGCACAACGTTTCCCCGGCGGGCCAAGCGCTGGAATTCGGCGAAAGTGGGTTGGATGTCAAGCATACAGGATTCAGGATTCGG
The DNA here is from genome assembly GCA_050008675.1 of Terriglobia bacterium. GTDB lineage: Bacteria > Acidobacteriota > Terriglobia > UBA7540 > UBA7540 > CAVROP01. The sequence continues at coordinate 21,363 of JBEKME010000033.1, forward strand.
GATTCAGGAGTCAGGATTCAGGAGTCAGGAGTCAGCAAGTCGCGGATCGGGGAAAAGCGCCCGCATCCCGCGCACAGCTCTCCTTTTCAACTGACGACTGACAACTGACGACTTACCGACGAGCGTCTATCCGCCGGTGGAGCGATCCAGGACTTGGCGGACGGCCTGCTCCATGAGGGCACGTGGGGCCGTGAGCCCAGTCCAGATTTCGAATTGACGCGCGCCTTGCGCCACCAGCATTTCAAGGCCGGAGATCGTGATCAAGCCGCGTCCCCTGGCCTCTGTGATGAAGCGCGTGGCGAGGGGGTAATACACCATATCGAAAACCACAGACGCTCGCAAACGCGCTAAGTCGAGGGGCGAAGAATCCACGTAGGGGTACATGCCCACCGGAGTAGCATTAATCACCGCATCTACTTCCAGCCCCTCGGCGCCCTCCCAGGAGACCGCTTCACCATTGACCGCGCGCGCCAGCCGCCGCCCCATCTCCTCGCGGCGCGCCGCGACGAGGACTCTTGCGCCCTCGTCGCGCAAGGCGTAGGCGGCGGCGCGGGCGGCTCCTCCCGCGCCCAAAATCAACATGCGGCTGCCGGACAACCTCAATCGCTTCGTGAGCACTTCGACCACCGCCGCCGCGTCGGTATTCCAGCCCATCCATTTGCCGTGCTGAACGGCAACGGTATTGCACGCGCCGATGCGAGTGGCGAGCGGGTCAGCCCAATCGAGCGAACGCAGCACGGCGCGCTTGTAGGGCATGGTCACAGCGAAGCCGAACAAGCCCGCCTGGCGCGCGAAGGTGAGGAAGTCCGAGAGTTGATTGGTCTCGCAGGGCAGGAAAACGGCATTCACATGCTTGGCCTGGAAAGCCGCGTTTTGCATGGCGGGCGAAAGGGAAATCGAAGCGCGTGACCCCACCACGCCATAAAGCTGGGTGCGCTGGTCAAGCCGGTCCACCCGGTAAATGGACCGCATGATTTCTGCGGCAACTTGGCCGGGCACCACCGAATGGTTTCCCGGGGAAGCGTAAGTGATTGCCGAACCCCAAAGCAGAGCCAACAATCGCGAGGGGATGCCCGATGCGCCCATAGCCATCGCCACAAGCTTCGGACGATGACGATGATAGGTCTTGAGCAGTTGGCGGATTTGAATGTTGTTACGCAAATGCTGCGCCTGCGTGGCGACCTTGACCATATCTACCGGGAGGCGAGCGAGTTGGCGATAGACGGCGCCGAGCGCGGGGGTCTTACGATAGTTGTGATAGGAAGCCATCACCCTTGCCGGGTGAAATTGCCGCAGCAGCGAGGAACCCGCTGCCTTGATGGACTCGAACTCGATGTCCACCCACGGGCAACCCGCACGCACCGCGGCAGCAAGGACTGCTGCTTGCTGTTCCACAGTTCCCTTGAAAGCTCCGCCTGCCTCCTCCCTTCGGCAGGTGGCGATGGTCTGTGGGACATGTAAGCGCGAAAGCACCTGATGGAGTGAGACCTCGAATTGGGTAAAGTCCTGGAGGTAGTCCAATCGCAACTCGTAGCCCACGGGAGCACCGCTCAAGCGGCTTGCCTGGGCTTCCAATGCCGCGAGGCTAGGGCCCGCCAGCGTGACGAAGATACGAGGTGTTGTGGGTTTAGCCAACAAACCGTCCCCAATCCTATTTTTCCGCGGGGTTCAACGAGTTGACTATAAAGGTTTTGACCGAAAAAACGCAAGAATTTTGCGGGATTGGTGAACTTAGCCCACCTCAGGCGAGTCATCTGATATAGTAGGGCGTCTCTTTGATTTGATGTCGAGTCCGTACAAATTGGTCATTAGAATTATGGATGATTTCCAAAACCGATCTGCCAGACGCACCACGCTCGGTGGACTTCAGCCGATCCGCATCCTGATGGTTCTGGCCGCGCTCTCGTTTTCCGCTTTCGCAGAAACCCAGCTTGATGACCACCTCCGGGCGATTGCCTGGCCACCCTACCAGGACGAGACGGTGAAGTTAATGCGCGAGTACTTGCGTATTGACACCTCGAACCCGCCCGGAAACGAACTGGCGGCGGCAGAATTCTTCCACCGGCTTTTCGATCAGGCTGGAATTCCCAACACCATCTATCCTTACGCCCCTGGGCGAGCCAATATCTGCGCGGTCATCAAAGGTGATGGAACGCTAAGGCCCTTGGTGCTGCTGAACCACATGGATGTGGTCCATGCAGACCCCGGGAACTGGCGGCTTCCACCTTTTTCCGGCGAAATATTGGACGGCGAAATGTACGGGCGGGGCGCGGAGGATATGAAGGACGAGGGGTTGCTTCAGGCCATGGTCATGCTGATCGCGGCCCGGGAACACCTGCCCCTGAAGCGTGACCTGATTTTCCTGGCGACCTCGGACGAGGAAGTCAACGGCACGGGGAGCGCCTGGATGCTCGAGCACCATGCGGAACTGGTGCGCGACGCGGAATTCCTCATTACGGAGGGTGGCTCAAATCTGATTACGCGTCGGCGGGGGACGATTTACGGGGTGGGCGTGGCGGAGAAGGCCCCCTTCTGGTTACGCCTCACGGCCTCCGGTAGAGGCGGCCACGGCTCTATCCCCATTGCTGACTCAGCGCCGGACCGGCTGGTCAAGGCCCTCGCCCGAGTGGTGGACTGGCAGCCACCCATCCGATTGCTACCCTCCGTGGAACAGTACTTCACCGTGATCGCAAGACTCGAACCGGGACCGCTGGCTTCACAGTTCCGCAACATCCGAAAAGCGCTTCAGGATCCTGCCTTCGCCCGTAGTATCAGCCGGAATGAAGACCTCAACTTCCTGCTCAGGGACACCGTTTCCCTCACCGTTCTCCAGGGCGGTCCTCAGACCAACGTGATACCCGATACCGCCTACGCCGAGCTTGATGTGCGGTTGCTTCCGGGTGAAGACCCCAAGGTGTTTCTGGCCCAGCTTCGAACCGTGCTGGCGGATGACTCCATCCGGATTACGTCTGCCAGCCGCTTCAAGCCTCCCAACTCTTCCTCCACGGACACAAGCCTCTACCGGCTGATCGAGCAGGTGGTGCACCAATACAATCCGCAGGCGATTGTTGCCCCGGCGCTGGGCGGCGGATACACTGAGAGCCAGATGTACCGCCTCCTTGGGATTACCTGCTACGGGTTCAACAGCCTCGAAGTAACACCGGAAGTGGACGCCACTCAGCACGCGGCCAATGAGCGTGTGCCCGTGGAACAGCTCCGCCGGGGGGTGAAGATCTTCTATGAAGTCGTGGTACGGGCGGCGAATCAATAGCCGCGTCGGGTTGTCAGTTGTCCGTGGTCGGTTGTCAGTCGTCCGTTGTCTGTCGTCGTCGGTTTATCGCCCTCGTCCAGATTCCAGCCCTCTCCCCCTTGGGGGAGAGGGTGGACCGCACCGGCGTATTCGTCAGCCGGTGCGGGCCGGGTGAGGGGGTCTCTCCGAGGGACGACCGAAAAGATGAAGCGCGAGTATCCAGATCGTCCCATCGTGGGCGTGGGCGGAGTGGTGGTTCACCGCCAGCGCGCCCTCCTCATTCGCCGCGGCTGCGAGCCGCTCAAGGGCGAGTGGTCTATTCCCGGCGGAATGCTCGAGCTTGGCGAGGAATTGGCCGAAGGCGTGCGGCGCGAACTGAAGGAAGAAACCGGCCTGGAGGTTGAGCCACTGGAAATCGTCGCGACGTTTGACCGCATCACGCGGGACGGGAAGCGCGTCAAGTACCACTACGTCATCGTGGATTACGTTTGCCGGCGGAAGCGCGGGCGGCTTAAGCCCGCCTCCGACGTTGTCGACGCCCGCTGGGCGCGGCGGGAAGACCTGCCGAAGTATCACCTCACCGAGATGGCTACCAAGGTTATCCTGGAATCGTTCGAGATGATGAGAAGACGGCGCTAAGGGCTCGCTTCATTCTGCGCGACCTTGCCCGACTGAGTGCTTAAGCGCGAATCACGGGCCTCTTGCACTGGGCCTTGCGAAGCGGTAGTATCTAGCTCATGACTGACAAGCAGGCCGTGATAGACGCTCTCCAGAGACTCCCGGAGGACGCCTCGCTCGAGGAAATCAGCGAGGAGTTGCGCATCATGGCGTCCATCCGGCGCGGACGGGCGGACATTGCCGCAGGCCGCACCAAGACTCAGGAGGAAGCAGAACATTTGCTCGAGTCTTGGGCTACAGCATGGACTTCAAGATAATTTGGTCAGACGCGGCGATTGCGGACCTCCAGGAGGTCTGGTCTTATGTCGCTCAGCATGACCCGCAGGCAGCCGACCGGATCGGGCGGGGCATACTCGACCATGTTCGCGTTCTGGCGTCTTTCCCATTTATTGGCCCCACCTATCCGCGCGGCGCGAGAGGGACATTGCGTGAGATCGTCTTTCGGTCCTACCGCATCTTCTACGACGTCAGCGAGGAGTCCCTCAGCGTCGAAATTCTTCACGTCTGGCAGGGCGCGCATGACGAACCGGCGTTTCGATTGGGATCGCATCCCAAATGACACCACCGCCGAATTCGCTGCTGGGCTTGACTCGCAGGTTGGGCGGGAGTCTAATCTAGCCATCGCTGTCGGTAGCTTGAGGATTTCCGGGAGTCCCGGTGACATGAACAATTTCCCCTCCTGTTTCAGGACGGGGCCAGGGGGTGGTAAACCCGCGGATCGTCGATAGCCCCGCGATTGCTGTTGATGGACTATGGTATTATGCAACCGGGAGCTAGTCATGAAAACCTTTACCGCTGTTATCGAAAAGTGTCCGGACACACAACTCTTTGTCGGATATGTTCCTGGATTTCCGGGCACCCATACGCAAGCTGCCTCTTTAGATGAACTGCACAAAAACCTTCAGGAGGTCCTCCAGCTCCTGCTCGAAGAAGGTGATCCACAGTTGGAAGGTGAGTTTATTGGGACACAGACCATCATGGTGTCTTAGCCATGGGGAAACATCCGATCTTGAAGCCAAGAGAAGTTGTGGTAAGGCTAGAAAATCTCGGTTTTTTCGAAGTCCGACAAAGAGGCTCACATAGACAATATCGCCACGCGGATGGACGTTGTACGACGGTCCCGTTCCATGCCGGCAGAGATCTTTCTCCTACATCGTGCTGCCGCAAATCGCCAAAGATATCGGGTTTACGCTGGAGGAGTTAATCCAGTCCGCCAAATAAAATGCTAACCACCCGCCTGAAACCGACGCCAAAAAGCGGCGCGGCTGAGGCGGAAACGTTGGCGCAAAGAAGACGGAACGTGCTCGTGGATGGAGTCGATGACATACTGGGCAAGTTGGGATTTTCCCGTCCCTGCTTCATTCAAGGTCGTGCATCCGTTGCTGATCTCTTTAGACCAAAGAGACGATGCGGCATATATGTCCTCCACTTTGCTACTGGCGAGTTTTACGCTGGCCAAGCCATTGACATGGTTCGCCGGTATGTTCAACATGCAAAGACCCATGACGATATCGAATGGATCAGTTTCAAACGGGTGAGACTGAATCGTCTGAACGAAGCCGAACGGGAAGTAATATGGGCACTTGAGAAAAGCGGCGTCAGTCTCAGAAACATCTCGTTGACAAGTATCCCCAAAGGCCAATCAGATTTCGACCTTCTCATGTCCGTTCAAGAACAGGAGAGATGGCTCAAGGACATTGACTTTGTCGATGCGGAGGGGCCAAGGCTCTCTGATCCGGAACTGCGCCGGAAGTATCGGAAGAAGTTCGAAGCCTTCTCACGTCAGGACTTCTCATCAGACGTCATCCGTGTACTGCGACGGTACGTTTCCGTCAGCATTCCGACCATCCGGCGTGGAGAATGTTCTTTCTGGAGTTGTTCGTGTTTGCCTGCGTACCACAACCGCAATGTCATCATCTACTCGCGCATCAACCTATACTGGCAAGAGGTCTTCACCGCGTATGCACATGACGGAACACTCTACTTCTCCGCTCACATGGCACTGTCGCCACTTGAGAACGCCTTGGGTGACTCGCTGGCCGAACTTGAGCACCAATATGCAGGGCTTACGGTCGAGGATCACAAGTATGACCCAGGTGGCTCTGACCAGGTCAATATCGAGGTACAAGGGCCAGGTACAACCTTGAAAGTGCTTCAGGATCCCGCCGTCATAGGTGCAATACGCCTCTTCAACCTTCGGCTCATGAAGAAGGGTGCTTGTATGTACAATCGGAATCATTGCTTTGATCTGGCGGATGCCCTTTTGAATCCAGAACAAGAAACGAAAGAGCCCAATCAAGCACTGCAGGGCGGCGAGCGGCCTGTGGCCGCTCGCGGCTGAATGCCGACGTTAGGCCCCTCGAGTCTCTGCCCGGATCTGACGGTGCGCACGTCTCATCCACGGGAGCATCGCCAATGAATGAGAATGACAAATTCACTTCTGACGAGAGCCTGCAAGGGAGCCCTTAAGGCGGCTTCCGCCGCCCTCCCGCGGGTTTCAGCCCACCAATAATCCACCGCCTTTCATGACGGACCCTAAACTAGAGGGAATTGCAAGTGGTGTAGCGCTTGGGTAATGGTGTCATTTGGAGCGCAGTCATTCCCGCGAAAGCGGGAATCCACGCGGCAACGATGGCGCTACGGCTTTGTAAAAGTCCGTGTGGCGTAGAATTGCTCGGCTCAAATGAGTCTAACCTCCCACTGGATTCCCGCTTTCGCGGGAATGACTGCCTTCACAGGCCCGCACGAAAAATCAACTTCCCCCAAATGACACCAGTACCAGCTGCGGCTTCCGTTGACCACTAGCCACGCTAGTGCGCTGGAACATCCAAATTCTTAACAATGGATACGCGGCACTGCCTAGTTGTAGGGGTACGGCTTGCCGTACCCTCTTGGTTCGGACGCGCGATAAAAATCAAGAGGGTACGGCAAGCCGTACCCCTACAACTAGGGCGGCAGAGCCACTGGCCCATTGTCAAAAGTTAGGTGTTACGCAACACTAGGTGTGCCCCCCCCTGCGGCGGTTAGTGATATCCTTACACATGGTGTGCCGCACGAGTGGCAGGCACCTTGAATAGCTTGAAGAATCGATTGGAGGCCTGGCGATGAAACTGATGAACCTGGAGTTCAGCCGCATTGCGCATGACACCTTTCGCATCAAAGGCTCGAAGCTTATTTACACTGACCCCTTCAAGGTGACGAAGGCGGATGAGGCTGACATCGTTTTAATTAGTCACGAGCATTTCGATCACCTCAGTCTGGAAGACCTTCAAAAGGTGATCTCCCCCAAGACGACCATTGTGGCAAGCCCGAGCTGCAAAGCTGGGCTCAAAAGGGTGAAGGCGAAGGAAACGAAGTTTCTCGATCCCGGTGGCAAGTTGAGTATCGGGAAGGTCGAAATCGAGGCAGTCCCTGCTTACAACGTGAACAAGTTTCGAGAGCCTGGGCGTGTATTCCACCCCAAAGAGGATAAGAAGCTGGGGTTTGTATTTCAGATGGACGGGACGCGCGTCTACTTTGCCGGCGATACGGACTTCATCCCGGAAATGAAATCCATCACCTGTGACATTGCCCTTCTCCCCGTCTCAGGCACTTATGTTATGACGGCGGAAGAGGCGGCGGAGGCTACGGAGGCGATTAAGCCGAAGATCGTCGTGCCGATGCATTACGCGGCGATTGTGGGCACCGAAGGCGACGCGCAGGAATTCAAATCTCTGGTAAAGAATTGCCAGGTGGAGATTATTTAGGCAAGGGTTGACGTTCCTTGCGGGAGCGCCGCCAAACAGGCTGCGGAAAAACTCGTAGACGCTGTCATTCTGAGCCCGTTCGCTGCGCTCAGGGTAAACTCCGCGAAGAATCCCCGCATTTGAAAGGTCAATCAGTGCGAAAAAATGCCGGGATTCTTCGCGGAGTTTACCCTGAGCGCAGCGAACGGGCTCAGAATGACAGGCAATGGGGATTATCCTCTACGAATGACTGGACAGGAAAGGCGCTCCTGGCGAATTTCATGGTTTCAGCGGCGCCCAGGCGAGTCCGTCGGCTTGCGGTCCCGCGCTGATCAACTTATCAACGTTCCAGGTCTTCAGATTGATGGCTGCAATCTTGCCGCTTGCCATGCAGGAAACGTAAGCCACTTCCCCGTCGGGGCGCACCAGGATTTCCTGGGGCAGCTTATCAACATCGACCATCCTAGTGTAGTACGTCTGACGTTTCTTTACATCTGGCGACCCGGTCGGCTGGCGCAGAGCGAAGCTCTGCGCTTTCTAATGCCCGGAAAACGCAGAGCTTCGCTCTGCGCCAGCCAGTTTCTACAAGTAAAGACATCTATGACGCACTACACTAGCACGGTTTTGCCATTTGCCTTTTGCGCTTTGCCATTTGACCTGCTCTTCGGCCTTGAAAGAGCAAGTCAAAATGCAAATGGTCCCGCAGGCGCGGGATCAAAAGTCAAAATTGGCCTATTCTTCCTCTTGCGCCGTTTCCATGCTTGAGGAGAAGCAGTGCAGGGCGCCGCGGCTCATCAATCGGGTGTCCGGGCAGGTAGTGGGTCAGTTTGGGGTTGTAGCGGCGAGTTTACCTCGCCACGTGGCGGCGTAAAGCCGCCTCTACATCAAACTGACCGACTACGTCCGGGCAGCTTGCCGGGAAACCTCACACTGAGGACAAGGGCAGAGGCTGCGCAAGTAATCGAAGGGATAGATACCGGATGAATGACCATCGTTCCAAAAGACCTGGAGGGCATATCGTCCTACCAGTTCTGCGCGCTCAGGTTTCAGCGGTTTGACACCGAGCATGGGCAGAAGATTCGATGGCTGTCGATGCGTCCCGCCTCCCTCACGGCATGAAGCACACGGGCAGCGGTCGCGAAGGTAGCGGTACGAATAAGCGCTGGCGTGGCCATCCGACCAGTTGATGGATAACGTGTCGTTCCCGGCGGCGAGTTTGATTTTAGTTGGGATGGGATGCATAGGGAAAACGTCCGTGGTCCGTTGTCCGTCGTCCGTCGTCCGTTGCGGCCCATCTCGTGTGCGCCCGAGAGCGGGCAACTGGCAACGGACCACGGACGACGGACAACTCACTCCTCAATACTAATCGCCTGCTGGTTCGCCACTCTTACCTGTTCCGCCAGTGCTGCGGCCACTTCCTGGAAGGCTTTCCCGTTCACTGATTTCTCCTCGAGGGCCACGGGTTTGCCAGCGTCGCTTTGCACTCGAATGACGGGATCGAGCGGGATCTCGCCCAGAAATGGTAAGCCAAGCTTCCTGGCAGCTTCGCGAGCGCCGCCGTGCCCGAAAATTTCCTCCCGATGCCCGCAGTGGGGGCAGACGTAGTAGCTCATGTTCTCAATAATCCCGAGCACAGGGACATTGAGCTTATCGAACATCGCGATGGCTTTCGACGCTACCGACAGAGCCAGATCCTGGGGGGTCGAAACAATCACCGCGCCGGTCAGCGGGATAGTTTGCGACAGGCTCAACTGAATGTCTCCCGTGCCTGGCGGCAGGTCCATAATAAGGTAGTCCAGTTCTCCCCAGCGCACGTCGCCGAGAAATTGCTGAATGGTCTTGTGGAGCATGGGGCCGCGCCAGATGACGGCTTCGTCCTTGGGCAAGAAATATGCCATGGAGATGAGTTTGACGCCGTAGGCGAGGGGCGGCTCAATCTTGCCCTCCACGACATGCGGTTGCTCATTGCCGCCCATGAGGACGGGAATGCTAGGGCCGTAAACGTCTGTATCCATCAGGCCGACGCGAGCGCCAGTGCGCTCCAGTGCGATGGCCAAGTTGGCGGCTACCGTCGATTTACCGACACCGCCCTTGCCGCTCGCCACGGCAATAGTGTTTTTGACCAAGGGTATCAGGTTCGGCTGCCCATGATGGGTGGGCGGAGCCGGATCGGTCACGCGCACTTCAACATCGGCCACACCCAGTCCGTTCACAATGCGTTTTATGTTCGCCACCACTTGGTTTCTGGCAGGGCTCGCTGTCTGCAGCAAGATGCTCACGCGGCGATCCCCCACTTCGATGTCCTTTACGAATCCGAGCGAAACAACATCCTTTTGCAGGTGCGGATCGTTGACCGCCCTCAAAGCGTTCAGAACATCCTGCGGGCTTAGGTCTATACGCACGGTAACTCCTTATGGTCGCTGATTCCGGTTAACATTCGCTTTAATCCATATCGCAGCATTGTCACGATGTGAGGATACGACGCAGATTGCGCTCATTATTCCCACGTAACCCAAGGTCGAATGCTAACCAGTACCTCAGAGGTTGTTTCATACCATACCGCCACTTATTCCCACCTCTCAATTATACATTCAGTGTGGGCTCGCATAGCTGGGGAATCTTCGCACCGGTGCCAGCTCTTCCCAATGAGATCGCTGTTGACCGGACTCCGCGATTCCTCTATTGTGTGGCAGGCTGAAATAACAGGCATTTACGATATGGATCCGGTCAAATCCGGCACGGAACCCGCCAGCGCAGTCTCTGAGCAGCCCTCACTCCTTCGTGCCCTGGGGTTATGGGATACCACGGCAATTGTCATGGGGATCATGATTGGCTCCGCCATCTTTATCGTTCCGGCGGAAATCACTCGCGAAGTGGGCAGCGAACGAGCCGCCCTGGGCGTGTGGGTAATTTCCGGACTGCTCAGCCTATTTGGGGCACTGTCGTTCGCTGAGCTTGCGGCCATGCTGCCCCAGGCCGGCGGCCAGTACGTATATCTGCGCGAGGCTTACGGGCATTTAGTGAGCTTTCTGTGCGGCTGGACGTTCTTTCTGGCGGTGCAGTCGGGCGGCATATCGACTGTAGCCGTGGGCTTCGCACAGTATTTGGCCGATTTCTTTCCCATCCATCCCGGGCAGCAGAAACTGGCGGCCAGCCTGGCGATCGTCGTTCTGACGGCCATAAACTATCGCGGTGTGCGCGAAGCTGGCTGGGTGCAGTCCGTCCTGACCGGCGCCAAGGTGGGTGCGATGGTCGCCATCGTCGCACTTGGCTTCGCGCTCGTGCACGGGCCCGTCTACAGCACGGTTAGACTGCCTACGCCTGCGGGGTGGGGCTTTCTCTCCTCCTTTGGCGTAGCTATGGTCGCAGCACTTTGGGCTTACGATGGCTGGAACAATGGCACTTTTGCGGCCGATGAAGTCAGAAACCCTGAACGCAACCTTCCCCTGGGGCTTATCCTGGGGACGGCCGGGGTCGTGGTCATCTACATTCTGGTGAACCTGGTTTACTACCACGTGCTACCGCTGTTGACGGTGGCTCAATCTCCGCGCGTAGCCGCGGAGGCCGGCATGCGTCTTTTCGGACGGGGCGGCGCCCATTGGGTGACGCTCGCCATTATCGTTGCCATGTTAGGGTGCGTGAACGGAATGATCCTGGCAGGCGCGAGAGTCTACTACGCTATGGCCAGGGATGGCCTCTTCTTTCGCTGGTGTGGCAATGTTCATCCCAGGTTCCGAACCCCACACCTTTCCTTGCTCTTCCAGGGTGCGTGGGCGGTTCTCCTCGTGCTTCTGGGCACCTATGAGCAGCTTTTTACCTACGTCATCTTTGCCGGCTGGATCTTCTATGCCCTGACGGTACTCGCAGTTATTATCTTACGCCGCAAGAGACCGGACCTGCCGCGCCCTTATCGAGTCTCCGGCTACCCTTTTGTTCCGGCGGCTTTCCTAATTGCTGCCGCCTGTTTCATCCTGAACACGCTTCTCGCGAGGCCGCTTGAGGCGGGCATCGGTTGCGGCATTGTGGCCCTGGGGATTCCCGCCTACTTGCTTTGGAAGCACCGCTCAGGGGCGGCCTGACCTGCTGCGGCGGGCCGCCCCTGGGTATGGCTCACTCCTCCCCACTTGCGGCTTTCTTCACCCTGGCGAGGAGATCGTCGGCGGGCGCTTTCCAGGAGCTTTGCAGGCTCACCGCCCTGTTGAGAGCTTCGATGGCCCCCTTGTGGTTGACCGGGGCTCCGGACTCATAGGCGTACGCCAAGTAATACAAGGCCTGTCCCTGCAATTCCGGATTGGCCCCCAGCAGATCCGCCGCCGTCTTGAGTTCGTCGATCGCCGGCCCCAGTTTTTTTATCTTGGCCGCGACCGCCCGCGTGAAAGTAGCGTATCCCAGCGAGAGGTGAGCCATGCCGAGCTGGTTATCTTGCTCCTGCTTGAACTGAGCATCGGAAAGACCCTCGGGCTTCTTCATTTGCTGCGCCAGTTCAATAGCTTTTTTCGCATAATCGGCAGCCTTATCAGGGTTGGTCCGGCCGATGGCGTAGTCGTACGCCAGGAGATTGTGGGCCACCAGATTGTTGGGGTCCGCGGCGATAGTCTTCTCACCGTACTCCATGGCCTTATCAGGCTTATTCGCCATCTTGGAGGCGATGAAGTAATCGAAATTGATCTGCGCCGCGTTCTTCTCCACGTCCTCGGGGAAAGTCTTGGCAAAGCCGTCCAAGCGCTCGATGCGTTTGTTGGGATCGCTCACCCGAGGGACGAGCTGGAGGAAGGCATAGACCACATAGGCAAGCTCGTCCTTGGCCTGCGCCGCGTTTTCTTCCAGCGCCTTTTGCCACTCCGCGTCGCTGACGTTGGACGGTTTGGCCGGCTTGCTTTCCGCCTTGATCACGTCCGGGGCCTGATTGATGATGTCGAAGGCGGAATCGGCGACCTTGCCGGAGCCCACGTAGCCTTTCAGAACGTTGAGCATCAGCATCGCGTCTTTGTAATTTGAGGCCAAGCCTTTTTCTCCGTATTCAACAACTTTGTCATAGTTGTTGAGTTTTAGGTATGTCATCGTATAATATTCATCAACACAAGGCATGAATTTGGAATCGGCGTGCTCCTGGGCATACTTGTCCAGGGCAGCCACCTGCTCTTCGGGCTTGTCCGCGCCGTTGACGGCCTGCATGAGCTCATCTTCAGGAGTATTCGCAACATAGGGCAGACCAGGACAGACTTGTTGGGCTTGAAGAGGGCAGGCAAAAACCAGCAAGCCCAAAAAAACCAGGAGAATAGACATCTTGCGCATGGAGACCTCCAGTCCAAAGCAATATCTGGGGTTCGGTATTGCGCCGCAGGCGGGCCGGGAAACGCGGAACTGCCCGCGCATAAGCCGCGGGTTGGCGGCCGAACCGCTCACCAAGCTCCCGCTCTTCAAGCAGCGCAAGAACTTGATACAACAAGACGCTGAGAATTGCCAGCAAAAAAAATCCTCCCCGGCCCCGTAAGCAACTCCCATCCCAACAACTCCCGCAGGTATTCCAAAAAACGCGGAGGGCGAACATGTCGCTGGGCCCCTGAGATGACTACCCCGCCCGATTCGCCCTCAGGATTTGTTTGGGGAACGCCCACCAGGCGGGGTGACCAAGATCTCCAATATTCTCGGCCGCCTGTCAAGCGGCAAAGCGCCGGAGCCGGAAAGCAGGATTCAGGATTCGGCCCCGCAGGGCGGGAAGGGTTCAGGGGAGGCCACTCGTGGTTTTTTCCTGAATACTGACTCCTGAATCTTTTGTAGAATATGAGGATTCGTTGGGGTTTAGGGAGGAAAATTTATGGAGTTTTTTTCCTGGGAGAATGTGAAGAAGGAAGTCCTGAACGACAAGATCTCGAGGAAAGTCGTCTCGGGCGAGAAGATTACGATGGCGCAGATCTTCATCGTCAAGGATGGTGTGGTGCCGCTCCACCATCATGAGAACGAACAGATCAGTTCCGTTTTGGCAGGTGCGCTGAGGTTTGAACTGGAGGGCAAAGAAATTGTGGCCCGGGAGGGCGATGTGCTTCTCATTCCCTCGAACGTGCCCCACCGCGTGGTGGCGCTGGAAGATTCCCTGGCCCTGGATGTGTTCAGCCCAGTCCGCGTTGATTGGTTAACTGGGAAAGACGACTACCTGCGCCGGTAGGAACCCGTGCCCGATCCCAGCCTGAAGCAGCAGTTGCTCGCTCATGATGGCATGAAGGTGTCCGTTTTTGCCACCGCGCGGAGAGTCGCCGCCGAGTTCGGCGAACTCGTAAAACGAGGACTTTTCATTTACGGCATTCAGAAGGTGCAGAACTTCATTTGCTGGAAGCGAGAGATTGAGCCAGGGCCTGAAGGCAGGCAACCCTAAAAATGCAAAGGGGACTTCTCGCGAAGCCCCCAAGCCGTAGAATTCTTGGCATATTCAGCCAACCTGAGTATAGCAGCCGGCTGGCTGCTGTCAGCACTTTTCCTGCGCTCACACGCCTTGACATCAATATCCTGTTGCGCTAGGCTTAGCTGGTTCGCGGGAGTCTGAAGGGTGACGTGTCCCCTCGGGCTGGTAGTCGTAACGCGGCAAGGAATCAGAGTCTGCTCAACGACTTGGCGTAGAAGCGCCAAGCGGAAGAATGTGAGGGTCACATGGCCGACGCACTGACCAAGGCAGGCCGATACGAAGTTGTGTCGGAGCTGGGACGCGGCTCGATGGGCGTGGTTTATGAAGGCTTTGACCCGGTCATCGGTCGCAGGATTGCGATCAAGACCATGCTTACGGAGGGTCTTACGTCGCAGGAGTTCCAGGAGTTCAAGGCTCGGTTCCAGCGCGAGGCGCAAGCGGCCGGCGTGCTGAGCCACCCGAACATCGTCAACGTCTTCGATTACGGTGAAGACAGTGGCATCCTCTACTTGATCATGGAATACCTGGAAGGGAAGTCGCTGGAGAAGTTGCTTGAAGAACAGGGGATGCTTCCCATCCAAACTATCATCCCCATGTACGACCAGGTATGCAGCGCGCTGGACCACGCCCACCAACACAGCGTCGTTCACCGTGATATCAAGCCTGCCAACATCATGATTCTTCATAATGGGTTAGTGAAAGTGACTGATTTCGGCATAGCCAAGATGATGTCCATGGGGATGACGCAAGCCGGGCAAGTCCTGGGCACACCCAATTACATGTCGCCGGAGCAGGTCAAGGGGCGCCAGGTTGACGGCCGCTCAGATATCTTTTCGTTGGGCATCATTCTCTATGACCTGGTGACCGGCGAAATGCCCTTCGGCGGACAGAACATTACCACCGTCATTTATAAGATCATTAACGAGAACCCCATTCCACCTCGGGAACTGGACGCCACGATTCATCCGGGTCTAAGCTACGTGATTTGCAAGGCCCTGGCAAAGAGCCCCGACGAGCGCTACCAGACTTGCCGGGAACTGGCGGATGATCTAAAGAATTTCAAGTACCTGGCGGGCCCGGCGTCACCCTCCGCCACTATTATGGTCAAGGTTCCGCCCCTCCCCAGCACAGACTTGGAGCGTGCGGCGCCGCCCGTGGCCACGACTGAAGCGGTTCAGACCACGCCTATTGAACAACCCTCCCCGGGGCAAGTGCCGGTGGAAGTCATGCCGCCGCCAATCACCTACCAAGAACCGCATACTTCGCCGGTCGTTTGGATCCTCCTGACCCTGGGCGGCGTTGTATTGCTCGGAATCCTCGGGGGAGGAGGATACCAGCTCTATAAGAAGTCACGGGTAGCTACCCCTCCGCAGGTTGGCCAATTGCTGGTCACGGCGAATGTCTCTGGGGCCACGATTTCGGTCGATGGTCAGAGCGGGCCTAATTGGGTCACACCCTACACGATCTCCGATCTTTCGGTGGGTTCTCACCAAGTGGTGGTTTCGAAAGAGGGCTACGATGATTACCCCCAGTCCGTAACCATCGAGGGCGGGAAACCCTTCACGGTCAACGCCAGCCTTCCTGCGCGAGCCGAACCGCCGCCCCAGACCCCAGGGGAAGAACGTGCGGCGGTCAAGGTCAACTCTGCCAAGAAAGAGGTCGAGGCACCTAGCGCAATCCCCGTTCCCGGTGGCGGTGGCAGAGGGCCTGGCGCGGCCTCCAAGACTGGCCAATTGCTGGTCACGGCGGATCTCTCTGGGGCCAAGATTTCGGTAGATGGCAGCAGCGAACCTAATTGGATCACCCCCTACTCGTCCACGATTGGTCTTGCCGCCGGTACTCACCAAGTGGTGGTTTCGAAAGAGGGGTACGATGATTACCAGCAGTCCGTAACCATCGAGGGCGGGAAACCCTTCACGGTCAACGCCAGCCTTCCTGCGCGAGCCGAACCGCCGCCCCAGACCCCAGGGGAAGAACGTGCGGCGGTCAAGGTCAACTCTGCCAAGAAAGAGGTCGAGGCACCTAGCGCAATCCCCGTTCCCGGTGGCGGTGGCAGAGGGCCTGGCGCGGCCTCCAAGACTGGCCAATTGCTGGTCACGGCGGATCTCTCTGGGGCCAAGATTTCGGTAGATGGCAGCAGCGAACCTAATTGGATCACCCCCTACTCGTCCACGATTGGTCTTGCCGCCGGTACTCACCAAGTGGTGGTTTCGAAAGAGGGGTACGATGATTACCAGCAGTCCGTAACCATCGAGGGCGGGAAGACCAGAAGCCTCAACGCCCACCTTTCGGTGGGGAGCGGAGAAGTCGAAGTCGTGACCAAGCCGCCCGGCTTAGAGGTGTTCATTGATGGGAAGTCGAGAGGGCTCAGCCCGGTGCGGGCCGCCGTCGACGCAGGAAGCCACAGCTTATCAGTCACCCGTTCGGGGTGGAAGCCTTATGAAGGCACTGTCACGGTAACAAGTGGGCAGGTGAAGCTTGTCACGGTCACCATGAGTGTGGGATCTGAGGCGGCGACGGGGGTTGTTAACGTGAAAACAATCCCTCCGGACGCCACGGTAACGGCGGACGGCAATCGGATTCCGAGTCAAACTCCCGCCTCGTTTAGTCTCCCCGCCGGGCGGCACACCTTGGTCATTTCTCTTTCGGGCTACAGGCCGCAACAACGGGTGATTGAAGTGAAGGCCGGCGAACCTGTCGAGGTGGATGTCGCCATGCCTCGTTAGCAGAACTGGCGTCCACTTTGACCTAGCAGAGTTATTTCGGAGGTCCAGCATGATGCGGCGCATGATGCTCGCTTTGTTCTTCATATTATTGGTAGTTACAAGCGCGTGGCCCAAGTTCAAGGAAGATGAACAGAAATACCTGAATGACCAGTTCAAGGTGATTCAGGACCAGGTCCAGGCGCTCACCACTCAGTTGCAGACTCTCAACGCGCAACTTCAGGAGTTGCGGCAGAACCAGGCGCGATTTCAAGCGGTCATCGACAGCCAGCAGCGATCACTTAAGGAGTTGGATCAGATGGTGAGATCGATGCAGTTGGGGAGCGAGGAAAACTTCAGCACCTTGAAGACTGCCATCACCCAGTTGCGGAAAGACACGAAGGCCGCCATTGCCAGTTTGACTGGTGTCCAGCCGGGCACCGTACCCACCGAGCCCACAAAGCAACCGGTGCTTCAGGGTTACGTGACCGCTGTTGACGGTAACAACGTGACGCTGGACATGGGCTCGTCACAGGGAATCCATCAAGGCTCTCGCTTGGCGCTGTATAAAGCTTCTGACCCCAACACGCGAGTGGGGGTCATTGAGATAATCCAAGTGATCGATGCCGGGACCTCCCGGGCACAGATCGTTGAGGTGAACCCCGGCGTAAAGCCTGAGTTCTCCGATGTGGTTCGTCTGGAATAGTTCGGCCGCGCCTCATGGCTCGATTCGTTATAAGCGACCCTTCGAACCAGACTCAGATCTTCGAAATCAGCGGGTCAACGGTGAGCATCGGACGCGCCGATTCCAACGATGTGATGCCACAGCACCTTAGTGTATCCCACCAACATGCCCTCGTGACCGTGGCTCATTGACGATTATGAAATCACGCCGCTTACCTCTCTTGCTCCTGCTCACTTCATTGGGCGTACACCCCGGTACTCATCCTGCGTGCGGTTTTCAGAAAGACACTCCTGCCGGTCAACTCCCCGCTGAACTTCGCGGAGTGAAGGTCTATCACTTGGACCTGGAAAAAAACCCCAACCTGGCCCCGGAAAAGCTCGTGATCTACAAGAATATTACCTACCAGGAAATCAACCTCGAGCGACTGGTGTTGAATCTCTATTTGAGCATCAAGCCCGTGGATCGTGCCGCCACTATTCAGCGCATTTACTTTCAGGACGTTCGAGTCAACGCCGTGCCGGTCCACATCGAGACGTTCGAGCAGGAGTTCCAGCTTTCAAAAAAGGAGGTTGTGGACCTAGCGGCTCCCTTGAAGTGCTCCGTCGTGTTCGCGGAATTAGACTCTCTCAAGCCGGTTTTGGAAATCCTGCAGAAGGATGCGATCCGGATTACAGGGGAGAATTTCATCGAAGTCAAATTGACCGGGGTCGAGAAGCTGGCGATGAGGACTAAGCAGTTGGTCATCCCCATGGCCATGAACCAACAGGTTCCCCTGAACCTGTTCTCGGGGAACTTCTTCCTCCAGATGGCGGCGGGCAAAATTCTGGATACGCTCTCCGACCCTTCCTCCCCAGCAGCACTCGCTCTTGCCCGAGACCACTTGGCCAAGCTCGCCGAGGATCAGACCCTCTCGGCAGCCGCTCGGCCTGCCCTCTATCTCTTGTACTGCGAGTACGCCCTGGTAGATCCCAAGACCCAGGCCAAAGAAAAGTTCAGCCAATCCGGAACCGGCTTTGTGGTCAGCGCGGAAGGAAAACTGCTCACCGCCAAGCGCGTGGTGCAGCCGTGGAAATTTGATCCGCAAATTGCCTTCTTGATTGCTCACTACCATCTCGAGTTAGACCGCCAGAGCTACCGTCTTTACGCATGGCCGGCGGGGGCCCGCATAAAGTCGCCGGACGGTGGGTTGGATTTTCAGATGGCGGCCAGCAGCGAAAAAGCGACGCTGAAACTCCTGAAGACTGCTCCCGACCGGATGCAGAAGAAGGATTATCAGGACCCCGACTCCGGTGAGCGCGCTTCCCTTGACTTGGAGGCTGAAGGAGAGAGCGACCTTGCCTTGCTGCAATTGGCAGGTGCGAATCTTAAGCCGCTGGCCTTCGCGGACTCCGCTGCCGAGACCGGCGAAGCCACCAAGAAAGCCCTGTTCGGGTTTCCATTCGGGCTTAACCAGTCTCAGGCTGACCCCCGGGCGGAATATCTTCAAGCCACCACTGAAAACGCCACGGTGACCTTGGAACGCTTGGTGAATCCTGGAGAATCCGGGGCACCCCTGTTGACTAAAGAGGGAAAAGTTCTGGCTATTGCCAGCGGCGCGAATCAGTGTGTCGCTATTCAGGCGGCCCGTAAACTCCTCCCATGAGCCTCAGCAGTAGTCGAGAGTCGAAAGTCAAGAGTCGAAAGTCGAGTGTCGAAAGTCGAGGCACCGTGCGGAAAAACCCGCCAGCCTGTCATTCCGAGCCCGCAGTCGCGGGAGAGGAATCTCGCTTTGTTTCCAGAGCCAGATTCCTGTCCGTCAGCCGATGGATTGGAAGGACAGCGATCACAATTTGCAGAGCGAGATTCCTCTCCCGCGACTGCGGGATCGGAATGACAGTGATCACAATCTTCGTCGTCGGGGGCTCCACTCCCGCTTGGTCGCAGCAGGAGATGGTATCCCAACTCGAAGAGAAAGTTTCAAAAGCCGGGGTATTCTTCCGGGCGGACGCTCCGCGGGTCCTGCGCAACTCCAATGATCCCTGCCTCCCTCTCTATCTCGAAATCATTAACGGAGTCGAAAAGACTGCCCATACGACGGGCACCGGCCTGTCGCCATACATAACGCGGGAACCCCTGAAGCTGCTGGGGCTAAACTTGTTTGTGAAACCCGCCGGGACGAGGCGCCAATTCGTCGCCGACCCCCTGCCCCTGGGCGAAAGCAAGGATTTCTCGTTTGATGCTCGGAGCAACGGCCAACCCCTGACCATCACAGACCGGATGGAGAAGACACTCGAAGTGCCTCGTGAGTCTATCGACACCTACTTGAGGCAACACTTCATTGGTGGTCCGTTTCATGCCGTTGACCTCTGGGTCTCCTTTCGTTTGGAAGGATGGCCCACTCAGGATTTCTATCTCCGCGTGGATTTGAATGCGCCCCCCTTGCCCAGCCTCCCCGGTTGGTACCGGGGCGATGTGCACTACCACTGCGCCTATACCGACAATCCTGCGGAACGTGGATACCCCCTGTCGGTGACCAAGCAAACAGCGCTTCACGCCGGTTTTGATTGGCTCATTCTTACTGACCACTCCACTGACCTCAGCGTAGAACGGTATGCCCAGGAGTTACAGGAAGTTCAGAAATATCGTGACGGGCGCCTCATGCTCATCCGCGGCGAAGAGATCACAACGGCTTCCAGCAAACAGACACTTCTCACCACCGTGCACATGCTCGCCATGCCCTCACCAGACAACCCCGAAAAGGGGTTTCCCAATCCCTCGAATCCCCAGGAAGACGTCATCTTGAGTGGGGACGGGTCCGTGGCCTCAGCCGCGCTGCCCTTAAAGGAGGCCTTGTCGCGCGTCGCGGCCGCGGGTGGCTTCGCTTATGCAGCCCATCCTTTCGATCCCATCAGTCCCCTGATGCGCGGTGGGAGTTGGGATTTGGATGCCGATTTTCTGGCGCCGGAGGGCAAGCAACTTCAAGCCGGACTGGTGGGGCTGGAAGCATGGAACCGTGCCACCATGGCCACGGCCGACGACGCTCGCGACCCCTATTGCCTCCACCGCGATGCGGACCCCAAAGCCTGCTTCCAACCGGACAGCCAGGCAAACCAGTATGCGCGCTTGGAGAAGGGCATCGAGCTGGGGTGGCGTCCTCTGCTTCAGCGGGGCCTCGAAGCGCTTGGCGATTCCATGCACGCTCCAGGTTTCAAGGTTTTCCTGGCCGCTGGCTCGGACGCTCACGGGGACTTCAATTACGAGGCCACGCTGGACGTAGTGGACTTCCTGGGCAAACCTTCCCGCGGCCTTTCCGGTTACGCCGAGGATAATGCTTTGGGGAAGATTTCGACAGTTGTCTATGCCCCCGAGGGTATGGGACCAAAAGGAGAGAACATCCTCCGGGCGCTCCAATCAGGCCACACCGTCCTGAGCAACGGTCCCCTGCTCATCGCGGGCTTCGAGCGCAATTCCCATGGCAGCTTGGGCGATTCTGGAGATGTTGGCATAGGTGATTCCCTCGCGGTTTCCCTCGGCCATCTTCCACCCTTACAGCTTGCCTGGGTCAGTAGCGCGGAATTTGGATCCCTCGAATCCATTCGATTGATCGTGGGGTCGCAAGAGGGTGAATCGCAACCTCAAGAAATCCCCGTGCCGGCTTCAAGACAGATGGCGAGCGGGGGTTTAATCCCTGTTGACCTGCGGCCTTTCTTGGGAAAGAATAGGGCTGTCTGGGACTACATCCGCCTGGAGGCTCGAACACGAAGCGCCACGGGAGAAGAGTTTCGCTGCTATACTAATCCGGTGTGGCTGGAAATCACTGGTGACTAGCTTCGGTCGCCCTGAGCACTTAATATGTCTGCCGAAACAAACAAAGAAGGAACGATACACTATATCCAATGCCGGACGTGCGGGAGTGGGAACCCCGCGAGCGCGGCAACGTGCGCCCGGTGCGGGAAGCCCCTGCAGGCTGCGGTGACTCCTCCCGTCTCTCCGCTGACTGTTCCACAGTCCATGTCACTGGAGTGTCCGAAATGTCATAAGGCGTTTCCGGCAGGCAGCAAGTTCTGCGGTTTCTGCGGCACACCGCTTCCGGCTACGCCCCAAGCGACCCTTCAGCAACAGCCCCCACGGCCCGTTGCGCCCCAGCCGGTGGCTCCGCCAATTCCCCCCAGGATCGCGCCACAAGTTGCGGCGCCGGGTGTCTCTCGGCTATCTCCTGCGTTGGCTGGTCCGCCTTGGGCGCCACAGCAACCCCCACCCCAAAAGCTTGCAGCCCCGGCGCCAATTCCGCCCGTCGCCCGATCTCAGCCGCCGGGAATCAGCCCCCCCATAGCAAGACCCGCCGGTCCATCTGAGGTTGCCCCTTCCCCAACAAGGGCCCAAGCCCCACCGAGACCTGCACCACCAACTCCACCGCCCGTCGCGCCAAGGGTAGATTCCTCGATGCCTGCCGCCGCGCCGGAAGGGACCATGGTCTTTGGCGGATTTCGCGCACCGAGTATTGAGGCGAAAATCACGGAGAAAAAGCAGGATGGCTCCTGGGGGAATCCCCTGCAAGTAGTGGGAAAAGTTTCCTTCGGACGCGCCAACTGTGAAGTCAATTATCCTGACGATTCCTCACTTTCAGACCGCCATGCTTTCCTATCGATTCGCGAAGGCAAGTTGTTTTTGGAGGATCTCAACAGCCCGAACGGGACATTTATCAAGCAGCGACAGGATGCGGAACTTATCCCCGGGGATATCTTTCTGTTGGGACGGGATCTCTTTCGATTCACCACCGAAAGCCTGGACGAAGCGGGGAACGCCAATGCCGTGCAAGCTACAGTGGCATGGGCTGGAGCACCGAAACTGCAGCGGGGGCCCATCACGGCCAAGCTCGAACACATCCGGCTGACGGGTGAGATCATTGAAGAGTTCAGATTGGAAAAGCCTGAAACCACTTTGGGACGGACTAACGCCCATTTGGTGTTTAAGGACGATCCTTTCATGTCTGGGACCCACGCCCGCATCGTGGCGCAACCGGGACGCTTCATCCTCCAGGACTTGAGGAGTCGCAATGGCGTCTTTCACCGGATACGAAAAGAAGTTGAGCTCCAGGACGGCGATGAGTTTTTCCTGGGGGAACACATTTTCCGGGTGGAGATCAGGCAGATCAGCTAACAGTCCACAGTCGACAGTCAAAAGGGCGAAAACTTTGATGTTTGGGCACTTGGAAACGCGCCAGCTCTGTGCTAAGATCACATGGACTTTAAGTTATGCTTGAGCGTCGTCAGGGCAAACGTTATCCGCTAACGCTGCCGGCGAAAGTCCGGTGGAAAGCCCGGAGGGGAAGTGTTGGTCGAGCGCAAGTGAAAACTGGAGATATGAGTTCCAGTGGGTTGCTCGTAGTGATGCCCAACCCCCTACCTCTCGGCACAACAATTAACGTCACGATCAATTTGCCCGTCGAGTTAACCAAGGTTCCCGTGGAGCTTTCTTGTCTGGGGCGTGTGGTTCGCAAGAGCCGCATGGGCAAGAATCAGGGGATCGGCGCGATCATTGAAGATTTCCAGCTCCGACCCTCGCGGCTAAAAGCTGCGAAAACCTGACCAGCCAGGACAGCGCCTGCGGGCACATGGGGTACGTTGCCCCTTTCCGCTGATGAAAAAAGCGCACAAGCCAAAGGGAATCCGGATTCTGTTAGCAGACCGGGAAGAGGTTTTTCGCCTGGGAGTAAGGCAACTCTTCTCACTCGAGGACGACCTGCGTGTGGTAGCTCAAGCTGCAACCAGTGAACAGGTTGTTACCTTGGCAGAACGGTTTAGACCGCACGTGTTAATGGTTCAGGCGGAGATTGCAGCAGAACCTCGCGATAACTTTATGGAACAAATACGGCGGGTCTCGCCCCACAGCAAGCTTGTTATCACCACTCCGGCCCTCAAGGGGGATATGGCCTCCCGTTACATGGAGGCCGGAGCCGCAGGTGTAATCGCGAGATCAGCAGCGCTATCCCAGTTCGTGAAGTGTATCAGGGAGGCGATGAAACACAAGACGGGAATGGTTAGGGCGACGAGGGTCGAGATGGTTAAGACAGCAGAGCCTCCCCAGAAGCTCCCCGTGCGACCTGCCGACACACTAACGCGGCGCGAGAAGGCTGTTATCGGCTGCCTGATGCAAGGGTTCCCCAATCGCGAAATTGCCCGCTGCCTGTCGATAGCGGAGCAGACGGTGAAGAACCACCTACGTGCTATCTTCGATAAGGTCGGGGTTTCGGACCGCTTGGAACTGGTGTTGTATGCCATCCACCAAAAGCTCGATATACCACTGATTGAAGCCGGACAGGAGCAGGCCTCAGGACCATTTTCTAGCGGATAGTGTCAAGTGGCGTTGAGGTCACTCATGCCGGCGTGCCGGTCGGATTTGATAATCGTCGATGATCGCGCCTATGCCGAAGGGATATGTTTTGGCCTCCCTCTGGCCTACCACTCGGGCCTGGCAGAAGAGCTTGAGCGGAATTCTTGTAATCTCGGTGGGTAGACTCACCGTTAAGGTAATTCTCGTGTTCGGCCGTAGCTGAGAGGGCAGCCGCATGAACACCCCGTTCCCGCTCATGGTTATAATCTCACCTTGCATCCGATGTACTTTCCCCGGCCGAGCGCTCCATTGTACCTTTACTGGAAATTCCACGGGAAACCGGATCCCCAAACGAAGACAGTTCAAAGTTACCTCCAAGTCAAATAATGTGTTCCAAACAAGGTTGAATGTCGCAGACCAATGAGCTCCTGGGTGTCGGAGTGGAACCGGCCGGCGACATAAGTCTGACCTCCTCTTGCGTCACCTCGAGTTCCTGAAGAAACTCGCATAAAACACTTTATTTGTAGCGCTGTTCTCAGGCCAACTCAAGGCTACTAAAGTACCAGTAGGCAGAAAGCAGTAGGCAGTAAGCAGAAAGCAGTAGGCAGTGAAGGCGGTGCAATTGGAGGGCGGAAAGCTGGTCCGCCGTGGCTGGACTTAATACGGAATGCCCGTCATTCGTAGAGCATAACCCCATTGTCTGTCATTCTGAGCGAAGCGAAGAATCCCGGCATTTTTTCGCACTGGTTGAGCTTTCAAATGCGGGGATTCTTCGCTTCGCTCAGAATGACAGGCGGTGCCCTTTTCTTCTACGAATGACGAACAACCCGTATAAGAGCAATATTGAAACGTTGCCCCTCAGTGAAGCTATAATGGTTGGAGAAGTTGAGTGCGCCCATGAGTGAATTTTCCACCCCCTTGATGCGGCAGTACAGTGCCATCAAGGGGCGCCATCCTAACGCGCTTCTGCTGTTTCGCCTGGGAGACTTCTACGAACTCTTCTTCGAGGACGCGGTGGTGGCCTCGAAAGAACTGCAAATCACGCTCACCTCCCGCAACAAGGAGAAAGGCGTGGCCATCCCGATGTGTGGTGTTCCCTACCATGCTGCCGAGGGTTACATCGCCAAGCTCATCCGGCGCGGCTATCGTGTGGCCATCTGTGACCAGGTGGAAGATCCGCGTTTCGCCAAGAAACTAGTGAAGCGCGAAGTCACCAGGGTGGTGACGCCCGGAACGGCGATTGACTCGCAGATCCTCGAGCCGCGCGACAACAATTACCTGGCGGCGGTGGCGGAAAGGGACGGCAATGCCGGCGTAGCCTTCGTGGATCTCTCCACCGGCGACTTTCGCGCTACGGAGTTTTCCGGCCCGGAGGCTTCGGTGCGCCTGCAAGAGGAACTGGACCGCATGCGGCCCAGCGAGCTTCTGGTCGCGTCGCGCCCGACCAGCCCGGCGGACTCGCGCTCCAACCCCCTTGCTCCCATCACCCAAACGCCTCTGGACGACTGGGTATTCGCCGAGGAATATGGCGCCCGCCTGTTGCGAGATCATTTCCGGGTGGCGACGCTGGCGGGCTACGGCCTGGAAGGTCATGCGCTGGCCGTGGCGGCCGCCGGGGCCGTTCTTCACTACGTGCGGGAGACGCAGCGAGGGTCGCTTTCGCATCTGGACGGAATCCGCTTCTACCAGCAACAGGACTCTCTCATCCTCGATCCCGCCACGCTGCGCAACCTGGAGCTACTCGAACCCGCCTTCGGGGAATCACGCGCTGCCACTCTCTTGGGAATACTGGACGAGTGTGTGACCGCGCTGGGGGCGCGCAAGTTGAAGGCCTGGATGCTCCGCCCATCTCTTGACCGTCTCGAGCTCGAGGCGCGGCTGGAGGTGGTCGAGGAGTTCCTGAAATCCACCCTCGAGCGGGAAGAACTTCGTCGGGCAATGGGCGGCGTGCAGGACCTCGAGCGCCTGCTGAGCAAGGTGACGCTCGAAACTGCTCATGCCCGCGACCTGCTGGCATTGAAGCAGTCGTTCCAAGCGCTCCCGCTCCTCCACACTTACCTCAACCATTTTCAGGCGGCGCGCCTCAAGGACCTTGGGGAACATTTGGACGAGCTGGGGGATGTGCGAGACTTGCTCGAGAAAGCGATTCATCCCGAGCCGCCTGTGCTCCTGAGCGAGGGCGGGTTGATCCGGCCGGGCTACAGCGCCGAACTCGACGAGCTGCGCGGCCTGAGCCAGAACAGTAAACGGCTGGTGGCCCTGATCGAATCTCGCGAGCGAGAGCGCACCGGCATCACCTCACTGAAGGTCCGGTTTAACAGCATTTTCGGCTATTACATCGAAGTCTCGAAAGCCAATCTCCATCTCGCTCCTGCGGATTATGAACGCAAGCAGACGTTGGTGAATGCCGAACGGTTCACAACCCCGGAGCTGAAAGAATTGGAAGCGAAAATCCTGGATGCCGAGGAAAGAAGCCAAACCCTCGAGCGAGATCTTTTTGTAGCCATCCGGCGCCAGGTGGCCGCCGAAGCGCGCCGCATCCGCCAGACGGCGGCGGTGCTGGCAGAGTTGGATGTTCTGGCGTGCTTCGCGCACCTCGCCGCCGAGCGCCAATACCGCCGGCCGGAGTTTTCCGACAACGGCGAACTGGTCATCCAGCGCGGACGCCACCCCGTGATCGAGCGCCTCAGCGAAGAAGGCCAGTCCGGCAAGTTCGTTCCCAACGATCTCTACATGAACGCCAGTAGCGACCTGATCCTGATCGTCACGGGGCCGAACATGGGGGGCAAGTCAACCTACCTGCGCCAAGCCGCACTGATCGCCTTGATGGCCCAGATGGGGAGCTTCGTGCCTGCGGGGCGCGCCCAGCTTCCCATTTTTGACCGCATCTTCACCCGCATCGGCGCCTCGGATAACCTGGCGCGGGGGCGCTCGACGTTTATGGTGGAGATGACCGAGGCGGCGAGCATTCTGAACACCGCCACCCCGCGCAGCCTCGTTTTGCTTGACGAGGTAGGGCGGGGCACGGCCACCTTTGACGGCCTCGCCATTGCCTGGGCTGTCGTCGAGCACCTGCAGACCCGCACGCGGGCCAAGACCCTCTTCGCCACACACTACCACGAGCTCACCGAGCTCGCCGAACTTCTTCCCGGGGTGCGCAATTACCACGTCTCGGTGCGCGAATCCGGGACCAACATTGTCTTCTTGCGAAAGGTGGAACAGGGAAGCGCCGACAAAAGCTACGGCATCGAAGTTGCTCGCCTGGCCGGCCTGCCCAACAAAGTCATTGCGCGCGCGCGGGAAATCCTTTCCCGCCACGAGCAGACCGAGCACAACCTGAGCGAGCGCCTGGCGGCCAAGCCAGACACGCCGGAAACCGGACCTGTCCAGCTTACGATTTTTACTCCCTTGAATGTCGAGGTGGTGAAAGCCATCGAAAGCGCCGACCTCGATAACCTGAAGCCCATTGAAGCCTTGAACTTGTTGGCGGAGCTGAAAAAGCAAATCCAGTCATCATGACAAACTTGGGGCGCTCCCCTATCATTCTGAGTGTGCATGGGTTTGGGCCCACCCAAAGAGATGAAAATCGTCGTTATTGTCACCCCCGCATAAGCGGGGGTCCACGTCGGTCCGGAAGAAGCTGGATTCCCGCTTTCGCGGGAATGACCGGCGTGGGGTGATTTTCGATGGAGCGAGGACAGCCGAAGAACACTACCCGTGATATCAGAAATGCAGTGCATCGCAAAGGCGGCTTGCCCTCTCCCCTTGGGCTGAGCGTGCCCCACATCTTTAGCTGGACACCAGGGGTAGAACTGAATCAATAGCCCTCTCCCCAGGGGAGAGGGTGGACCGCGACGGCGCTTTCACCAGTCCGTCAGCCGACGGAGCCGGGTGAGGGGTCACTTGCACGAAAATAACCTCGGCCAACTTTTGATCCTGGAACTGAACGAGCGGCACTGGAGTTCTTCTCTCGAGCTCTTCCTTCACCGTTTGCTCCCGGGCGGCATTCTCCTGGGTACGCCGTTGACCAGTGGGGCGGAATCCCTACACGAATTTCTTCTCGAGCTGGCGCGCGCGGCGCCCGCCGTTCCCTTCCTGGCCATCGAGGAAGAAGGCGGGGCCATGGATCCGCTTAGGGCCTTCCTGCCTCCTCTGCCCTCGCCTCGAGCTGCCGCCGGGAAGGGGCTCGCAGCCGTGACTCGACTGGGCGAGCTTGTGGGCGCCGCCTTACAGCTTCTGGGTTTCAACACCAATCTGGCCCCGGTGCTTGACCTCGCGTCGCGTTCCTCGGGAAAAGGGAGTTGTGAACCCGTTGAGAATCCGGGTAGGGGCACGCCATGGCGTGCCCCTACCGAGAAGATCGCTGCGACGTGCGCCTTCAGCTCGGATCCGCAGCAGGTGGCGAAGTGTGGGGCAGCGTTCCTCGACGGGCTCGAGCGCCACAACCTGCTCGCGTGTGGAAGACATTTCCCCGGTCTCGAAACGGCGCAGTACTCGAGCCCAACGGAGCCGCCCGTGGTGTCCAAGTCCATGGCCGAGTTATGGCGCGAGGATCTGATCCCCTACCGGGCGCTCTTGCTCCGGCTTCCCCTCGTTTTGGTGAGCCCTGCCGCCTACAAAGCCTACGACTTTAATTTGCTGCAATCCGGCGGGCTTTCCCCCAGGGTTGTGGAGGGATTACTCCGCGTCAAACTGGGCTACAACGGTGTGGCAATCGCCTGCGGACTCGAATCGGAAGCCGTTCGCGCAACTCTTGATTTGGGGGAAGCGGCGGTTCACGCCCTGCGCGCGGGGTGCGACGTGCTGCTTTTGGAAAAGGCAGAAGCCGCTGAAGTTGTGCACGAGGCATTGAGAGAAGCTTTCGAGTCGGGAAGACTTGCGAGCCCTCGACTCGAGCAAGCCCTGAAGCGCATTCAGCTCGCGAAGAAAGGTCTGAAGCCGCCCAGTGGACGGCTGTCGAGAAGATCGCTGGATCGTGTCGTCAGAGAGTTCACAGACTTCTCGAGCGACTTCAGTCCAGGTGAGCTAACCGATGCATAACAGCTTTTCCAGCCTCGATGTTTCGCTTTTCGCTTTTCGATTTTCGCTTTTCGATTTTCCAGGGGGGGCACGCTGACCCATGCCTGACCGATCCAAACGCGACCCGCGCCTGGCCGTGGGACTGATGTCCGGCACGTCGATGGATGGCGTTGATGCGGCCCTCGTGCGCTTGGCCGGCCCTGCGGAACAACCTCGGGTGCGCTTGCTGGCGTTCGTCACACTTCCCTACCCTCCCAAGGTCAGGCAATGGATCATGCGGGTTGCCGCGGGGGAGTGGACCACAGCGAAGGATATCAGCCAACTTAACTTTCTGCTCGGTGAACTCTTCGCCAAAGCTGCCCTGCGTGTATGCCGCGTAGCACACGTTTCGCTCCAGCGTGTTTCCGTCATCGGTTCACATGGCCAGACCATCTATCACCAGGGAAGGCCCGCGCAGGTTCCGGGCCATAGGGCAGCGGTGGGCCCGAACACCCTCCAAATATCCGAGCCCGCGGTGATCGCTGAACAAACTGGCGTGCCGGTGGTGGCAGATTTCCGCACTGCCGACGTGGCGGCTGGGGGGCAAGGGGCGCCGCTCGTGCCCATGGTGGACTATCTGTTGCTCCGTGATAGGGAGAAAGGAACCGTGGCCCTGAATATCGGCGGCATTGCAAATATAACGGTGATCCCGGCAGATGCGAAACCTCCCGACATTGTTGGCTTCGATACCGGGTCTGGAAACATGGTGACTGATGCTCTCGTCCGGCACTTCACCAGGGAACAGGAGTATTTCGATGTAGGCGGACGCCGCGCAGCTCTTGGAAAAGTGAATGAACCGCTGCTCGCCAGCGCGCTGCGCCATCCCTTCTTCCTGCGACCTCCGCCCAAAAGTGCGGGGCGGGAACAGTTCGGCCGCGCTTTCGTGGCGCGCTATTTCCTCTCACGCCGGCGCTCCCGCTTCGAAGACTTGCTTCGAACCGCCGTCGAGCTGACCGCACGGACGATTGCCGACGCGCTGGCTCGCTTTGTTTTTCCTGGTGAGAAGATTGACCGCCTGATTGTTTCCGGCGGCGGCGCGCACAATCGTTTGCTCGTGAAGCGCTTGGCCGAATTGCTGCCGCATCTGACGGTTGAACTCTCCGACCGTTACGGCCTGCCGGTGGACGCCAAAGAAGCCATCGCCTTCGCTATCCTTGCGGACCGCACCCTGCACGGCTTGCCAGGAAATCTTCCCAGCGTCACCGGCGCGCGCCGAGCCGTCGTGCTGGGCAAAATCGTCAAGCCCTGATTGGCCTTGTCATTCTGAGCAACGATAGCGGAAGGCCGCTGTCCGTGGTATCAGAAACGCAGCGCATCGCAAAGTGGGTCCGCCCTCTCCCAAGGGGAGAGGGTGGACCGCGACGCCGCTTTCTTCAGGCGTCGCGGGCCGGGTGAGGGGTTAATTGCGGGGCGAGGACGGCTCCGACAGGCTCGGCCCAAGCTGCTCAACGGAATCGAGTGATGCGTCGAGTTTCTGGAGAGTCCGCATTCTTATTGGCGGTCGAAGAATCCCTGCAGTTTTCAGTCCAGCCCTGCCCGCGAGTCTGCTACTCCCCAGGCCGGCAGGCCAGTGGTGGTGCGCGCCACGTTCCCCTTGCGTTACGTCCCCCTTGTCATTCGGAGCGGGGTAGCCGAAGACCGTTATCCGTGATGTCAGAAACGCAGCGCATGGCAAAGTGGGTCCGCCCTCTCCCAAGGGGAGAGGGTGGACCGCGACGCCGCTTTCTTCAGGCGTCGCGGGCCGGGTGAGGGGTTAGTTGCGGGGCGAGGACGCGGGTGGCGCATACGTCCCGACGGTTTGAAGCTGTGAAAAAATTATCGGGGGCGAGGATCCGCTCTCCCGCAGCACCATCGTTTTGCGGGTCCTATCGACCGCGGCTGTGATTGATTATGGCCA
>JBEKME010000034.1:0-51974 GCA_050008675.1 Terriglobia bacterium
GGGGATTGGGAAGGGGGTAGGTCTACACTACAACGACCTGAAACAAGTGCGCATTCATCGCCAAGAACTTATCCGGCAGGAAAGCCAAAAGTCAGATGAAAATCGCTCCCAACTGCGAAAGTCGGGTCAGAAACGCAGCGCATGGCAAAGTGGGTCCGCCCTCTCCCAAGGGGAGAGGGTGGACCGCGACGGCGCTTTCTTCAGGTGTCGCGGGCCGGGTGAGGGGTTAGTTGCGGGGCGAGGACGGCTCAGACAGGGTCGGCCTAAGCTGCTCAATGGAAACGAGTAATGCGTCGAGTTTCTGGAGAGGCCCCCGTTCTTTGGGGGCCGAAGAATCCCTGCAGTTGCTTTGCATGGCCAGTCGGTGAATGTTCTCTGCGAACTGCGGAGATCCTTCGTCGTCCCAAAAAGCGGGACTCCTCAGGATGACAGGCTTGCTCGGGTTCACGAAGCCTGAATAGGCGGTCGTCCAGAGGGCGGCTTGGCTTGAGGAGGGGTAATGGGGAGTTTCTCAATTCTGACTTTCGCCACACGCCGGCCGTCCATCTCCGCCACTGTAAATCGGCGGCCTTCATAAGCGACGCTCTCGCCGCCTTTGGGGATTGCCCCCAAAAGGGAAAGCACAAACCCGGCCAGCGTTTCATACCCAACCCCACGGGGCAGCACAATCTCGTAGTCATTCGCCAGTTCCCTAAGGCTGATCGACGCGTCCATCAGGAGCACGTTGCCGCTGACCTGGTGGATGGCTTGCTCGTCCTGGTCGTACTCGTCACGGATTTCGCCCACGAGTTGTTCCAACACGTCCTCGACGGTCACCAAGCCAACGTAGGTGCCGAATTCGTCAACCACCAAGGCCAGGTGAGAATGATGTTTCCGCGCCTCCTCGAGTACCTGGCTGAGAGGCTTGGCCTCAGGGACGATCATGGGTTGGCGGAGTATGGGGCGCAAATCCATGGGCACCTGTAGTGGCACGCCGCTCTTCAGTCGCTCCGAAACCACCCTCAGCAGGTCCTTGGTGTAAAGAATGCCCACCACGTGGTCGGGCGATCCTTCATAAATCGGCAGGCGCGAGTGTTGGTCTTTCACGATTCGGTCGAGTAGGAGCCTGAGGTCCTGGGTAAGCGGCAGGCAAGTGATCCTGGTCCAGGGCACCATGATCTCCCGAACCAGGATACGGTCCAGGTCAAAGACCGTGTGGATCATATCCTCTTGTTCTTCCCGCAGCAGCCCGTGCTTGCGGATCGACGACACAATGAGTTTCACTTCTTCCGGCGTGGGAAGCGGCCTATAACCCCGCAAGGGAGAACGGCCAAGTGCACCCAAAACGCCGTTCGCCATTCCCACTAGAGCGCCCACGGCGTAACGGCTTAGCCTCAGGAAAATAAGCATAGGCCGGGCGACAACCAAGGAAACCATCTCGGCATGGTCATAAGCAACCGCTTTCGGAACCAGCTCGCCAAGCACCATGAGAAAAACGGTGATGAGCACAAAGGCACAGGCCGAAGCAATCGAGTGCACCACCACAACGGAGGCATGCCCCAGAAGTCCGGTACCAACCAGATGCTGGAGGCCTGCCGCGATGAATCCCTCCCCAAGCCAGCCCATCAGCAGGCTGACGATTGTCACGCCAAGTTGCGTACCTGAGATAAGAGAGCCGATATCCGCCAGCAAGACCTGAACAAGGCGCGCGCGAGGATCACCTTCCCGCACCAGTTGCTCGATGCGTGTCCGTCTCACGCTCAGGAGCGCATATTCGGTGGCGGCGAAAAACGCATTGAGCCCGATCAGGCCGATGATGAGTAGACCACGTAGCAAAACCATGTCCAGAATACCTACGATTGAAACATTGTAGGATAAAACCTTCTCGCTTCGCAAAACCCGGCGGCGGGCAATAGTGGTGTCATTGGGAGCGCAGTCATTCCCGCGAAAGCGGGAATCCACTCCGCAAACCTTCGGAAATGTGCTGTCGTCGGGCTGGATTCCCGCATTCGCGGGAATGACCGGCGGCTCGAGTGGATCCCCATTCCAAATGACACCAGTGCCCGGCGGGCAAGGTAAGCCCCCTTCATCCCGAATCTCGAAGTTCAAGAGCACCGCGTGTTGTAATCCACTTGGTTGAAAGGCGATTGATCCAGGAGGTGCCGCAACAATCCAGTGCCTCGAGAAATCAGCTCCCCACGCGGTGGTTCCCATTGACATTAATTCCCTTTCCACGCCAAAAGGTCCATCGGCCGTGAAATTGTGGTGTGTCACAACACACTCGACTCAGGGGCGGATGGTATAATGGTGTTTCCCGTGGAGGTACACATGACGCCGGACTCTCTTCCTCATTTATCCCCTGAACAGGAATTTGCTCATAAACTCGCTGCCCAGGAACTGGCCAAGTACTGCCAGGAGTTTTCGCGCTGGCGCAAGTCAAAAGGGCGCAGTGCAGTCTCGGAAAAATCTCCGCGCGCGCAGGGTATGCTGGTATCGCCTCCCATGAAGAAGCTAGACCCTCCTGCGCCGCACTCATCGGCATAGCGAAGCCAGAATAGATTGCGAACCCCAAGGGTTGGTATTGACCGTGCCATTCGCGTCCGGCCCGGCGAGGGCCGGGGTGTCTTTCCAGCAGTGCCTCTCTTCTTTGCTGGAACGGCTGAATGAGTCATTGATTCATTGAATCCATTGATCCATTGAATCATTGAAAGGCGGGGCCAGCGGCACAAGGGCATTGACTCATTGAACCATTGATCCATTGAATCATTGAAAAGCGCCGCCAGGGGCTAAGGCAATCTTGAATTTCAAATCTTGAATTGCTCCCTTCCTTCTCTGCCCTGCTCACGACTAATTGCCGGGCAGTGGGTCAATTTGATGTTGTAGCGGCGAGTTTACCTCGCCCTCGAGTTTCTACATTCTCCCCTCTCCCCCTTGGGGGAGAGGGGCCGGGGGATAAGGGGGTCAATGCCCTGAAACCACAAACAACCCAACGCTGTCCCCAGGTTTCTCCAGGAGGTGCTGGACGTCGCGTGGTCGTTGCCCATTGCCTTCAGCGGAGCGGTGTGAACTGCAAACGGACGGGCGCAGGCCCACCACCCCCTCACCCGGCCCCGTCGGCTGACGGGCTGAAGAGAACGCCGGCGGCGGCCCGCCCTCTCCCCCAAGGGGGAGAGGGCAAGTCGCGCAAGGCCAGAAAATCTCAGCAAAAATGTAGAAACTCCAGGGCGAGTTTACCTCGCCAAATGGCAGCGTAAAGCCGCCTCTACATCAAATTGACCCACTACCAATTGCCTACCACGTTTGAAGAGCTGTGATACGATCTTTCCACATCAACTACGGGAGGGGAACATGCAACGTCGGGGTTTTGTTGCGCAAGTCCTGGCGGGTGGAGTGCTTGCGGGCTCGAGCGCGGATGGCCTAGCCCAACACAACGCTGCTCCTGGCAAACTTCCAGGATTCGCCCGCCTGGCGGAGGTTGTGATTGAACGTCCGCTTACGGGCCAGCCTCATTCAGGTAAAGTCCTGGCCGCTATCCAACCCCATGCCGATGACCTACCCTTCTTCGCCGGAGGAACCGTGGCGAAGCTCGTCGGCGAAGGGTATTCGGGATACCTGATCAGAACTTCCAATGACGAGAAGGCTGGCAGTGGCACCCTGGGCGAAACCATATTGAACAATGAACGGGATAATGATGCGGTAGCCAAGGCGCTGGGACTCCAGAAGGTGTTTAATCTCGGCTACCGCAATCATCAACTGGATGGTATATCGCGAGAGGAAATGCGCGAGCGCCTGATCTTTCTGATTCGTCTGCTGAAAATCGACACCATCATCTGCTACGACCCTTGGAGCCCCTACGAAGAAAATCCTGACCATTACGTGACCGCTCAAGTCATGGAGGCCGCCTGCTGGATGGCCGGGATGGATAAAGATTACCCGGAACACCTGGCGGCGGGATTGCAGCCGCACGGCGTTCAAGAAAGATACTATTTTGCGCGCGGCCCGCAACTGGTTAATCGTATTGTCGATATTACCCCGTGGATAAACCAGAAGGTGGAAGCCAACCTCGCTAACAAGACGCAGGGGGCTGCGGGTGAAAACGGCGCTCGCCTGAGGTCCCGGCTGGCCGCCCAAAAATTGCGCCTTCCCATCCTCGGCAATGACGACGATACCGCCAGTCGCCAGTATATTAAACACTTCTTTCTCGATTACGACTCGAGGCATCTCAGGGGGGTGCCCTCGGACCGGGAGCTCGGCCGCCAGTATGGACTCGAGTGGGCGGAAGCTTTTCACTACATTGGCCCTGCTGAGTCGATGCTCGACCGTTACATCTCAGAGCATGCCGTCCCTCTGTAGCACAAGGCGCCAACTTCGTCGCGCGGCGCGAAGAAAAGCAGATCCTTCGCT
Organism: Terriglobia bacterium; assembly: GCA_050008675.1. Classification (GTDB taxonomy): domain Bacteria; phylum Acidobacteriota; class Terriglobia; order UBA7540; family UBA7540; genus CAVROP01. The sequence goes on from JBEKME010000034.1 coordinate 4,384, forward strand.
GCGCTCAGGATGACATGTCATTCTGAGCGCAGCGAAGAATCTGCTTTTGGTTGCGGCTATGCCGCGCTGTAGCGCTAATGCTGTTCGCTTAAGCTTTTTCAAGGAGGCTGTTCGCTGTTCGACCCTAAGACCCCCTTGCCCCCGCCAAGGGGTCCGACACGTCGCGGAGCTGCTCGAAGGCCTCGGCTACACGCAACACTACGAGGCGGCGAAGCGGGCAGGTCAAAAGTCAACGGTCAAAAGGCAAATGGCAAATGTGAAATCCCATGGAATTTTGCCATTTGATCCCGCCCTGCGGGACGATTTGCATTTTGACTTGCCCTTCGATGTCAGCTAATTTGAACTTGCTACCCTCGGTCCCGCAGAGCGGGACAGAGGGTGTCCGTCAGGCGACGGACGGGTGAGGGGGTCACCCCGGCTCGACACACCGAGCCCCAGGAGGAAGGATCAAAGATGCGTTCTCGAATTGCCCTTCTGTGCTTGATTTTGTCCGCAGGCGCCTTGCCGCGCGCGTGGGCCCAGGCAAGAGAAGAATTCAATGTCCGGGAGCATTACACCAAGTACGAATACCGCATCCCCATGCGGGACGGCGTCCACTTGTTTACGTCCGTTTACGTGCCCAAGGATACGTCCGTCGCCTATCCCTTCCTGGTGGATCGCACGCCTTACAGCGTGGCTCCGTATGGAGAGGACCAATACCCCCGGGCGCTGGGGCCCTCGGAAGCGTTTGAGCGCGCCGGTTACATTTTCGTCTACCAGGACGTGCGCGGGCGCTACATGTCGGAGGGCAAGTTCGTTGAAATGCGCCCGCACCTCGATGAAAAGCGCAGCAACCAGGACGTGGACGACAGCTCCGACATGTATGACACGGTCGATTGGCTGCTCCGCAACGTGCCCAACAACAATGGCAAAGTCGGCATTTGGGGAATTTCCTATCCGGGCTTTTTCACCTCGGCCAGCATTATCGACTCCCATCCCGCCATCAAGGCCGCCTCACCGCAGGCCCCGATGACCGATCTCTTCATGGGTGACGACGCCTACCATGGCGGGGCTTTCATGCTCGCGGCCAACTTTGGTTTCTACTCCGCTTTCAAGCCCTTGGACAATCCCACACCGCCGAAAGCCACTCTCGGGTTTGATTTCGGCACGCAGAGCGCCTACGAGTTCTACCTCAAGCTGGGGCCGCTCGCCAATGCCAACGCGCGCTACTTCCATGACCAGAGCTTTCTCTGGAGCGATCAGGTGGGGCACACCACTTACAGTGACTATTGGAAAGCGCGCAACCTCGCCCCGCACATGAAGAACATTCATTGTGCGGTGCTCACGGTGGGCGGATGGTTCGATGCGGAGGATCTTTCCGGCCCCTTCAAGATTTTCCGCTCCATCGAGCAGAACGATCCTGGCATTTACAATGGGTTGGTGGAGGGACCCTGGGTACACGGCGGCTGGGCGCACTATGATGGCGATCATCTGGGCAGTGTCAGCTTCGCCGCCAAGACTTCGCTCTACTTCCGCGACAACATTCAGTTTCCCTTTTTCGAAAAGTATTTGAAAGGGAAGGGAACTGAGGATTTGCCCAAGGCCTATGTTTTCGAAACGGGCACCAACGTGTGGCGCAAGTATTCGAGCTGGCCTCCCGCGAATGCCAAGGCTCGCGTGCTCTACTTTCACGACCAGGGCGGCCTGTCATTCACGGCCCCGGAAGCCAAGGAGGAAGCGTTTGACGAATACGTGAGCGATCCGAACCGCCCCGTGCCGTTCCTCAATTACACCGGCCTGCACGTGCCGCAGGAATACATGGTGGGCGATCAGCGCTTCGCCTCCACCCGTCCGGATGTTCTGGTGTACCAGACGGAACCCCTGGAGCAGGACGTGACGATTTTGGGTCCGGTTTCCCCGCGCCTGTTCGTTTCCACCACCGGCACCGATTCCGATTTCGTGGTGAAGATTATCGACGTCTATCCGCCCGATTATCCTCAACCGGAAACCAAAGGGGCGCCGGCCACTCCGGCCCCGCTCACGGATGTGCCGCCTCCCTCCATCGTCCTGGCGGGGTACCAGCAGTTGCTGCGCGGCTGGCCGCTGCGCGCGAAGTTTCGTAACAGCTTCGAGAAGCCGGAGCCGATGACGCCCGGCCAAGTCGAGGAACTGAACTTTACCGCGCCCGACATTAACCACACGTTCCGCCGGAACCACCGCATCATGATTCAGGTGCAGAGCACGTGGTTCCCCCTGATCGACCGCAATCCCCAGACCTTTCTGAATATCCCGGACGCAAAACCGTCGGATTTCAAGAAGGCAACCGAGCGGGTCTATCGCGGGCAGGGAAAATCATCCGGAGTGATCGTGCACGTGCTAGAGTAGCAGCAGTGGGAGGATAAATCATGATGCGCGGGTGGCGCATACATTGCTTTATATGTATGCGCCCCCACGAGCACAAGCAACATCTTTGTCACCGCGTCCTAACCATGGCCTGTTCTGGCTTCTTAACGGTCGCCGACATAAAATGCGACGCCGGCGCCACCCGCGAAGATCGATCGGAACGTCACGCAACCCGCCGCAGGAGGATGAATTATGATGCGCAAATACGCGCGCAGGGATTTCTTACGCCGCGCGGCTGGGGCCACCTTGGCCCTGCCGCTGCTCACTCGTGCGCCCATTCTTTTCGCACAAATGGCGCCCGCACCCACGGTGAAAACTTTCCGCGGCATTTTTGCGATTCTCCAGACCCCTTTCACGCTGCACGACGAGTTGGAAGAAGAGGACCTCGAGCGCGAAGTGAACTTTTGCGTGCGTGCGAGGGCACAGGGGTTGGTGTGGCCGCAGCTTGCGGGCGAATTCTACCTCCTTTCCGAGGAGGAGCGGCGGCGGGGGGCGGAAATCCTAATCCGCGCGGCAGGCGGAAGGTGCGCGGTGGTGATTGGTGTCCAGGCAACGAGCAAGGAAATCGCCATTCAATTCGCCCGCCATGCGGAGTCGAAGGGGGCTGACGCCGTCATCGCCCTGCCACCTTTTGTTGGTCCGATAACACTCGAGATGGTGGCTGAGTACTACCGGGCGATCGCGGCTGCCATCCGCCTCCCGGTTATCATTCAAAATTCCGGTGGCGAGTGGGGGCCGGCTCTCCCAACCAGTTTTGTAATTCAGCTCGCCAAGGAAAACCCTCGCCTGGGCTACGTTAAGGAAGAAATTGCCCCCGTTCCACACCGCCTGGGGGAATACAAAGGCTCGGGCGTGATGACGGGCATTTTTTCGGGGAGTGCCGGCAGGAACCTGCTCAACGAGCTGGCGCGGGGCGCTTCTGGGACCATGCCCGCTTGCGAGTTTGTGGACGTTCAGGTTCAGATTTACAGCTTGGCGGCAGCCGGCAGATGGGCCGAGGCACGGGCCCTGTTCCAAAAGCTGTTGCCCATGATCATCCTGGAAGAAACCTACGGCGTCGCTTTTGACAAGGCCGTACTCGTCCGGCGCGGCGTCTTCAAGACGACCAAGCGGCGTGGCGTGGCGGGCCTGGAGGTTCTCGACTCGGTTGACCAACGGGAACTAGATGCCTGGTGGGAACAGCTTGTCCCGTATTTAACGGCCTGACACAGAATTGCCTCGACGACCGCTTGATTGTAGGTAGTGGTGTCATTTGCGCGACCTGGGCGCTGGAAGTCGCAGTCATTCCCGCGAAAGCGGGAATCCACCCCGCAAACCTTTGGAGATGCGCTGTCCACAGACTGGATTCCCGCTTTCGCGGGAATGACTGGTTTTTCGAAATGGACCCCATGCCAAATGACACCACTACCTAATCGTCCTGTCTCTTGACACGCGGAAAATGATAGGCTAGAATAGTAAGTTGAAGCTGTGCAGGAGGTGGTGGCTTCCTGGAATACTTTGCTCCCATGCTGCCCCCACGCCCCAATCCAGTCTCGAGCATGTGCCGAGCGGGGCGAAAAGGCCAGGGCTCCCCCCTGATTTCTAAGGGACGAAAAGTCATTTGTCGCGGGGGAAAGAATAAGAGAGTTTCTCGAAAGTGAAGGAACGAAGCGGGAATGTCTATGAAAACAAGGGTGGTAGGTGGTATGTGGGAGGTGTCAAATGAAAAAGAGGGACAAGGAACTGGGGGGACGAAGACCTGCCCACCGCCGGTGCGTGCCAGAATCACTCGCTCAATTTGTCCTGTGACTCAAGAAAGCCTACCAACCTTGGAAAGGAATTCTTTTTTTGACGGAACGATGCGGGAATGTCTATGAAAACAAAGGACCCGCTCTCAGCAGCCCAGGGCTAAGCTGGCATGTCTGTGAAAACACGGGTAGTTGCGTGTTTTGAGCGGGAATGCTGTGGAAAAGAAAAGAGGTAGGTGGTAGGTGGGGGAAGAACAGGAGTTAGGATTCTGGATTCAGAAAGAAACCACAAGCGCAACCCCTGAATCCTGAATCCCGAATCCTGAATCCTGCTTTAAAAGTGAAGGACCGACGCGGGAATGTCTATGAAAACAAAGGGTCGGCTTTCCACAGGCCGGGACAAAGCGGGAATGTTATAGAAAACAAAGATAGTTACGAGTTTTAAGCGGGAACGTTGTTGAAAATAAACGGCTTAGTTCTAGTTTCAGCATGCTCTTGAGGTCGGGGTAAATGGCAATGATCATGGATAGGGTTTTGGTGACCGGGGGCGCGGGCTTCATCGGGTCGCACCTATGTGAACATCTGTTGCGGTCCGGAAGGCGTCTTGCGGTCGTGGATGATTTGGACGATTTCTATGACCCGCAGCTCAAGCGCGCCAATCTGGAAGCGATGAAATCGGCCGGTGACTATGATTTCTATCTCGTGGACATCCGCGATTCCAGCCGGCTCGAGGAAGTTTTTCAAAGGGCTCGACCGGACGCGGTGATCCACCTCGCCGCGCGGGCGGGCGTGCGGCCTTCGCTGCTTTATCCCGCACTCTACACTTCAGTCAATGTCGACGGGACGCTGTGCCTGTTGGAACTCAGCCGAAAATATCGGGTACAACAGTTTGTTTTCGCCTCCTCGAGCTCGGTGTATGGTCAATTCAATCGCGTACCGTTTTCCGAAGACGATCCCACAAGTAAGCCGCTCTCGGTGTATGCCGCCACAAAAGCGGCTGGCGAAGGCCTGGCTTTCACGTACGCGCATTTGTATCAGCTTCCCATCATTTGTCTCCGCATCTTCACTGCCTTCGGCCCTCGCCAACGCCCCGATTTGGCGATCCGGAGATTCGCGAAACTCATCCAAAAGGGAGGGGTATTGCCCGTCTTTGGCGACGGCAGCATGAGCCGTGATTACACCTATGTTACCGACGTGGTGTCGGCTATCGAGTTGGCCCTGGAATGCGACTATCCCTTCGAGGTCTTCAACGTCGGCAATTCCCACCCGGTGCGGCTGGATTACATGATTGACACGTTGGAAAGTGCTTTGGGCAAGACAGCAATGAGAATGTATCTTCCCAGCCAGCCGGTAGACATGCCGGTCACTTTTGCCAGCCTGGACAAATCGCGAAGGCTATTGGGCTACAGTCCAAAGGTCTCCTTCGAAGAGGGCATCCGCTTGTTTGTCGATTGGTTCAAAACACGGTAGGTGATAGGTGGTATGTGGTAGGTGGGGCTGAGTGCCAGGCACAATTATGAATTATGAATTCTGAATTATGAATTGCCCCTTACCTACCGCTTGCTGCCAATTGCTTACTGCACTTCTCCGGTCTCTTCAGAGCAGTGGCGAATGACCCGCCGAGGCGGGACGAGCAGAAGTCAGAAGGCATGAGTCAAAAGAGAAGGCAGGCGGTAGTAGGCAGGCGACGCTGGGCACAATGAGGAGGGGAATTCATAATTCATGATTCCATAATTCATGATTCAATAATCCCTAGTTTAATAATTCATAATTCAGAGTTTCCCTAGCCCCCAGCCCCTGGCCCCTAATCCAAAATCCAAAATCTAAAATCCAAAATCGCTTCACCCTTCCGAAATGCGGCGAATCTTGGCTCCCACTTTGTTGAGCTTTTCTTCGATGCGCTCGTAGCCGCGATCGATGTGGTAAACGCGATCGATGAGCGTTTCGCCCTGAGCGGCCAGGCCGGCAACGAGCAGGGAGGCGCTGGCGCGAAGATCGGAAGCCTGCACGTTCGCCCCGCCGAGAGGCGTCCGCCCGTGGACCACCGCCCTCCGGCCGCTGACGGAGATGTCCGCGCCCATGCGGGCGAGTTCCAAGGCGTGGAGGAACCTGTTTTCGAAGATCGTCTCCGTGATAACGGAGGAGCCCTGAGCTTGCGTCATCAGCGCCATGTATTGCGCCTGCATGTCGGTGGGAAAGCCCGGGAACTCTTGCGTGGTCATATCTGAAGCGCGCAACGGTTCACACGCTTGCACCTCGAGCACGTTCGCCTCGGAGCCCTGTCCCGAGCTCGAGGGCGGCTTCTGGACTCGCACACCCACCTCCGCCAACTTGGCCGTGATGGCGGTGAGTTGGCTCGGGTCGCTGCACTTGCTGAGCGTGAGGCGCCCGCCGGTGACAGCGGCGGCCACAAGGAATGTGCCCGTTTCGATGCGATCGGGGATTATCCGGTGCTCCGCTCCGTGCAGCCGGTTGACGCCTTGAATGACAATCCGGTCGGTTCCGGCGCCCTCGATACTGGTGCCCATTTTATTGAGCAGCGCAGCCAGGTCCTGGACCTCAGGTTCCCGCGCCGCATTCTCCAGCACCGTGGTCCCGTCGGCCAGGGTGGCGGCCATCATCAGGTTTTCTGTGCCGGTCACCGAAATGGTATCGAAGTAGATGTTCGCCGCCTTGAGCCCGTCCGTCCGGGCTTCGATGTAGCCGTGCTCAATGGTAAGGGTTGCGCCCAGCTTTGCCAGCCCTTTGATGTGCAAATTGACGGGACGCAGGCCGATAGCGCATCCTCCGGGAAGTGAGACCCGCGCGCGACCGAACCTTGCTAGAAGCGGACCGAGCACAAGGATCGAGGCGCGCATCTGCTTCACGAAATCGTAGGGGGCTACGGGTTCGCCCAGCCGGCGAGCTTCGATTTCTACGCGGTTGCCGTGTTCCTCATGAGCGATCGAAGAATCTGCCCCCAAATCCTCCAGCAAGCTGCGTAGCGTGCTGATGTCGCGAACCCGCGGAACATTGCGAAGTATCACGCGCTGGTCCGTGAGCAGCGCTGCCGCCATTGCCGGCAAGGCGGCGTTTTTCGCCCCGCTGATGATTACCTGGCCCTCTAAGGGGTGGCCACCCAAGATTAAGAATTTATCCATTGGGTCCTTTGTTCATTATAGAATGGAATTGTATGCCTCTGAGCCTCTTCGGATCGAGTGAGAAAGAGAAAAAGCCTGGTCTTTTCGACCGCCTCAAGCAGGCAGTTGCTTCCACGAAGGCCCAACTGGTGGAGCGCCTCGAGGAAATTGTCGAAGGGAAGCAGACGGTGGACCAGTCGGTTCTCGACGACCTCGAGGCCACGCTCATTACCGCCGACCTGGGAGTAAAGACTACGGGCGAGATTCTCGACCGCCTGCGCGAGCAAGTCAGCTACAGAAAGCTCACCGAGCCCAAGCAACTTCGCGCTGCGGTCGAGCAGGAAATTCTCAGGATACTCGAGAATCCCACTGGCGGTCGGCAAGCCGCTGCCCCTGCGGCAAAGCATCCACCTGCCGGCATGCCCACCGTAATCTTCGTGGTGGGAGTCAACGGGGTGGGCAAGACCACGAGCATTGCCAAGCTGGCGAACCTTTACCTCCAGCAGAACCGCAAGCCGCTGCTGTGCGCGGCGGACACCTTCCGCGCCGCCGCAACGGAACAGCTCGAAATATGGGCAAGCAGGCTTAACCTTGACATCATCAAGCAGAAGTCCGGCGCCGATCCCGCCGCCGTGCTTTTTGACGCCTTGGCCGCCGCCCGAACCCGCCATTGCGACATGGTGATTGTGGACACCGCCGGCCGGCTCCACACCAAGTACAATCTGATGGCCGAGCTCGAGAAGATGTGCCGCATCGCCGCGCGCGAAATTCCCAACGCTCCGCACGAGGTCCTGCTGGTCATTGATGCGACCACCGGTCAGAACGGCCTTGCCCAGGCCCGCCAGTTCATCGACCACGGCGGAGCCACCGGCATTATTCTGGCCAAGCTCGACGGCACGGCCAAAGGCGGGGTGGTGATTGCCATCGCTCGCGAGCTCGGCCTGCCCATCCAGTTTGTCGGCGTCGGCGAGAAAGTGGACGATCTTCTCCCCTTCGACTCGCGCGAGTTTGTTCAATCACTTTTTGAATCTTGAGACGAATGAGTATAAGAATCAACACCGTGATCTTCGACTTTGGCTATGTCTTGAGCCTCCCTCCGCAACCCTCTGACTATCAGAGATTGGCGGCGCTGGCAGGGATCGATGGGAAGCCATTCGAGGAGATTTATTGGGGCCAGCGCGCCGACTACGACCGGGGGGCTATTGACGGTCCCACTTATTGGCGGCGCATTGCAAAAGCGGCCGGCAGAGAACTCACGCCGGCCCAAATCGACAGCCTCATCGCCAATGACGTTGCAATCTGGATGCGCGCGAACCCCGTCATGATGGAGTGGGTCCGGGCGCTGAAAAGAGGCGGCCTGAAAATCGCTGTCCTTTCAAACATGCCCATCGAAATCTCCACATACATGCGGCAATACGCTCCCTGGTTCAGGGATTTCGACTATGTGTGCTTTTCCGCGGAAGTGCAACTCGCCAAGCCAGAAGCCGCCATTTTTCATGCTTGCCTGGAAGTGGTGCACTCACGACCCGAAGAATGTCTCTTCATTGACGATCGCGCTGAGAATGTGGAAGCGGCGCGGGCGCTCGGCATGTATGCCCTGAAGTTCGTGTCCGTCCACGAGCTGGCAGGCGACGTCCAACCTTTCAACCTCCCCGCACCCTTGGCCGCCGGTGGCACGGGCATGCCGGTTTGATGTCGGGGCCGTGCGGATCACGGCATCGGGCCTACTTGGAAAGCAGAAGTCAGAAGCCAGGAGTCAGACGAACGCTGAAACTCGGAACTCGAAACTCGGCGCGCGCAAAGTCACCTCCGCGGAAGGAGGGATCTATGAGGTTGTGGATTCGCGCCTAGGCAGGAATGATCTATTAGGCGGTTTTCGAATTTGGAGTTTCGATTCTGTCTTCTGACTCCTGACTTCTGTCTTCTGACTTTGACTGGCCTTGACTTAGTTCAGGACTTAGTCTAGGTTTTCACTTATGGAAGTGAACATCCATCAGGCCAAAACACACTTGTCCAGGCTTCTCCAACGGGTGGCGGGAGGCGAAGAGATCACCATTGCCCGGGCGGGCGTACCGGTGGCACGGCTGGTCGCTGTTGAGCCCCCGCGGCCGCCTCGGCCCCTGGGCATGTATCGTGGCCAGTTCAAGGTCCCCGAGGACTTTGACGCTCCACTGCCCGATGAGGTGCTGGCGTTGTTCGAGGGGGAGAAACCCAAACGCGCGCGCCGGTCAGGAAAGGGTAATCAGCAGCGTCGCCAAGTATGAAGTATCTTCTGCATTACCCACAGCCACGCGCTGGGCGTCTCGGAGCTTCCCCTGCACCATAAAGACCCCTTTGATCGCCTCTTGGTCGCGCAGGCTCAGGCGGAGGGGATGGCGATTCTCACCGCCGATCGCTCCTTTGGGCTGTACGGAGTCGAGATCTTCTGGTGTGGTCGATAAGACCTTCGCAGTGGTACCATTGGTACATGAGCGTTCCAAGTCTGCGCAAGCTTCGCCATCGGCTCGGCCTGAGCCAACGTGACTTGGCCCGCCGCCTCGGTGTGGCCCGGGCCACCGTGACTCGCTGGGAGAACGGGACCCGTCACCCTTCGAAAGTGGCTAAGCTCGCGATTCAGAGTATCGTCGAAGGGAAGGAGTCTCGCTCCTGGCAGCGGCTTGCCGCAGCGGCGCTGAACGAGCTGTGGGATAACCCGGAGGACGCTGTCTATGACGCTTGGCAGGAGTTCTACCATCCCGGCGCGCGGTGACGTGATTCTGGTGCCGTTTCCCTTTGCCGAGTTGACGGCCACCAAGGCGCGTCCGGCGGTAGTGGTGAGCGGCCGGGACTTATTTAGCGCCGAAGGAAAGATCGTGGTTGCCGCCATCACCAGTAACGTCGAGGCGCACGCCGGTCCCACCAACCTGCATCTCACTGCATGGCGCGCCTGCGGCCTCTTAAAGCCCTCGGTCGTGACTTCCTGGCTCGCGACTCTCGCTCCGGATCTCGTTCTGATGAGAATTGGCGCTCTTAACGGCGAGCAGTTGCGCGCCGTCGAGTCCCGCCTGCGTGCGACGCTTGAACTGTGAGCGGGGAGCGGACCTCTGTCTCGCCAGGCTCGGCCGGCGCGTCCTGGCGGCTGAACGCGAGAGGCTCGAAGATCTGGTTCGCGTCGTCCACGCCAAGCGAGGAATTCGGAAGGCAGAGTCATGACCCACCCACAAAACCGGCCAGTGGCGATCAGCCTGCGGCTCTACCGCGCACTCGCCCGCGCGTTCCCCTACGAATTTAAGAACGCCTACGGAAACGAGCTGGTGCAAGTGGCCGAAGACACCATCGAGCCCATCTGGCAGCGCCATGGCGTGCTTGGATTGGTACGCTTACTCGCGGACATCGCACTCCGCGTTGCCCTCGAGCACCTGGCCGAGTTGCGGCAGGATGTCCGCTATGGGCTGCGCATGCTCGCCCACTCGCCGGGCTTCGCTTTGGTCGCCCTGGTTTCGCTCAGCCTGGGCATCGCGATCGCCACCTGCGCCTACAGCGAGGTGAACGGGCTGATTCTGCGCGACCTTCCCGGCGTTCCGAAGCCCGAGGAACTGGTTGCGCTCCAGGCGCCAACGTCGTACACGCACTACAAGCGCTACCGCGAACGAAGCGACCTGTTCTCTTCCACGCTGGCCTATGTTGCGCCTGTTCCTTTCGGGGTTTCACTCGACGGTCACACAGAACGAACTTGGGGACACCTGGTCACGCCGTCGTACTTCTCCACTCTGGGCGTGCGCCCCGTATTGGGCCGCTTCTTTGAGCAAGAACAGGAGCAGCCCGGCCGGGCGCCAGTCATCGTGGTCAGCTACCGGTTCTGGCAGCAACATATGGGTTCTGACCCTTCGGCTGTGGGAAGGACGCTGCGCATCAACGGACAACCTTGCACCGTGATCGGCGTCGGGCCAAAAGATTTCCTGGGAGCATGCCCAGGGTATTTTGCGGCGGATGTGTGGATGCCGGTGTCCGTCCCTGCGCGCCTCGCGCCGGAACTGGCGGACAACGCGCTGGAACAGCGTGACCTGACGATGTTCCAAGTGGTCGGGCGCTTGAAACCGGGAATCACTGCGGACCGCGCGGAGGCTGCGCTGGACGCGGTGGCCCGGCAAATGGAACGGGACTACGGCGCCGCTGACAGAGAACGGGGTGGCCGGCGCGTGCTGCTGGTTCCCGGAGGAAAAGTGCTGCCCATTCCGAAACATGACCGGCCGTTCTTCACGGAAGTCCTGATGGTGCTGGCGGGCTTGGTGCTGCTGATCGCGTGCTCCAACGTGGCCAACATGAACCTGGCACGGGCGGCGGACCGTCGCCGGGAGATCGCAGTTCGCCTGGCACTGGGCGCCAGCCGTGTCCGGCTCATTCGCCAGTTGCTGACTGAAAGCATGCTGGTGGCTGCGGGCGCGGGCGTGTTCGGGTTCATCCTGACCGTGTGGGTGATGCACCTCTTCTCCCATCTCAGGATGCCGTACCCCATGCCGGTGGCTTTCGACCTGAGCCCCGACTGGCGCGCCCTGTTATTCGCGCTTGCCGTGACCGGCTTAACGGGGTTCGCGTTCGGCCTCGCCCCTGCATTGCAGGCCACGCGCACCGATCTGACGCCCGCGCTCAAAGAAGGAGGCAACATCCAACTCCGCAGGTATCGCCGCCTGAGCTTGCGCAACGGGCTGATGCTGTGCCAGATGGCCGGATCGCTGACGCTGTTGCTGCTCACCGGGTATCTAGGACTCGGCATCCAAACCACCATGGGCATTCAGCAAGGGTTCGACCCCAGGAACCTTTACCTGATCTCCTTGGATCCGGTTCGCGATGGATATTCGGGCGCTCAGGCCACGGCGTTCTTCGAGAAGCTCTTGGACCGGGTGAAGCGGCTTCCCGCGGTGACCGCCGCAACTCTGACCGACACGGTCCCGGTAGCGATGGAGGGCAACCCGGGCGCGATCTTCTCCGATGCCCACGCGGGCGGGGCAAAGGCGATGCACTGGGCCCGCAAACACGTCGTGGGGAAGGACTACTTCGAGACGGCCGGCATTCCTATTCTGCTCGGCCGCGGATTCCGCAAGGAGGACGAGGCAAACGGGGCGACGGCGATCATGGTCAGCGAAGAGTTGGTGCGCGCCTACTGGAGCGGAGAAGAAGTGTTGGGACGGCGCATCGAGATCGGCAACGACGAGGCATCCGGCGGATTCGGGGCCCTGCCTGGCACCTTTGACTTTCGCCCTGGGGTCTTAGGGAAGGGGAGACAGGTATTCGAAGTCGTGGGGGTGGCAAGGGACGTGGCGGAAGACCTCGTCGCGAGCAAGAAGCACCCGGCGATATACTTTCCTCTGCACCCGGCGGACTACGCGCAGCCCTCGCTGCGCGGCGTGACGCTGATGGTGCGTGGCATGCCCGGCGTGGACATCATCGCCGCCGTGCAGCGCGAAATATCGGCTGCGGACGCCAATCTCACGCCTTTCAACGCGCGCAGTATGACCGAACAGATCGCGGAGTTTATGTCTTCGCTGCGCTCGGCGGCGTGGACCTGGAACGTGATGGGGGCGTTCGGATTGATTCTGGCCGCGGTCGGTCTGGCCGGCGTGACGGCGTATTCAGTTGCGCGGCGCGGCCACGAGATCGGCATTCGCATGGCGCTCGGCGCTCAGAAGAGCGACGTGCTTGGACTGGTCATGAAGGAAGGCGCCGTCCTGGTGACGGCGGGCACGCTCATCGGGATGGCTCTAACTTGGGCCGGACTGCGCCTGATGTCCGGCTTCTTCTTCACCGTGGCCAGTGTGCAAGCCTTTGACCCGGCACTGCTGGTGGGCGCGCCGCTGCTGCTTGCCAGCCTGGCATTGGTAGCCTGCTATGTGCCGGCGCGGAAGTCGACGCGGATTGATCCAGCCATGGCGTTGCGGCAGGAATAGGTAGGGCGGGCGCTCGGCATGCATGCCCTGAAGTCATCATCAGGGCTGCTCGCGCTCGTGCAGCTCTCGTGCCTCGCGTTTTAACTCGCTGGCCAGCCTGGGCAATGTTGCGTCGGTATAATCGGTATAGCGTCCGACTTCCAGATCAGCCTCGGCTTCATCGAGCGCCGCCAGTAGCTCCACTCGCGCCCGCTCGCCTTCCTCCCAGCGCGCCATGGCGTCACGCACGGCGTCTTCGACGCTGGGGTAACGACCGCTAGCGACGGCCTTGCGGATAAATGCTTCCTGGTCTGGCGTGAGTTGCACTTCCATCGCTTTCAGCGTAATGCTTGTGTGAAGCCCTGTCAACATGAAGGCCGCGCTCCGCAGTTTTCGGTGCAGGGCGTCTCGAGCGACCGCAGGCGGCTCAGGCGGGCGGAGATCGCAAATTGCATATTTCAGACTCCAGATTTGAAGGACAGGGGCGGCGAAAAAGTAGGACAGCGTTCATTCAGAAAAATTGGCACGAAAGCTCTTCCCTCATGCGCTCTTGCCGCTAGGAGCCGACCCTGGGGCCGAGGCGGTTGAGCCCATGTGCCCAGCATTCGGTCCGGGGGTGTTTTTCCTGAAGCCTGCTGAAGACTTACGGACTGCTGCCACCTCGCTGGGGGTCAGTTGGCGCCACTTCCCAACTTCCAGTCCGGCCAAGGTCAGCGGGCCAATGCACGTGCGGACCAATTTGAGAACCTTGAATCCTGCCGCTTCGATCATGCGCCGGACCTCGCGGTTTTTCCCCTCCGCCAGCACGACCTCCAACCTTGTGTATTTTCCGCGGTCTTCGACACGCCGCACGCTGATGGGGCTTGCCCAATCGCCTCGCTTCATCTCGACCCCGGCATTCAGCCTGGTGACGGTCTCTTGGCTCAGAATCCCGCTGGCCTTCACAAGGTAGGTTTTGGGAACTTTGCTGTCGGGCTTGGTGACATGGTCGGCAAACTCAGTATCGTTGGTGAGGAGCAGAAGGCCGGAGGTGTCCTTATCCAGCCGTCCCACTGGCGATACCCACTTCCCGATGTCCCCAAGGTACTCGTACACGGTCTTGCGCCCGGCAGGATCACCGTGACTGGTGATAACACCTTTAGGCTTGTAAAAGAGCACGTAGGTCTTGCGCGCAGGCTTCAAGCGCTGGCCGTCAAGATGCAGGGTTGCCTGGTCCGACCGCACCCAGAGGTCCGGGTCGCGCACTACCCTGCCGTTTACCTTCAGCCGCCCGGCAAGAATAGCTTCCCGCGCGGCAGTGCGCGACGCCAGGCCAAACCGCGAAAGGACGCGGTCAAGGGTCATGGTGCGTTTGGATTTCATCTTGGCGGTGACGGAAACGGGAAAATCGAAACTCGAAACTCGAAACTCGAAATTCGAAACTGGAAAATCGAAAATCGAGAATGGAAACTGAAAACTCGAAACTAGAAAATCGAAACTGGAAAATGGGAATCGGTTACTCGAGATTCACAATCCTCGGTCCGTTGCGCCATTTTCGATTTTCCATTTTCGAGTTTCGAGTTTCGAGTTTCAGATTCCTATTTCCCTTCCCACGCCTTGCCGCTCGGCTGCCTCGAGAACTAAATGTGCAGCGACAGCGTCTTGCACCGCGACTCCCACTGACTTGTAGAGCGTAATCTGGTCTGGCGAGGTTCGTCCGGGCCGCGCGCCTGAAATCAGCTCGCCGATCTCGGCATGAATGTGGTCTTCGCCGATCAGCCCGTCACGGATTGCCCAGCGCAAATCGTTCGAGCCGGAGGGCGGCGGTGCAAGCCCCGCCCCGCGGGCTTCCACTACCACCAACGCTCGCCTTATCGCCTCGCCGTCCAACTCCCGGCCATTGGGGTTCAGCCCGACGGAGTTGACGTGTACGCCTGGTTCGAGCCATTCGCCCTTTAGAACAGGCTCCGCGGAGTGTGTCGTGGCGCAAATGACGTCGGCGCCCGCAAAGGCTTCCTTCCCTACTTCGGACGCCTTGGTTGGGATCCCCAGCCCACGCGCGATTTCCTCTGCCATGGCGAGGGCTCGAGCGCGATTGCGACCCACCACGCGGACCTCTTTGATGGGTCGCACACGCGGGATGACCTTGGCGTGTGCGTGCGCCTGAACTCCCGTCCCCACGATCGCCAGGATAGACGCCTCGGGGCGCGCCAGCAGCTTCGTGGCCAGCGCTGAGCCAGCGGCAGTGCGCAGGGCCGTAATCGCCGTGCCGTCCAGCATGGCGTGCGGCGAGCCCGTGTGCGCGTCGAAAACCACAATCACGGCTTGATGGCTCGGCAAACCCAGCGCGGGGTTTTCCGCAAAAACACTCACCAATTTGGTCGAGAGAGTTTGCGTGGAACCCAGGAAGACGGGCATGGCGGCCAGCAAGCCTCCCCGCTCGCAAACCTGCACCACAAGGCGCGGCGGCATGGAGACGCGACCGGCGCTCAGCTCGACCATCGCCGGGCCGAGCGCCTCCACCAAGCGGTCCAAGTCCAGCAGGCTTTCGACCTCGTGTCGGTTCAGGACCAGCATAGTTCAGAGTCGACAGTCGGACAGTCAACAGTTCACAGTCAACTGTCCACAACCACCCTGGGGGGTTACCCAGACGCTGCCGTTTAACTGTCGACTGTCGACTGTTGACTGTCAACTGTTTTGCCGACTGTCGACTGTCAACTGTCGACTGCCTTTCAGGAAAGAAACCTCGTCGAGCCGAATGAAATCTTGCACAATCGGTTCTGGCGAGGCGTCCAGTTCATTGATTGTCCCGAAAAACGCCACGCGCCCATCGACCAGGAACACGACCCTGTCCGCCAGCTTGCGTGCCAGTTTCATATCGTGGGTCACGACCACCGAGGTGAGGCCGGTCTGGCGCTTCAGTTTCAGAATCAGGTCAGCAATGGTCTGCGCCATCAGCGGGTCCACCATAGTCGTTGGCTCGTCGTAGAGAAGCGCTTCCGGCTTGGCGGCAAGAGCCCGCGCGATGGCAACAGCGCGCTTCATGCCGGTGCTCAGGTCCGAAGGCATGAGATCGCGGACGCCATCCAATTCCACCATCGCTAAGAGTTCGCCGACTCGGGCCTGAATTCTATCTTCATCGAGCGCCAGCCCGTATTCCGCACGTTCCCGCAAAGGGTAGGCAACATTCTCGCCCACCGTCAGTGAATCAAACAGCGCTCCCGATTGAAAAACCATAGTCACGCGGCGACGGACGTCAAACAACTCTTCCTCGGGCATCTTCGAAACTTCCAGGCCGGCAACGAAAACCCGGCCGGTGTCCGGTTGCAGAAAGCCCATAATGTGCTTGAGGGTTACACTCTTCCCCACCCCGCTTTTCCCCAGCACGACCACCATCTCGCCCCGGCGCACCTCAAAATTCACGTCCTCCAGCACCGGCTGTTCGTCAAACGCCTTGTAAACGTGGACGAACTGAAAATAGGGGGATTCGAAACTTCTAGATTCTGGGCTGCTCGTCATGTGTGGCCACTTCGCTCCCCAGAAAACAGTGGAGAACCTCTAATTGTCGCCGCACCTTCTCATATTCCTCAGGCGTATTTGCATTATAGAAAATGCGGGGGGAGAATCCTGCGCGCGCAAACTCGGCCTTGCTGATGGTGCGACGCTGAACCTTTTTGAAGAATCGGCCCACTTGGTTCTGTCCCAAGGCAAGGCTGGAACGGACGGTCGAGAGTACACGCCGTCGCAATACCGCACAAAGTGGGTACACTCCCTTCGCCCAAGGCGGGGGAACCGTTGCCGAAGCGCGGCTTACTAATGCCTGTTCACAGAGGTAGCGAAGAAATCTGGTCTCCATAAGGGGCATGTCACAACTCAAAAACAAGCTGAATTCTGTGCGCGCCCTGCGCAACCCGGTATGAATACCGCCCAGAGGCCCCTGGCCCGGGATCTCATCTTCGTAAACCTGAATCCCTCCGACGGGGAATCTGTCGGGAGGCCCGATGATCGAAACTGAACGACAAACGGCACGCAGCAAGCGAATCTGCCGGTCCACCATGCTCTCTGAACCCAACGGCAACCTGGCTTTGTCAAATCCCATGCGCCGGCTCGCTCCACCCGCGAGTACAAAACCTGAAACCTCACTGAATCGGTGCGGCCTGCTCATGGGGAATCTTGACCTGAACCTGTGCCTGGCATCTCGACCTTGCGCTCCAGGCCGATCAACAGGAATCTGCCGTCGTTGCTCAGCGTGGGCAGGTAGACATAGTGCTTTTCGGGAAGCTCGAACGCAAGTGCGTCAGGCGAGCCGGCATTAGCCTCTCGCGCCTGGAAAACCTGATCGTCCAAGAACTCCCGCCAATTCTCTTCCATCATCTGGCGGAACTTCTCCAGGCTCGGCGCATCGGTCTTCAGGAATTTGCCTGGGTCAATCAGGGCGTAGGCGCTGCGAAAATCGTGCAGGTGCAGCGCCGCGATGAAACGGTACAGGGTGTTATCAGGGCCGGGTGAGTATTCCGTTTGGGCAGGAACGTAGGCTTGCCCGTCCCAGTGATAAACGCATCTTGCGCTGAAGCCGCGATGCCCGTCGGGCGCGAATTGCAGAAGTCCAGGGTCTGCCCGCCCGATTACGATCATGTTTGTTTGGTCAAGCTTCGCGTTATCCTGAAATTCAATCTGGCCGTGCGCGAGGGCATTGTAGCGGTTATCTCCACCCTGACTGTCCCAGAGTAAGGCGGCCTCATGTTCCCGCACCTGAAATATCGCCGGGTAAGGTACGGCCTCTTCCCCCATCACATTCACCACGGCAATGCAACGACCCGTGCTTTTCCCGAGCCGGACGACTTTGAATTGAATATTCTCTGCTGAGGCGGCAAGGGGTGAGGCTTTCCAGCGAGTCCCATCCCAGGAGAGCAAATAAAGTCCGCGCGAAGAAGGGGGAGACTCCTGCCCCTGGGCATCCTCCTGGCTCGTTTCGGTGACCAGCAACTTCAGTGCAACTTCTGAAACCCCGTCGCCATCTAGGTCCCCCAATTCAATTAGCTCGACGGCGGAGGATTCACTTGAGGCCTCGTCTTGCTTCTTCACCGTAGTTTCGAAGGCTTGACCCAACACGCCAAGATCGGGGACGGGAACGTTTCCCAAGACAGCCTGAATCCCAGCCAGCATTTCGTCGCCTTGCTCAGGCGCAGATGGCTGTGACGGCTCAGAGCCCTTCTCAACCTGCCCTTGCTCACTCTCTGGAGTGGGCTGGTTGGCAGGATTCTGGGGTTCCTGCGGGGTTTGGCTTTTAGTTTGGTCTTGCTGGTTGGGAGGAGTGTCTTGGGCCAGTCGCAGCCGATGTTGCCACGAAATGCCGACGGTTGGAGCTCCCAAACCTGTCCATAGGGCCAAGACCCATATTCCGACCCCATACCCAAGACCAAAGGATTTCAGACGTTCACCGATGATTGAGACAAGTCGCATGATTGCCAACATTATAGGACATCTGCGCCTGTGTTACCAACTGGTCAGATTTTGGGTGCTGGTGTCAATTGGAAGGGGGATCGACTCGAGCCGCCGGTCGCGCAAATGCCACATGGCGCTGATGAATTTTGGCAGATCCTTCTCCATCGAGCACGCCAATCCAATGAAGTCCTTACGGGGCTTCGCGAATCTCAAATTAGCACTCGACTTGAGAGAGTGCTAACTCGTGAGTTTCAAACTCACTTTAAGGCTTGACAAATTCCTCCGAGATAGCTATATTAGCACTCAGTGAGTCCAAGCGCTAAAAGCTCGATGAGAAGGCCACCCGGCGGGCGCCCCGAAGGACCAGGCGCGGATGGCATTGCGAGGCGAGATTTAGAGCTTGGGTTGGCCACGATAAGTTTCTTGGAATTGAGTAATCAAAAGGGTTTGTAGACGAGAGGAGAGTCAAATATGAAGGTAAAGCCCCTGCATGATCGGATTCTGATCAAGCGAGTGGAAGAGAAAGAAACCGTGAAAGGTGGAATCATCATCCCCGACACAGCCAAGGAAAAACCCCAGGAGGGTGAAGTGATCGCCGTGGGCGGCGGGAAGAAGACCGAGGAAGGCAAGGTCATTCCCCTCGACGTGAAGGCGGGAGACCGCATCCTTTTCGGAAAGTACTCCGGCACCGAAATCAAGATCGACGACGTAGAGTACCTGATCATCCGTGAAGACGAAGTGCTCGGGATCATTGAAGCAGCAAAACAATCTGCTACTACCGGGAAGAAATAAACCGGTCTAATGGCGCGCTGCGGCATGACGGAAGGCACGACGTGCCGCTAAAGCAAATACGGGCTCGATAAAGTCCGCTACCTGCCAAGGAGCAGGGCGGAGCCAAAAATTTGGAGGGAGTTAAAGATGGCAAATGCAAAACAGATTGTACTTGGTGAAGATAGCCGCCAGGCTATTCTGCGGGGCGTGAACAAGCTGGCGGACGTTGTAAAAGTCACGTTGGGCCCAAAGGGTCGCAACGTGGTTCTGGATAGGAAGTTCGGTTCCCCCACGTCCACCAAAGACGGCGTGACCGTGGCCAAGGAGATCGAGTTGAAGGATCCGTTGGAGAACATGGGCGCTCAGATGGTTCGTGAGGTGGCGTCCAAGACCTCCGATGTGGCCGGTGACGGCACCACGACGGCGACGGTCCTGGCGCAAGCGATTTTCCGCGAGGGCGTGAAGACCGTGGCGGCGGGCGCCAACCCCATGGCCATCAAGCGGGGGATCGAGATGGCCGTGCGCGCCGTCTGCGGGTACGACGAAATTCAAAAGGACGGCTCCAGGAAGCACGTGAAGGGCGAACTCGAGAAGCTGTCCAAGCCCGTCGAGGGTGCGATGATCGCGCAAGTGGGCGCGGTTTCGGCCAACAACGACATCACTATCGGGAACATCATCGCGGAAGCCATGAAGAAGGTGGGCAAGGACGGGGTCATCACGGTCGAGGAAGCCAAGACCATGGAGACGACGCTCGAGGTGGTCGAGGGAATGCAGTTCGACCGCGGATATCTCTCCCCCTATTTCGTGACCGATCCGGACCGGATGGAGTGCATCCTCGAGGACCCCTACATCCTGATTCATGAAAAAAAGATCAGCTCGATGAAAGACCTCCTGCCGTTGCTGGAGCAGATTGCCAAGTCCGGCAAGCCGCTGCTGATCGTTGCGGAGGAAGTCGAGGGCGAAGCGCTGGCCACCCTCGTCGTCAACAAGCTCCGCGGAACGCTGCACTGCTCCGCCGTCAAGGCCCCGGGCTTTGGCGACCGGCGCAAGGCCATGCTGGAGGATATCGCTATCCTGACCGGCGGCAAGGCCATCACGGAAGACTTGGGCATCAAACTGGAAAACGTGAGGCTCGAGGATCTTGGCAGGGCCAAGAAAATCACCGTGGACAAGGACAACACCACGATCGTTGAGGGCTTTGGAAAGAGCTCCGCGATCGAAGGCCGCGTGAAGCAGCTCCGCACTCAAGTCGAAGACACCACTTCCGACTACGACCGCGAGAAACTGCAGGAGCGGCTGGCCAAGCTGGTGGGTGGTGTGGCCCAGATCAAGGTCGGCGCGGCAACCGAGACCGAGATGAAAGAGAAGAAGGCGCGCGTTGAGGACGCCATGCACGCCACCAAAGCTGCTGTCGAGGAGGGCATCGTTCCGGGCGGCGGCGTAGCTATGATCCGCAGCATCCCGGCGCTCGGTAAACTCAAGGCCGAGGGGGATGAGCAGATCGGGATCGACATCGTGAAGCGCGCTCTCGAAGAGCCGCTGCGACTGATCGTCCAGAACGCTGGCGAGGAAGGCGCCGTGGTGGCGGAGAAAGTCCGCGCCAATTCCAATACCAACTTCGGCTTTGACGCTCAGGCCGAAACTTACGGCGATCTCGTCGAGGCAGGCGTCATCGACCCGACCAAGGTCGCCCGCACGGCGCTCCAGAACGCTGCTTCCATCGCTTCCCTCATGCTCACCACTGAGGCGCTGGTCAGCGAGATCCCGGAAAAGGAAGATAAGCACCCGATGCCTCCGGGAGGCGGCATGGGCGGCGGGATGTATTAAGAACAGTTGACAGTCAACAGTCGACAGTCGACAGGCAGTAGGCAGTAAGCAGAAGGCAGTAGGCAGGAAGCGTTTTGCGCGAGTCCCGAGAAAGTCGAGGCAAGCTCCAGGGCGGGGAGAACTTTTCCCCGCCCTTCTGTTTCTAAACCGCCCCTTGTACCGTACTTACAGTTCGTATATACTTGCTAGATGGTCATCACCAGGGTTTTTCGCAGTGGAAATAGCCAAGCCGTGAGAATTCCCAAGGGATTTCGTTTTCGCTCGCAGCAGGTGGAGATTCTGAGGCGGGGGAAGGATATCGTGCTGCGCGAGCGGCAGGCGAATCTCTCTGCCGCCTTCGAGCTTCTGACCGGCCTCTCACCTGACTTTTTCAAGGGTGGCCGCCGCCAACCCAAATTGGATAAGCGTTTGGGGCTTTGATGCGCTACCTCCTCGATACCAACATCTGTATTTACATCGCCAAGCAAAAACCTCCCGGCGTCCTGGCGCGCTTCCAGCGTTTGCGGCCCGGCGACGTGGGCATGTCCGTCATCACCTATCTGGAGCTGGTTTATGGTGCCTGGAAGAGCCAGCGCCGGGAAGAGAACCTCGAGCGCATCAAGGAGTTGGAACCGCTGATCCCGGTGCTTCCTATGGATGCGGGCACGGGCAGGCATTACGGGCAGGTCCGAGCTGAACTCGAAAGGAAAGGGTCACCCATCGGCGCCTACGATCTGCTGATTGCCGCGCACGCCCTGAGCCTTGGGCTAACGCTGGTCACGAACAATGTCCGGGAGTTTCGACGAATTGCGCAATTGAGGGTGGAGAATTGGGCCGAGGGGCAGCCCTAACTAAAGAAGGCAGTAGGGAGTAAGCAGAAGGCAGCGAGCGTTTTGTGCGAGTCCCGATAAAAGCGGGACAAAGCCCAGGGCGGGGAGAGCGCTTCCCCGTATTTGCGTTCTCAAGTGATCCTTTTTGGCGTTATTCCCAATGCCCCCTCGCCCCCATGGGGGCCGGGAAGAGGGCAGATCATCGGGCGCACCGTTCGCATCGTCTTGCGCAGAATAGGTCGCCGGTCATGTATAATGAGAGCAGGTGAGAGCATGGACAAAACGCAGCGAGATGAGCTAATCCGGCTCATTGCATCTCCAGCGGCGGGCAGCAAGATTGCCGCCGCCAAGGACTTCGGGATTGACCTCACGCTGCTGGTCCGAAGGCTCGAATTGACGCCTACCGAGCGTCTTCAGGAGCTTGCCGCCGCGCAGGCTTTTGTCCAAAAACTGCGAGCCGCCAAGAAGACTCCAGCCCATGAATGACTTCGAACGAACCCTCAAGATCCTTTGCGACGCCGGAGTCCGTTTCGTGGTCATCGGCGGTGTGGCAGCATCGGCTCACGGATCCGCCCACCTCACATACGATCTCGACATCTGCTACGATCGCGCCCGCGATAACATCGAGCGCCTTGCAAAAGCCCTGGGGCCGTACCATCCGCGCTTGCGCGGCGTCCCAGACGATCTGCCGTTCTGTTTCGACGCCACAACTATCGCGCGCGGGATGAACTTCACCCTAACAACCGACGTCGGGGATATCGACATGTTTGGTGAAGTCGTCGGCATCGGCGGGTACAAAGATGTAAAGGCTTTGTCAATTACTGAGGTTCTATTTGGGGATGACTGCGCCGTACTGTCGCTCGAGGGCTTAATTCGGTCCAAACGCGCCGCAGCTCGTCCCAAAGACCTACTCATCTTGCCCGAGATCGAAGCCTTGCGCGCAATCGAGACCCAAGTCAAACGCCAATCAGGGCCTATTGAAGTGCGGAACGAAGATCGCGTCAAAGACAAGCAATCCGAACACGAACCAGGCAATAATCTTTGACCCAACCCGGGCGGTGCGTGCCAGATCCGAAGTTGCGACTTGAAGCGCCGCAGCAATGAGGTCGGTATCAAGATCGAGCCGCCCCTGCCAACTGGCTTCCGCTGATGGCCGAGTTCGTCGCCCCTCCGTACGGGCCTCGAGCTTACCCCTGGTTTTCCGGATTGGAGAGAAGCCTAACCCCGCGGCAGCGGCTCAATCACCACTGCCGTCCCGTAACAGAGGACTTCCGTGGCGGATTCCCGTGCAACGACTTCGGAAGCGTCGTAACGGAGGCCGACCACGGCGTTGGCGCCCAGCTCTTCGGCGTGCTCAATCATCAAATCGTAGGCGTGCTGGCGGGCCTGCTCACACATCTCGGTGTAGGCGCCGATGCGCCCCCCGATAATGCTCTTTAATCCCCCCAGGATGCCCTGCGAGATGGTGGGCGCTCGCACGGTGATGCCCCGCACGATTCCCCTATATTCTCTGATCCGGTAACCGTCGATGCTCAAGGTGGTGGTGACTGGAATACCCATTGTGCCCTCCTCAATGTCGGGTCAATTCTAACCAAACCAAGCCCCGGCACAAGAGCAAAAATTCGGCAGGGAATACAAGAAATCCCGGCGGCGGGTGCTGGTGTCATTTGGAATGGGGATCCACTCGAGCCGCCGGTCATTCCCGCGAAAGTGGGAATCCACTCCGCAAACCTTTGGAAATGTGCTGTCGTCGGACTGGATTCCTCCCGCAGAGCGGGACGGGAATGACCGGCGCTTTCGCGGGTTGACTAGGCTCCACAAATGACACCAATACCCGGCGGCGCTGATGTCTCCATAATTGACGCAAAAAAAACGTGGTATCTCATCTGGCCGAACCCGCCGCGTTGGTTTCAAACTATTCGCGAAAATCCCCGACGAACGAGGTCTGCACTCCACCTTCTGCTTTCTGAATCCCGAATCCTACCCACGGTCACCAACCCTCACATAGGGCCTGATCTGCTTCCACTTTTTAAATCCGATACCCTTAATCACCATCAAATCTTCGACGCGCCTGAAAGGTCCGTGCTTTTCGCGGTAGGCAACGATTTGCTTCGCCAGGCTCGGCCCGATTCCGGGGAGCTTCTGGAGGTCATTCGCTGTGGCTTTGTTGATGTCGATTGCCGCCGCCTGGGGCCTGGCGGCCTTCCCCTGCTTCTGGAGGGCCAACACCCAACTATCGCAAGGCACCCATCCCAACATGACCACCAACACGAAGATGCAACCGAGGTGCCTGAACAATTCCCCAACCTCGCCCTCACCAATCCAATACGGCCTGGGCCGATAATCCCCTCTATGCCGATCTTCGGACCCTTTGTTGAATTCACCCACTTATTGACTCCGCAAGAAGAAGCTAGCCAAACGGATTTGAAATTCTCCGCCCTCCTGAGACAGTCGAGGGTCGAGAGTCGAAAGTCGAAAACGGCGATACCGCAAAAACGTGCGCGACAACCCGCACTGAGTTTGGCGGTAAGAATCTAAGGGTGTTGGGAAGAAACTTCCTCCTCGTGTAAAAGGTCCACTACCCGCGAAACTGTTTGCCCGGTTTGCCGACCACCGGGTGCCACTTCGGCGAAAGTCATACCGACTGGTGAGAATAACCGTGGCAAAGTAAAGTGTGCAGGTTCAACAATGAGCCAGACATGGGCAGATGGTCCGATAGTGAACTAAGGGCTTCACCGAAAAGAAGGAGAAACTTTGGAACTCCTCGTGCATCAAATCTGGTGCAGATGGAGAGCTTGCACTTATGAGCGAGATTCTTTCAAGGGTGTTCGTTATCGGCCTCCTCCTGGTTTATGCCGGGCTGGTTGTGGGGTTCCTGTTATGGAACCTGGGGCGATGGCTTGGCGGCTCAGGCAAGAAAAGGGCATGGCCCGCCATCCTGGAACACCTCAGCGCATCGCGCTTCTTCAATCGTTCCTATGATGCCCATTAACCAGTCCCGTCGGCTTTCTATTGCACCCGCCGGGCAAGCACCGCACTCAGCAATTGAGCCATTGATTTAGTGAATCATTGATTCATTCGGAAAACGACGCTGCAACCGCTTCTCAATGATTCAATGAGCCAATGATTCAATCATTCAATGTGGAAACGGTCACGACGCGAAGTTAAGTCGTCAGTATACTTTTGACCTTCGACCTTCGACTGTCGACTTGTTTAGAGTGGCATGGCTGCCTTTTCTTTCAGAGCCTTTAGGCGGTCGCGGAGCTGAGCAGCCTTTTCAAACTCAAACTGCTTGGCGGCTTCGCGCATCTGGTTCTCGAGGCTCCTGGTCAACTCCTCGAGCTGGTCAGGGGATACATCCTCGTCCGGCAATTCGGCGGGCACTGTAACATAGTCCGCCGCCACGATGGAAGCCAGGGCCATATCCACAGGTCTGACAATGCTTTCAGGAGTGATGCCGTTATCCTCGTTGAAGCGTGTCTGTTTGGCCCGCCGCCGATTGGTTTCGGAGATCGCCTGGCGCATGGATTCCGTCGTGTGGTCGGCATAGAGGATCGCTTTCCCGTGCAAGTTCCGCGCCGCCCGCCCCATGGTTTGAATCAGCGCTCCCGCCGAACGCAGGTAGCCTTCCTTATCGGCGTCCAGGATGGCGACCAGCGAGACCTCCGGCAGGTCGAGCCCCTCGCGCAGGAGGTTGATACCGATCAGGACGTCAAACTCACCCCGCCTTAGGTCGCGCAGGATCTTCACGCGCTCGAGAGTCTCGATCTCCGAGTGGAGGTAGCGGCAGCGCACGCCGACTTCGGCGTAATACTCCGCCAGATCCTCGGCCATGCGCTTGGTGAGGGTGGTGACCAGAACTCGTTCATTGGCCTCGGCCCTTCGGCGAATATCACCCAGCAGGTCATCAATCTGGTGGCGCGTGGGGCGGACCTCGACCTCAGGGTCAATGAGTCCCGTGGGGCGAATAATCTGCTCCACCACTTCCCCGCTGGACTTGGTCAGTTCGTAAGGGCCCGGGGTGGCGGAGATGTAAATCACCTGTCCCACCCGATGCTCGAATTCCTCGAAGGACAGAGGGCGGTTGTCCAGGGCGGAGGGTAGCCGAAATCCATAGTCTACAAGAGTCTGCTTGCGGGAGCGGTCGCCGTGGTACATGCCGCGCAACTGCGGCACGGTCTGGTGGCTCTCGTCGATGAAGATGAGGGCGTCCTGCGGAAGGTAGTCGAGCAGGGTGGGGGGCGGCTCTCCCGGCAGCCGTCCGGAAAGGTGGCGCGAGTAGTTTTCAATACCGTGACAGTAGCCGATCTCCCTCATCATTTCCAGATCGAACAGGGTACGCTGCTGGACGCGCTGGGCTTCCACCAGCTTTCCTTGCTTCTCGAGTTCGCCCCGCCACCACTCCAGTTCGCTGAGGATGCGCTGCATCGCTTCCTCTTTCCTCTCGGCAGGCAAAACGTAGTGGGTTCGAGGATAAATGGGCAGGCGGGAGTAAGTCTGCTTCACCTGGCCGAAAAGCGGGTCAATCTGGGCCAGAGTTTCCACCTGCTCGCCCCACATTTCGATCCGGTAGGCGACATCCTCGTAGGTGGGAAAAACCTCAATTACGTCGCCGCGCACGCGGAAGGTGCCACGCCGGAAATCCGCGTCGTTGCGTTCGTATTGGATTTCGACCAGCCGCCGCAGGATGTCTCGCCGCGAAATCTTCTGCCCGCTTTCGAGCAGCAGGAGCATTCCATAGTAGGCCTCAGGCGAGCCCAAGCCATAAATACAGCTCACGCTGGCCACGATGACGCAATCGCGACGCTCGAAGAGCGAGCGGGTGGCGGACATGCGCAGCTTGTCCAGCTCATCGTTGATGGTGGCTTCCTTCTCGATGTAAACGTCGCTGGCGGGGATGTAAGCTTCCGGCTGGTAATAGTCGTAGTAGCTCACGAAGTATTCCACGGCGTGGCGCGGAAAGAAGGAACGGAACTCGTGGTAAAGCTGAGCGGCAAGGGTCTTATTGTGAGCCAGAATCAGGGTAGGGCGGTTCACGGCCTCAATCACCTTGGCGACCGTGAAGGTTTTGCCGGACCCCGTAACCCCTAGCAAGACTTGATGGGGCTTGCCTTCCTCAACCCCCCGCACCAGTTCCTGAATGGCCGTCACCTGGTCGCCCCGTGGCTCGTAGTCACTCGAGAGATTGAAACTCCTGGGCCCCAAATCGCTTTTTGGCATCACTTGATTATAGCAGCCAGAAGTCCGTTGTCCGTTGTCCGATGTTGCATCCCCTGACACCTGAAACCCCTTCCCACGCTCCCCACTGATCACTTATAATTCACCACTACTTCCCTAGTCCCCAGCCCCTAGCTCCTGCGTTTTTGAACCTCCTGCGCGCTCCCTCTATCATACCCCAACCGTCCACAGGACAGGTCTGCGGTAGGGGGCGAATTATGTTAGGATGGTTGTGTCTTTCTTTTGTCAATTCAGATTATGAGGCGGGGTCAATGAATCAGATTCAATGGGGGCGGGGGCGTTGGTTCACAAGAGGGCTATTGATAGCGGGACTTCTTGTAGGTGTCGGGTACGGGCAGACACCTGGCGGGCAAGCGCCGGCAGGGCCAGCCCCGAGCGCTGCCGCGGCCGCTCAATCTTCCTCCCCCGATAAGATAGTCCTGAAGGTCGGAGATGAGTCGGTAACTCAAGGGGAGGTTGATGGGTTTATCCAGGGGCTCAGTCCCCAGGCTCAAAAGACTCTGGCCACCCAGGGTCGCCGGGCTCTCGGAGATGAGTTCGCACTGATGCTCGTTCTTTCGCAGGATGCCCTCAGGCATCATCTTGACTCCACTCCTGCTTTCCGTCAGATGCTCGCTCTGCGTACCCGTCAAGTTCTGGCGACGACAGCATACCAGGAAATAATGCGACAGTCCGCAGTGACACCCGAAGAAATTGGCAAATATTTTGCGGCGCACCAAAGCGAGTTCGAGGAAGTCCGGATCCACCAAGTCGTCATTCGCAAGAAACCGGAGGGAGCGAAGGAAGGAATTCCGGGGTTGACGGCGGAAGAAGCCAAAACCCGCGCGGAGGAAATCCGTAAGGCTTTGAGCTCCGGCGACGATCCCAAGAAAGTGGCTGGGCAATTCCAAGTAGCAAACGTTGTCCGCGTGGATGCCGAACCCAATGCCGTTCGCCGGGGAACCATGCGCGCGGATATGGAAAAGGCGGCCTATGAACTCAAAGATGGCCAGGTTTCGGAGGTGTTCGACCTCCCGCAGTCCCTGGTCTTCTTTAAAGTTGCCTCACATAAGGTGGGGGAATTAAAGGACGTCTCCTCCCAAATTGAGAATACCCTCCGGCAGCAAAAGGTCAATAGCGCTCTAGACGAACTCAAGAAAAATGCGAAGGTTTGGCTGGATGACGGTTACTTTCCCGCGCCCAGCCAGCCCGGGGCGCAGGGGGCTGCCAAACCATCGTTGCTGCCCGGTGGACCCACAACTCCAAAATAGTCTCACCGTGAAATTGAAACCTTGGACTACCCTGGAAATTGCCGAGCGGTTTGACAATCCATTCCCTCGCGTCTGACATCCGTCACCTCTGTCAGCAAATTTATTTTTCAACAGGTTTGTTGAAAACCTTGTGGAAAAGGCAGCTCAAGGTTAAGGAAAGGTTAATGATTAGAAGACCTTTTAACTCTTTGCACCAACCTGTAGCATCTCCAAACCTGCTCGGGCAAACTCCGACAATTCTCCCCTCACTTGTTAGGCAGGCGGAATCATCATGCGGTTCGTCGCTAGCGGCTTGGGAAATGTGCCGGCCTGTCAGTACTTGTTGTGTCGAAGAAACTCTGGCGCCGGATTGAAGGTCAGACCAGCGAGCCGTATATCCCTGTTCGGCACTAAAGGAGGGGCTGCGGCTTCTTTAGCTTAACCTCAATAACCTGATTATCTTCTTCCACTTCTATTTCCTTGCCCAGACTTTGGTGGCGCTCAGCGGTGACGAGCAAAACCACGGTTCCTTTTGGAATGTTCGTGAATCGATACCGCCCTTGAGCACTTGTTTTGGCGCTGTACGAGATAGAACGGTGAAGCCTGCCCTGTTGGTGGAAGGTGAGCGTAAGTCGTGCTTGACTGATGGGATCGCCTGTGTCGGCCTCTTTGACCACAATGGTGAGACTGGTCTCCTGACTTGAATCTGGCGTCGCGGGTTTGAACGCTACGCAAGAAAGCAGGATTGCAGCACCGACGAGAACCCAAGTTCGAAATCTCAGGTGATTGGGACGAAGCATGGAATCGTTACTCCTTTCCGCATATCCTTTGACCTATCCATCCCCTAACAGAATGAAGCAAGAAAATAATTCCGGGTTGCCGTAGCCCCATTTTTTCAACCCAAGGGCAACTGAAAACCGACTACTAACGACTTTGCATAGAATATCACGCCACTGCCCAGCATCCTGTTGAACAAACCTACAAACGATCACTCCAACATGATAACTCAGGTTTTGAATGCTTCAAGTATCCACAACCCTCGCTTACCCAAAAGGCCGGTGAAACGAGCCACCCTATTGTGATCCCGAGAACCCGCCGACGAGGGAAGGGCAGTGACGAGTGGCAGGCCGAAGCCGGGAGTCTGAAGTTAGAAGATTGACTTCGACTCAAGAGTCCGATAACTTCGCCCGCGAGGCGGATGTGCGTCCGAGAGGACTGCTTCAGGGGAGAGATGCCATGGGATTTTCAACCGATGCTATTCACATTGGCCAAGAACCCGACCCAGCCACCGGGGCAATCATAGTTCCAATCTACCAGACTTCGACGTTTGTCCAGGCGGAACTTGGCAAGCACAAGGGTTATGAGTACGCCCGCACTTCAAACCCCACTCGTGCAGCTTTGGAACGCAACCTCGCCTCCCTCGAGCACGGGCGGTTTGGCTTTGCATTTGCTTCCGGCATGGCCGCGATCAATGCCCTGCTGACCCTTCTGAAGTCAGGGGACCATGTGGTGGCCGGCCACAATCTTTACGGCGGCACATTCAGACTCTTCGACAAAGTACTGAAGGACTTCGGACTTAGCTTCAGCTACGCCAACACTACCAGGTTGGAAGAGGTTGGCAACGCCATGCGCCCCAGCACGCGGCTGCTCTACGTCGAAACCCCGACGAATCCCATCATGGAGATAACTGACATTGCCGCCGCTGCGGAATTGGCCCATCGCCGGGGGATTCTTCTGGCTGTGGACAACACTTTTATGAGCCCGTACTTTCAGCGCCCGCTCGAGCTCGGCGCCGACCTGGTTGTCCACAGTACTACGAAGTATCTGAACGGCCACAGCGACGGAGTGGGCGGGGCAGTTATCCTGAACGACGCCTCACTGGCGGAGAGGCTGAAGTTCATTCAGAATGCCGCTGGGGCGGTACTTGGGCCCATGGATAGCTGGTTGGTTTTGCGCGGTGTAAAGACGCTGGCGGTCCGCATGCGCCAGCACAATGAAAACGGCATGGCCGTGGCGGACTTCCTGCAGAAACATCCCAAAGTATTGCGGGTTTACTATCCCGGTCTGCCCTGCCATCCCCAATTTGAGCTAGCCAAGAAACAAATGACGGGCTTCGGTGGCATGCTTGCCTTTGAGACCGGATGTCTTGAGAACGCCCGAACCTTTCTCAAGTCCCTACGGCTTTGCTCCCTGGCGGAAAGCCTGGGAGGAGTAGAGACCCTCATTGCCCACCCCGCTTCCATGACGCACGCCAGCTTGCCCCCTGAAGAGCGCCGGCGGTTAGGGATCACCGATGGGCTGCTACGTATATCGGTGGGTATTGAGGATGTCGAAGACCTGATTGCTGACCTCCAGCAGGCCCTCGACAGGCTGGAATAGTGACGAGTGACCCGCCGTGGCGCGACGAGCAGGAAACACAACCCAGAAGCAAGCGTAGTGCAGGTCCCGTGCCGCCCGGCGGGAGACCTGCGGCTCTTCGAAATCAGTCGGCTGTGGTCCTGCCACGGCGGGTCACGGCTCTCCCGACCTCCCGGCCTCTGCTACCTGTCACCTGGTACCTGGACCCTGTTCTTCTGTCCCCTGACTTCTGACTCCTGGCTTCGGCTCGTCACTCGTCACTTGTTTTCCCTGGCTGCCGGCTTCACCGAATCGGACACCCACTGCAAGTAGTTGCGCGAGCCATCGGCAACAGGGAGGCAGATGATTTCGGGCGTGTGATAACTGTGGATCTTTGCGATCTCGGCTTCAATCTCAGGGAACAATTCCCCGGTGCTCTTGATGATCAGCAGGAACTCCCTCTCATCGGCGATTTTGCCTTCCCAGCGATAGATTGATTCAATGGGCTGCGATACGTTCACGCACGCTGCAAGTTTAGTCTCCACAAGATGGCGCGCGATTTTCTTGCATTCACGCCGGCTGGCGGCGGTGACGAATATAACAACTTTGTCGGTCACAATTCCTCCCACAACGGCGGGATTGCCTGCTTGCTCGAAACATCCGCCAAAGATACAATATCGTCAGCAGGTTCGGCAATGCCATTCGTTTTGCCGCTGGCGACTGGCGCGCAGTAAGAATATCGGGCTGCCGTGACTGGAGCAGCGGTCTGGGTCGAATGTGAAACGCCGTTCGAGCCAGGGGGCAGGTGGGCAGGCTTTAACCACGAACGCCTCTGTACTTGGACCATGGATAAGCTCTCCTGGGACGCCGCAACGCTACGCCGTAACGCCGCGTACGTCCTTGTGCTGGTTTGCATTGCCTTGCTCGTTCACGAGATATTTGGGACACACGGCTTCCTGGCTCTGCGCCAGGAAAAGAAGCAAGTTGAGAGTCTCCGCCAACAGATCCAGCAACTTCAGCGCGAAAACGAGCAATTGAATAAGCGCACCAAGGCACTACAGTCTGACCCGAAGGCCATCGAACGCCTGGCGCGGGAGCAACTGCGTTTGGCGCGTCCGGGAGAGACCATTTACACCTCGCCGGAAAAGGACCCGAAAAAAGACCAAGCTCCCCCCGCCACCCAGGAAGGCCCGCCGAAATAAGGTGGCCGGCTCTCGAAAGCAGGGCCCGCAGCACGTCCAGATTCTCCACCGCAGGTGCGAAGGAACCCTCGGCAGTAAGCAGTAGGCAGTCGGCAGTAAGCAGAAAGCGCCATGCTGTATGCACATGGTTAGCTGGCGCATTTAAAGACCCCAAGCGTTCCACGCCTTTTTCCAACGGTCTCCCGCTTCCTTGACGGAGATGACCGGGAAGACGCCTCGCGTTCCCCTTTTCTTCCGCATTCTTTCCTCGGTCTCTCTTACTCGTGCCCATGCTTCCTTCCCAGTGACCAGGAAGCACTCGATTTCGCCCTGCGCGAGGCCGCGAACAAGAACCTAGAAATCATGGGGACCGCGCCGGATCCTCTCGGAACGCGGCATCGGCCAGAACCCGGGTCTTCTTTGAGCTGTCTTAACCTGTATATTTGCGTGCCGCCCACCGTCAGAACTGAGTGCGACGATGTCATAGCCAGCGGTATTTCGTGTTGTGGGGAGTGCAACCAATCCCCTGCGCGACAATTCAAAGGTCGCGTAGTGTACTCCCGATATTCCCACCAGTGCATTCGGTATATTTCAATTCTTCATGCCGGAGCTCCCTCCTTATTCGAGCCACCCCGATGAATCCACGACTTTCATACGCGATCCTGCTCCCGCTCGACCGTGGCATCAATTCCACGCAGGAAGCCCCGCATCTCCTTCATTCGCCCCAAAGGAAGATTCAGCAATGGGCTATTCGAGTGTTGCCTGATTCATTGAATCTGAGGGATTCTTTCCAGGTCAAACATAGGCGGCGAAACGGAATGGTCAAAGCGTACTGCGAATTTGTCGAAAAATCCTCTTCTCCCGAGTATTCCTGCCCATTGTAAGGTTTCCACAATTCCCGCCTTGATTCTGACGGTCCAGCTTCTGGCTATATAGAGTTTAACTGTGTGGAAGTAGGCAGGTTCCGTCTGGTTGGTTGTTACCCCTCCAATTTCCTGCATAGCCCCAGCTTCGACATCCAATCCGATCAAGCGTCCCAAATCGGCGCGAAACAGGCATAGGGATGATCCGGTGTCTACCAATACTTCAAGAGAGTAACTCGGCTTGGTGCGCCCCTGTCCAAGCTGTACGTCTAGCAACGGGAGCCATTCAAAGTCTTCGTTGCCAAAAGCCACCCACGGTTCGGCCATCTGAAGTCGTGTGTAGGGTATCCTCACTCTTCCCGCCTCAGCCGACTAGGGGTATCCGGGCCGCAGGACACCAGATTAGCACTGGGTCATGAGCACCGTTGGAGAGCGCTTCAGAAACCGCCGTTTCCGGGTCCTTCCCGGTGCCAACTACCTTTGTCTTTTCCGCGTTCAATGCGACCCACGAGTTCCGAGGGGCCTTGGCTAAGATTTCCGATAGATCATAGTTTTGCTCCAATTTCATGCCTCCTTCAACTACGCGTGGTGTTCTGATTCTAGAACTATCTGGTCGTATTATCCACAGGCCTAATGATTCGGTAGTGACAGAGTTTGAGCAAAAGACACTCAGAGCACCCGCCTTTCCTCTAACTGAGACTCAAGGTCACCATTGATCCGGGTACGAGGGGCAATACGCGACCCCGCGTAGACTCTGATAGTTCTCCTCCAGCGGGAATTCACCGCTCTTGCCTTGTTAGAGCTAATCGGACGCTTGTACCGAAGCGAGGCACGAAGATAAAACCGGCGCCCTTACCGGACAACGCCTTCCAGCGGGCTTGATGCAGCGGCGTAGAGTTTCTTTGGCATGCGGCCGGCGAGGTAAGCCTGGCGACCGGCGATGACGGCGTGCTGCATGGCCTGGGCCATCAAGATGGGGTCCTGCGCGCCGGCAATGCCGGTATTCATGAGGACAGCATCGGCGCCCAACTCCATGGCAATGGTCGCATCGGACGCCGTTCCCACGCCCGCGTCAAGGATGAGGGGCACACTGGTGATCATCTCACGCAGGATGCGCATATTGGCAGGATTCTGAATTCCCAACCCGGAGCCGATGGGCGCTCCCAGCGGCATCACCGCGGCAGCGCCCGCATCGATCAGCCGCCGGGCGGAAATCAAATCGTCGTTCGTATAAGGCAGCACTACAAAACCTTCCTTGACCAATGTTTCCGTGGCCCGCACCAGCTCGAAATTGTCGGGGAAGAGCGTTTTCTCGTCTCCGATGACTTCCAACTTGATCCAGTTGGAGAGACCCACTTCCCGAGCTAAACGCGCGGTGCGGATAGCTTCATCGCCGGTGTAACAGCCGGCGGTATTGGGCAGAATGAAGAACTTCTTGCGATCAACATAATCGAGCAAAGATTCCCTGCTGCGGTCAGTCAGATTCACGCGGCGGACCGCGACCGTCACTATTTCTGCGCCGGAAGCCTCGTGGGCCCTCGCCATTTCTTGAAAGCTCTTGTACTTTCCAGTGCCGATGATCAATCGCGAATGGAATTCCCTGCTGGCAATCCGTAGAACGTCCTTGTCCATTTTTCAGCTCCTTCCATTTGATTCTAGATGCCGAAGGGTGAAATTGCAATGAAGGGACCGGGGGAGTCGGTGGGCCGTTGAAGAAACACGGCGAGGGCACAAGAGCATTGAATGATTGACTCATTGAGCCATTGAACCCCGGCACCTGACACCTGGTCCTCTGCCGCCTACCCGCAAACACTACCCCACAGGTACTGGTGTCATTTGGAATGGCGATCAACTCGAGCCGCCCGTCATTCCCGCGA
This sequence comes from Terriglobia bacterium, assembly GCA_050008675.1. GTDB lineage: Bacteria > Acidobacteriota > Terriglobia > UBA7540 > UBA7540 > CAVROP01. The sequence continues at coordinate 39,071 of JBEKME010000034.1, forward strand.
AAGCGGGAATCCAGTCCGACCACAGCACATTTCCAAAGGTTTGCAGAGTGGATTCCCGCTTTCGCGGGAATGACTGCGCTCCAAATGACACGAGTACCACCCCGCAAAATCTCTTGTGTTTGGGGCTTGTTCACAGGTACAATGGGTTCGGTCAGGGCACTGAACCAATAGCTTGGGTTGGGGGGTGAAACTGCTTCGTGAAGGGGTTCAGCCCCAAAAGGTAACCAGGATTGCCGGTCCGCTCTCGGGTTAGCACTCTACCCCCGCAGGCCTGACCAAGATCCTAATGAATAACGAGGAGGAATGCGATGATCAAGAGAATTACGATGGTTGTGTTGATGCTGTTTGCTTTTGGCTGTCTGAGTTGGGCGGCAAGCAAGTCATGGACGGGGACGGTTAGCGATGAGCATTGCGGGGCCAAGCACGCCAAGGCCAGCGCGGATGCCGAGACTTGCGTTGAGAAGTGCGTGTCAGGCGGCGCCAAGTACGTTCTCGTCAGCAAGGGGAAAGTGTACCAGGTGGATGCTCAGGACAAGTTCCAGGGCCTGGGCGGGAAATCTGTGAAGGTGACGGGAAGCCTGAGCGACAGTACGATTACCGTCGCTGAAGTTTCCCCGGTTGGAGGCAAGTAGAGAGCCGACCGTAGAATTTGAACGCTGAGTCGAGGATTTCAGTCTGGCGCTTTTCTGGCCGTCCCCCTGGGAGGACGGCCTCTTTGTTTCCAGCTTAGCTTTTCCTTCGAGACCTAACACGTTGCTGAAAGACCTAGAACCTGTGAAAGGACTCTGAAAGAACCTCCTCTCCGCTGGATCCTGAGTCCCGAATCCTGTTTGACCCCCTGCACCCTGCGCTGCGGAGCTTCCCGCTCCACATCTATTGCTTCCATCTGCTTCAGGTTCAACTTGCTCATTAAGCATCAATCCCTTCTCCACCAAAGACATCTCGGCCGATCACCCGCGAAGGTGAAAGCCGTTGATTGTGGGATGGGGATTTCGCAGCAGTGATCTCTCCGGGCAGAATCCCCCAAGATCGGCAGTGGGTCACATTGATTCGGCAGCGGCGAGTTTAATTCGCCAAATGGCGGCGTAAAGCCGCCTCTACACCAAACTGCACGACGACAGCCAGATCCAAATTCTCGTGCGGCCCAGGGGCACCGAGTCCTATCAAAGTAGCCCGTGTCGGCGGTAGAACCAGGACTTCACAGCCTGAACCAGGAACAGGTAGGTCACGGCAAGAAGCGCAATCGCACCCAATAACGACAGCGGTAGCGGGGTAAACCCCAGCAGGCTCGCGAGTGGCGCGTAGGGCAGGACAACGGCGGTAGCGACGATAGCTAACACGCTGATCAGTAACGGCAGGCTGGGGCGGCTCTTGAGAGGATTGCCTGCCGTCCGGATCACGAACACCACGAGCGTCTGGGTTGCCAGGGATTCCACGAACCATCCTGTATGGAAGAGCGGCGCGTTCGTGGAAGCGTGGAACACCCAGAGCAGTACCCCGAAAGTGAGGAAATCGTAGATCGAGCTGATGGGACCGACGATGATCATGAACTGGCGAATAAACCCAATCTGCCATCGCTTGGGCCGGTGCAGCAGGGCGGGATCAACATTGTCGCTGGGGATGCTGATCTGCGAAGCGTCATAAAGAAAGTTGTTGAGCAGTATTTGCGTCGGGAGCATGGGCAGGAATGGCAAGAAGAGCGATGCCGCGGCCATGCTGAACATATTGCCGAAGTTCGAGCTCGTGCCCATGATGATATATTTCATGATGTTGGCGAAGCTGCGCCGCCCCTCCATGACCCCGTCGTTCAAGACCGCAAGATCCTTCTCCAGGAGGATGATCTTGGCAGCGTCCTTGGCCACATCGACGCCATTCACAACTGAAATGCCAACATCCGCAGTGTGCAGCGACGGAGCGTCGTTGATGCCGTCGCCCATGTACCCGACAACGTGCCCACGGGTCTTCAGAGCGAGGATGACCCGGTTCTTCTGTTCGGGAGACACACGGGCGAAGATGGCGCCATTCTCGGCCTGGACGGCCAGAGCGGCATCGTCCATCGTGTCGACCTGGTTCCCGGTGAGAATGCGGTCCGCTGCCAGCCCCACGTCACGTGCTACCTTCTGTGTCACATACTGGTTGTCGCCGGTCATGATGACCACGGAAATCCCATTCTGCTTCAACGCCTCCAGAACGGGAGCAATCCCTTGCTTGGGCGGGTCAAGGAATGCCGCGAACCCTGCCAGCGTCATATCGTGCTCGGCCGCCACCTTGTAAACATCTTGCTTCTCCACCTTCAGCACGGCCACCCCGAGAGCGCGGTAACCGTCGGAACTCAGCTTCTGGAAGGTCTCCGCCGCTTGCGCCCGCCGGCTGTCGTCGAACGGCTGGGGGGAGCCATCGATGGTCACCGTCTTGCAGATGGCAAAAACACTTTCTGCCTCGCCCTTGGTAATGAGGAGGTACTCGTCTCCGTGCCGCACGACCACCGAGAGGCGCTTGCGGTTGAAGTCGAAGGGAATCTCGTCCACCTTGACATACTCCGCAATTTTAGGGCGCTTGTACTTCAGGATGGCATCATCAAGGGGGCTCTTGATGCCCGCTTCAAAGTAGCTGTTCAGGTAGATGAGCCGCAGAACGTTCTCGTCTTCCTTACCTTGCACGTCCACGTGCCGGTCAAGCACTATCTCTCCTTCGGTAAGCGTGCCCGTCTTATCGCTGCACAGAATCTCCACGCTGCCAAAGTCCTCGATGGCCGCAAGTTGCTTGACGAGAACCTTCTTCTTGGTCATCCGCCTGGCGCCTTGGGCCAGTGTCACGGTGATGATCATGGGCATCAGCTCAGGCGTCATCCCTACTGCAAGCGCGACGGAGAAAAGGAAAGACTCCAATACCGGACGGTGCAAAATGAGGTTGACCAGCAGCACGAAAAGCACCAGCAGCATGGTCACGTAGGTGAGCATTATCCCGAAGTGGCGTATGCCACGGCCGAACTCGGTCTCGGGCGGCCGCATAGCGAGCCGCTGGGCAATCTCGCCGAGGGAGGTGTCTCCCCCGGTGCAGACAATGACCGCGGTGCCGATCCCCGTCTGAACGGCAGTGCCCAGGAAAACACTGTTGCTCGCGTCGGCGACGCCGTGTTTTCCCGCGGGAAGATCAGCCGCCGCCTTCTCCACCGGCAGAGACTCCCCAGTGAGCGCTGACTCGCGCACTTGCAGGTCCTTGACATCCAGTAGACGGGCGTCCGCCGGCACAAGGTCTCCAGCATGGAGGTGGACGATATCTCCCGGGACCAGCTCTGCTATCGGCAGTTCCTGTTCTCGTCCGTCACGCAGAACGGCAGCCGTAATGGCAACCTGCTTCTGAATCTCCTCCACCGCATGTCGAGCCTGGAATTCCATGAAGAAGTTCAGCAGTACGCTGAGCAGAACGATGGCGATGATGATCGACCCGCCAATATGGTCACCCAACCCGAGAGATATGCCGCTGGCAACAAGAAGGATGATGACGAGGGGATTGGAAAAGAGACGGAAAACACTGAATAGCGTAGCGAAACGCGACTTCTGCACCAGGCTGTTTGGGCCATACTGACGCAATCGCCGCTTCGCCTCGTCGGTAGTCAGCCCCGCCGGAGTTGCCTGCAATTGCTGAAGCAGGTCGCGCAACGGCCTCTCCCAGAAACCCTCTAAAGGCGATTTTGCTTTTCCCATGCAGTTGCTCCCGTAGGCTGTCAGGAAATTGCTCGCGCTATCATGAATGCTACAGTTGCAGCTAGCCCACCCACGACCGTTGTTTGGATTGCACTACGGAGCGCTGGCGCGCCAGTAAAGCGGCCTTTGACGTAGCCAAAAGCAGCCAGCGCGAAAAGAGTAATGATTACCGATATTTTAAGCGCCGTGCTGGCCGTCGAGAGAATAATGTACGGACCGAGCGGGATGAAACCGCCCGCGATGTAAGCTCCTGCAATCGTTGCTGCACTGACAAACGCTCGCTTGGGATTGGGTTTCTCAAGACCCAGCTCAAATCGCATCATGAAATCAATCCAGGCTTGTGGCCGCTTTCTAAGCGCATCCACAACTGGCTTGCTTTCTTCGGCGGTCAGACCATAGGATTGGAACACTTCAGCAACTTCGCCCGCTTCGATGTCGGGCACGTCACTGACTTCCGATTCTTCTCTTGCCCTCTCGCTGAAGTAGTGTTCCGCGTCACTCTTAGCGGCCAGATAACCGCCCAGTCCCATGGCGATCGAACCGGCAGTGATTTCTGCCAGGCCCGCGGTCACAATGATACTCGTAGTATTAATGGCGCCCGACAGACCTGCTGCTAGAGCGAAGGGAACGGTCAATCCATCTGACATTCCAATCACAACGTCTCGAACTGTTTCCGATCCGGTGAAATGACGCTCGATGTGTGGTGTTTGTGGCATCAGAGTTTGTCCGCTAATATGGATTTGAGATTAGACGCCTTCTCAGCCTTGATTCGAGAAGGTCTTTCCCCCCGAACCCATGCCTCGCAGTTCGGTTGGGGAAGGCACAGTTGTCACTGGTGCGCGGGCTATCGTTATTCGTGGGTGTCGCCCCGCGCCGAGAAATTGTACATCTTCTCGACGCATACATTGCAAACTTCTCGATGCATGCATCACCCGCGGCGAGAGCTTGCTTTTCCGGCAACGACATGGAAATACTGCAAGAGCTGTTGACATCAGCCCTTCGCGGGGGTGGCGCATACATGCCGCCGTTTGGCATGTATGCGATCACGGCACTCCGCAGTGCCGTTCCCAGGGCACCAGTACGTTCTAGCCCAATTCCCAAGAGGTCGCATGCATCACAAAGGAAGGGAGGCATTCATGAACCGTAGAAACTTTGCAAGAGGCCTGGGTCTGGGGACTTCAGCGATACTCGCCAGTCGCAGTGTGGATTTAGCTTCCAGCCTGGCTACTGCACCTGCCACGCCGAGGAGCAATGTGGCCCGCGAAATGAAAGCGGATGTAGTGATCATCGGCGGCAGTACCGGGGGTTGCGCCGCTGCGCTCGCCGCAGCCCGCAACCGCTGTCGCGTGATCATGACGGAGGAGACGAGCTGGATGGGCGGGCAGCTCACGGCCCAAGCGGTTCCGCCAGACGAACATCCGTGGATCGAAGGATTCGGCGCTACGCGTTCCTATCGGGAGTATCGAGACCGCGTGCGCGAGTACTACCGGCGCAACTATCCCCTGACGGCCCAAGCCCGCGCCCGCTGGAACTTGAACCCGGGCAATGGCGGCTCCTCAGCTCTGTGCCACGAGCCGCGGGTGGCGTTGGCCGTTCTGCACGAGATGCTGGCGCCGTTCAGGAGTGGCGGTAATTTGTTGGTCCTATTCAATCACAAGGCCGTCTCCGCCCACACGCAGGGGGACGAGGTCCGGGCCATTACTGTGAAGGACCTTGGGAGCGGCAACCAAGTCACCCTTCAGGCCGCTTATTTCATCGACGCGACTGAACTTGGGGATCTGCTTCCCCTCACCAAGACCGAGTATGTAACGGGAGCGGAGTCACGGGGGCAGACCGGCGAACTGCACGCCCCCCCCAAGCCTGAACCCCTCAACATGCAGTCATGCACCTTCTGTCTCGCCATGGACTACATTGAAGGTGAAAACCACACCATCGATAAGCCGGAGGAATACCAATTCTGGCGCGATTACGTTCCTAAACTTAGCCCCCCATGGTCCGGCAGGCTGCTCAGTCTCACCGTGACAGCGACGAGGACGCTCAAAGATCGTGATTTTGGATTCGACCCGGCATCGGAGTTGACTCCGTCAGGGCTTGAGAACCTGTGGAACTATCGCCGCATCGCTGATAAACGTAACTTCGTGGATGGTACTTATCAGAGTGGGATCACGCTCGTCAACTGGCCCCAAAATGACTACTGGCTCGGCAACATTTGTGAAGTCTCCGACCAGGAGGCGGCCACGAATCTGAAACGCGCCAAGCAGTTGAGTCTTTCGCTGCTTTACTGGTTGCAGACCGAAGTCCCCCGGCCCAATGGCGGCGCCGGATGGCCCGGCCTCCGCCTCCGTAAGGACGTCGTCGGCACCGACGACGGCTTGGCCAAGTACCCCTACATTCGCGAAGCGCGACGCATCAGGGCCGAGTTCACCATCCTGGAGCAGCACGTGGGCACTGAAGCACGCATGAAACTCACCGGGAAAAACGAGGAAGAGGTCACTGCCGAACCCTTTCCCGATTCAGTGGGGGTGGGCTCTTACCCCGTCGACCTGCACCCCTCCACGGGAGGAAACAACTATATCGATTTCACCTCGTTACCCTATCGGATCCCCCTGGGAGCCCTGATCCCGCAGCGGGTGGAAAACCTGCTGCCGGGGTGCAAGAACATCGGGACGACGCACCTCACCAACGGCTGTTACCGATTGCACCCCCCAGAATGGAACATCGGAGAATCGGCAGGTATGCTCGTAGCCTATTGCCTGGAAAGGAGGGTCAAACCCCGGCGGGTGCGTAACACCCCCGAGATGCTGGCCGACTTCCAGAAGATGCTGCAGGCGCAGGGAATCGAAATCCAGTGGCCCCAAATCGGACCACGCTGAGGTTGTTGGAAGAGCATCACGTGTGACATCTACTTCCGCACGTGTTTCTCACCAAGTCATAAAGGATAGCCACCACAGTTTCTCGCGGTCTCATACATAGCCATAACGTTGGCCACCGGCACCTGAGCCTGGATGTTATGCACGGCATTAAAGACGAAGCCGCCCCCAGGACCCAACAGCTTGAGGCGCTCGCGAACCTCCCTGCGAACGTCGTCGGGCGACCCAAAAGGCAGGGTGCGTTGGGTATCTATTCCTCCACCCCAGAAAGTGATTCGCTCACCAAACTTTCTCTTCAGCTCCTTGGGATCCATGTGGGCCGCCGAGCATTGAACCGGGTTCATGATGTCGAATCCCGCGGCGATGAAATCTTCAATCAAATCGAAGACCGATCCGCAGGAGTGGATGAAAGTCTTCCACGTGGTGTGCTTGTGCACCCAGTCGTTAATCTGCTTGTGGAAGGGAAGAAACAATTTACGGTAAGCTTTCGGCGCCACAAGAGGCCCGTTCTGCGCGCCGAAATCGGCGCCGGTCAGGTAAGCTGCGGCGGCGCGGTTACCCACGGCTTGGTGAATTCTCTCCAGGTTGGCCAGGTTAATCTCGGTCTGGCGTTCGAAGACCTGGTAGACGTAATCCCGCCGGGCGCTTAAGCTGATGTACCATTCGGCGGCGCTGCGAATTCCCTTTGGGTCCTTTAGCATGGGGCCCGGGACCTTGGCAATGTCACCCAAGCTGAACATACCGAGGTTCAGAATGATCGCTCTGTCCGTCTCTGTGTACAGCCTGAGGGCTTCACGTTTGAAATGTTCAAGCTCGGCGTTGGGCAACGGACCGAATTCTTCCAGGTTATCCTCGACTTTGAGATTGCCCTCGTCGATGGGGAGTTGGCGGAAAATCGGGTCGAAGTAGAGCCCACCCTTCGGCATCTTTCCACTGGGCTGGGCGGAGCGGTCTCCTTGCGGGTACATGAGGAGATCCCCATTGGGCTCAGGAGTAGTGTTGAATCCATCCGGCACCAGGGCCGGAGTTCCATCGAAAGTCCTCCACTCCTTCCATCTTTCGAGCTTGAATCCAAAGGAAGTGCCCGTGCCCCCCAACCTGACGACGTCAATTCCCAACGCCTCAATAAGATCGAGGTTGATCTCACCCAACATTTGCAGCGGCTCGATGACCTTCACCGGGGTGCCGGGGGCGTCGAGTGCAAGCGCCTGGCGAAGCAAGTAAACTGCACTGACGTGCATTCCGCTTACGGTGGTGGCGCCCAGGTCCAAGGGGACTCGGTCCGCTTCCTTGTGTTGAAGTGCCAGGTTCACTCGCTCGCGTGGATTCATCATCAATCACTCCTTCCTTCGCCTTAGGGCCATGGCAGAATAACACGGCCTACTCTTTGTAAGGCTACCTCCTCCCGTGACCTCGGGTGAGGAACTATAGTATGATAAAGTCAGGACGGATGGCGACACGACTTACAGACACTTCGGGGGACGCAGAGCGCGTACAAATTGAAATACTGCGCTCCATGCCTTCGTGGCGAAAATTCCAGTTGTGGAATGACCTCAATATGGCGATGCGTCAGGTGGCGTTGGCAGGTCTCCGCGAACGATTCCCCTCCGCCACCCCACAAGAACTTCGCCGGCGGCTGGCAACAATTCTCTTGGGGCCGGAATTAGCCAGCCAAGCGTACGGTTCTGAATCCGATCCCCCCACCAGCAGGTAGACAAATGGAGATTCTTGAGGTCCTCCAACGGGTGATTTCTAAACTGGAGGAGTTGAGAATCCCTTACATGGTTAGCGGATCCGCGGCGAGCTCCTTTCATGCCTTCGTGCGGACCACCCAGGATGGGGATATGGTCGTGGCGCTTGGTCCGGATCAAGTCGAGAAGTTCGCCTCTGCTTTCGCGCCTGAGTTCTATCTGGATCGCGCCTCAATCTACCGTTCTCTGCAAATGGGCGGTTCATTCAACCTCATTCATTTGGAATCCTCCCTCAAAATAGACTTCTTCCCGCTTCGGAAAAGGAGTTTCAGCCAACAGGAGTTCTCCCGCCGTCAACCCCGCCTCCTTCTAAAAGAATCGATTGCACCTGCGTACGTTGCAACGGCGGAGGACACCATCCTCTCAAAGCTGGAGTGGTTCCGCGCGGGAGGTGAAGTCTCTGAGAATCAGTGGAAGGACGCGGTGGGCATTTTCAAGGTGCAGGCCGACAGCTTGGACTTGGCCTATTTGCATCAGTGGGCTCGCGAGTTGCAGGTCGAGGACCTGCTCGAAAAGGCTTTCAAAGAGGCCAACATACAAGGCGGGATCGCCGATTTCCGAGCCTCGCCGTAGGGGTGGTTCGCGAGCCGCCCCAACTTCCATATCGTGGGAAGCGGAGATCAGCCGTCACCCTCAGCTCTCAGCAAGAAAGCCCGGTTGTCTTGCTGATAGCTGACGGCTGATAGCTGATGGCTGATCTGAGCCTGAGCAAAACGGAGACAACAACGACCAAGAAAGAACCGCAGACCTTGGAAAGCAGGCCTGCGCTACGCTTGCTTTAGCGGCGAAAGATCGGTTCACCGGACGGATAGAGGATATCAACGCCTTTTTGAGAAATCGAGGAAGTGCAACCGTGGCTAGAAGGCATTGGTGTCCAAGTGGGACTCCATAACCCGCCGCTCTCTCTGCGATCTATTCCAATTTCTAATTTCCAGTTTCAGGCTTCCCCCGTCTCTGCGGTAGAAACCGGCTCAGCGCGCGTGGGGCTTCATCAGCATCGGATTTCGCCAAAAGCCTTTGCTGCTGCCGCGATGGTCAATGTCACGTCAGCCTCACTATGGGCCGTGGAAATGAATGCGGCCTCGAACTGTGAAGGCGGAAAGTAGACACCACCTTCGAGGAGCGAGCGGAAGAAGCAAGCGAATTTGACGGTATCTGATTTCTTGGCGGAGGCATAATCCGTCACCGGATCGCTGCTAAAGAAGCAAGTGAACATTGACCCCACACGGTTCACGGTGAGCGGCACCCCGGCCTTCGCAACCGCAGCGGCCAAGCCTGAGGCAAGCTTTTCGGCGATGACCTCAAGTTGCTCGTAGGTACCCGGGCGGCGCAGAATTTCGAGCGTCTTGAGCCCCGCTGCGACAGCCAAGGGGTTCCCGGAGAGCGTTCCAGCCTGGTAAACAGGGCCAGCCGGCGCGACCCAATCCATCAGGGAGGCTTTCCCTCCATAGGCTCCCACCGGCAGCCCTCCTCCGATGATTTTTCCAAGCGTTGTAAGGTCAGGCTGAATCTTATACAGTTGCTGCGCGCCGCCGTAGGCCACTCGGAACCCCGTCATCACTTCATCAAGAATGAGCACCGTTCCCTGCTCGGCCGTCAGCTTGCGCAGCTTTTCAAGGAATCCGGCTTGCGGTGGTATGCAGCCGGAGTTCCCCACTACAGGCTCAATGATGACGGCGGCGAGCTGATTGCGGTGAACTCGAAACGCCTCCTCCAGGGCTGCCGGGTCATTGAAGGGCAGCGTGACGGTCAGCTCCGCCAGTGCCCGAGGAACGCCTGGGCTGTCCGGCAAGCCGAGGGTGGCAACCCCGGAGCCGGCTTTCACCAGCAAGCTGTCCCCATGACCGTGGTAGCACCCTTCGAACTTCAGAATCTTGTCCCGGCCCGTCGCCGCGCGCGCCACGCGCAGGGCCGAAAGTGTGGCTTCTGTCCCCGAGTTCACCAGCCGTACACGCTCGAGGGAGGGATAAGCCTCGCGCAGGCGCTCAGCAAGTTCAACCTCGGCCGGAGTGCAGGCCCCGAAGCTCGTTCCGGTCTCGATAACCCTGGCCAAGGCTTCCACCACTTCCGGGTGGCAATGGCCGAGAATCAACGGTCCCCACGACAAGACATAGTCGATGTAGTTCCTGCCGTCCACATCGGCGATGGAAGAGCCTTTGCCGCCTGCAATAAACACAGGGTCGCCGCCGACGGCGCGAAAGGCGCGAACGGGCGAGTTCACTCCCCCCGGCATCAGGCTCAAAGCCTTTTGAAAGAGTTCCTGGGATTTAGTGGGCATGAGATTTTTTCCAGCCTGAAGGCATGTCCTCCCGTAGGCGATCCGGAGCGACGTGAAACATCTGGCGAAGAGGGGCTATGCCAATGTCCCAAAGCGCCACGGCGAGGCCCCAATAGAGCTTTGCCGCCAGTCCCAAATAGGACTGCGATCCCTCGAGCAACTCCTGGATCACTTCCAGGATTCTCTCGCTTCGCGCCCCGAACTCGACCATGCGCGTGGGGACCGCTTCACCCATGAATTCTCCATAATAGAAAGTGCGGGCGAGCCGCGCCCCCAGCGCCAGCGTTTTGCCGAATTCCTCCCGGACGCGCGCAGGGTAAAGCTCGGGCAGCCCCTCCAGCAGCGACTCCGCGAGCCGCTCGCCGGAGCGCATCGCATAATAGATTCCCTCACCGGTGACGGGATCAACAAGCCCGCCGGCATCTCCCGCCAGCGCCCACCCCGGGCCGCCCAACCGGAGGCCGCTCCATCTATCCACACTGAGCGCGGGAAGCAAGTGGCTGAAGACCTGAGCGCGCTCGAAGGAATATCCGAAGCGGCGCATGAAGCCGTGAAGCCGGTCCCGCAAACCCGCCATGCTATCCTCACCGACTTTTCCGCAGATGCCCACGGAGAGGTGATCAGGGCGCGGAAACGCCCAGGCATAGCCTTCAAAATCCTCGAAGAACTGCACGCGCAGCAAATCCTCCCGACCAGGCACGTAATAGCCAAAGGTGAGCATGAAATCGTGGGGTCCAAAATCCTCCGTCAAAAGGGACCGAAGCCGAGTCCGCGCCCCTGCCGCCAGGATGAGATAATCCGCCCTGTAAGCACCCTTTCTGCCGTGCAATTCCCAGCCGGAGCCCGAGCGCCGGAAATCACGGACCCGCTCTTCGACGACCTCCGCTCCCGCCACCGCGGCGCGGCGAAGTAGCAATTCATTCAGATTGCATCGGGAATAGATGGCGACGGGCTGACGCAACTGGAACCGGAGCGAGGCATTATTGCCGGCCAGAAACTCTACTTCCTGGACGGGCTTCGCTTCCGCGGTCGCCGGCAACAAGAAGGGATAACGTAGTAAGGCCTTGTGAGTCAGCGCGCCTCCACAAGGTTTTTCCCAGCCGACCTTTTCCTCCAAGACCGTGACACGCCCTCCACCGCCGGCGATCAATTCCGCAGCCATCGCTCCGGCTGGCCCGCCTCCGATGATGACCGCGTGCATCATTTTTATAATTGAATCGGCTTAAGCCTTCGAGAATAGCACGCCGTCTCATGGCGCGCAAAATCCCTGCGTCTCCCCAATTCGCCGATAAGGTTGTCCAATACAATAGACAAGTTTGGTAGTGGGCTAAAAGTGTGTTGCTAGAAGTGATTTCCTAAATGTGTATTGGTGAAGTGGATTTGGAAAAAAATAGGGGGACACACTACCGTACTAGTCTGCCCCATCCCATTTTCGTGGCGAGGGCCGAGCCAAGTAACTGAGGATGACCACATCTCACCTAGGCAAGAACCTGGCCTCGGGGATAGAACCTATGGGCCGACCTCCAACGCCTTTGCGCATTCTTGGAGCGCGAGGTTCACGTGGTCTATGGCCTTAGCCCGGTGCCCTTGGAAATCACCTTTGACACTCTCAAGCTCGTACCTAGCTTCGTGCAGTAGATCGGCGGCTCGCCTTATGTCCCGGGGACGCTGAGGCGCCGGCGCGCCAGGCTGCGGTGATCCAGGTTGCGCGTGAAAGACTGCCGGTAGTAGTGCGGCGGCCAGTGCCGCCAGCCCTGCCCCACATAGGACTGACCTTCGTTTCATAGTTCCTCCATTATGCTGAAAATCCATCCGGCTGCCCTCCCGTGATGTACTCATAGTGCTGGCCGGACATGGCTCCTAAAGCGCTCACGACGCTCTTGGAGTTTGATCGGCTTGGTTTCCGACACCCACTTGCGCTATTATCCTACACCGCTAGTGTGTCAATTGTCCAGATGAGGTAGTGCCTCACTTGGATTCGATTGCCGCGATCATTTCCTCTATCGTCCACACGCGATCGGTAACCCCGGCTTCCATTGCCGGGGTAACACGTAGAGTCATGTGGACGCGGCAGAAGTTGTACCAAGCCACATAGAGAGACACCGCAGCCTTGAGGTTGTCCAGCTTCTTACTAAAGGCGTTCACTAGCCGCGTGAATCTCCGCAGGTGCATTCGCGGGTGGCGCATACGTCCCGACGGTTTGAAGCTGTGAAAAAATTATCGGGGGCGAGGATCCGCTCTCCCGCAGCACCATCGTTTTGCGGGTCCTATCGACCGCGGCTGTGATTGATTATGGCC
>JBEKME010000035.1:0-50483 GCA_050008675.1 Terriglobia bacterium
GCTGTTCCGCTTTCGCTCGCCGCTACTGACGGAATCGCGGTTGCTTTCTCTTCCTCCAGGTACTGAGATGGTTCACTTCCCTGGGTTCGCTCGTACCCACCTATGAATTCAGCGGGCCGTTTCCCGGGTTCACCGGGAAGGGTTTCCCCATTCGGAGATCCCCGGATCAAAGGGTGCTTCCCCCTCCCCGAGGCTTATCGCAGGTAGCCACGTCCTTCATCGCCGTCTAGCGCCAAGGCATCCACCGTACGCCCTTAGTAGCTTGACCATAAAATCTGCTCAACACACCAAGAACAGTTCACAGTTTTCAGTTCACAGTAAAAGACCCGAAAAAGAAGTCCTTGCCGCTTGCTATCGACCGTCAACCGTTGACTGCCCTTCTCGCAGATTCACCTTTCAACCTCCGCCCGAGTCCAATCCCGAGCGGAGCGCAGCCGCCCGCCTTCAGCCCCCAGGATTCGGTACTGAGAACTGAGGACTGATGACTGACAACTGCTACTACCAGGTAAACGCCACACCATTCAGTTTTCAAAGATCGTTGAGTATCCACAGTCGACTCTCGTCTCTCTGGATCTCATTCCAGCTTGGCTGCCGACTCGACTGGCAGCCTTAGGTTGCTGGGGTTGGTCCTTTCTCGCTTCGCAGAAAACACCAACCTCAGCAACCATGACGATACGCTTCACGCCACAAAGCGCCTCGCGCATCTTTGCGTTAGCCAGCTCCAATACTCTCAGGTCAGGGGGTTGAAAACAGGCGGGAGGATTCCTTGCGGAGGGCCCACTTGCTTCGCACCCCTATTCAGAAGCCTTTACCGTACCGACCTCCTGGTTCATCCTACCGAGACGATGAGAAGTCTTGCTGGCAACCTCGAATCACAGCCATGAGGTCACCTTAACACTAGCTTCACCTTCGTTCCGACAGTCACTGATAATACTCCGCACAAAAAGGAAATGCAAGAGAAATTTTTGCCAGTGCCAAAGAAAATTTATGCGGCCCCAACGTCACCTGCTCGCGATGGTCAACTGAAACCAAATTGCAGTACAATCCATGCGCCATTTAATCCTTTTGAGATGAGAGGGGACGGTACCATGATTTCCGATCGACTTGGAGTAGTTTCAGTATTGTTGATTTCCATGGCGACTCTTTCAACCCCGTCACACATCGCCGCCCAAGCCAGGACGCGCCTTGCCATTGTGGGACTCGATCACGATCACGTTTGGGGACTGCTCAAGATCATCGCCAATGAGCCAGACGGCGAACTGGTGGCTATTGCCGATCCGCACCCCGAGCTGGTTGAGAAAGCAAAGGCAATGGCGCCTGCCGGCGTGAAGTTCTTTTCGGACTACATCCAAATGCTCGATGAGGTAAGGCCCGATGCGGTAATCGTGACCACCGCCAACAACCGCCATCTTGAAATTCTGAAGGCCTGCGCGCAACGCAAGATCCACTTCTTCACAGAGAAGCCCATGGCTGCCAGCGGCGCGGACGCCCGTGAAATGGAACGCCTGGCTCGCGAAGCGGGCGTCAAGCTCATGGTGAACTACGGGAACGCCTGGGCGGAGGCGACGCAGGAAGCCGTCAGGCGCATCCAGGCCGGAGAGATCGGAAACGTCCAGAAGATCATCGTCCAATTCGGTCACGAAGGGCCCAAAGAAATCGGCACTTCCAAATACTTCGCGGATTGGCTTTATGATCCCGCGAAGAACGGTGCTGGAGCACTCATGGATTTCGGTTGCTATGGGGCGGATTGGGCGATGGTGCTGAAAGGACGTCCCAAGCGAGTCTACGCAACTTCCCTGAAACTCAAAACGGAGCAGCACAACGCTGTGGAGGATGACGCCACTGTACTCCTCGAGTACCCCGACGCCACGGCAATTCTGATGCCCTCTTGGGATTGGTCATACGGAAAGGGGCAGGCGGAGATCTTCGGTTCCAAAGGCAGCTTCCTGGTGAGGGGTGATGGGCTGCTGTTTCAGCCGGCCAAAGGCGAGACGAGCGTACAAAACCCGGACGGCAAGCCGATAGAAACCCAACCAGCTCCTCCTGAAAAACGCAACGGGGTGGCCTACTTCTTGTTCTGTATCCGGAACAACAAACCCATTGAAGGGCCTGTCTCGCCTGGAATCAACGTGGGCGTCAACGAAATCATTGACGCCGCGAAGGAGTCGATCCGGACCAACCGGGCGGTGGCGATACCAGCACAATAGGGGCGATTCGCTCCGCGTGCGTGCACTGATGCCTCGGCCATGACACCGTAGGCACTGCAACTTGAACGTGCCCGCGAGATCCGACGGTGCTCGAAGCATGATTTGGCGTTATCTCATTGAAGGTCCGTGGATCGTCTTTGGCGCATACTGGGCGGCGGGCGCGCTGAAGACGCGCAGGACCGTCAGCGAGGAATCCTTTGCCTCGCGTTCCGGCTTCCTCTTTCTGGAAATCCTTGGCTTTGTCCTGCTCTTCAGCGACATCGCGGAGATCGGCGTTCTTGGTCATCACGTTGTCCATCAGACGTACGCTCTTGCCGTTACGGGCGTCGCACTCACCTGGATCGGCATCGCTATCGCTCTGTGGGCCCGCTGGCACCTGGGACAGTATTGGAGCGCCAGAGTCACTCTCAAAGAGGACCACAAGCTCATCCGTACCGGGCCCTATGCTCATTTCCGGCATCCCATTTATTCCGGAATCGATCTGGCCGCGGTGGGCGGAGCTTTGACGATTGACCGATGGCGATGCGTCGCGGGAGTCGGGTTGATCGTCCTGGGCTATTGGTTGAAGGCGAGGAAAGAAGAGTCCATGCTGGCCGCGCAATTCGGGGAAGCCTTCAAAGAGCACTGCCGGCACGCAGGCTTCCTGATTCCGAAATTCTAGTAAGAGGCCACGGGGCCTTGCCTTCGGAAGGGTGCTTCCATTTCAGACAAGGCGCCACGGCGGAGCAAATCCAGCACAGCTTCCCGTCAGTCACTCTCCGCGACACCACTCTCCGCGACATTTACGGCGCGATCTTCTACTATCTTGAGCACACCGAAGAAGTCGAAACGTATCTCGCGAACCAAGAGACACAGGCCGAAGAGATCGAGCAAACGCTCCGCAACACTCAAGGCCCCACCTGCGTCCAGAAACTGTTAGAAGAGCGGCGCGCCCGCATATTCAAGTGAGCCCCCTTTCTGCATGTTGAAGCTCCTCAAGGAGCTGCCTTTGCTCAGGGTCATCGAGGATCTGATATTGCTGCTGGAGTGCTGTACGGAGATAGACCTTGAAAATCAGGTCGTATTCATTCCCCTCTAACCTGAATCGGCGACGCAGATTTGTTCCGAACTTCGCCGCGGCGGGCGGCGTTTCGCGTTTACTCACCAGCTCAATGGACGCCGGCAAACCGGAGATGTGGTCTGCATCATCACCTTGGCGATCGGGCCTGGATCACGGTCCACATGGAAAGAATCCACTTGGTCGTAAAGCACCCTAGCCTTGGAAGTACCCAAGGGCCCGCGCGAAGTCGTCGTGCGAGAATGTGTACTCGACGACCATCGGGCGGATTTCGGTCAGTTCGTGACCCCGAAAACCGCGGTTGTCCGCGAGTGCAACCGGCGCAAGCCGGAACTTCGCATAACGACTGGCGTGAGCAACGTGGATGCGCGGTGGCTCTCGTCCCTCGAGACTGTAAAAGAAGAAGCGGTAGCCACGAACCCGCAAAAGCGCCGGCACAGAACGAGATTACCATATAATCTGTGGCCCTTGCCAAAGCCCAGCCCGGTGGTGCTCTTGCTGCCCAACTCCTCTTTCAGGCCGATCCGTCTAAACCGCCGTGGCGGGCGGCCTAAATCCAGGTGTCCCCACGATTGCGGTGTGGATACGTTATGGGGCTACTGATGATCGATCATGGGCAGTTTGATCCCCAACACCAAAAGACAAATTGCAAATCAAGAGAGAATCCACCCGCTCATGTGATTTTACCGCGGGCCCGCGACCGTCGGAGCAGGAAGAATTTCGGCCGGCGGTGTTATCTCCGCTCCCTGGTGCAGCAGCTTCACCACAGCGTGGTTCAATCGGTAGCGCACGTCCGATCCTTCCGCGGCCCGTATGATATATCGCACGATCAGATCCACTCCGTGATCGGTAGGTTTCACGTTCACGGCAGGCCCATCGGAAAACGATCTCACTCCGTAGCGAGGGCTGAGATTTTGCCATTCTTTTTCCGCAAGTTGCGCATTGCCTTTAGTTTCATTCGCCACGATGTCGCGGATCTTTTCAATGAGTGGATAGGGATCCTGACCCGCTGGAACGACCACGTGTAACTCGTCCCAGAGCCACTGCCCGGAGGTTGAGAAATTAAAGTAGTAGCCCTCTACGGCGAAGCTGTTGGGGAAGGCCACCTGCCGGCCCGTTGGCTGTCCGGATTCGGTCCAGTTTCCGCTCTCGAGTAGAACGGTACGCAAGAGTCCAATCTCAATCACCTCGCCGCGCACGCCCTTAATTTCCACCCGGTCGCCGACGCGAATTCCGTTGCGGCCCATCAGCACGAACCATCCCATGAATGACACGATGAAATCTTTCAGCGCCACCATGAGGCCTGCGGTCGCGAGGCCCAAGATGGTTGACAACTGACTGGGCGCGCCAAATATCACGAATAGAATCACCAAGACGGCCAGCGCCTGCAAACTGAAGCGAACCACGGCATGGAGCGTTGCCCGCTGCTTCTGCTCCAGGGTCATACGAACGAAAAGGCGGTCCATCAACCGGTTGATGAGAAACAGGACAAGCAGCAAGAGAAAAATCCAGAAGGCAGATAGGATGATGTCGTGAAGCGCCGAGCGCCGATCCGCATTCACCAGAACAATCCACTGGCCGTAACTCGAGCCCACCTGCTGGAAGTCCTGGATTCGCTTACCCAGGATCGCGAGGCTCTTCTGATCTGCGGAAAGATGTTGGAGCAACGAAACCGCAGCGGCCGTCGTCTTTCTCGAATCCGTCACAACGTGCTGGGCGGGGCCTTGATTGCCGCCACTGAACGCGTTTGGTGCTTGCTCGGTTAGTCCCTGCCTTTGCGCTTGTTCTTTTTCGAGCTGCTGGGCGAGCGCCTCATGGTCGCGTGCGCGCGCGGCCGCCGCACTGAAGGCCTCCTCTTGGGCCTGGCGTAGTTGGTCCTGCTTCCAGCGGATCGTACTCCAGCGGGACCATTTTGCGAGAAAGCTGCCTGAGGGAAATCTTGGCGTTGGCTGATTGGTGGAAACAAACTGGACCGATTCCGCCCCGTGTGCTGCCGCCTTGTGTTCCTCCACAAGTTGCTGCACCTTGCTGTGTGGGTCGCCTCCGGCCCGAATCAGATCCTCTTTGGCGTCCGCCAAACCCTCTTTGTAAAGATCCAGTTCGGCCTGACTGACGTCAAGTTGCTGCTGCACGACCTCCTGCTTATTGCCTCTGGTCTTCTTAACCGCTTCCGTTAGCTGCGTTACTTTCTCTTGGCTCGCAAGGATAGCCGCTTGTATCTTTTCGATTCGTTCTTGAATGGCGCGTGCTTCCGGACTCAGGGAGACAGACTGGTTGCCGGTTGCCTGGAGAGCGGCAGCGAACTCCAGATCCAACTCGCGATCAGTGACGCGCAGCACATCTTGTGCCAGTTGCTGTTCCTCGGGGGTTGTCGCCAGAGCAGACACCCGGCGGGCGGTTTCAAGATAGTGCTGGTCAATCTGTTCGCCGCCTGCCGTCGTTGCTTGCGAGTTTTTGTTTCGGCCCGGAAGGTTTGGCGCGCCGGGCGTCAGGAACAGCCCAGCCACGGCCGCTGCAACGAGCACGAGCAATCCGATCAGCATCCATTTCTGCGACGTTTTCATAAGCTTAGCCGGGACTACTAATATGAGAGCGGGCAGCGCCGCGAACGAATCACGCTGCCTAAGCAGACAAGTTCAGATTCGGCAACGGGCGACCTCGTGTGCACGCGCCGGCAGATGAAAAAGATAACCCGATCCGACAACGCCAAGCGCCGCAAGAGGGACAAGACGCCAATTATAACCCGTCACCTCGTACCAGAGGCGCAGAGTTTCTGCAAAACGAATCTCTGCGTTACCAGCTTAGGCCGGCCCAGTGGCCTCGCCTAATCCTTCGTGTCTCGTCGGATGCGGGCATCCGCAGCCGGGCATCCCCGGCCGGTCTGGCAGGCTGTGCATACCTCGCCGGCCACGGTTCAAAACGTGCGCGTGAGCCAGTTTTCCCACGTCAGACCACATCTCAATCGCCGAAATCTGGCCACTGCCCCGGCAACGGCCCCAATCCAACGCCACCGGACGCCTAACTGTAGGACTGCCAGGACCAGGGCACCGCAGAAGCCGAACACTGGTTCAACCCGAGTGACGGCTTTATACCGGCCAAAGTTATGAGTGAGGGAATAGCGTCCGGCGACTGAAGGCAGTATTCTCTTTTCGTTCGAGACTGACTTTACCGGGAGGGTGAAGGCCGGTCCTCAGATCGAAACTTCGCAGAAACGGTCAGCGGCGGGCCTTCACGCCCAGCCGTACGTTCGCGCTTTTGGGGTAAAGCCGTGTCTACATCAAGGTGGCCTGCTACCTTGGTCGTTTGGCGATGGTGTGGATGGGTTCGCCAAGCAACACGTCGGCAGCCTCCATCCATGCTTCAGCGAGGGTGGGGTGGGAGTGGATGGTTTGGGCGAGTTCAGTGGCGGTAAGCTCGGCACGAATGGCCGTCGTAGCCTCCGCGATGAGTTCCGTGGCGTGGACGCCGACCACCTGGGCGCCCAGCAACTGCTCAGTCTTGGCATCCGCGACCCACTTCACGAAGCCCGTCGGGTGGCCGATCGCCAGGCTCTTTCCCAGGGCCGCAAAATTGAACTTGCCGGTCTTGACCTCCAGGCCCTTCTGCTGGGCTTCCTGTTCAGTCAGCCCGACAGCCCCAACCTCCGGTGAGGTGAAGATGCAATAGGGAATGCACTTCTCGTTCTTGCGCAAATGCCGCGTGCAGGCATTCTCGGCCGCCACGAGGCCCTGCGAGGTGGCTGCGTGGGCCAACTGTGGACCTCCCGTAACGTCACCAATGGCGTAAATCGTGGCCACCTGGGTTCTGGCGTGTTCATCAACGTCGATGAAACCTTGCTGATTGGTCTCGAGGCCGGCGTTCTCGAGCTGTAGTTCTTGTGTTACCGGCTTGCGCCCTAAGGCCGCCAGGAGCAAGTCCGCCTCGACTTCCTCTCCCCCGACGGTTCCTCGTACTGCTTGCCCGTCCGCTGTGATGTTCTCGAGACTCCTGCCGGTAAGGATACGAATGCCCAAAGTCTTTTCCATCTGGCGGCGCAACTCGCGCCTGACGTCGGCATCCAAGAGTGCCACGATATCCTCGAGAATCTCTACGATGGTGACCTGAACGCCCAATTGGGCCAGTATGCAGGCGAATTCGCAGCCGATGACTCCGCCTCCCAGAACCAGCGCGCGCGCTGGGGCGGATTTCAGGTCCAGGAACGCGCGGCTGTCCATTACCCGCTCATGCTGCGGCAGAAAACCGGGCATGGAGGATGTGGCGCCAGTGGCGATGATGGTCTTTTCGGCTCCGATGACCGTGTTTCCCGACTTTGAATTCACCACAATTCGCTTGCGGCTCTCGAACGACGCGGTTCCCTCGATGACTTTCACGCCATTCGCCGCCAGCAGTTGTTTTACGCCATTGCGGAGCATCCGAACCACTTGGTCCTTACGCTCGGCCATGGCGGCGTAATCGAATGAGACTTTTTCGGCCTTAAGACCCAAACTCGCCGAAGACCTCATCTGCGCGTAAAGGTCGGAAGTGTGGATAAATGCCTTGGAGGGAATGCAGCCCCAGTTCAGGCAGGTCCCGCCCAAGTACTCTCGCTCCACGAGGGCCACGGAAGCTCCGAGTTGCGCGGCTCGAATGGCGGCCGGATACCCTCCCGGCCCCGCACCGATTACCACTACGCCAAACGTTTCCACAGTGATATCTCCTCGAGTTTTTGTTTAATTGCATTCGCAAATTTGGCGGCCGTACCCCCGTCGATAATACGGTGATCGGAGGACAGAGTCATCTTCATGATGTCCCGGACAACGATCTGGCCGCCCTTGACCGCAGGTTGCTTGAGTGTGCTCGACACGGCGAGGATGGCGCTTTCACCGGGATTGATGATGGCGGTGAAGTTCTCAATATCCAGCATTCCCATGTTGGAGATGGTGAAGGTGCTTCCCCCCATTTCGTCGGGTGTAAGCTTGCCGGCGCGCGCCTTGGCCACCAGCTCAGTGGCGCAGTCGTGCAGCTCCGCCAGACTCAACTCGTCGGCGTCGCGGATCACCGGCACCACCAGCCCTTGCTCCAGATTCACCGCCAGGCCCAGGTGTACCTTGCTGTGCCATTGAACGTTCTCGCCGTCTGTGGTGCTGTTCACGATCGGGAACTCGACTAGACTGAGCGCCACGGCTTTCAAAATGAAATCAGTGACGGTGTAAGATGCCCCCCGGGCTTTCAGTTCTGAGCGGAAATTGACAAGCTCGGTCATATCCACAGCCACGGTGACGAAGAAGTGTGGAGTGGTGGTAAAACTCTCCGTCAGCCGTGCCGCAATCACCTGCCGCATTCTGCTCATCGGTTGTGGCTTTTCGGCGATGGCTCTTTGAACCACCGCGACGGTGATGCGTTGGGGGCCGTTCTTACCGTCAAGTGTGAGGATGTCGATGTTTTCCTTGGCCGCAAGTCTCTTGGCCGCCGGCGTGATGCGGAGCTGGTAGTAGCCTTTGGATTCCAGATAGTTCTTTACGTCTCGTTCGACAATCCGGCCGTAAGGGCCAGTCCCGACGATGGGCGAGGGGTTGATGGCAGACTCCCTGGCGAGCTTGGCGGCGCGCGGACTGATTCGGAACACTTCTGGGGCCGCCACCACGGCGAGCGGGGGAGTCGCCTTCTCGACAGGCCGGAGATCTCTCGCGGCAAATGGTCGTTCCAAACGCGCTTCGGGCATTCCCCGAGCTGGCGACAGCGCAGGCGGTCGTGGGGCTTCTATTGAAACGCTGGGAGCTTCTGCTCGTCTTGGCTCGGGTGCTGGGGCCACCGTTTCGGGAATTGCTTCTCCGGGATCACCAACAAAACCGACTGTGGTGTTAATGGGGACGGTCGTCCCTTCCTGGACTACGATCTTTAGCAGCGTCCCTTCGAAGAAGCTTTCCACCTCGAGTACGGCCTTGTCCGTCTCGATCTCAAAGAGGATGTCGCCCTTGGCGACGGTGTCTCCCACCTTCTTCCGCCAACGGAGAAGTGTGCCCACTTCCTCAGATTGCCCCAGCTTGGGCATGGTGATCGGTCGAACCATGATCGTGATCCCTTCTAACAGGTTGATGAGGTGTTGTAGCGCTGAGCTTTAGCTCAGCACCTGCCGACCCCGCCCTGCGGGGTCGGCGCTACCATGTTTTTCATCAACCCCCTAAAGAATGGCCTTGGCAGCCTCGAAGATGTCATTGGCATTGGGAAGGAAAACGGCCTCGAGGACGTGCGATTGGGGGGCAATCCCGTCCTTGGCGCCCACACGCAGGATGGGCGCATCGAGATAATCGAAGGCGTTCTCCTGAATCGTGGCAATGATTTCGCCCATGAAACTGCCGATGGTCACCGACTGGCTGACCACCACGCAGCGCCCCGTCTTCTGCACGGAAGCGAGTATCGTCTCCTTATCGAGCGGGATAAGGCTGCGTATGTCCACCACCTCGGCGCTCACACCCAATTCCGCCTTCAGTCTTTCGGCGGCCTGGAGGGCATCGGCAACCGCCGGCCCCCAGCCCACCAGGGTGATGTCGTTGCCCACGCGCTTCACGTCCGCGACGCCCAGTGGAACCAGATACTCTTCTTCCGGCACCACGCCTTTAACACCATAAAGGAGTTGAGATTCAAGGAACAATACCGGGTTATTGTCGCGAATGGCCGATTTCATCATGCCCTTGGCATCGTAAGGCGTGGCCGGATACACCACATACAGGCCCGGAATATTCGCCACGCTCGATTCCAGGGTTTGCGAGTGCTGGCCGCCGTATCCTTTGCCGCCTCCAATTGAAGCGCGTATGACCAGTGGGATTTCAACCTGCGCACCCGACATGTAATGCCACTTGGCAGCCTGGTTGCAAACCTGATCGCCGGCCATCAGCAGGAAGTCCATGTACATGAGCTCGGCAACCGGGCGCAGGCCGATCATGGCTGCGCCCACCGCCGTCCCGCAAATTGCCGCTTCGGAGATAGGGGTGTTGAAGACCCGCTCGCGGCCAAAAGCCTCGAGCAGGCCCTTGCTGAGCTTGAACGCTCCTCCATATTCAGCCACGTCTTCGCCATAGAAGATGACGCGCGAATCTCGTTTCATCTCCTCGATCAAGGCTTCCTTGATGGCATCGCGATAAGTAATCTCGCCCTTGGCCCTTTTAATCGGGGCGGGCGCTTCGATGATCTTCACTTTTCGATATTGGGGCGGGACCACCTCCACGCAGGTGTCCGTGTACATGTACTTGATGACATCCTTGGGATCGGGGTCAGCAGACGCTGCGGCGCGTTTGGCGGCGCGCGCATTGCGCTCGCGAACCCTCGCCTCCACCGCGGCCACGCCCGCTTCGTCCAGGGCGCCACACTCCTGGAGCTGCTTGGCGAAGGTCGTGATGGGATCAACCGCTTTCCAGGCCGCTTCTTCTTCGCGCGTCCGGTACTCATTGCGTGGGTCACTCAGCGAGTGGCCGTAATAGCGGTAGGTATTCACATCCAGGAAGACCGGGCCTTTTCCGGCGCGACACACCTCGGTGGCACGCAGCATGGCGTCGCGAACGGCAAGCACGTCCATGCCGTTCACGATCTCGGCGTGCATGTTGCAGTCGGAAAAGCCCGCCGCGCGCCGGGCCAGGTGTGCAACGCCCATCACTTCGTTGTCGGCGCGGCCCGTCATCCCATAGTGGTTGTTGAGAACGAAGAAGACGATGGGCACGCCGAAGCGGTAATCCCCGGCCAGTTCGTTGGTGAACTGAACTTGCGCGGCGAAATTCAGCGACTCGAGCACCACGCCGTTCGCGTAGGCCCCGTCGCCCGCGAAACAGCAGACCACGGCTCCGTTGCGCAGATAGCGGCTTCCCACCGCCGCCCCGGTCGCGATCGGGACGCTGCCGCCCACGATGGCGTTTGCTCCCAGGTGACCGACGGTGAAGTCGGCGATGTGCATGCTGCCGCCGCGCCCTTTGCAGTACCCGTCTTCCTTCCCGAAGAGCTCTGCAAGGGTGCGATAGACGTGCTCCTCAAGAGCATCCTCGAGGAGTTCTGCGTGCGAGGCCGCTTTCGAGTCAGGGACACGCTTCCGAAGCCGCTCGTCATTCATGGCCCGGATGGCGAGACAGCCCCGCGCCAGACTGTCGCCGTGGCCACGGTGCGTGCTGGTGATGTAATCCTTCAGGTTCAAGGCGCTGCACGCTCCCACGGAAGCGCCTTCCTGGCCGATCGATACATGCGTCGGCCCCCGGTAATTGAAATCCTTGATGGGTTCGTAGGCGCCGGACCGCAGCTTCACGATCATTTCTTCCATCTCGCGGATCATCAGCATGTCTTCGAGGAGATCGCTGGCTGTGCTCGCTTCAATTCGGCCCGCCTCGAGTTCGGTTCGCAAATTTCCATTGAACCGGTAACCGTGGATCTTGCCGCAATCCAATTCGAATGGCCTGAAATCAGGTCTTAAATCGCTCAGGTAACCTACACTCATTTTTGCACTCCCTCAGGGTAGTCGAGAGTCGAAAGTACAAACACGATTGGCCCTCGAGTTTCGACTCTCGATGGGTGGCGCAGACATTGCCTTTTATGTCTGCGCCACCCACGTTTAGCGTGGATTGTTCCGGAGGCGCCGACATAAAAGTCGATGTCGGCGCCTCCGGTCGTAACAACCGTTCCATTCGCGAGTCGAACCCCCTCACCCGTCCCGCGCCGCCTGAAGAAAGCGGCGTCGCGGGGGCCACCCTCTCCCCTAAGGGGGAGAGGGTAGTGGAAACCGCATAATCTCCCCTCTCCCACTTGGGGGAGAGGGGCCGGGGGTGAGGGGGTTGTTCAGCAATCAATCGCAATTTGTCGACGACTCTTACGTCCGCACCACCTCGACGCCCTTCTTGCGAAGTTGGCTGGCAAACTTACGGTCGATTTGTCTGTCCGTTATCAGGACTTGAACTTTTCCCAGTTGCCCCGCGCAAGCGAAGGAGACCTTGCCTACCTTGCTATGATCAGCCAAGAGAAAAACCTGCCGGGCATGCTGCATGACGAGTTCCTTGGTATAGGCTTCGCTCGGATCGGTGGTCGTAAGCCCTTCCTCGAGACTCAGCCCCATCGTTCCCATGAAGGCCTTATCCACGTGCACTTCACCCAGGATAAGACGAGTGAGAGCACCGACCAGGGTTTGGCTGAGCCGGCGGAATTCGCCGCCGATCAATATCACCCTGGGTCCTTGAGCCGCCAGTTCAATGGCCGCGCGCAGGGAATTGGTAACCACGGTGAGGTTCGAGCGGTCTCGCACCAGCCGCGCCAATTCCAACACCGTACTGCCACCGTCGAGAAATATCGTATCGTTCGGCTTGATGAACTTGAGGGCGGCTTGAGCGATTCGTTGCTTTTCTCTGGCCGCGATTGAAGTCTTGGCGTCGAAGAGAGGCTCTTCCAGCCGGCTTTCCACCCCGACGGCCCCGCCGTGAACGCGCCGGACGTCACCCAGGCTCTCCAGTTGGGCCAGGTCACGGCGAACTGTGGCAGAAGAGACCTTGAGCTGGCGGGACAGCTCCTCGACACTAACTACATGATCCATCCTCAGGATTTGTCGGAGCCGCTCGATGCGTTTCGGGGCGAGTTCTCTTGGCTTGCGGGATTTCAGTTTGTCACCGTGAACGCGGTTCTTGTCATGCTGAGCCCGTTCTCCCGCCGCGGCGGGATCAGGGTAGACTCCGCGAAGCATCTCTGCAGTTTGTCTCGGTCGCACGCTATGCTTAATTCTGATTGATTATAGGACAAGCGTGATCGAAATCAATCACATTCTTTCGCGCCGAATATGATACCTCAGAGGCGCGATTTCGTAAAGTGGGAGACTCTTGAGACTCTTGGATAATTACGGTTTCTGTAAGCGGCCCCCCAACTCCTGTGGTTGGATCATATAGACAATTCCGTGTCGGTACCTGTAACGGGTGAGAAGCAAGAACCGGCCGAGTGCTCCGACCAACGGCAGTTTCAAGAGGGTGTTCGCCCGTGCTGGGCTGGTCGTGCCTGCATAGGCCGTCTACAACTACTGCATGGTGTGCGGATAAGCTCTGAAATTCCTGTTCCGATGTTTGAGTTATGAAACTCTGACGGTACTTTCTAATAGTTTAGCAGGACGCTGAAAAAGGGTGTTAGCATGTCATTCTGAGCGAATTCGTCCCGCCACGGCGGGTCACTGATCTTAGGTCGCCTGCGACTCCTCAGGATGACGCGAGAATGGCTTTTTTCAGCAACCTGTTGGTTTGATCTCTCCCCTAGGAGAATCCCATGCCCGAACTTCGCCACAACCTTCTCACCCGTGAATGGGTCATCATCGCCACGGAGCGTGCCAAACGGCCCCAGGACTTTGCAAAGAAAATGAAAGACAAGAAAGCAATTCTCTCCTACGTTGACACATGCCCGTTCTGCCCCGGGAACGAGAAGATGACACCACCCGAGACTTACGTCGTCCCCGACACGAACAGTTGGCGAGTGCGCGTGACGCCCAATAAGTTTGCCGCAGTTTCTTACGAAGGCGAACTGCACCGCTCGGTCCACGGTATTCGCCGGACGGTCACCGGCGTGGGTATTCACGAGGTGATCGTCGAGACACCGGACCATAGCAAGACCACGGCGCTTCTCAAGGATCACGAGGTCGAGACGGTCATCCAAACCTACCTCAACCGCTTCCTGTTCGCATCTGCTGACCCGCGCGTCGAGCAAGTAACCCTGTTCAAGAACCACGGAGAAGCGGCGGGAACTTCTCTCGAGCACCCCCACTCCCAAATCATTGCCACGCCGGTCATCACCGCGCAGCTTCGCGACCGGCTCATTAATTCACTCAAGCACTTCGATGAGTTTGGCGAATGCCTCTTCTGCCATGTGTTGGAGCAGGAACTGAAGGAGGGAACCCGCGTGATCCTGGAGACCGAACACTTCGTCTCATTCGTGCAGTTTGCAGCGCTCACGCCCTTTTCGCTCCTGATCATGCCGCGCAGGCACATGGCATGTTTCGCCGAAATCAACGACGCGGAGGCGGCAGGTCTGGCGCACACCCTGCGGGTGACCCTTGCTAAGCTCTACTATGGCTTGGAAAACCCTGACTTTAATTACTCCATTCGCACCGCCCCTCACGAATATTCCGGCGCAAAGTACCACCACTGGTATCTGAGCGTCATCCCTCGGCTGACCAAGATGGCCGGGTTCGAACTCGGCTCGGGGATGTTCATCAATGCGTCCTTGCCCGAGGAAGACGCAAGCTTTTTGCGGGGCGTTAAGGTGAAGTAGCGATTGGCGCAACGCCGCCACCTGCCCCCGGCCGCTGGCCGTGGGTCTTGCCGGCAGCCAAAAATGTTACAGGGACCCGCGGCGCGACGATAAGTGCTTTTCAGTATGTTTTGCAAAAATCAATAGTCGGCCATTATCTTTCGATGGGCCGAGAGGAGGAAGAATGATTCGTCGAGATTTTTTCACCCGTATTGCCGGAGGCGCGGGTGCATTGGCTCTGGGCAGCCAGCTCTGGGGAGAGACGAAACACCACGCTGCCAGCGTCGACAGGTCAGACAAACGGAATCGCGTTTCCATTTCCACCTGGAGTCTTCATAACTATTTTCAAGCCACGCGCGAGAAGGATTTCGCCCTGCCCGGGAATATGCTCGCCTTGCTCGACTTCCCGGAGATGATTGCCGACCGCTACAAGGTTCACAACCTGGAGTTTTGCGCCCCCCACTTCGCTTCCACCGAAAAGGCTTACCTCCAGGACCTCAAGAGCCGCTTGGTGAGAGCCCACTCGCAGGTCGTGAACATGCCGGTCGACATTAAAGAGCTATGGACGGGCGGCGGGCTTTCCGATCTGGACAAGGAAGTGCGCGATGCCGCAGTGGATGGCGCAAAAACATGGATCGATATCGCGCTTGCCGTCGGCTCCAAGTCTGTTCGGTGCGATCCCGGCAAGATGAATCCGGAAGACCTGTCGCCGACCCTCGAGGCCTACAAGCGCCTGGCCGCTTATGGCAGGCCCAAGGGCGTGCATGTGATCATTGAGAACCACGGCGGCGTGGGCTCGGAACATCCGGAGGAGTTGGTGAGACTTTTCAAACAGGCAGGCACGGAAGTGGTGGCGGCGCTCCCCGATTTCGGCAACTTTCCGGATGAGGACACGCGCGAGAGAGGGCTAGCACTCCTCTTTCCCTACGCGCATGTGGTCTGCCACGCCAAGGGGTTGGATTTTGACTCCGCCGGGAACGAGACCAAGTTCGACTTTCCCAAGTGCATCGAGATCTCCAAGAAGGCCGGGTTCAAGGGGACATATTCGATTGAATATGAAGGGCCCGGTGACCCCTACGTAGGCGTGCAGAAGACGTTGGATGAGTTGTTGAAGTATTTGTAGGTATCTGACGAAGAGATTTGCCACGGAGTGCACGGCGGCCGCAGAGAACGAACAATGAGACTGGAAAGGGAAAATCCGAAAATGGTTTCTCCCCTACATTGCTGGAGGCAATCCGCGCCACGGATAACTCTTGCCGTACTGATCGGCGTTTTCTTACTGGCCTCCACCGCGAAAGCCCAAGAGGATGCCGCAGCCGCCAAGCCTGGCAGAAGCACCCGGCAGTCGTCTGTTTCTTCCCAGGCAGTGAAGGGAAGCCATCCATTCTGGGCTAAGGACAACATCTTGCTTTTTGCGGGGGTCGGAGCCGGGCGTGCTCTCGACTACATGTCAACGCGGCACTTTCGCGACCGCGGAGTTAACGAATGGCTTCTCACCAACAACATCGTGGATAACAAGCCGCTTTTTGCTGGTTTCGAGGTGGCAGGCGTGGCAGCCTCGATTGGAGTCTGTTATCTCTTTCACCGCAGCGGTCACCACAAGCTGGAGCGCTGGGTTTCCATCGTTCACATCGGAGCGGCGGTTGGGGGTTCAGCCTGGAACTACACTCTGAAACCGCCGCCTAGTGCTCCCCATTAGCCAGCCGCTGCGCTTTTTTCCTCCGGATGCGGCGGAAGCAGTTGCTTGGTATCGCACGGCGTGCTGAAGGTCGTGCATAGCTTACCGCCCAAACAAGGGTTGGGCAGTACGGTGAAGTCCTTCCAGCGGCGACGGTAAAGCACACATGTTCATCCTTAGGTTGATCGCCGGCATCATCTTCAATGTGGCCATTTTCGCGGTTCTGCTGTTTTTACCAGCAGCTACTCTGGATTGGTGGCGTGCCTGGTTGTTCATCGGTGTGATCTTCGTCGGCACGGTGGGGGCCGTGGT
This sequence comes from Terriglobia bacterium, assembly GCA_050008675.1. Taxonomy (GTDB): domain Bacteria; phylum Acidobacteriota; class Terriglobia; order UBA7540; family UBA7540; genus CAVROP01. The sequence continues at coordinate 16,484 of JBEKME010000035.1, forward strand.
TAACCTGTCGCGTGACCGCGAAGGCTTACTTAAAGAACGAGTTAAGCCACCCATGCAGAAAGGACAACCGCTTGCCGACAAGATCATCGTGGTCCTCCTTCTCGCTGCATTCTATGGTTTGGTTATTTTCATTCCCCTGGACGTATTCCGATTTCACCTGATGGGCAAGCCCGGAACGCTCGTTTCGTCTTTGGGACTTGCACTTCTGATCGCGGGTTTGCGGATCGCCTACGTCGCCCTTAGGGAGAACGCCTTCGCGGCGCTAGTGGTGAAGTATCAAGAAGAGCGACAACAGACGGTAATCGATGCCGGAGTCTACAGCATTGTGCGACATCCGTTGTATGCGGGTAGTGTCCTCCTGACGGTTGGCATACCCCTGTGGCTGGAATCGTACCCCGCTGCTTTGCTGGCAAGCGTTCCGATCGCGACAATCGCTCTGCGGACGCTTTTCGAAGAACGGTTCCTGAGGCGAGAACTGAAAGGCTACGACGCCTATACGCAGAGGGTCCGGTACAGGTTGATCCCGTTTCTCTGGTAAGCCAGGAGTGTCAACGCCATCTCTGTTCAGAACTCCAATCGGAGTTGAAGTGCGACCATCCGAGGCGAGTTATCACCTCCCAAACCCACACCCAGTAACCCCGCGGGTGGCGCATACATTGATTCTTATGTATGCGCCCTTTTGCCATCCCAGCCGAAACTGCTCGAATGCCACGTCGGCAGCACTTCGACGCGTAGAATCGTCAGTACCACCTGACCGCAAAGAATCTGCCGGCGCACTCGCATCTTCGACTACGGCCGCTTCAAACTCAAATCCACCGCGCCGCTGAGTGAGCCCGTGGGATGCGGGGCTTCAGAATGATCGTCTATGCGCTGATACCCGAGCATTGTCACCGGCTCGTCTGGCCGGGCGAGCTTGCGAATCCCTCCCAAATCGTTCAGGGACCGTCGGAACGCACGGCCAACTTCATTCTGCACAGATGAATGAGGATTGGGGCGCATACACAAAAGGCAATGTATGCACCACCCGCGAAAACGTCGCAATCAGGACGCCCACGCTCTCAGACCGGCGGAAGGCAACATGACCTGGGGCGATAGCGCGAGTCCCGGGCCGGCCCTGCGTAGTCCCGCAGGGCGGGACCCCAGACACGCCTAGACACTTTCTGCACGAGAACCGGGAGACGTCGGGGATGTCCGTCAGTCGACGGACCGGCGGGCGAAGGCTTAGGCCGGACGGCCCGTATGCACGTCCCTGAGGGGTCGGACAGAGGCATAGTACCCATGAATCATTCGAACTAAGCGAGGATGTCCGCTGGAAATATGGCGTGCCGCCGGTTCGCAATGCCAACTTCGCGTGGGTGCAACACTTCATCTATCGGGAGAAATCCGTTTGACCTCGTCCAGTCCGCTATTTTGCTTTCTGCCCCTTGATGGTCTGGGTCTTGTGCGCGCCCTTCATGGTATGCACGAGGAATCCATCCGCACCCTGCAGCCACACTTCGGCCAGCACGTAATCCGTCACATATTCCGTATAGGACGGCGCGAAGTTCCCAACCACGTCGAATACAAGCTGGGGCTCTGCGAGAGGCGGACTCGGCTGCGCCAGCCTCTTCGTGAAGGGGACCTGAAATTCCTTGCCGGTCGCTTCCTGCCGCAGCGTAATCTGGCCGTCGTCCTTTTGGGCGACCCGGTATTCGCCGGTGGGGAGCTTTTTGCCGCCGGCCTGGAACGTGAACGGGATCTTGAACGCGCCCTGGGCAAAGACCTCCGTAGCCCCCGCGACGAGGGCCAAGGCCGCTGCCGCCACCACCCAAACTGCCAAACGCTTCATCTGAACCCTCCTTTTCCCGGGTTGTAGGGGGACGGCTTGCCGTCCCCTGGCCGTACCGCCTCCCTTTGCCGGGTCACGAGGGTAGGGCAAGCCCTACCCTTACAATAGACCCGCGCTAGGCGAACCACTCCTCCGCAGCGCCGCGAGACGCCTGCGTGGAAGGAACGCCGTTTTTCAGTGCGTCTTCCATGCCCGTGACGAACGTGTCGATTTCCTCCAGCGTCGTGTAAATGTTCGGCGACACCCGGAGGGCCTGATAATCAAAAACCTGGTTCGGCGGCGCTCCGCCGACGAGCGGGACGACGATGATCCGGTACTTGTCCATCAGAAATTTCGCGAGGTCCCGGACATCGATCCCGTCGATGTCGACCGCCGCTACTCCCCACGCCTGAGCGGGCTCGCTGAGATCCGTCAGTATCTTGACGCGCGGATTAACCTTGAGAGCGTTGGCCCAGCGCAGGGTCAGATACCGCAACCGGGCCGCCTTGCGCTCCGTGCCGATGGCCTGATGGAAAGCCAGAGCCTCCCCGAGCGCCGCCCGGATGGCCCAGGGGTGCGTCCCGATGGCCTCGAACTTTCGGATGTCAGTGTCCTGCTGTTCGGGGGCTGCTTGGAGGGGCCAGAATCTCGGGATCATCTCTTTCCGAACGTACAGGCAGCCGTTGCCGATCGGCGCCAGCAGCCATTTGTGCAGGCTGACGCCATAGGCGTCGCACTCGAGGTCCCTCAGCTTGAACGGGAAATGCCCGAGAGCGTGGGCGCCGTCGACGATGGTAACGATCCCCCGCGAGCGGGCAAGGCGGGAGAGCCGCGCCACCGGAAACATCTGGGCGGTCAAGTTGGTGACGTGGCAGAAATGGAAAACTTTCGTTTTCGGCGTGATGGCCTGCTCGAACCGCCGGTAGAGATCGTCCGCCGTCGTCGGGACGGGGAATTGAATGCGCGTCACTTTGATGCCTTCGCGCCGCATGCGCTGGTCCCACGTCGTCAGCATGCGGGGGTAGTCCTGCTCGGTCGTGAGCACTTCATCCCCGGCCTTCAGGTCGATCCCGTTCTGCGCGATTTGGAGCGACTCGCTGGCGCCGCGCGTCAGGGCCATCTCCTCCGGGTCACATCCGAACTCCGCGGCCATGCGCAGGCGGATCGTCTGGATGCGCTCGGCTATTGGGCCTTGATAAAAGATGGGCGCCATGTTGATCATGTCCATGTAGCGCCATTCCGATTCGAGCGCCACCCGGGGCGTCGGACAGGTAAAGCCGTTATTCAGGTTGATCAGCGTGCGGTCCAGCTTGAAATCCATCTGGATCTCCCGCCAGTAGAACTCGTCTTTCGCAACCTCCTGGGGCGACTTGTCTGCAACCGATTGGGAAGCTGCCAGGACGCGCTCAAGACCCATCATCTTGGCCGCGGACGCGACCGTGCCGGCGGCTCCGGCCGCACGCAGAAATGACCGTCGACTCCACATTGTAGACCTCATCAAAAACCTCCTTGATCTCTCTGGCGTTCATGTTGATGATCACATTTATCTCGCCGCAGAATCATACGCCAGCTACCCTGTCGATTCAACCCGAATTCGTAAGTCGAACCAGATTCTTGACCTCCTCGTGGGGTCTTAGGGACGCCCTTTACCCAGTGGTGTGCGGTTGAACTTCCCTGCCAGGACGTCGGCTTGGAAACGACCACGATTCATCGGGGAATCGGCCTGCTATTTGGGTTGCGGCCAGTGTATAATCTCGGATTGTCTCCTGCACCTTTTGCCTGGGATGCAATATATGATCAGGACCTTACAGCTCGCCAACTTCCGAAGTCACGCCCAATCAACCCTCCATTTAGAGCCGGTGACCGTGATGGTCGGTCCCGCCGGTTCCGGGAAATCCAACGTCTTCAAAGCGATGGTTGTCCTGCAGAACTCCATACATAGGACGCTAGTAGAGATGTTTCCTCCTGGCCTGGGCGAGTTCCACTGGGTGCGTAGCCGCTGGGCTGGCGAAACCGACCCGATCGGCTTTGGCGTGCAGATCGGCCAGTTGCCGGAATACCCCGATTGCACAGCAGAATACATACTCAAGATCGCCGACTCCCCTACCGGTTTGTACGTCCTGGAGGAAACGCTCGCGCGCCAGGAGGGCCAAGGGCCGGCCGAGTGGGTTTTCCAGCGCCGCCATTACCGGACGCAGCGGACGCAGACGATGGGAGAATTCGGAATTGTGGAATGGGACATGCCTACCATTCTGCATCGCGTCTGGCATGGCGATGCTGTGAAGCAGGAGGCGCCAAATGTCAAGTTCGCCAAGACCGTGGCCAAGGCTCTCTCCCGTTTCGGCTACTATCACTTAGAGGTTTCGGAACTGAAGTTGCTCGGGACTGGCCAGCCTAGCGACCGTATCGGCTACAATGGTCAACACGTGGCGGACTTCGTCGCATGGGCTAAGTCTGAGCCCGAGCACACCGCAACCTACGAGGCCATTCTGGCCGAGATGCACCAACTTCTTCCCTCTCTCGATTCAATTATTATCACGCAAGCCAGGGCCGACCAACAGGGCCTGGCATTCAAGTTCAGAGAACAGCGGGGGTACATAGCGGCGCCGGATATGAGCGACGGCACCATGTTCACCCTTGGCATGCTTTGCATCTTAAACGCGCCCCAAAAGCCAGAAGTTCTCTGTATCGAAGAGCCTGAAACAGGACTGCATCCTCGTCGACTCCGTTGGCTCTTCGAAAAGTTCGTAGCGCTCGCCTATCCGCCTCCGGGGCAGGTCCCGACGCAAGTCGTGCTGACAACGCATTCGCCCTCCTTTGTAGATCTCTTCAAAGACATGCTCCCGTCCGTCCAAGTTGTCGAACAGCATGAGGGGCGAACCAAGATCACACCCCTCCCAGAAATTCTCAACCGGCTCCACATCAGCGACGAGAAACAGGAAGGGGTCGGCTACCAGTGGGCGACGGGCTTGTTCGAGGGGCTATGACATGCCATTGCTGGCGGGTTTTCACGTCGAAGGCAATGATCACCTCATCCTGCGCGCCCTCGTAGCCAAGGTGCTCCTCTTGCCCGAGGACGAGATTCAGGTGGACTTTATCGATGCTCCGGGCCGCGGTTGGGAGTTCATCTTGGAGTTCATCCCCAAAGCACTGAATCGCTTTTATAGCCAGTGTGCTCAATTCGCCGTAGTGGGCATAGACAACGACGGCAATGTAGATTTGGATGAAGCTGCGGTTACCGAGGACCCTCGACACCCCCGCCACGAGAATCATCCAGGGTTCGCCCTTGGCGACTGCCGATACTGCACGATCACGGAGGCGATTGCACGAATTCGCCCTCAGCTAAACTGGATTCAGAAAAAACCAGGGGCCATGTGGCCAATTCTCATCGCTGCACCCGTGGAGATGATCGAAACATGGATACTTATCCTAAAGGGCGAGCCCGGCATCCAGCGGAGGCGTCGAAGCATTCAGAAACAGCGCCTGTATGGAAAACCCGTTGCCACAGCAGCCGATGTAATGAGCGTCGCGCTCCCCTTGGTACGCTCCATGACTGTTGCCGACCTCGTCGCCCTTACCCAGAAATCGGCGAGTTTCCGTGATTTCCACGATCAGATTACCGCCTTCCGCGCCACCATCTGCGGAATTGCAGATTGTTGGTGATTGTTCAGATTGCGAGTTCGGGTTTAGAACTCCAATCGGAGCTGAAGTGCGACCATGCGAGGCGAGTTATCGCCTCCCAAACCCACACCCAGCAACCCCGTGGGTGGAGAGGTTGTCGCAACCAGGGCGCCGAAGCCGGTCTGTGTGCCGGGCTGTCCAGGAATTCCGGCTACCGCCGTTGGCAAAGCAAAGTTCGGATGGTTGAGGAAATTGAAGAATTGACCTTCGAGGCGGAGCGCGACCTGCTCATGAATGGGAAACCTCTTGGTTAAATAAAGATCGCCCCAGGTGAAGCCCGGTCCATGCAGCGTGTTGCGTCCAAGGTTGCCGAACTGGCAATTCTCCGGCGTCTCTCCGCCGTTGCAGGCGCCGGTGCTGGGATCAACAGACGAGATAAAGGCATCGGGGTTCAGCCACTGGAGGGTTCCGGGCTGGGTGACGCCGGGAACCGGAGAGTGGTGGTAGAGAGGCACGCCCGGCCGCAGGCTCGCAAACCGCGGACCGCCCCCCTGAATGATACCCTCGCCGTTCGCTGAATAAGGGGCGCTTTGGACGCTGAACGGCACGCCGCTGTGCCAGAAAACGGTGCCTGACACCTGCCAGCCGTTCGCCAGGGCGCCGAGAAAATGGCTGCTCCGAACCCGCACAGGAAGTGCGTAGACATAAGACGTGTTGAAGTTGTGCCGGATGTCGTAATCGCAATTGCCATATTGCCGCCGAAGTTCACCGGGCAACGGCGAGATCAGGCCTCCGGAAGAGAAGGGCAGGAAACCTCCGTTCGATATCGTGTCCAGACAATGGCTCCACGTGTAGTTGGTGTCAATCTGCAGACCATGCCCCATGCGCTTCTGTGCCGTCATTTGCAGCCCGTTGTAGTGGCTATTCGCGCCGGTTGTGAACTGCGTGACGCTGGCAAAGCGCGGGTCTGTGGGCTGGTTGTATGGAAATGGTGCAAAGCATCCTGGGCAGACGGTCTGGTAGCCGTTCACCTGCACCTGGTAAGGCAACTGAACTCCTCGAGTGCCCACGTACTGCGCGCGCAAACTTCCTGTATTGCCCAACTGGCGCTCGATTCCCAAGCTCCACTGCATGGAATAGGGCATCCTCAGCGTTCCGTCCGGCACCGCCACCAGGGTGGCCGGAGGTAGGCAGGCTTGCGGGTTGGCCTTCGGGGAAGCGCAGGAAAGTTGGCCTTGCGAAAAGCCGGCGAGAAATGCCTGGTTGGCAGCCGCGGTCGCATCAATTGCGCTGCCCGGCACCCCGGGAGCGAGCGCGAGTCCGCCTGCTTGCCCGAGCAGCCCACCCTGGAAGATGTTGACGTAGGGCGAATTCGAACCAATCAGGTCCGCAATGCTGCCCGGAAGAATGTCAGTGAAGACACCGAAGCCAATACGAAGCACCATCTTGGGGGTGAACTGCCACGCAATCGCAGTGCGGGGCTGCCAAGCCACCAGCGGCGTTGAAGGAAAGAACTTTTCAAGCCCAGTATTGAGGACGGCGTTCAAAGGCTGATTGACGCCGTGGGAAGAAGCGTAAAAAGAGGAGCCAAGGCGCGCGATCATGGCGTGCGGATTGATGGGGTCGGAGTTCCACGCTCCGCGCAAACCAAATGTCCAGGTGAGGTTTTTCGTCGCTCGGAACGTGTCCTGCGCGAACAGATCCAAGTTGCTCAGGTTGAACGGCTGCTCACCTGAGACTGGGTACGACTTGGTGGCGAGGGATGCGACCCCGTAGATGTATTGAGGCAGCGTGGTGTAGGTCGCCAGCGGGGTGACGTAGTTGCTGAAGTCGAAATCGCTCGCCAGCATACGGCGGGAGCCGAAGCCGAACTCGATCTGGTGCGCGTCGCGCTGCCAGGTCAAGGTGTCATTGAGCTGGTAGCGTGTGACGCGGCGCCCCTGAGGCCAGTTGTAGTCCAATCCTCCCATGGGCGTGAACGGCGCGTTCGACCCAACGCCTTGCAGCACGATCGGGAAGGCTGCCAAGGTCTTGGCGAAGTCGGTGGGCTGGAAGATACTCGAGTACCAGGAGAAAGCCGGGTTGAAATAGTTCACCATGTTCTGGCTGAAGATGTGCGTATAACCAGAAGCAAAGGAGTACATCGGCTGGGGAGAGATGGCATTGAACAGCGGATTGATGGGGTCGGTGTAAGCCGCCTGGAGCCCCGTATCGGATTGAAACCGGTACCAGACCATGTTATGGGCATCGATATCATGGTCCATGCGCGCGGTGATAACTTGTTCGTGGTCGGCGCTGGACATCGAAACCTCTTGCCGGTTGGCGCAGCCATTCCCGTCCGGAGGACTGCCACTTGCCGTGCTGCCGTCCGCCCCTAGAGGACACCCGAGCACCGGCAGGGGCGAGCCTGCGCTGCTCCGATAGAGCGAAAACATCTTCTGATAAAAAGGGACGAGGGCCGGTGCGGCGGGATATGAGGTGCCGGTGATGGTGCCCACGCCTCCGCGCGGCAACTGCCCGAGAACATAGCTCTGGAAACTGGCGGAGGGCACGGTGATGGTATCCACAATCGGCAGCGCGATTCGCATCTGCTCGAAATCTCCAAAGAAAAACAGCTTGTCGCGGACCACCGGGCCGCCCAGGCTGCCGCCGAAATGGTTTACCGTAGAGCGAGGCTTGTGCCCGCCGGGGTTGGCGTTAGTAAAGAAATTGGCTGCGTTCAGCCTCGATCCGTTCCACAGTTCATAGAGATTGCCATGAAACTTGTTGGTGCCGGATTTGGTGACGTAGTTGATCTGAGAGGCTCCGTAACGGCCCTGGTCAACGGCGTAGGAGGTCGTGTTCACGGTGACCTCCTGAATGGAGTTCAGCCCCAGCACAAGATTTGTTGATAAACCACTATTCAGGCTGGTCATCGGGTCGTTGGTCTCGAGGCCGTCCACAACGAAAGCATTCGACAAAGCAGGTAATCCGTTGAATTCCACGTTCCCGTAACCATTCTGCCCGCCCACAAAGTCATTGGAAGAGCCTGCTGTGTTGATCAAGGCGCCTGGCGAGAACTGGGCGACGTAGGTCATGTCAGAACCCGGGTTGGGAAGATCGGCGATGGCCTCGGCTTCCAGCGTCGTCGTGGTGTTCGGATTCTCTGTGTTAATAAGCGCCGCCGTCGATTGGACCTCCACCTCCGTTTTCTGGGCGGCAATCTTCAGCACTAGATTCACAGTTTGCGTCTGACCAAGGGGTACAGATACAGGGCCGATGGTCTGGTCTTCGAAGCCCCACGCCTTCGCCTCGACAACGTACGGACCGGGTTTAAGCTCGGGGAATGAGAAGCGTCCGCTTTCGTCGGTTTGGACCGTGCGGTGGAGGCCGGTGGTTGAACTGGCGACGGTCACCGCCGCCCCGGCCACTGGGGCGTTGCTCGGATCGGTAACCTGCCCGGCCAAGGCCCCGGTGGTCTCGCTTTGCGCCCGCACGATCCCACCAACCCCTGAAAAAACCACAGCTAGGAGTAAGCGGGCGACAAATCCTCGCCGCTTCTTGCCCCACGGGGCCAAATCCAGATGCCCGATGTACTTCTTGGAAGTTAGACTGTCAAACCTCACGATGACCTCCCTTGCTGATGTCCCCGGTGGGTATTAAGACTCCTGAAAACCCGGCCCACTGCGTCTTCACCTTAGCTTGCACAATGATATAAGCTATAGTTAATACCAGTTCTCGCTCGGCTGTCAATAAGTTTTTACATTGTCGGATTAGGCCCCAGAATAAAGCCCTGTTGCCATTTCCCCCGATCCTTGCCATTATGGGGAATAGTCGAAGTCTGAAGAGAACAAAATCTCATAGGTAGAAAATGAAACTGACCATCTCCAAAGAAGATTACCTGAAAGCTATTGCCGAAGCGGAGTCTGAAGAAGAGCCGGTGATCGCCGCAACGATTGCGCGCTGGTTGAAAATAACCCCGCCGGCCGTGGCTCTGGCCTTGAGGCGGCTGCAACGGGATAAACTGATCAGAGTTGGAGGCAGCGGGCAGCTCTCGCTTACCGCCGCCGGCCGCCAAATCTCAGATCGGCTTCGCAAACGTCACCATTTGATCGAGCGCATGCTGACTGAGATGCTGGGGATGCAATGGTACAAGGTCCATGACGAGGCGGAACGGCTGGAACATGCGGTTTCGGATGACTTCGAGAGGAAGTTAATTCAAAAGTTGGGCGAGGAAGGCCCCTGCCCACATGGCAACGAGATCAACACGGGTGCCGCGCAACGTCGCAAGTCGGGTCTGATGTTGCTGGCGGAAGTGCCTGCCGGAAAGCGAGTGAAGGTGGTCGGCATGTATGAAAGAGATCGCTCACTGCTCGAGTATTTTGATGGGCTCGGACTTCGCCCCGGCTCACAGTTCCAAGTAGTGAGCCGCAATTATGACGATACCATGACCTTGGACTTTGGGGTGAAGCAGGTCCACCTGGGTCAAGCTGCCGCTGGAAAGGTGTGGGTGCAGGGCCATAGCACTCGTCCGGGCCGCGGGGCAGTTGGAAGTTTGGCCCGAGTGAGGTAGACTTCCCCACATGCTGTTCATGGTTATTGAACGCTTCAAACATGGCCATCCTCGGCTGGTGGGCGAAAGGTTGAGGAGAAGCGGTCGAATGTTGCCTGAAGGCCTTATCTACCACGCGAGCTGGGTGGATCCGACGGGCACTCGTTGTTTTCAGCTCATGGAAACACCGCAGCCGGAACTACTGGACGCCTGGGTTAGCCGCTGGGATGACCTGATCGACTTTGAAGTTGTTCCAGTTCTGACCTCGACTGATTTCTGGGCCAAGACGCAGCTTGCATAAACACTACACCAGGGTCTTCACTTCTGCTGTAAGGATTTGATGTACTCCGTGAGATTGGCTACCCGTAGATGCACTTCGGACTCGTGCTGGTGGCTCATGGACATGAACACGGGACCCCAGATCGGCATTTCCTTGGAGCCGTGGGCCGAAATACCAGCTTCGCCGGTGATGGCCTTGGCAACCTGTATGGAGGGAAACTTTCCCTTGTTCTGCCTGGCAAGAACAGTGAGATCTGTCGGCGGCACCTTAAGCGCGGCCGCAACGGGTCCATCACCCTTTCCTTCTTTTCCGTGACAGGCGGCGCAATAAGCTTCAAACATCTGCTTGCCTGAGTTAGCGGAAGTATGCCGGGCAGGGACGTTGATGACTTTGGGGTTCTGGGCAACACTCAGACTGCAAAGCGTGATCAGTAAGGCACAGAGAAACACCACTCGCAACTGCATAATGTGCTCATTTCCGTTTACCCGCACGGTAAACTATAGGGCTTCCTCGTCATGATAGACATCTCCCTTATTACCCCATAACACTTGCCTCAGCAGAAGTCAACGAATGCATTCCTGGCGAAATTTCCACATGCGAAATTGTTCACAATCGTATCGCGTGCGATGCCCTCTGACGACGTTGGTCTTCTGGAGGCGGCAAGGAAGGTCCGCTTCCGAGCCTCCATGTCCGCCCGTGGACTGTCCCCCTGGACGTCTGCACATCCTGCTCCGGACGGGTTTCGCCAAGGCGGACGGAGCTAGTGGAGGAGGTAGGGGTTTTGGCTGGCCCTGATTTTCTCAAAGAGAGAGAGCTTTGTGGTGGCCTTCTGATGATTGCCCATCCCTTCGTAAAGCCTGCCCAAAGCGTAATGTGGGTCGGCATATGAGGGATCGAGGGTGGCGGCCTCCCGGAGTTCCTGGATTTCCAAGCGGGCCTCGTCGAGGTGCGAGAACTCTCATTGCCCCAATCTGCGCATAATGCAAACGCAGGTCCTTCATCGCAAGTCTTATCCCTAGGGACGCAATGCGCAAGGCCTTTTTCATGCCAGGGACACCGGTCTTGCCGTTATGCGCCCGGTTCAGTACGAGCACGGCGGAAACGGACCGAGACACCTGCTCCCCGTGCGCCCGCCGTGGAAAGTAGGAGTAGGGCTCGCGGAACGGATTGTATATGCCAAAGATCAGATGTATATTACGGTCGGCCGGGCTGGCAAGACGTGAATCTGAGTATGGCGCGTCTTGAGCGCGGCGCCTGGCGACGCCGAACCGGAATCCTGCCAGGCTGAGTTCTTGCCTCCAAGCCTATGAGCAAGCCCCGACGTACTTTCCTGAAGTTCCTTCTTGCCTGTACGGGCTTGACGGTCACTGAGCCCCCGACGCTGGGCGGAGTTCTGCACGCGCTATCCCGCTCCGAGTATGACGAAGTCTCCGACGCGAAGTTTGAGGTTGTCGAGTCTGGCGACGGCTTTTCCCTGCGCACACAGAAATACGCAGGCCGCTTCCGGCGCGCCGAGATCCCGCAGTTACCAAGGAGGGAAACATGAAACTCACCGAGCATCGACGGGTCAGGTCAGAACGGCACCTGATCTCTTACCCCATACTTCTGGCATTTTCCTTACTTCTGTTCGGCGCGATTCCCCTTGCGGCGCAAACGGATCTGACAGGCTTCTGGGTTCTGCGCGTGCCCACCGGGGACGGCAACTACCGCGAATCGTTCTTCGATCTCAAACAGTCCGGCGAGAAAGTTACCGGCAAGATTCTGATGGGTCCTCGTGAAACGCCGATCAGCGACGGGACTTTCAGCAACGGCAAACTACACTTGGTCGTTATCTTCCGGTTTCAGAACCAGGAACGCAGCGTTAACTACGAAGGCACGATGGAGGGCGGCAAGATCTCAATGACCAGGTTGTTTCCCGGGCGCGACCCGATCGCGGGTATTGCCGAGCGCACCACACCGGAAGCGGCGCTTCCGCCACCGCGCCTGCCCCTGCCGGCACTGCGTGATGTTCCCGACAACGGCCTGGCGGGCACGCCTCCCATGGGCTGGAACAGTTGGAACAAGTTCGCTGGCAAAGTGGACGACGCGGCCGTGCGGGGCATGGCCGACGTCATGGTCGCCACGGGCATGAAGGATGTGGGCTACACCTACATCAACATCGACGACACCTGGCAGGGCCCCCGCGACGCGCAGGGGAACATCACCAGCAATCGGAAATTCCCCGATATGAAGGCCCTGGCCGATTACGTTCACTCCAAGGGATTGAAGATCGGAATTTACTCCTCACCGGGGCCAAAGACCTGCGCGGGCTACCAAGGCAGCTACGGATACGAAGAGCAGGACGCCAAGACCTACGCCGCCTGGGGCTTTGATTATCTCAAGTACGATTGGTGCAGCGCCGGCGGCATTTACAACAATGAGGATATGCAGGCCGTCTATCAGAAGATGGGTGATGCGCTGCTGAAGACCGGCCGGCCTATCGTTTTCAGTCTCTGCCAGTACGGACTGGCCGAGGTATGGAAGTGGGGCCCCAAAGTTGGCGGGAACCTTTGGCGGACTACCGGAGACATCGCCGACAACTGGAAGTCGATGGAAAACATCGGCTTCAAGCAGTTCAACATCGCTCCCTATGTCGGGCCCGGCCACTGGAACGATCCGGACATGCTGGAAATCGGCAACGGCGGCATGACCGGCGACGAATACCGCACTCACATGGCCCTCTGGTCGCTGTTGGCAGCCCCGCTGCTTGCCGGCAACGACCTGCGTGCCATGAGCGATGAGACAAGATCTATCCTGATGAATACCGAGATTATCGCCATTGACCAGGACCCCGAGGCCAAGCCCGCGAAGAAGATCTCCGAGCTGGGATCGACCCTGGTCATCGCGCGGCCCCTCAAGGACAACGTGGTGGCCGTGGGGCTTTTCAATCGGGGTGAGGCCACTGCAACCGTGGCCGTGCGCTGGGCTGATCTCGGATTGCACGGCAAGCTGAAGGTGCGCGACTTGTGGGCTCACATGGATAGGGGCGCAATAGCTAATCCGCTCTCAGCCACGGTACCCGCGCATGGGGTCGTGCTGATTACGGTCAAGCCCTAGTGAGTCAAGAGGGAGGGTGAGGGCCAGGTATTCCTTGCCGAGCGTAAGCGGACGGTAAAGCGAGCCTTGGAACACTGATGTGAGGCGAAACGCAAGGCGGCTACGCTCGGCATGGCCCGCCGGCGCTAACCTCCCGCGCTCCGAACTCAGTGTCTACTGCTTTCGACAACCTTATCCGCGAATGGGGGTCCTACGGCGGAGCATTCGGGTCAAGCTCTTGTTTCGTCACCTCACCGGGAGAAAATAGCTCTCTCGCGGCCGCCTGCTGGCTCGCCTCATGGCTTCGCAGACGCTGAAATTCCGCGAGCGCCTTCTGCTGCTCTCGAACATTGCCGAGCGCCCTTTCCACTTGCACCAGGCGATACCAGGAAACTTCGTTTTCAGCGTTCAAGGCGATGGCTTTCTGAAGGTGAGGAAGCGCCAGTTCGGGCTTATGTTCGAACATCAGCACGGCTGCCAGCCCCAGGTGGGCTTCTTCGAAGTTCGGATAGTATTTCAGAGCCATTTCAAAAAACTTCCGCGCCTCTTCGACCTCTCCCGCATTGTGATGGATCTCGGCAAGTTCGTAAGCGGCGTTGGCATTGCTGGGCTCTTGCTGCAACTCCTGCTCAAATTCCTTCGCTGCCGCTGCTGTGTCTTCCGCTGACTTGGTTTTCACCGAACGCGCCAGCAAGGTTCGGCCCAAGTGGTAATGAGTGTGGGGCCGGTGCGGATCGAGTGCTAATACTTGACGGTATTCGAAGATCGCGGTCTCATACGCTCCCTGACTTTCGAAAGCTTCGGCCGCAGCCTCATGCCCCCAGACGGAGTCCCGCGCCACCTGGCCCAGCTTGTGCATCGTGAGGTAGGCCAGGTTCCCGTAGACTTTGCCCGTCTGGTAGAGAACCTCCGGATCGTCCGGATACAGACGGTTCAGTTCCAGGGCCACTTCCACCACTTTGCTGTCACGCTGCAAACCAGTGTAGGCCCTCTCGAGCTGAAGGCCGCACATGCGCCTGATGGCGGGGTCAGTTGACTGGTGAAACCCTTTCTCCAGGCCGGGTAGTGCTTCTGTGTACCGGCCAAGCTCTGACAAGGACATGGCCAGGAGAGTGTCCAACTTCGGCAAGTTTGGTTTCAACTTGAGGGCTTGGCGCAAGGATGCCACAGCTTGCTCAAATTTCCGTTCTTGAAAATATATGAGGCCGAGTCTGGCGTGCACTTCGGCAGTCCCAGGAGCTAACTGCCGCAGCTTTTCGTAGGCCCGTTCCGCGTCGCCATAGCGGTTCTCCGCCAACGCTTTCTCACCTGCCTCGTAGTACTGTTCGAGTGAATCGCTGTTGGAGGACTGTGCCAGGGCATCGAAGCCGGAAACAAGCAGCCACAGGAGAAGTGCGAGTGCGGAAACCTTTCTACGCTCATCAAGCATTGGTCCGAGTATACCTCAGGCCTTTGTTCTTCCGCGATCATTTCACCAGAAGGCCTCTGCCGCACAGCCAGTTTGCGGCCCGCGTGGGCCATTTTCCCAGCGGCGGACGTCACCAAGCTCGATAGGATGGTGATATCGGGGGAAGAGGTCGTACTTGGGGCGAAACAACGTCAGACGGCAGTGACCCGCCCCCAAGACAGGGCCCGCCAGGCGCGGCCAAGCCTGGCGGATCCCGCTTGAGATGGGGTCTTCAGAAGTAAAACTTCATTCCGAGCTGCAAGATGCGACCCGGCTCAGCACTCGTGAGCTGTCCGAACGACGCATCAGACAGAGTGCAGTCCGGGTTACAGCCGCCGCCCGATCCGTTTATGGGAACAGCGTACTGCGAGTGATTGAAGCTATTGAAGGTCTCCAGGCGCACCTGGAGGTTCAATCTTTCCGTGAACTGGAAGTTCTTGAACAAGCCGATGTCCCAGTTGTTTATGCCAGGCTGTCGCAGCCAGTTGCGGCCGCTATTTCCATAGACACCAATAGGCGGGTTGACGAACGCCGCCGTATTGATCCAGCTACTGGTGGTTTTTTGAGCGGGGGCCAAAGACGCGCTGGGGACTTGATCGCACCGCTGTGCCTGGCTATCCAGGATACCGGCAAGATCTGTGCAAAAAATTGAGTACGGGAATCCCGTTTGGAACGTTGTGATGCCGGTTAACTCCCAACCGCCGACGGCGTAATCCAATGCCTTGCTCGCATTGCCAAGGAAGTGTTTGCCGCGGCCGAAGGGCAGATTGTAGACATAGCTCGCCACAAAACGATGATCCACATCGAAATCCGAGGGGCCATAATCAAGACTGGTATCGTGGTTGTTCATGAACCCCTGGTATCCCCCGCCATTCGCTCCGATGCCGGCGGCGGCGGATTTGTCGTCCATGCTTTTGGCCCAGGTATAAATTGCCGTCAGAGCCATCGATCCGGTGCGGCGCTCGAGCTTAATATTACCCGCGTTGTAGTCGGAATTTCCGTGCCAGTCGCTGTTGATATAGAAGCCCGTGAAATTCGCGTAGGGCAGCCGGGGGGCAGCCGGGCAGTTCGCAGGACTACCACCAGCCGAGGGTTGGCAGAGCGCGGGATTCGCGGGTGCATAGGGCTGCGCAATGTTGTGCCGAGTGAGCAGATGCGTGCCCTTCAATCCGATGTAGTTCACTTCCAGGGTTGTGTTCCTGGCGAGTTGCCGCTCCACCGAAAGCGTCCACTGTTGCATGTAAGGATTCAGTGGCAATTCCGACTCGATCACCGCGATAAAGGTCGCCGATGCGGGGCTTACTTCAGTAAACGTGGTGTAAGGTGGAAACAGTTGGTTGGTCAACTTAGGCGCCGTCGTCAGCGGCTGGGTTGTTGGGGTGAGGCTATCGCGGACGCTGAAGGGATAGAGGTCCCCGGAATTATCAATCTCACGGTTTTCAAAGGAGTCATAATAAATCCCGTATCCGCCGCGAACCACTGTTTTGTCCCCACCGAACGGGCGATAGGCGAAGCCAATGCGAGGAGCAAAAGGCTTCAACAATCCGGGATTCTTCGGCGCGCGCCGGTTGCAATACTCGAAGAAGCCATTTCCGGCAGGGGCCACGCCGTCGGTCAACAACTTTTGATCCGCAAAGCACAGGCCGCCGTTGGGGTTGTTAACGTCCAGCCAAAAGAATTTGTTCTGTTCCTCGTAGGGTACGCTGCGGTAGTCCCAACGAAGGCCAAGGTTCAAGGTCAGCCGCGGGGTCACTTTCCAGTCGTCTTGCGCAAAGGGGCCAAAATAATTGTAGACGTGCGACGCGGGATTGCCCGCCTCGGTTGTAGGGCTCAACGGACCGGGAATATACCCGCCGACGTTATAGTAGTAGCCCAGCAGGTAGTCACCAATTGCATTGCCTGTGCCACAAACAATTGTCGTGCAACCGACGCCGTTCGTCAGAATAGTGGTGTTTTCGAACTGATAGTCGCCGAAGAAGTCGTCATCAAGATTTCGATTGATATGCCAATGGCGGAAATCGCCACCGAAAGTCAGGGTGTGCTTGCCATGCACCATCGTCAACGAATCGGCATACTCCCACGCGGGTTGTTCGCTGCCCGTATAGGCATTGACCGGGCCTCCAAAGCCACTGTAAGGGGTGCCGGGGAAGGTCAAATTGGACCAGCTCGCCTGAAGCGGAGCGAAGTGGGTGAACACACCTGTCATCCCTAAAGCGCTGATCTGAGATGCGGACGGCGCTAAACCACCCTCATTCGCGATCGCATCCAGGTAGCCGAAGCGAAAGTTATTCACGATGTTCCCGTGGAAGGTAATGGTGTGCGAAACTTCCCATTGCTTCTCCGTCTCATCGAAGAACAATTCTCCGAGGGGTTGTGAATCCGTATTCAGGCCTGTATTCGTGTAGTTCGCATACGTTCCGCGGCCGAAGATTTTTCCAAAGCGGCCCAGATCCTGATCGAGCCGGTAGGTTTGTTGGTTCGATGTGAGGGGAAGTGTGGACACTATGCGAAGGTCGTCTCCCGCGCATTGGGCAGGAGTACAATTCGGCGCGGGGAAGGTGTTGACCGAGAGGTCCAACGCGGCTTGCTTCGAGAAGCTGCTGGGTGGAATCACATTACCTGGGAAAGCCGCTCCCGTCGCTGGATTCTCTGGCATGCAAGGGTTGCCTGATGCCAGCGCGGCATTGCATGCCGCTGTTCCCGGCGCAGGTAGCCCCGAGGCTGAGAAATCTCCGGCCACTTCCGCCGCAGTGGGGACGTCCCCGAACCCACTGAATCCATTTTTGATTCGCGTGCCTTCGTAGTTCGCCATGAAGAAGGTCTTGTTACGCCCGTCGTAGAGATGCGGCAGGATCACCGGGCCGCCCACCACAAACCCAAATTGGTTTTGCCGCAGTGTAGGGAGCGTTGGCTGAGCAATGGGAGCCCTGGCGTCGAAAGTATCGTTTCTGTCGAACTCGAACAGGGCCCCGTGCAGGCTGTTAGTGCCGGACTTACTTATGATGTTCACTTGGTTCGCACTGAAGCCATATTCGGCGGAATAGGTGTCGGCTTGGACTTTGAACTCCTGGATCGCGTCAATCGACAAGATAACGGCCGGGGTGGTCATGCTATTGTCGGTTATGCTCAGGCCGTCGAGCGTGAAGTTGTTAGACTCAGGCCGGGAGCCGTTAATGCTGATCCCATTGCCTTCACCCTGCCTCATCGTGCCCATCTCTGAGCCGACCGTCACCGCGCCGGGGCTGATGAAAAGCAACGAGGTCCAGTTCCGCCCGTTCAGCGGAAGATCTACCACCTGCTTGTCGCTTACGAGCTGTGAAATGGCCGCGTTGTCCGTATCGAGCGCGACCGGGTTCGCCCGGACCTCGACGGTCTCGGTAACGATGCCGGGTTTTAGAATGGCGTCGACGCGGACCTGCTGGTCGACGTCCAGGGTAACATTATCTACGACCGCTTTTTCGAACCCGGGGGCCTGTACGCTGACTCGATAGATCCCTGGATTCAGGTAGGGCACAGTGTAGTCTCCAGAGGAGGTCGTCTGCGTGTGACTGGTAACACTTGTGCCAACGTTAGTGACATCCACAGTGGCGTTGGGCACCACCGCGCCAGACTTATCCGTCACGGTGCCCAGAATCGTTCCCGTGGCGCCTCCTTGGGCATAGAGCAAACCTGTCGAAAACAAGAGCGCCAAAATAACTGGCAGAAAGCGTACTTTCATGGTTTGTCCTCCTTTTTGAGACACTCAGGCAGGCAGGTCTTTAGCCGGAATTTCCGCTTTCATTTTCCGGCCGACCGCTAGCCTCCCGTTCTTGCGGGCGGCACGGGCCTTTTTGAGCGAAGTGGCCGAGCCGCCTTTGCGCCCGATTTGAGCCAAATACTCTCCAACTGACCTTTCGAGCACGCAGTGATTTAACCTAGCGTTAAAAGCGGACGAAACGATGGGGGAACATATAGCACTTCAAGCAATCCTCGGTAAGGTACAACCTCATCTTGCGGATGTACCGTACCAATGCAAAACCCGACGCAATGTGTATCGTATATATCTCGCCAAATTGTTTGTCAAGAAAAAAAAGTTTTTATTAGATGAAAATTGTTGACGCCACCGAAAAGTCGCGCTATCAATAGCAACTGGCCAGCCTGCTGGCAAATCCCGCGTAAGGGCGACCCTTGTGGTCGCCCTTGACGCAGCCTCAGGCACAAGGCCCGCCCCTACGGCGCCCGGCAGGAAAAGGAAATGGGGAAGATGAACACAAGAGTGGCGACGCAGTCGAAAGAAGAACAGCCATCCTCGCAAGCACCCGCCGGGATCAAAACCCCTTCCCAGGACGGCCCGGGTCGCTACTATGTCGAGGTTCTCGGCAAGGCGCTCGATGTCCTGGACGTTCTGCGCAGTTCGCGAACGGAGTTGCGCCTGACCGACATCGCTGAAAAAGCCAACCTCGATATCAGCACCACCTTTCGGCTGCTTCGCACCTTGGAGGGGCGAGGGTACGTGCTGCGTGACAACAAGACCAAGAGGTTCAAAGACCTCCTGGGTTACCGGGCCTATCGCATCGGATATGCCCAGCTTTCCGGTGACCAGCATTTTTCCCACAAAGTGACCCAAAGTTTGATGGACGCCGCGGCGAAATCCCAGGTTGAGTTGCTCGTCACTGATAACCGTAACAGCCCGGAGGAAGCTGTGAAAAATGCGGCGTGGCTGATATCGCAAAGGGTTGATTTCGTAATCGAATATGACTTCCATTATCGAGTTGGACCCGTCCTCGCCAATATGTTTTCCAAAGCGGGAATACCGACTTTGGCGATCGATATTCCCATGGCTAGCGCTATCTACTTCGGCGTCAATAACTATGCCGCGGGCATTGTGGGTGGCGATGCTTTGGCAGGGTTCGCTAAAAAGAATTGGCGCGGGCGCGTGGACCGCATCCTGCTGCTGGAGATCCCTGAAGCCGGACCTGTTCCTCATGCGCGGGTTATTGGCACCCTCGATGGAATGAAGAGTGTCTTGCCGAAGTTGAATGAGAGATGCCTGCTCCACAAGAATGGCAAAGGAACTGAAGGGGGGGGCTATTTGGCCACTCGGCGCGTACTCAGGTCCCTGGCGGAGCGCGAACACTTGCTCATCGCGGCTGCCAATGACGACTGCGCACGCGGTGCTATCCGTGCGGTCCGTGAAGCTGGCAGAGAACAGCTCACTGCAATCATGGCGCAGGGCTGGGGGCCCGACCGAGCCTTGGAGGATGAGCTCCGGAAAGCTGACAGTCCTCTAATCGGCGCCGTGGCCTATTTCCCAGAGAAATATGGATTCAGGATTCTGCCGATAGTCCTTCAGTGCCTGAATGGACAAGCAGTTCCCCCTGCCGTCTATGTCGAACACAAACTCATCGCCAGGGACCAGACTCTGTCTTGATCGGGAGGGCGTCTCCCAACCCAATCCGCTTCGACTGAGCGACCCTTTGGATAGAGATTTCAATTTCGCCCCGCGCGTAGTGAACAAGGGAATAAGGTTGCGGGAACCATGAGGGCAGCCCGCTTGTAGCGCAGGGCCCGCGGTCCGGCCCTGCGGCTCCTCCAGCGGTGGGGGCTCTACCCATCGCCGCCAACCCTCCGTCACGGGCAGTGCGGATCCCGATCTTTACGGCGGCGAGCGCTATGGGCACTTAAGCTATGTCATCCCGGTGCCCGATGGCACCTATGGGCTGACCCAGCACTTCGCCGAGGCCTAGTTCGGCACGCAAGATCAGGGGTTGGGGGGAGCTGGTTCCCGGATTTTTGATCTTTATTGCAACGGCCAGTCGCTGCTGCGGGATTTGGATGTGATTGGGGAGGCCGGAGGAGCCAATCGGGGTTTCGTCAAATCCTTTCATGGGCTCAAATCGAACGCGCAGGGCCAGTTGGCCCTGGAATTTGCCCCAGTCAGAAACTACGCCATGATCAACGCGATAGAAGTGGCCGGCGAGTCTCAGAACCAGTAAGAAGACCGACGCGATTCCCTGGGGGTTCAATGCTGGGCCCTGCCCCTCAAAACCTCACACGCCGCGAAGTAACGAATCCAGGTAAATCGAAGAGAAAAGGAGGTCGCTCTGCCCGTGCAGGGCGCAGTCGCGAGTTGGCGTGTTTGCCCACCGTGAGAGCACACGCCACGGCGGACCGGCGGCGCGCCGCCCGACCTGTGCGACAGGATCAATGCACTGGCCTATGTGGGGGGGCGCTCAAGGGAGCGCAAGAGTGGTGATTTGGCCAATTCGCGTCTGTAGGCCCAATACAGATCACCACAACCCAGCAGATCAAATTGCCCCACGGTGAACCGCGCCGCGCCCGCAGCCGCCGGATTCCCGTAAAAAGCCCCCCACTCGCCCACCAGCATAGGCATCCGCAATGTCCTGGCAAGTTTACCGTGACGCCGAAAGATGAGTGCGACCCGCTCGTTGCTGGTCAAATCGATCGAATGGGTATCCGTGACAAGGTCGTAACCATGGGGAGCGTAGGCCTGCTCGGGGTCACGTTTTCCGGACTCGTCGGCGAGCGGCGTGATGGCGCTCGGGATGCCCATATTGGCGGACATGGCCGGCTCAAGGAAGAGAATGTGTTGGGAATCCACTGCGCGGATCGCCTTGCGTACCCGCGCATACATCGGCATCAGCCGGCCGCGCTCGAAATCCTGCATGATGGGTGTCGCTGGCTCCAGCATTCCCGTAAACAGCGCCATGTCCTTCAGCCACTCCGCAATCTGCCTTCTCCCTTGCGGCGTTGCCTCCATGGCAAACAACTCCTCGGACCCGGGAGCTTGTCGTCCCAGACGGGCAGCGAGCATTTCCGACAACCGTTGCAGGCTGGCTTGCAATACCCGCGGAGCGTCCTTGCCCGGGAACGGCTCATTCATGAGGTCGTAGCCGATCACGGCGGGTTCGTCACGGAAGCGCTGCGCGACGAGCTGCCAGACGCGCGCGTAATGATCCTGAAGGCTTACCCCGTCGGGCGCCGTACTGTTTGCCCAGAAGTGATCGAGCGCGGTCTGAACGGCGGGGCTGGCATAGTAGGCGTCGCTCCACACGGCGCCACTTGTGTGCGGCTTACCCTCGTCGAGGGTGGCCCAGGCCGGTGCGCCATCGGAAAACTTGACGCTGTAAAGGTCTTGATGCATGTCCAACAACACGTAAAGCCCTTGCGCCTTGGCCCACTCCACCCGCTGGGCAATGCGTTCGAGATACGCCGGGTCAAAGCGGCCGGGTTGCGGTTCCAGGCCGTCCCAAAAGATGGCGAGCCGAATGCAATTCATGCCCCAGCTTCGAATCGTGGCAAAATCATTAGGGGTGAGATCACCAACATATCCTTCTTCCGGCGATTTGTTGGCCACATTGATGCCGTGCAGCAGCAGCGGCTTGCCTGACCCATCCAGAAACTGCATTCCAGAAACTGTCACCCATCCCGAAGCCCGCGGCTTGTGGCCGAGGGTGGGAGGCGCCGGAGGGGCTAATGCCTGCCCGCACACCAAGCTGAGCGCGAGCGCCAGGGTTAGGATTAAGCGAGTCATTCCCTTGACTCCAGTTTTGTGACGGAAGCGCACCCCTGTGGCGATGACGACTGAGCGCCAGGTTTTTCTAACAGTAGCTAAAATTCAAGCCGCATTGAAACTTGTCCGGTGCGATTGCCACCAAAATCGGATCCACGGGCAGAAGTAATTTTTCCAAAATTTGGGTTCGTGATATCCAGGAATGGATCGTTCAGGTTGGTGTGGTTCAGCACGTTGGTGAAGGTGACTTCCGCGCGCAATTTTACCCTCTCGCTAAGCGCGATCTGTTTGTTGAGGCCGACTGACCAGTTCACGGTTCCAGGACCGACGATATCGCCAACACCCTCGTTGCCGTAACGTCCAATCGGATTCGAAGTCACCCCCACGCTGCACGGATTACCCGCATAGGAAGTGGCCGTATAGCCGCTGTTACTGGGACATGCAAAGGCCAGGGGATTGACCCACTCGTTTCTGCTCTGGTGGGCGGGATAAATCTTTCCCACTACGTCAGGATGTTGAGTGCGGCCGTACAGAACGCCTGACCCGGTGCCGGAAGGGTCGGCATCGTCGCCCGGAATATACGCCGAGAGATAAGGACCGGTTTGCAGCAGGAAGATGTTGCTGAACCGCCAGCCGCCCAGCAGCCCGTTTTCCAGACGATTCATCTTTGCGCCGAACTTCTGGCCGCGTCCGAAGGGAAGGTCGTACACGGCGGTCGAGATCCAGCGTTGACGGCGGGTTCCATAGACGTTTCCGTAGAAGAGTAAACGGTTTTCTTGTTTAGAAACGACCGCTCCCTCGTTGCTTCCGTTTTCAGCCGCGAAGGATGCCGGCGCCGTTCCCTGATTGTCGGCGAGGTTCTTGGCCCACGTGTACGCTGAGTCGAAGGTGAAACCATGCTGGAAGCGGTGGTTGGCTTCCAATTGCAACGATTCATAGTTTGCCACCGCACCCGTCATGAGAGTGTCCACATCACCCCAATTCGGAAAGGGGCGATCGGTGAGCGGACGGTTCACAGCTTCGGTGGTACTCGAATAGGACATATCGTTCAGATTGGGTGTGTATACCAGATTGTTGGTCTGCATCGCGATGTAGGAGATGCGCGTGCCGGTATTCCCCCCAAACTCGTGGTCGATGGAAAGGTTCCACTGCATGGAGTAAGGATCTTTCCAGTCGATTTGGTTGGCGGTCGACATGCGTGCCGAACCGTACACGGGCGTTACCGCACCCGACCCTGGACTTGTCTGCGGCCAAGTATAGGCCAGGCCGGTTGCAGTCAGGGAGTTGAAGTACGTGTTCGTGGCGGCCTGCAAGCTATCGGTCAGAGAGAAGAATATCCTGCCGAGCATAGTCGTGTTATACATGCCAAAGCCGGCCCGGATGGCCGTCTTGTCATCGTTGAATGGCCGCCAAGCGAATCCAATGCGAGGCAGGATGCGATCCTTTTGCGACCGGCGCAGGCTGCTGGGAAGATGGTCCTGGCTGTTGGAGAGCACGGGAGTGCAATTTGCGTAAGGCGTGCTTGCAGGACCGTATCCGCAAGCATCGAAGCTGGCCAGAAAATACGGATCGAGCAGATTCTGATAGCCATCGGGATAGACGACCGCCCCGGTTCCTGCATTGCTGGGATCGAAGTTACCGATGGTGCCTGTGGTGTCGTGATAGGCCGGATGGTATTCGTAACGCAGGCCGTAGGAGACCGTCAGCTTCGGCAAAGCCTTCCACTCGTCTTGTGCGTAGAAGCCGTAATAAATCGACCTCCCGTCGTCTTTGGGAACCAGCGTATAATACTGCGTCGCCACAGGGGTTCCCGCCAGAAAGTCGGCAAACTCGTTGGCGACAGCAGGCGAATTCGGATAGGAGGTAATTTGACCGGTAAAGGCGAAGACTTCAACATTATTGAGTCCATAGGCGCCGAGCGTGGTGAGGGATTGAAGCGTGCGGATGTCAAGCCCATATTTTATCGTATGTCTTCCCTTTGCCCAGGTCAGATTATCTGCATATTGGAACAAGTGGCTCATGGATGTGGAATTGAGATTGCCGGCGGCAAGTGTGGTGAGACCGGTGGGAAAATAAATTTCCGTCGCACCATTGGCTGGTTCGTCCGGACCCACCGGATCAAAGCCGGCGGCAGCCGTGTAGGGGCCGCCATCCAGTGAGTTGCGAAGGCCGTTGTGCTCGAACGTCAAGCCAAAACGGAATTCGTTCACCAGATTGGGCGTGAAGCTGTAGACGAGAGAGCCGGCAAGGATCCGGTAATTATCGAAATTCGTGATGGATTGTATGTTCAGATCCTGAGGAGCAAGAAGATTAAGGTTCTTGAAGGTAAATCGGGCGAAACCTTGCAGCTTCTGGCTGAAATGTTGGTCGACGCGGGCGTCGAACTGGTTGGAGTTATAACTGCTGTCTCGATTCGCCGCATAATTATAGCCGGGGCCCGCTTCCGCGGCGGCAAGGGTGGGATAGTTGCCGACATTCGGCGCGGGGAAGAAGTTCAGGAACGGCTTGGCGGAAGCGCTGATCGGACTGACGGTCGCATTC
Source organism: Terriglobia bacterium (assembly GCA_050008675.1). Lineage (GTDB taxonomy): Bacteria > Acidobacteriota > Terriglobia > UBA7540 > UBA7540 > CAVROP01. Next base: position 41,299 of record JBEKME010000035.1, read on the forward strand.
GGATAAAGCCCGAAGGTGTAGGGATCGAGGAGGTACGGCACTTCTTGACTGAAGTTCCCCGCTAGCATATCTGGCGTCGGGACCAGATCCCGAATCGAGGATTGCCTGGGGAAACGGAATCCTTCGTAGGTTCCGAAGAAAAATGTCTTGTCGTGCCCATTGTAGAAGTGCGGAATGTCTACGGGGCCGCCCACACTGGCGCCAAAGTCATTGCCGATCTTCTGCGGCTTTTCCGCCTGGCCGGTTACCGGGTTGACGGGCGTTCCGTAAGCGACGGAATCGAGGGCGCGATTCTGGTGATACCAGAAAAGCCCTCCATGCACCTGGTTGGTTCCGCCTTTGGTCACGGTGGTGACCTCTCCGGCTTGTCCGAACTCGGCATTATTGTTGACACCATCGACACGAATCTCGGCTACCGAATCCGTGGAAGGAAAGGCATCGGAGAGCGGCGTGTTGTTTCTGACGTTCTGGGTCGAAATGCCGTCTACCGAGGTTTCCGTTTGGAAAGGCTGGCCGCCTTGCACGGAGAAATTAGTATTGGGGGTTCCATTCGATATCGGGGTGGTGGTGCCTGGACCGGTATCGGGCTGCACGCCGGGAAGCGTCTGAATGAGATTGAGTGGGCTGGTGCCGCCACTGGCACGAAAGTTTGCCGGCAGGCTCATCACGCTCTGCGTATTCAGCGTGGAGGCGATGGAGGATGTCTCCGTCTCGATGGCCCCCGCGGAAGCAGCGTTCACAGTGACTTCTTGCACGGTGGCGCCGACTGCCAGATTCACATCGATACGAAGCTCTTGGCGGGCGGTCAGCGCAAGGCCTTCGATCAACTTGGTTTGAAAGTCGGCCTTCGTCACCTCCAGCTTGTATCTGCCCGGAGGCAGGTCCTGAGCCTGGTAATTACCATTCGCATCGGTGATATAGTTTGCTGAGGTTCCCTTGTCCGTATCGGTGATGACGACTTGCGCCGAGGGAATGACTGCCCCGCTTGCATCCTTTACCGTGCCAAGGATGGTGGATTGCGTGGATTGCGCCAGCAACAGCGCCGGCAGAGAGAAAGACAAGATCAACAGAAAATAACGCGCCAAGAATCGCATGATCCGCCTCCAGAGCTGAATCAAATGGCTTCCCTAGAGCGATGAGCCAGGCTCAGCTCGAATGTGAGTAATACTCATATACAGAGGGGTGGACCCCAAAGTCAAGACCAATTTTCACGGGTGGCACATACACTGCTTTTTGTGTATGCGCCCCACGAACACGGGCTAATCTCTGTCACCGCGTCCTAGCCGTGGCTTGTTCTGCCTTCTTAACTGTCGCCGACATGAAGGACAATGCCGGCGCCACCCGCGATGCGACCGCGTAATATGAGCACTGCTCGCATTGCAACATAAAATGTATTGTCGTCGAAGGATTCACTTTTCTTGAATCCTAGCCCACTGGTTTGCGGCCCATCTCAATATGCGCTTATGCCTTCCGGGATACGACCGTTGCGATAACATGCGGCGGCGCGGCGTTCGTCGTTCAATAAGCGACGGTTGGCGATCAGTCGAACCCAAACCGGTATGAACCCGATCCGGCTGCCGCATGCTTTGGCGATGACATACGCTTGTGAGCATTTCTCATAAAGCTCGGTGTTGAAGAGAACACGTTCGCAGGTCATTCCCAGACACAGCAACCGCTCGCCCAGCAGTGCGGCATTAGCGCCGCCTCTGAATGTCTTCCTCACCCTGTCCCCGTGCGCCTTCTCCTCGTCCGGCAGCGGTCCGACGGATGAACCAATATGTCTCACCTGTTCGTCAAAGACGGGCGGCAACCGGCCGCCATAACGGGCCAGCAGGCGCACCCCCTTGGGACTCGAAATCGCCACCGCGCCGACATCGGCGCGCTCCTGATAGATCGATGCATGAAGTCCACTCAAACCCTCATGGGCAAGAAGAGAGGCCGTATGGAGATCGGCGATTCCAATCTGCCGCCAATCCTCATGTCCGGATGTCAGGATCATTTCCATGGTCCCGGGAATCCGCATGGAAAAACTGTTCGCTGGGGTGTTGGAGAACCCCTTACTGGCAAGACGCCGGCATCCTTCCAGCAATTGCGTCTCAATCAGCGTCCGCTCCACCCTAGCCCCCCGGAACTAAACAAGCTTCAACACGTCCTCGAAGCGGTTCAGTGCATCATCGATCACCGCATCGGTATCGGCAAGCCCGGTATAGATACGACTACCCGCGAGAGTGATGACTCCATGGGCGCTGAACGCCGCTCCCATTTCTTCCATCATGTGTTTGCGGGGCCCCACTTCTCTCATAACCTTGAGTGGATTGCGCATACTCAAGTGCATGACGCCCGAGGAATGCAGGTGAACAATCGAACCCAGGTTGTAGGTGACATAGGGCAAATCCAGACGGCGAATGATTTCGCTGAGCCCTTTCCGCAATCGATCCCCCGCACGCCCTGCCTTCACCGCGGCATCGGTGCGCCGCATCTCTTGAATGGCGAAATAGCCTGCGGCACAGGAGAGGGGATTGGCCGATAGTGTTCCCCCCACAAATGCACGCTTGGAGGTGGTCCCAATGCCGCCCGCCAACAACATCATCACCTCGCGCCGTCCCCCGATGCCGCCCGCCATCGGGTAACCGCCGGTCAGGCATTTTCCCAGTACGGTGATGTCGGGTTTAACTCCAAAATAGCCCTGCGCGCCACCCATGCCCACGCGAAATCCGGTAACGACCTCGTCGAAGATGAGCAGTGCGCCAAATTTGTTGCAGAGTTCCCTAAGCTGACGGTTGAAGTCGCGCTGGACGGGACGGGTGCCGCTCTCCGGCCCCAATGGCTCGACGATAATGGCGGCGGTCCCGCCCCTCAAGCGATTGAGCCACAGGGTCCGCCGCAAAGCCTCCAGATCGTTCGGGAACCGCTCCTGGGTATAGGCTGTAGATGGCCTTGGTATGCCGGCGGCTTCTCTGCGGCCAGTGCCGGGAATCCGCAGGCCATACACCATCTGGTCACTCCAGCCGTGATACGCACCCCCGATCTTGATGACCCAATTTCGGCCCGTATAGGCGCGAGCCAGCCGAAGCGCTGCCATCACACCTTCCGTTCCCGAGCCCAGCATCCGGAACATCTCGATAGCAGGCATAGCTTCGCAGACCGACTCGGCCAGTTTGACTTCATACTCATGCAAGAGGCCGGTTACCGGGCCACAGGAGTCCAGCAGTGCATGTATTTGTTGCCGGATATTTTCGTCATTGGAGCCCAGCAGTATCGGCCCGCCGGCCTTAAGGAAATCGATATAACGGTTGCCGTCGACATCGGTGAGATAGGCGCCGTGGGCGCTGGCAACTGCCAGCGGAAATGGATAGTTGAAAGCAAGGTTATGCTGTATACCGCCGGGAATGATCCGCTCCGCTTGTTGTGAAAGACGCCGGGATTGAACGCACTTCTCCTGGAAATACTTGAGGACGGTCTCCATGTTTTCACGGCGGATGGCACGTATCGGTTGCTTAACAAGTGCCGCAAGACGCGCGTAGATATCGTCCGTATCGGGCCATTCGGAGATGCCATAGGCGGGCTCCGAAACATGGTTATCGAGCAAGGACGGATTCGTACCGGAGGTGTTCATGGCACAGACTCCATCTCTTCGGAATTGACCAACAGGGTTAGAACTTCGGACAAAGATGGTTCGCCGCCCAAGCCTGCCCGGTTGTTGATGGCATGGCGAAAGAAGGTGGTGCAGGCCAACTCCAGGGCTTCAACCCTGGCCACCGTCTCGCCCAGCGTCGGACCGCAGCAGACCACACCGTGGTTGCGCAGAAGATAAGCATTGATCCCCGGCCGAAGCGTCTTCTTCAGTTTCCACGCCAGCCAACTTGTGCCCGAAGGTGCATAGCCTACCAAAGCAGCCTGCGGCCCCAGAAGGGCTTGGTGGCGCGGATGACGAATCTCCAGGGCGCGTCCGAGCAGGGTATAGGCGCTGGCAATCGGCTGATGCGTGTGAATACTGGCGCGGCAGTCTCGCCGGGCACGCAGAAGGTAGGCATGCAGCCGGTGCTCGACCGAGGGCCGACGATCCCCGGATACGCGCACAAGGTCGTCCAGGCGGAGCACGCATATATCTTCCGGCCCCATCGCGTAATAGTCGGTTGCCGAGGGAGTGACCGCGAAATACTCGTCGTCGATACGGCAGGCGATATTCCCCCCTGTTCCTGCCAGGTATCCCTTATCGGCCAGATCCAGGCAGGTCGCAATGACCTCGCGGCGCGCTTGATCGAAGTTCATGGATGCACTTTCTTGCGTAGATTTAACCGTCGATACAACGGTGCTAGACGCCGGTAGGCAAGCTTAAAAGATTCGAAGATTTCGTCGTACAGGGCCTTCCTCCCAGAATCGGGCAGATAGGTTCGACGGATCTGCGTCAGGCCCGGGATATCGTCGAAGGAAAGAGCACCCATCCCCACATGGCCGATTAGAGCTGCTCCCAGGGCGTTTGCCTGGATTGGAGCCCTGACTTGCCGAATAGGAATGCCTAATATGTCTGCGAATATCTGGCACCAGACGTCAGAAGTCGCACCTCCACCCACCATGGTGATTTGATCGAGCGGCTTCCCCAGAAAGCGATTGAACGGTCCGGCCATCCAGCGTGTGTTAAGAGCAACCCCTTCCAGAAATGCACGGATAATGTCTTCGCGAGAATGCTGTAAGGACATATTCAGCAGACCCGCCCGTAAACTCGGGTCATCGACCGGGCTACGTTCCCCGAAGATCCAGGGCGTATAAAGCAAGCCTCGGGCTCCCGGCGGTACGGACGCTGCCATTCTGTCCAAAATGGAATAAGCATCGGGAGGCCGCTCCGTACCAAGCTCATCCTGATGGAAAAGAACCTTGTCGCATAGAAAGGAAAGATTGGAACCCGCCGACGACTGGAGAGCAACCGCCAGATAGCGCCCGCTCACGGCACAAGGCACAGAGGCAATGTGCGCAAACACATCGGTCTTCTTGAAGGGAACATGCGCCCCCATCCAGGATGATGTACCGATATAGAGATGAGCCTCGCCATCCCGAACCGCCCCCGATCCAATCGCCGCCGCGGAATTATCAACCGCACCCGCCACCACGAGCGTATCCCGCGGGAGCCCTAGTTCTTCGGCAGCCAAAGGGCACAGAGGACCGAGCACATCGGTGCAGCGTACAATCTCCGGCAGCTTTTCCCTTGCAATGCCGGATTGGGCAACCAGCTTCCGGTCATAATGGATATCGTTAGCATTACGATTGTCGGTGACCCATGAGGTTAGAATGGAGTCCACCGTGGCAACGAACCGGCCGGTGAGGCGCAGGTTCATATAGTCGAGGGCGTTCAAGAATTTATAAGTCTGGTCATAGATTGCAGGCCACACTTCCTTGATGAAGGCCATGTGTCCCGCAGGATCTTTCCCCGAGAGAGCCGGAGCGCCGCCCGTGCGGCTGATCCAACGCCATAACTTGACAGGGTCGTAACCGGCCACGGCAAGCATTCGGTTCCCAGCCTTGCGGCGGATCGCTTCCGCCCCACGCATATCGATCCATGACATCGCCCGATGGAGCGGTCTACCTGTGCGATCGACAGGGACCGTACATTCTCCCTGGCAGGAACAGCAAATGGCTGCGATTTCCCCACCCAGCTCCGGCAGCGTTCCGATAAGTTCCCGGGCAGCGCCGATCAATGCGCTCCACCAATCTTCCGGCGCCTGCTCGGCGCCCACTTGATCCACGATGTGTAAAGGGACAGGACGGAAGGCCCATTTCTGGACAACTCCGTCGAGCCCCACCAATGCACATTTGCAGCCCGATGTTCCTAGGTCGACGGCGAGCACAAACCGGTTGTGGCGCGTAGCGACCATGATCTCTCCTGCCCCTTCCATCAAACTCCGTCGCACCCTAGTCCCGTGACCGCCTAAAGAAGTGCCGAACCCGCTCTGCCCGCACGGCGGTTTGGTTGAGTGCAAACGCTTCCGAAAACAACCTGACCAGGCGGGCACGGGACTTGTCAGCAGCTTTTCCTGGAAGCGCATGCGTGCTGCGCCCTACCCAGGCCAAACAACTTCAAAAGAATATGAGCAACAGTCATATTTGTCAAATGAGCATTTAGCTCGGTGACCACTTTTGTTGGCCATCGCTCCAGGGTCGGGTCAAAGGCGCGTTGGGAGGTTACCTTTCGGGGACTTTGACGCGACCCTGGCCATCGGTAATGCCTCAGTCTTGGGCGCGTTCGTCAGGAACGCGGGCTTCTAGCCCGCACAGAGTGCGGCCAAGGATGGCCGCGCTCCCAGGGGTATGCGCCTGAAACTGAGGCATTACGGCCATCGCTCCTCTCCGCTTGCATCGAATGGTGTATAGTCTGTATGAGGAAACCATGTTTGATGTTGACAGCAGGACGCAAGTAAAGCGAATACCGCGTCAGGAACGTAGTCAGGCTCGCTTTGAAACCGTATTGGAGGTCGCTCTCCGCCTGTTCGCGGCGCGTGGATATGAAAGTGTCTCCATGCGCGAAATCGCACGCGAGGCGAAGATGCCGATCGCTTCGGTGTACCAATATTTCCCCATGAAACTGGCGATCGTGCGCGAAATGTGGACCCGCTACACTTCCACAATTTCGGAAACCTTAGCGGCGGGGATCCGCCGTTCCATCCAGGAAGGCAGGAATTACCCGAACCACCTGATTGGAATTATTGTCGACCGGATGGCCGAACTACAGGCTTCGAACCCTGCCTTCATCGAAATATGGAGTTGCGTGGGCGCATCGATCGAACTGCGTGCGCTCAATGTTGAAGACACGCTTCAAAATGCCCGGGTTATCGCCGATACCTTGCAGAAAGTGCATCCTGAGTCCGACCCGAGCGCAATATACGACCGGGCCTTGATCGCGATCGAGATGGCCAGCGCCACCACCCGGCTCGCTCTCGCTCTCCCCGAACCGCATCGTGCTCGCGTCTTGCTTTCTTTGAAGAGCGCGCTTTCTCTGCTTCTCGAATCCATAAATCCAAACAGAGATCCCTCTTTGCCGTCCGCAGAGAGAAAGACCCGCCGCGCCGATGCAGTTCGTAAAGCACGATCTAACCGGGTGAAAAGGTAGAGTGCCAGAGGCTTAGGCCGCTTGGCAAGCGTTGCCGGCTCTGGGTACTGGTGTCATTTGGACCGCAGTCATTCCCGCGAAAGCGGGGATCCAGTCCGTCGACAGCGCATTTCCGAAGGTTTGCCGAGTAGATTCCCGCTTTCGCGGGAATGACTGCGGCTTCGAGCGCCCATGTCTCGCAAATGACACCAGTACGCAGCTCTGAATGGCTTCGTGTATTGGGCTCGCGCGAACACTGCGCGGGAGAAAGAAACGATCATGTCAGAGAAGCGGACATCGGCGGCCCTTCCGCGCCTCGCAACTTGACCGCGCCATAAAGCCCCAAAGCCACACCGTTCAACACAAGAACGAATATACCTACAAAAGGTGCGCTAAAGGCACCGCTCAGGACCGCCGACAGGCTGGGACCGAGCCCGTTGCCAAGCGTTACCAGGCCCGTGCTCACCGCAACCGCTCGCCCCGAGCGATCCAGGCTCGCCGCGAGACCAAGTTGGTAGATCACGGAAGAGAGGTTGGTGATCGACTGCAGAACATTCGCCGCGATATATATCCAATGGAACGCCATCGTGCTTACGAGAAGGATCGAGACCGTATTGAGCGCGATGAGAATGAGCAGCGAGGTGAAACGTCCGAACCGTTCGCTGGCCCAGGCGGCCCCAACAGCCCCGAGTAACAAAAGAAGTGTGACAGCCGAAAGTAAGACGCCGATTACATGGCTATTGAAACCAGCGTACCTGCCATAGGTTTCTTCCATGCTCCAGAATGCACCCTGCCCCAGTTGTGTCAGGAAGACGGCCACCACAACAAGCAACGCGGACACAGCGAAGGGTGAGTGGAATGCCTGCCGGGTGGCGTCCCGTCGGATGGATAGCGACGGCAGGCGCATCAACAGATAAGTGCCACTCAGGCAGATCAGCAGAAGGCCGGCATAGGGGCCTCGATATCCGAATCTGTCGATTATGTAGGGCAACACGGCAAGCCAAAACGCGGCGTTGACGATAGAAATGATCGTCACAATCGCAATCAGCCGTTCCCGGGCGACTCCGCGTGACAGGACACTCGTCGCCTCAGCGCCTACAACGCCCGCTCCAATTCCGGCCAGGAGCCGGGTGGCAAAGAGCACTGGAAGCGCAGGAGAGATGAGCGTGAGCGCGGTAGCCACAATCGTGAGCAGGCCACCGAACAATGCCCAGTGCCGCGCTGAATGGTTGCGGACCCACGCCGACAGACATAAAGTAGCGAACGCCGACACTGCCAGTTCCATGCTCAATAGCAACCCAGCGGCCTTCCCCGAAAGTCCACCGTCAACCTTGAGCGTCTCGATCAATATCGGCATCAGGAAAAGGCTCGTCGTGACAATGAGCTGCGACCCGATCACGGGGAGCAGAATCATCCTGTCCCGCTTCTCCGGCAAAATTCTCCTCAACACGAACCCGTCCATCCGGCAAGCTGGAAACATGCGCGACCACGCGTACGGTTTACCTGCAAACTCAAAATGGCCTCTAACATAATGTGACTATTGATCATCTTATTAAAGATGCGTTTTTCCCACGCTATCAATGGTAGCGTAACCTCTTTTGTGTGAATTTGGGAACTAGATGAACAAAGAGGATGTAGTTTTTGGGGAGCGCTGAAACGCTACGAAGGAGGTTGTCCCCCGCCAAAAACTCGATCGACCGCAAAGAGCGGCTGATTCACAGGGGCGTCAAAGGGTCGAGGGAGTTGCTTACCGGACGCGACTCTGTGTCTCTTGACACGGGGAAGAAAATAGGCTAGAATACTCAGTCGGAGCCATGTAGGAGGATTCAGGAGTCAGGAGTAAGACTTTGAGAACGCGCCACCCGGTGCGACAAAGGCAGCGAACTCCTTTGCCCCTTTGGACAGCATGTCGGTTGGGAAGGAGGTAAGAGAAAACTTAGTAATTTTAAAAAAGCACGAACGAAGCGGGAATGTGTATGAAAACAAAGGACCGGAAAGCGCCGGGATAAACCGGCAGGAAGCAGAGAATGAAAGGTTCTCACGAGGAAGGAGTAGCGATCCACTCGGCCCCGAGTTTTGCGCTGGGCGTCGTGAGGCGCACAGT
>JBEKME010000036.1:0-49368 GCA_050008675.1 Terriglobia bacterium
ACGCGGCCGTGTTCCTCGTCGGCCTCTCCCCCTTCGTCGATGGCGAACCAGGGATTCAATTGGTGGCTGGTGTTGCCGCGGCGGCTTTCCAGCACCTTCTCGCCGGGATGAAGGGGTTCCCGCACCAATTGTGTCTCGCCCGCCCAGCGCCCGGTGAGATAGCTGAGCCGATAACCTTCCCCTGCGGGCACGTACCAGACCCCCGACTGCGCGCTCTCCACGGTCACGACCTGCGGCGTCCGATTCTCAATTTCCGCCTGCTTGCGGATGATATCTTCTTTAGCAAATACCTTGTAGGTGAGTTTTACAAACAGGTCATATTGAATATCCTTCAGGCGGATTTCCAGCATGTCGCCGCGGATCTCGTGACTGGCGTATTTCAACACCAGGTCACGGACGCCCGATGCCAGCGTCACCTTCAAGGCGGGCTGGTTGTAATACCGGCCGCCCCATCCGGGGTATTCAAGATTGCTCATGCCTTCCTGAGAATCAAAGGAATTGTATTCAGGGCGCAGACGCGCGGCGGAAAGGTCATGGTCGCTCTCGAGTTTCCCCCCCCAGTAGAGCGTTTGCAGCTCGTCGCGTTCATTGAGCCCCATCACATAGGAGGTTTGCTCGGTGGTGAGGACCCAGAGGCGCAAATTGGCGACATAACGCACCGGCGCAGCGCCCATCGTCCCCTCCCCGCAAGCCCGGCCGGGCGCGAGCATCATGGCAACCATCAGTGCCCCAAGCATAACGGCTTTACCCAATCTTTCCGTGCGTGGCCACGAGGCGGGGACTGCCTCGCTTGCGGGCTCCTGGCGTTCTGTTTCAACTTCCGTGGCTTTCATGGATTCCTCCTGTACTCTGGTTTACTGGATAACGTTCGACCTTTTCGCGAAGCGCGGACAAGTGCGGCATAGCCACGCCCAGGCTCTCTCCCGTGTTAAGCACATCGAAGTAATAGCGTTTCATTTCCTCCGGGCTGTAAGCGAAGTGGCTCGCCCTGAGAAGGCGTCGACCCTTTTCAGTGAATCGAATGGCATAAATAGCGGCAAGGCCCGCAAGCCAGGCAGGCATGTTCAAAATACTTTTCGCGTCGGGATAATACTTCAGATCGACGCCACGGGCCGCTACCACATCCAATGCTTCCCGGATGGCCAACGCCCCCAGCTTCAAGGTCTTGAAACTTCGGGTCGCTTCGGCTATCCCTCCCGCCCAAAGGCAGATTCCTATGCCGCCAGCATTGATAGCATGGTGTACCCAGAGCCATTCGATGATGTTGGGTTTAATGTCCAAGGTGAAACCCGCCCGTTGGAACAATTCCGTCATGGCCTTGAATTTCTCCGGATCGGAGCCTTCCAACATTCCGAAGCGCACCGTAGGGTTCACAGTTGCGATGAGGATACCCTGAGCATCGGGGCCACCACTGGCAGCGGCATAACCCCAAAGGATAGAAGATCGCGGCAGAAGGCGGTCAATCTCTCCCGTTCCATCCCAATTAGCGGTGAACAGTAGAAATGTGGCGCGAGGCGCACCGGGCAAATATTGGCGGATGGCCTCAGCCGCCTGGTAGTGCTTGGTAGCGACAATCACGAGGTCAAAGCCGTCTAAAGGGCTGATCTGCCCAACTGTCTTGGCAGCATACGTCACCCGGGCGTTTTTCGGGTAGCCGGGCCGCAAGTCCAGCACGTCCAAGGTGTCGGTGCCAGGAAGCCCCTCCTTGCGCACGACATGGGTGACATCAATGCCCGCCTTGGACAAGGCCCAGCCGTAAATTGTTCCGACCACACCCCTGCCGATGATAAGGGTTTTCATGACGTTCTCGCTTGGCGTTAACAATTCTGTATGTTTCCGGTGAAGGAAGCAAGTGTAGCGCAGACCCCCGGTTCTCGGGTCTGCGGTTCTTCCTTAGATTCACGCTCCCGAATCCGAGGGCAGGCCCCCATCTTTAGGATTCGCGGTTTTCCCTACAGAAGAGCCGCAGACTTCAAGGGCGGAGGTCGGCGCTACGCGCTCCCCTACTCTACCGCGACCCGTGGTGCCCCTTGAAAGGACTACCCTTATAGGGTAATGTCGAGCTGTGGAAAAGCGTACGCCCCATTACGCCCCTACGACCGTACAAGCGGACGTCGCGCCGGTGGGCGCGGCGGCCTTCACAAAGACCGCCTTGGACGGCGGGCTATGGGCCTGACCACGGCGGAGATGCTGGCCGTGATCGCCGCACTAACCCGGCGTGACTTCTATAAATCGATGAAGGCCTACGCTGACCCTCATATATGGCAAGACGTGTATCACGCCATGAGGCCGGTTCGGAAAGGTGCCTACATCAAAATCACCTTGCGCCATTGGGCGCCGGTGATTCAATTCAAGGAGAAGTGACGATGGCGAGGAGATGTCTTAACTGCGAGGACCGCAAGGGCTTGACCCGCTTCCGCGGCGGGACCTTTACTGTGGGACCTGCCGGCCAGGAAGTGAAGGTGAAAGGGCTTTCGGGCTGGCGCTGCGGGGCTTGCGGTGAAGTGGAGTTCGATGCCGAGAGCGCGCGACGATACGCGGCAGCGGGGGACGCACTGGTGCTGCGCGATCGCAAGCGGGTGAGCAAGGAAATTCGCCGCATCCGCCGTAAACTCGGCTTGAGCCAGCTTGCTGCTGCACGTCTAACCGGCGGCGGCTACAACATATTCTGCCGCTACGAACGCGGCGACGTTGCCCCCATGCCCGCCGTCGTCAAACTGCTTCGCCTGTTGGAAAAGCACCCAGCGCTGTTGAAGGAGATCGTGTGAGCGCGTTCCCGCATGCACGTGCGCCGCACGCAACCGGGGATGTAGCGCAGGGCTCGCTCTCCAGCCCGTCAGCCGACGGACGGCTTTTCCAGCGGCGCGGGTGGTGGCAGCGCCGAAAACAAGGGAATCTGAATTCCCTTTGTCCGCTTCCGAAACACCGCGGGTGGCGCCGACACCCCGCCTTGCGGGGCCATTAAGAAGCCAGAACAGGCCACGGATTGGGCGCGGTGGCAGAGATGTTGGCCGTGTTCGCGGTGCGCCCCGATGCATCGGGGCGCCAGGTAGTGGTACAGTTTGATGTTGTAGCGGCGAGTTTACCTCGCCAGTTGGCGGCATAAAGCCGCCTCTACATCAAACTGTACCACTACCGGGCGCCAGCCGCGCTTGCCAAAAAGCTCTTATGTGACTACAATGTAAGCACGAGGTCATTGACGGCCATGAAGGTTGATCTTGTACGTGTTGGAAATTCGCGAGGTATCCGAATCCCCAAGCCCATCATCGAACAGTGCGGCTTCGAGGACGCTGTTGAACTTCGGATCGAAAACGATCATCTCGTGATCGCACCGGCCCGTCAGCCCCGCGAGGGCTGGGAGGAAGCATTCCGCGCCGCCGGCTCTTCCGCCCACGATGAACTGTTGCTCGGCACTCCCTCGAGTCAGTTCGATCGGGAGGAGTGGCGGTGGTAGGCGACCCACCGCGCTTGGATGAGGTCTGGTTGGTATCTCTGGATCCGACGCAGGGAGCGGAAACCCAGAAAACCCGCCCTTGCCTGGTTGTCTCACCGGAGGAGAGCAACCGCCACCTGCGGACTGTCATTATTGCCCCCATGACCACCGTGGCGAGACCTTATCCGACACGCGTGGCGCTCACCTTCCAAGGCAAGCAAGGGCAGGTGGCGCTTGACCAGCTCCGCGCCATAGACCGGCAACGCTTGGTCCGCAAATTGGGCAGGATTTCCCCGAAGAGAGCAGCCGTAGTCTCGACGGTGCTGGTCGAGATGTTTACCCGGCAGAGTACATGAGAACCGCAGCAGGGACCTGCTTTGTAACTCCCCGGATCCTGGGTGCGACCGGTGAGAAGAGCGCATCCTTGCGAAGCCGGTCTGCGCTACCTTGCTGTTTCCTTCGTCAATCGAAAATCTTCAATCGAAAATTACCTGCGCGGGTGGTGCCTCCAACGGAGAGGGCACAGGCATGAGTGCCTGTGCCACCGTTACGAAGCCGGAACAGGCCACGGATAGGACGCGGTGACAGAGATGTTGCCCGTGTGCGTGGGGCGCATACATAAAAGGCAATGTATTCACCACCCGCGGTTGGAATCAAACAGTGTTGTACTATCCAGTTGACGCAGGGGGGGCGCGGCGGGTTACGGTGGGACGGTAGGGCAAAGCGAGTCGGCTTGGAGGGAGGTTGCCAATGACCATACAGATCACCAGACCCGAAGTCGAAGAGCTGATCAATCAGCGGCTCCAGAGCGGCGCGTTTAAGGACGCTGAAGATGTCATGCTTCAGGCCCTCCGGTCTTCTCCGCCGCAGGCGCCCACGGCGCAGCAGTCCGACGCTGCCCATCCGCAGCGAAGCTTGGAGGAGGTATTCAAAGCCGTAAGGGGCTTGGCGGATGACCTTGATTTCACCCGCAATCCGTCCACGGGACGCCCGGTGGATCTGTCGTGAGCGGTTTTCTGCTCGACACCAACATCCCTTCGGAACTGATCCGCACTCGTCCCGACCGACGCGTAGGAAATTGGGTCTACGCAAAAGACGAACAATCGCTCTACCTGAGCGTTGTATCGATCGGCGAACCGCGGCGAGGATTAGTCCTTCTCCCGGCAGGCAGGCGCCGTACCGAGCTGGTGCGGTGGTTTGAGTGGAGGTGAAAAGCGAATGAGCAAAAAGTATCGAAGTGCTGCGATGGCGGCCATCCATGAAACCATGGAGGCCTTGCACAATGTTGGGGCCATCGACAAACAGACGATGCGGCGTTTCGATGCTGCCTGCCTTACGCCGATCCGGCCATTGAAGCCGGAAGAGATCAAGGCGATCCGGGAGAGAGAACACGTCAGCCAAACCGTTTTCGCCAACTACCTGAACGTAACGAGCAGTTTGGTCAGCAAGTGGGAGCGCGGCGAAAAGCGGCCTTCTGGAGCCTCGCTCAAGCTGCTATCGCTGGTCGAGAAGAATGGGCTTGCCACCGTTGCATAGTCGCGGGTGGCACCGACATCGCATTTTATGTCGGCGACCGTTAGGAAGCCAGAACAGGCCACGGATAGGACGCGGTAACAGAGATGTTGCCCGTGTCCGTGGGGCGCATACATAAACGGTAATGTATGCGCCACCCGCGCAGACCCTCAAGAACAAGGGTCTGCGCCAGCCGGCCTGTGGCGGTTGGCGACGACATCGCATTTTATGTGGACGACCGTTAAGAAGCCAGAACAGGCCACGGATATGACGCGGTGACAGAGATGTTCCCCGTGTTCGTGGGGCGCATACATAAAAGGCAATGTATGCGCCACCTGCGGTGGCTACCCTTTCCTTTAGAGCCTTCCCAAAGAAACGCTCGCCTCCAATCTCACACAAAATCTGTCGCCATGCTGGGCTGAATTTGTCAGAGTCCGTGTCAGTGAGAGCGGCATACAGAGCATCAAGGGAAGCAGCTAGGTTATGCTGAGTCCCTGAATTTGACTGGTTCACCACAGCCTGTAGGGCGCCAACCATGGTTTGCATGGTGGTGAAGGTGCGCCTTTCGGTTGTCTCCTTCCTAAGGGCAAGCACAATCGCGTGCAAACGCTCTGCATTCATTTCATATTCCTTTCGGCGGCGGGGTGCGCATACATCACGCTCTGTGCGACGTGTGCGCTTGGCTACGTCCGCGGAACGAGCACCTTATGGCCAACCGCACCGTCTCGACAAATAGTCCGCGTGCTTTACCGCCACGCTACCGCTCCCGTATTCAACTACTGCGGGCGGAAGGCAAGGGGGAAAGAACGGCAATTACGAATGATGAATTATGAATGGTGAATTGAAGCATTGAGCCATCGGGTCATTGGGTGATCGGGCCATTGAAAAGCAGGAGTCAGAAGAGCAGGGGCTAGGTGTTGGGGGCTAGGGGCTGGGGAGGGAGCTGCGCGATTACAGATGGCAGATTCAAGATCCCAAGAAGAAGAATTCAGAAGTCAGGAGCCAGAAGAGTAACGCAAACGTGAGCGGCGAGCACTTCAGGAAGGGAAGGGTAAAGGGTCACTGGGCGAGCCGACGAAGCAACTCGGGATGAGCGGCAATGAATTCGTCAATCGCCGCCTGGAAGGAGGTCTTGGGCAACTTCCCGTTGCGCTCCTTCAGGAAGGTGATGAACTCTTTCACCGCGGATTGCTCCGCCGGGGAAAGCTCCGAAACGAGTTGACTCAGACCTTCAGGTTTCATGCGCCACCCGAACAGGAAAAGTATACTTTTGCGATAAGCCGCCAGCAACAAGGATGAGAGGCGAGGTAGCGCAGGGCCCGCACTCCGGCCCTGCGGCTTTTCCAGCGGCGCGGGTCCTTGCCGCGCCGCAGTAGCGCTGACCCCGCAAGGCGGGGTCAGCACCAGATGAGATCGCACAAATGCCGACCCCGCCCTGCGGGGTCGGCGCTACGATTGCCGGACTGCGCTTCGAACCAGATCATCTGAAAACTGTCCCTTATCCGCGCCGCCCAATGCGCGTCGCGGTGGAAGAGGCGTCCGTCGGCTGACGGACTGGAGAGCGAGCCTTGCGCAACCGCTCCCGTATACATGTACTCGGAGGGCAAGGCAAGGGGGAAAGAACAGCAATTATGAATGATGAATTATGAATGGTGAATGGCGGAAGAGCGGGTAGCCTCGGTCAGCGCCTTCCTGCGAGGCTCTTTATTCGGGCACAAACCCACAGTCACTCAAAGTACGGATTGACTGTGGCTACGAACTAGGCGAAGACGAGGCGGCCTTTGGGCTGGGGGATGGGCCGGCCGAGCACGGTGGCGGTTTCGATCCACTCCTTGATGACGACTTCGACGTTGGCGAGGGCTTCGCGGTAGGTTTTTCCGTCCGCCGCGCAGCCGGGGAGCTCCGGGACCTCGGCGATGAAAGCCTGGTCCTCCTCGCTCCAGTAAATGATGACCTCATACTTGGGCTTCGGCATCCGGCTCGCCTCCCAGACCGTATTTCCAAGCGGGCCGATGCGAAGCCAACATCATAGGCAGCGGCCTGAGTTCGCGCTTGAAAGGATCGAGAATGAAACCCAACACCTCCAGTGAAATACTGCCCAGCAGAATGCTATCACCCTTCTCTCCGAAGATGACCGGTGACGTGCCCTCCTCACCATTAATGCGAAACCGCGCCTCTCCGAGGGAGCGTTTGATCTCTGTGCCATCCGCAAGAATAAAACTCTTGGTCTTGCCGGGCTTGATGCCCAAGCGTCGAAGCACCGGCGCCGGAACTACCGAGTACTTTGCGCCGGAGTCAACCAGGAACTTGAGCCGCGCGCTGCGCCGAGGCCTCGCAGGATTGGCAATGCTCGCTTGGATGTACGTCAGACCCATGAAACTGTCCCTGGCATTGAGTGTAGGTTTTGCGCGGGCATGAGTCAAGCGGTGAGAAGGCACGGCGATGGTGTCATTTGGAATGGGGATACACACGAGCCGCCGGTCATTCCCGCGAAAGCGGGAATCCAGTCCGACGACAGCACATTTCCAAAGCTTTGCGGAGGGGATTCCCGCTTTCGCGGGAATGACTAGGTCTCGCAATGACTAGGTCTCGCAAATGACACCAGTACCTGGGGAGGCCTACTGCTTCTCGGCCGAGGTTGCGGGCTGTGCTTGCTGGGCCTGCACAGTCTGTTTTGCCTTTGCGAAGTCTTTCGCCGGATCAGCGGCAGAACGGAATCGAGAAACGATGGGCAGGGCAACCAAGAAGGACGCCAGAGCGCCAATAAAGACGCCGGACAAAACGGGAACCAGTCCGCCTTTGGGGGCCATGGCGATAAAGGCGAAGATGCTTCCCGGCGCCGGCGTGGCCACCAGCCCCGCGTGCATCAGAACAAAAGTTGCCGTCGCGGACATCCCCCCGGCGATCATGGCGAGTATGGTGGGGGGATTCATCAGGACATAGGGGAAGTAGATCTCGTGAATGCCGCCCAGAAAGTGAATAATGATGGCGCCGGGAGAAGACTGCTTGACTTCCCCCTTGCCGACCAGCCAGTACGCGCTGAGCAGCCCCAGACCGGGGCCAGGGTTGCTCTCCAGCAAAAAGAAGATGGATTTGCCGGCTTGCTTCGCTTCGGCTATTCCCAGAGGCGCCAGGATGCCGTGGTTGATAGCGTTGTTGACGAACAAGACTTTTCCCGGTTCGATGATGAGTGAGATCAAAGGTAAAACCCCCGCCTGCGTAATCCGCTTCGCGCCGGCTCCCAGAGTGAGCGTCAACGCCTCCATGAATGGTCCGGCGATAGTGTAGGCAAGCAAGGTCAGGCCCAGGCCGACGAAGCCAGCGGAGAAATTCGCCACCAACATTTCCAGGCTCTTGGGTGTTCTTGCTTCCAAAAGTTGGTCAACTTTCTTGATCACCCATCCGCCCAGCGGGCCCAGGGTCATGGCGCCGATGAACATCGGGACGCTGCTACCCACCACGACACCCATCGTTGCCAGGGCGCCTACCACGCCCCCACGAATGCCATAAACCAGTCGACCCCCGGTGAACCCAATCAGGACCGGCAACAAATACATGATGAGCGGAGACACCAGCTTGGCCAGGTGTTCATTCGGAATCCAGCCGCGGGGAATGAAGAGGGCGGTGATCAGGCCCCAGGCTATCAGGGCGGCAATGTTCGGGATGACCATGCCCGCCAGGAAAGTGCCCAACCTTTGCACCTTTGCTCGGATCATTCTTCAGCCTCCGGAAAGCAGGATTCAGGATTCAGGATTCAGGATTCAGGAGTCAGAAGACAGAAGGTAGGCAGTAGGCAGTCGGCAGTAGGCAGTCGGAGTGTTTCCCCCACCTACCACCTACCACATACTGATCACAACTGACAAGTGACCACTGACGACTGACCACTGACCACTGACTACTGACCACTGACCACTGACCACTGACCACTGACGACTGACCACTGACAACTGACGACTGACCACTGACGACTGACAACTGACGACTGACGACTGACCACTGACCACTGACTACTGACCACTTCCGCTTCAGCCGACTTCTTCCATCTGAACCAGGGGAATCAAACTTTGGATGAGCGCAAGATCGGCCACCTTGCTCCCTTCCATCGTCACTGCTGCGGCGCTGGCGGCCACGGCGAGGCGGAATGACTCGCGAAATGGAAGGCGTTTCACTTCTCCATAAGCTAAACTTGCCACCATCGCATCGCCGGCTCCGACGCTGCTTCGCGGGGTCACGGTTGGGGGGCGGGCCGACAGCAGATCCTGCCTGGTAGCCGCGATCGCCCCATCCGCACCGAGGGAAATCACCGCTTCTTCGGCGCCCATTTCAAGCAATTTGCGGGCTGCCTCGGCCAGCTCGCGGCGAGTGCTCAAGCGCTCTTGCAGGAGTCCTTCGACTTCGGCCCGATTGGGCTTGAGCAAAAGGGGCTTGGCTTCGAGTCCGTGCCTCAGAGCGGGTCCTGCCGTGTCTAGCATACACTTTGCCCCCAAAGCTCTTGCAATGGTAATGAGTTCTGCAAATGTCTCGGGCGGGGCTCCGGGCGGCAGGCTTCCGGAAAAGACCATCACGTCAGAACGGGGGCCATATTCTCTGATCTTCTGTTTCATCGCTTCCAGGTGTTCAGGAAGCACTTGAAAGCCAGGTTCGTTGAGTTCGGTTTCTGTCCTGTACACGGGATCGTGGATTTTCAGGTTTACGCGCGTCTCACCCGGGACGTTGGTGAAGTCCGCGGGAATGCCGCTGGCGGCGAGCGCCTCGAGAATGAAGTGGCCGTTGCTTCCCGCCACAAACCCCAGCGCGCAAACTTCTGCCCCAAATTGCTTCACTGCTTTGGCGACGTTGATTCCTTTGCCGCCGGCGTCGGTTCGCGTCACTTCTCCTCGGTTGGTCTTGCCAACCTCAAAGCGCGGAACCGTGAGGCTTCTGTCAATGGCCGGATTCAACGTGACTGTTACAATCATGTTATGCGCCTTCCGGAGGGAACAGGTGACAGGGAACAGGGAACAGGTGATAGGGAACAGGGAACAGGGGACAGGAGAACGATGTCGCTGCCACTTGCACCTGCTCTTTGGGCCCTGAGGGGATTTGAAATTTGAGATTTGAGAAAGAAGAGCATCACCGCCACTTGCACCCGCTCTTTTGTCCCTGAGGGGATTTGAAATTTGAGTTTTGAAATTTGACATTTGAAATTTGAGATTTGAGAAAGAAGAACATCGCTGCCTTTTGCGCGAACTCCTCACTCGATGCCGCTAATCTTCTGCCTATGCCTGCAAGCTAAAGTGACAGGCATTTTTCGGTGCCGGCAAGTCCACGCCGGGCCGGGGCAGGCGCCGGGCCTGCGTCCACTCCTCATTCGATGCCGCTAAGATCCGATTTTTCTGCCTGTGCTTGCAGCGCCTAGTCACAGGTAGTCTTCAGCACCGGCAAGACCCGCTGCCAGCCGGGGCAGGTGTCGGCGCTACACCGATCTCTCACCCGATGCCGCCAAAGTCCCGTTCTTCCGATCATACAGGTAAGGGTTGAATCCCAATTCAGGCAAGTTACTGCCCACTGCCTACTGCCCACTGCCTTCTGCCCACTGCCTACTGCCCACTGCCTACTGCCCACTGCCTACTGCCCACTGCCCACTGCCCACTGCCTTCTGCCCACTGCCCACTGCCCACTGCCTTCTGCCCACTGCCCACTGCCCACTGCCTTCTGCCCACTGCCCACTGCCCACTGCCTACTGCCCACTGCCCACTGCCTTCTGCCCACTGCCCACTGCCCACTGCCTTCTGCCCACTGCCCACTGCCCACTGCCTTCTGCCTACTGCCCACTGCCTACTGCCTACTGCCTACTGCCTACTGCCCACTGCCTACTGCTCTGCCGGGCGAGAGTTGAGCCCATGCAAAAGCGGTCGGCAGCGGGCGATTGTACCTGAACCGTAATAACATTGGGAGAGCAAAGTCGGCGTGCGCCGCCTTGGCAGATGGTTAACAGGTCTGAGCAATTAGCGGGAATCACCCTACCCCTGCGCGAGTTGACCCAGTTCGTGGGGATGGTCCCCTCCCATCAGGGGCGCCCATTCACTAAGGGTGGGCCGAGGGAAAAAAACAACGCACGCTTGGTTAGCTGAGCAATTGAAGCCATGACAAATAGACCATAAGGCATGATGGCATTTAAGGGCCAATATCATGCTGGATATGTCCGAAAACCAGGACGGATATTGTTGCATGTTTCAACACACCCTCCTTTTTTGATGATTGCGTTTGGCCTACGGGTTGCAAAGCTATGTTGCTACAGGGCATTTCACCACAAGGTGGTATATTCTGTTTGTAGACGTTTTCTGAGTGGAATAGGAGGCTCGATTCTTATGGCACAAGGCCTTCCCCGAATTTCGGCGAACGTGGTTGTACCCAAGCCTTCCTTGCAGAAGGTTTTCGACAACTTACGTGTTTCCGGCTTCAGCCTCATCGGTCCGACAGTGCGTGAGGGCGCGGTGGTGCTCGATGAGATTGCGGGGGTTGAAGATCTTCCGCTGGGCTGGACGGCAGAACAAGGGCCAGGCCGTTACCGCCTGAAGCAGACGCGCCATCAGGAATACTTCAGTTACGGCGTGGCGCCTCAGAGTTGGAAAAGGTTTCTCCATCTGCCGCAGCTCAAGCTGTTCTCGGTGGAGAAGACGGATGGGAAATGGGTGATGAATGCGGCCCAGGATGCGATACCGCTGCGCGCTTTCATCGGTGTGCGTGCCTGTGAGCTGGCCGCGATTGGCATCCAGGATCGCGTTTTTCTCAGTGGTGAATTCAGGGACCCCCATTACGCGCGCCGGCGGGAGCGTATTTTCATCCTGGCGGCTAACTGCGGACGGGCCTTCTCGACCTGTTTCTGTAGCTCGATGAAGACCGGTCCCAAAGCCACGGAAGGTTTTGACTTGGCGGTGACCGAACTGCCTGATGCCTTGGTGATGGAAGTGGGTTCCGAAATGGGTTCGGAGATGCTTCAGGACACTCCATGGGAGCCCGCGACGGCCTACGATTTGGGCCGCGCGGCGCAGACCGTGCAGAATGCCGAACGCGGAATCGAGTGCCAGCTCAGGACGGATGACCTGCCCAAGTTACTCTATGACAACCTCGAGCATCCCCGCTGGGATGATGTGGCAGCGCGTTGCCTGAGCTGCGGCAACTGCACGCAAGTTTGCCCCACCTGCTTCTGCGTGACCGTGGAAGACACCTGCGACTTGAAAGCGACGGTTGCGGACCGGAGGCGCGTCTGGGATTCGTGTTTCGTGCGGGAGTTTTCGCACGTTTATGGCGGCAATATCCGGCCCACCATTCGGTCGCGTTACCGTCAATGGCTGACACACAAACTGGCTTCCTGGATCGACCAATTCGGGACTTCAGGGTGCGTGGGTTGCGGACGATGCATCACCTGGTGTCCCGTGGGAATTGACTTGACCGAAGAAGTTAAAGCTATTCGCGAGAAGGTTCAACGATGAGCTTAGCACCTGCCCCTGCACAACTGCAGATGATGTCGGACTCGATGTTGCCCCATCCGGCGGTTATCGAGGATATCCAACCCGAGGCCTACGGTATTGCGACCTTTTCCTTGGTCTTCACGGACCCCGCTCAGGCTTCGACCTATCGTTTCCAAGCTGGGCAATTCAACATGATTTACCTGCCCGGCTTCGGAGAAGTTGCCATCTCGATTAGTTCCAACCCTGGCGTGCCCAAGGTGGTGGGCCACACCATTCGTTATGCGGGCAGCGTTACGCGCGCGCTCGGGCGCCTCAAGGTGGGTGATATGGTGGGGGTTCGAGGGCCCTATGGCAGCGCCTGGCCTCTTGCGAAAGCGCTGGGCAAGAACCTGGTCATCGTGGCGGGCGGGATCGGGCTGGCGCCGCTTCGTCCGGCGCTGCTCGCGATTTTGCGCCACCGCGAGGATTACGGCAGGGTGGTGCTGCTCTGCGGCGCTCGCGCGCCTGCCGATCTTCTGTACACCGACGAATTCGCCCGCTGGCAGGCCGGCGGCGTGGAGCTCCACACCACCGTGGACCTGGCAGACGAGAACTGGCGTGGCCAAGTGGGAGTGGTTCCCGCGTTGTTCTATCGCATCCGCGTTGACCCGAAGCAGACGTTGGTGATGACCTGCGGGCCGGAAATCATGATGCGGTTCGTGATCTATGAAGCGCTGGCACGAAGGATCCCCAAGGAATCCATCTTCCTCTCCATGGAACGAAACATGAAATGCGCCATCGGTTTCTGCGGCCATTGCCAGTTCGGCCCAACATTTATTTGTAAGGAAGGCCCCGTGCTGAGTTTTGCGGCTATCGAACCTTTCTTTGGCAAGGAGGACTTCTAATATGCCTCCCGACGCTCGTCCCAAGCTTGCCGTTTTCAAATTCTCTTCCTGCGATGGTTGTCAACTGGCGCTCTTGAGCCTTGAAGACGAGTTGCTGAGCCTCGCGGGTGAGGTGGAGATCGCGTACTTCCTGGAAGCCAGGTCGCGAATCTTGCCCGGCCCATACGATGTGGCGCTCGTGGAAGGGTCGATTACCACCGCCGAGGACGTAGAGCGCATCCAAGCGGTGCGCAAGGATTCGAAGTTTCTGGTCACGATCGGCGCTTGCGCCACGGCGGGGGGAATCCAGGCCCTGCGGAATTGGCAAGACGTGGCGGAATTCACTCGCGCTGTCTACGCCACGCCCGCTTACATCCACACCCTGGAGCAATCCACCCCCATCTCTTCCCATGTGGCGGTGGACTTTGAGGTGAATGGGTGCCCGATCAATAAGATGCAGATTTTGGAAGTGCTCACCGCCCTGCTGGTGGGGCGCGTGCCTCATTTGCCTGGGGATTCAGTGTGCATGGAGTGCAAGAGGCGTGGCACGGTTTGTGTAATGGTGGCGCGCGGTTTGCCTTGCCTGGGCCCGCTGACCCAAACAGGTTGCGGCGCGATTTGCCCTGCCTACAATCGCGGCTGTTACGGTTGTTTTGGCCCCCTGGAGGCCCCCAACTCGGATTCGTTGAGCGCCCGATTGCTGAAAGACGGCATGCAGCGGGGCGACCTGGTGCGACTGTTTCGAGGGTTCACGGGGTTTGCGGAGGCGTTCCGGTCGGCCGGCGACAAGTTGGATAAGCCAGCGTAGGTTTGTTGGAGCGAAATCGAGTTGGTCCGGAAATACGCTCTGAGGAAAGAGGTTAAGCGCCATGGCGAGCGAAAACGCGAACCGTGAAAAGACAATCAAGGTTGAATATCTGACCCGCGTTGAAGGCGAGGGCGGGGTTTACGTCCGGTCGGAGGGCGGGGAACTGCGCGAAGTGAAGCTAAACATTTTCGAGCCTCCGCGGTTCTTCGAAGCCTTCCTTCGCGGTCGCTACTTTCAGGAAGTCCCAGACATTGTGGCTCGCATTTGTGGCATCTGCCCGGTGGCCTACCAGATGAGCGCGGTGCACGCGCTCGAATCCGCCCTGGGAGTTACTCCTCCCCCCGAGATTCGTGCCCTGCGCCGCCTGCTCTATTGTGGCGAATGGATTGAGAGCCACGCCCTGCACATCTACTTTTTGAACGCGCCGGATTTCCTGGGGTACGAGAGCGCCATCACCATGGCGGCTGACCACCCCCAGGAGGTCGAGCGAGCTCTCCGCCTGAAGAAGATAGGCAACCGACTGCTGGAGATTCTGGGTGGTCGTGCCACTCATCCGGTCTCGGTATGTGTGGGCGGGTTCTACAAGGCTCCCCGTCGCAAGGAGTTGACGGACATTTCCGCCGACTTGCTCTGGGCCCTGGAGGCGTCAAAGGAAACTCTGGCGCTTGTCTGCACCCTTCCATTTCCGAGCTTCGCGCCCGATTACGAATTCGTTTCGGTATCCCATCCGAACGAATACCCCATGAATGAGCGGCGGATCGTTTCCTCGAAGGGGGTCGATATCGATCCGGAGGATTTCGAGCACGTTTTTCTCGAGGAGCACGTAGAGCGCTCGACGGCTCTGCATTCGGTGCGTGCTGATAGTGGCTCGAGCTACTTTGTCGGTCCACTGGCCAGGATTAACTTGAATATCGACAAGTTGATGCCCCAGGCGCTGGCTGCCGCCCGCGCCTGCGGTGTCTCCTGGCCCTGCCGCAACCCCTACATGGGCATCGTGGCTCGCGCTGTCGAGTTGATTCACGCCTGCGAAGAGGCGCTGGCGATCATTGAGACTTACCGTGAGCCGGCTGCCAGCCGGGTGGAGTTCAAGGTTCATGCCGGGGAAGGGTGTGCAGCCACTGAGGCGCCGCGCGGCTTGCTTTATCATCGCTATCGAATCAATGACCAGGGGCTCGTGGAGTTCGCTAGAATCATTCCTCCCACGGCGCAAAACTACCGTCGCATGGAAGATGACCTCAAAGTTATCCTGCCCGGGGTGCTCGACCAATCCGAAGCTGAGATTGCCCAGGTCTGCGAAAAGCTGATTCGTACTTACGACCCGTGTATATCATGCTCGACGCATTTTTTGAAGCTCCGGCTTGATCGTGGGTAATGGCATGATGGTGGAACCGTTGTCGCGATCGCTGGCCCTGGCTCCCGTCGAAGATGAAGAGATCACACCTTAGACGGCTGCGGCGCTGGACCGCGCCCGTGCTTCCCTGTCTCGAGGAGAAGGCATTCCGCACGAAGACATCCTGCGCGAGTTCGGTCTGAGTGCTCATGGGCCTGGCCCCTACCCAAGGAGATGAAAGTCACCGGTGTTGTCACCCCCGCGCAAGCGGGGGTCCACGTCAGCCCACATAGGGCTGGATTCCTCCCGCCATGGCGGGACGGGAATGACTGGCATCGGGTGATTTCCGAGAGAGTGAATGAGGGAAAATGTGAGTGCGAGTGCCAGCCGCCTGCTCATTGTCGGCTGTGGTAACCCCGCGGCTGGCGATGACAGCGCTGGAATTAAAATTGTCCGCCGCCTGAGCGACTTGGGGGGCTGCGGGTGCGAGCTGCGAGCTGAAGCTGCTCCAGGCGTTGGGCTGCTGGATTTGCTTCCACTCGCTGATGTTATCCTTTTTGTCGATGCCGTAACCAGCGGAGGGGTTCCAGGTACTCTCTACCTGACTTCGCTCCCTTCTGCGGAGCTGGAGCCGAGAGCGTTGGGCTCCTTATCGGGTCACGGCTGGGGCCTCGTCGAAACTCTGGAGTTAGCCCATGCCCTGGGGCGCACTACTCCTCGACTTTTTCTCTTGGGAATTGAGGCAGGCACGGTAACTCAAGGCGCTCCACGTTCGGCTGCGGTCGAGCAGGCTATCGCCCTGGTCGTCGAACGAATGCCCGACCTCAAGTTTCTACTCCTATCCTCGGAGATTATTGGGACTCGGAGCTTTTCTCCTAGTGATCGTTCCTTTCCAAGCAGGATTCAGGATTCAGGAGTCAGGATTCAGGCTCCCCCGAACGGGGGTCTCTGAATCCCGAATCCTGAATCCTGAATCCTGAATCCTTCTTTTCTGACTGAGAGAAACCGCGCAAAGCAGTGCCAGACCGTACCCATGGAAACGGCGATTGAGTTTGCGCCGGGGAATCGCTACAATGAATCGGGCTATTTGGCGCATTTATCATGGCCAGGAAATTGCTACATTTAGTCCTGAGGGGCTTTTTGACCCCCGCACTTTGCTCTTGACAGCAGAGCCGAGACGTGGTAGCCTATTTCGGTTGTCCCAGGAGAGCGCCGGCAGGCGGGCGTGGGAAAGGTTCTCGAAATCGACCCAGCGGACGGGGAAAAACGGGAGGAAATGGGAAAAAGATACTATTTTAACGGAACGAACCTACCGATCTATTGCAAACAAAGGAGTTAGCTTTTTTAAAGGGCAAAAACGAACTGGTTTTTGAGTGTAAAGAAACCCAGATCAAAGCTAAAAAAGTGGCCAAAAACCCATCCCTTGTGCGGCATCGAACTCGAAAAGAGGCTTAAGCATGTGTCTGGCAGTTCCTGGGAAAATTCTTGAAACAAAAGAAGAGAATGGCAGCCGGCTCGGCCGAGTGCAATTCGGCGGGATCACGCGGCTTGTCCAACTGGACTTCGTGCCGGAGGCCGGAGTTGGCGATTACGTCATCGTCCACGTCGGCTTTGCGCTGAGTAAAGTGGACGCGGAGGAAGCCCAGCGCACTTATCAATTGCTCGAGGAAATCGGGATGCTCGACGGTGAGGAAACCCAGGATTCAGGATTCAGGAGTCAGGATTCAGGCTCCTCTGGCTCGGGCTCCCCTGAATCCTGAATCCCGAATCCTGAATCCTTCTAAACGGGATGAAGTATCTTGACGAATATCGCGACGCGCGCATTGCCCGCGCTTTGATCGCCGACCTTGCCAAGCGTGTCACGCGGCCGTGGGTCCTCATGGAAATCTGCGGTGGCCAGACCCACACGCTGATGCGCTATGGGATTGACGAGTTGATCCCTTCTCAAATCGAGTTGGTCCACGGCCCTGGCTGTCCGGTCTGCGTGACGGCCCTCGAAACCATCGACAAGGCCATCCAAATTGCTTTACTCCCTGCCGTCACCCTGGTTTCATACGGCGACATGCTCCGAGTGCCGGGCTCGCATACCGATCTTTTTCACGTGAAGGCCGAGGGCGGCGACGTCCGAGTCGCTTACTCTCCAATGGAGGCGCTGAAAGTCGCCCGCGCGAATCCCAACCGGCGAGTCGTGTTCCTGGGAATCGGGTTCGAGACAACTGCTCCGGCAAATGCGATGGCGGTCTGGCAGGCTGCCCGCGAAGGCTTGGGGAATTTTTCCATGCTGGCTTCGCACTTCCTTGTGCCGCCCGCCATCCGCATGTTGCTCGAGTCGCCGAAGAACCGAGTCCAGGGTTTTATTGCCCCAGGCCATGTCTGCACGGTCATGGGCTACAGGCAGTATGATGAGTTGAGCCGTAAATACCACGTCCCGATCGTGGTGGGCGGCTTCGAGCCTGTGGATTTGCTCGAGGCGATCTCGATGCTCGTGGCCCAGCTCGAGGAGGGCCGGGCAGAGGTTGAAAACCAATACGTCCGTTCCGTGGGCTACGAGGGCAACCGCGCGGCTCAGGAACTCATGGAGAAGGTGTTCGAGGTTTGCGACCGCAAATGGCGAGGGCTTGGAGTAATTCTTCGAAGCGGGTTGCGGCTCCGTGAGGAATTTGCGGCGTTTGACGCGGAGAAGGTCTTCGGCGTGGCGAATACTACTGCGGAAGAACCTGCGGAGTGCATCAGCGCCCAAGTGCTGCAAGGCCTGAAGAAGCCTGTTGACTGCCCCGCTTTCGCGGTGCGTTGTACGCCGGAGGCGCCGCTGGGCGCCCCGATGGTTTCGGGCGAGGGCGCCTGTGCAGCGTATTACCAGTATCGCCGGCCGGCCCAGGGAGCTATCAGCCGTCAGCCATCAGCTATCAGCAAAAACACGCTCAGCATCTCGGCTGATAGCTGACGGCTGATAGCTGAAGAGGTTTAGCGTGCCAGACGACCGCAATCCACTCGAAGAATTCACCTGCCCGGCGCCGCTTCCTGCCAAAGACAAGATACTGCTTGGCCACGGCAGCGGGGGCCGCCTGAGTGCCGATCTTTTGCGGGAAATCTTCCTGCCAGCGTTTCACAATCCGGTCCTGGCACAACTCAATGACCAGGCGGTGGTGAACGTTGATGGCGTTCGCCTCGCCTTCACGACGGATTCGTTCGTGGTCAACCCGTTGTTTTTTCCCGGTGGTGACATCGGATCGTTGGCGGTTTACGGAACAGTGAACGACCTTGCCATGGGAGGCGCCGAACCGCTCTTCTTGAGCGCCGGCTTCATTATCGAAGAGGGTTTGCCGGTGGAAACCCTGCGGCGGGTTGTGTTGTCGTTCCAACGGGCGGCGGAAAAGGTGGGCGTGGAAGTTGTGACCGGCGACACTAAAGTGGTGGAGAAGGGAAAGGGCGACGGCCTCTTTATCAATACTTCGGGAATCGGGCGCGTTCCGAATGGCGTGGACCTGTCCGCTGACCAGGCGCGGCCCGGAGACAGCATTCTTCTCAGTGGCACGCTGGGCGATCATGGCATCGCCATCCTTTCGCAGCGCGAAGGACTCGAGTTCGAAACTCCCATCCAGAGTGATGCTGCCCCGTTGCACTCGCTGGTTGCGGCGATGCTCGAAGTGACGCGTTCAATTCGCTGTCTCCGCGACCCCACTCGAGGCGGCCTTTCGAGCACCTTAAACGAAATCGCGGCTCAGTCCCGCGTGGGTATGGTTATTGAAGAGTCTACCCTTCCCATCCGGGAGGAGGTGAAGGGCGCTTGCGAGCTGCTCGGACTGGACCCGCTTTACGTGGCGAACGAAGGGAAGCTTGTGGCCATCATCGCTCCTGCGGACGCGGATGAGGTGCTAGTGGCAATGCGTGGCCATCCGCTGGGTGTGAACGCTCGGATCATCGGCAAAGTCGTCGAAGTCCATCCCGGGGTAGTTACGATGCGAACCTGCTTGGGCACTTCACGCATTGTGGACATGCTCGCGGGCGACCAGTTGCCGCGCATTTGCTAGGTGTCAGGTGCCAGGCGAAAGTGTAAAGGGTAAAGTGTAAAGGGTGGACTGAAGGTGTCAGGTGTCAGGGAACGCAAAGGTCTCAGGTGTCGGGTGCCAGGTGTCAGGTGCCAGGCGAAAGTGTAAAGGGTAAAGTGTAAAGGGTGGACTGAAGGTGTCAGGTGTTAGGGAACGCAAAGGTTTCAGGTCTCAGGTGGCGGGTGCCAGGTGTCAGGTGCCAGGCGAAAGTGTAAAGGGTAAAGTGTAAAGGGTGGACTGAAGGTGTCAGGTGTTAGGGAACGCAAAGGTTTCAGGTCTCAGGTGGCGGGTGCCAGGTGCCAGGGTTCAGGTCGTCCCAGGTCCTAGGAAAAAATCCACGAGACCTTACACTTTAGCCTTTACCCTTTACACCTTTCGCCTGGCACCTGAAACCTGACACCTGACACCTGCTCTTCCATGCACGAACTGAGCATTGCCAACGCGATTCTGGACGCTGTGCGCAAAGAGCGTGAGCGGCTGAACGGCGCGCGTGTCATCAAAGTCGGCGTGCGAATCGGTGAATTGGCGGGCGTGGACCCCGAGGCGCTGAGCTTCGGTTTTGAGGTCTTGGTCAAAGGCACGGACCTCGAGCCGCTGACGCTCGAAATCGAATCCACCTCGCGCCGCCACGAGTGCTCGCATTGCAGGCACATATTCACGGTGGTCGATTACCGGGTGGATTGCCCAGACTGCGGCTCTGCGGATACACGCTGCATTGGCGGTGATGAACTGGAGTTGGCTTACCTGGAGGTGGAAGAATCATGAGCCGCTTGCCGCTCGAAAAGAAGGTCCTAAGTGAGAACGATCGCATCGCCGGCCGTTTGCGAGAGCGGTTCCAGGAGCACCAGGTATTTTGCCTGAACTTCATCAGCTCGCCGGGAGCAGGGAAGACGTCCCTGCTTGAACGCACTCTTGAACGTTTTGGCCCAAACGAGCGCGTAGCTCTGTTGACGGGTGATATCCAGACGGATAACGATGCGAGAAGACTCGCCCGTTTTGGCTTCCCGGTGAAGCAAATCACCACCGGCGGCACCTGCCACCTGGATGCGCGGATGATCGAGCGCGCACTCGCGGACTGGCCACTGGAGTCTCTCGATACGCTGCTGATTGAAAACGTCGGCAACCTCGTCTGCCCCTCGAGCTATGATCTTGGAGAAGCGGCCAAGGTGGTGGTGCTGAGCGTTGCAGAAGGCGAAGACAAGCCCCTCAAATACCCTGCCATCTTTTTCAAATCCGAGTTGCTGGTGCTGAACAAGACCGATTTGCTCCCCTATGTTTCTTTCGACCTCGGGAAAGCACGCGAGTACGCCCTCCAAGTGCATCCCGGAATGGAAATTGTCGAGCTTTCCTGCCAAACCGGCGCGGGCCTTGACGATTGGATGAAGTGGCTGGCGCGGCGCCGCGAATCGGCCAAGGCTGAGAAGGTATTGGCGTCGGGCCAAGCATGAGCGCGCGAGTTCGCAAAGCCATCGAAGTCACCGGAATCGTGCAGGGCGTTGGATTCCGCCCCTACGTTTACCGTTTGGCCTTCGAGCGCCACCTCGCCGGATTCATCGCCAATACGGCGGCAGGGGTTTCCATCGAGGTCGAAGGACCTGCCGAAGCGGTTGACGATTTCGTTTCGCAGTTGCCTGTGGAAGCGCCTCGGCTGGCGCGCATCACGCAGTTGACGGCCAGTGATATTCCGGCGCGTGCTGACGGCGAGTTCCGCATCCTGCCCAGCCGCCCAGGCGAAAACCGCCGCGTCCTGATTTCCCCCGACGTGGCCATTTGTGATGATTGCCTGCGCGAGCTCTTCGACCCTTCCGACCGCCGCTTTCATTACCCTTTCATCAACTGCACCAACTGCGGCCCACGCTACACCATCGTGCGCGACATCCCTTACGATCGCGCGCGCACTTCGATGGCGGTTTTCCCCATGTGCGCTGACTGCCAGGGGGAATACGACGACCCGCTCAACCGCCGCTTTCATGCCCAGCCTAATGCCTGCTGGAAATGTGGGCCGCAGGTTGAGTTATGGGATGCCGTAGGGGCAGGCCTTGTGCCTGCCCGTTCCTGGACACCCACGAGGGGGGTGCCCACGAGGGGCGCCCCTACAGATCCCATAGCGGAGGCAGCGGCGCGTTTGCAAGCGGGTTACGTGGTGGCCGTAAAGGGCTTGGGGGGATTCCACCTGGCGGTTGACGCCACGAATCCCGCCGCTGTGAGCCGTCTGCGGGAAGGGAAGCGACGCGTCGAAAAGCCATTCGCGATTATGGCGCCCAGCGTCGAGGCCGTGCGGAATCTCTGCGAGCTTGATGACGCTTCGCGCGCCTTGCTCGATAGTCCTGAGCGGCCCATTGTGCTGCTTCGCAAAAAGTCTCCGAGTCTTATTGCTGAGCTGGTCGCGCCTTTCAACCGTGAGTACGGTGTTTTCCTGCCCTACACGCCTCTCCACCATCTGCTCCTTGCTGCCGGCGGTTTTCAGGCCCTGGTCATGACCAGTGGGAATATCTCGGAAGAGCCGATCGCCATTGACAATCCTGAGGCAGTGGCGCGGCTGCGGGGAATTGCAGACTTCTTTCTGGTCCACAACCGCGACATCCTCTTGCGCTGCGATGATTCTGTGGTTCGCGTCAGCCAGGCTGTAGCGCCGCTCTGTGAGCGGCGCCTCGCCGGTCATAGACCGGCGCTACAGCTTGTTCGCCGCTCGCGCGGATACGTGCCCGTGCCGGTGTTTCTGAACGAGGACCTGCCGCCTATATTGGCGGTCGGCGGAGAGCTCAAGAACACCGTGTGTTTGACGAAAGGCCGCCACGCTTTTCTAAGCCAGCACATCGGCGACCTGGAGAACCTGGAGAGCTACGGCTTCTTTGAGACCACCATTTCCAGCTTCAAGCGAATTCTCGATGTTGAGCCGCAGCTCCTTGCTTACGACCTGCATCCCGATTACTTCTCGACGCGCTGGGCGCTGGGCCAAAGCAGCATCGAGCGCATTGGCGTGCAACACCACCACGCCCACATCGCGAGTTGCATGGCCGAGAACCACCTGGATGGAAAGGTGATCGGCATCGCCATGGACGGCACGGGCTACGGAACCGACGGCGCGGTTTGGGGCGGGGAAGTCCTGCTTGCAACGTATGCTGATTTCCAGCGCGTGGCGCATCTCGATTACGTCCCCATGCCGGGCGGCGCGGCGGCCATCACCGAGCCTTGGCGCATGGCGGTGAGTTACCTGCACAAGCATTTTGGTGAAACCCTTTGGGAGCTGGAAATTCCCTTTGTGCGTGAACTCGACCGGCGGCAGGTGGCGGTGCTCGTCCGCATGCTGGAGCGCGGCGTCAACTCGCCACTGACGTCAAGCTGCGGCCGCCTGTTTGATGCAGTGTCGGCGCTGGCGGGAATTCGTAAGCGGGTCAATTACGAGGCCCAGGCGGCCATCGAATTCGAGGCGGCCATCGCGGGCGAGGGTGAAGGCGCCGGCTACCCGTTTGAGATTCGACCGGAAGGAAGCGGCTGGATTATCGATACGCAACCGCTCTTTGCAGCCCTGGTGAATGATCTGAGGTGCGGAGTGCCTGCGGGCATCGTCAGCCGCCGCTTCCATGAGGGGTTGGTGGATGTGTTGGCGAGGGTAGCAAAACTGGTTCATGCGAAGACCGGCCTTCAAAATATTTGTCTCAGTGGCGGCTCCTTCCAGAATGTTTTTCTGCTTGAGCACCTGAAGCGAAAGCTCGAAGCCGAAGGTCTGAAGGTTTTCACCCACTCCGAAGTGCCTTGCGGCGACGGCGGCCTCAGCCTGGGCCAAGCCCTGGTCGCCGCGCACCGGTCCCGCCAGAAATAATCGCCATTCGATTCCTACCGCGCGTCAGAGACTCGTCTTAACTTGGCTCTTCCCTGTCGCTACAGGAACGATGCGTCGGAGCATCCATAGCAACAGGCACCCCATGGCCGCCCCGAACAACGTGCCGAATCCCAGGGCGCCTGTCAAATGGCCGATGATATGAGCCGCGGGGCCGCGATGAAAGGAATACTCCGGAGCGGTGTAAATATTGGCTGTGCCTGTAAGGGCGGAAAAGGCAATGGCGCCGCAGATGAGGAGTTGTTGCCAAAACTCCAAAAGGAAGGCTGCCGCCACAACACTCGCGTAGCTGCCAAATGCCTTGAAGTGGATCAGTAGCGCGGCAAGAAGGACCGACGCATCGCCGGCTACGGTCACGCTGACCATCCTCACAACCGTGGGCGGCGTCCCCGCCTTATCCAGAACCAGGCGAAGCAACCACACCGCAGCGATCAATCCGAATAGCGGCTTCAAAAGGTGGATATGCTCTCGCAATCCGTGGCCGCCGATTTTCATAATGCCTCCTTTTGCGACCTTACAGCGCGCACGAGAAGAAGCGTCATGTCATCTTCCACTTCGTCGCCTGACCAATCGCGTACGGCTTTCAGAACGTGCTGCCGGATTTCGTCCAAAGGTCTCTTGAGGCGCTGCGTGACGGCGGCCTCGAGTCTCAGCTTGCCAAATTCCTTCCCTGACCCTTGGCCAGCCTCCGTGATACCGTCGGAATAGAGCACGATCATATCGCCGGGTTGCAGGACGAGCCGGCCTACTTCAAACTCCGTTTCAGGGAAGATCCCGAGTGGAGGGCCGCCCGTCTGAAGCAGTTGGCCTGAGCACGATCCCAGCAGGATAGGGGCGGGGTGGCCAGCATTGACGTAGGTGAGGCAACGGTCTCGCTCGCTCCACTCCGCATAAAACGCGGTTGCGAACTTCGTGCCCGCGGTGACTCGGTGAAGGTGGCTGTTGAGCCGGGAGCACAGCTCGCCAACTGACTGGCCAGCGTCATAGAGGGTCCGAAGGACGGCGTGTACGTTGGACATCAGAATAGCCGCAGGAATCCCCTTGCCGCTGATGTCCGCGATGGCGAAAGCCAGCCGTCCGTCGGGCCGTTGCAGGACGTCGTAGTAGTCTCCCCCGATCCCTCTGGCGGGAACACAAACCGCGGAGAACTCCAGGCTTTGGTCAGCCGGAAACTGTTTCGGGAAGAGCGCCTGCTGCACCTCGAGAGCGAAGTTCAATTCCGCCTCTTTACGCGCAAGTTCGTGGCGGCTGGCTCGCAGTTCGAGTTGGACCCGATAAAGAACCATCCCCAGGACCGCCGCAGCCGTAGTTCCCGCGAAAGTCAGGCCGAACGTAGCGTAGGCGGACGTGGCGATGCGACCACGACCCACATAGAGCAGCAGGCCTGCTCCCACCAGGAAAACGAAGAGGTAGATTCGGTCGCGCATTGTTCGATACAGTCTGACTTAATTCTGAAGGCTTAGCAACCGTTCGAAAGGTGAAGGATTCCTCCAGTCCCCCTGTCATTCTGAGGCCCCCGTTTTTTGGGGGCCGAAGAATCCCTGCAGTTTCCTTGAAAGGCCAGCCGGTGAAAGTTGGCTGCGAACTGCGGAGATCCTTCGTCGTCCCAAAGAACGGGACTCCTCAGGATGACAGCAGTTAGGATGACGGCATTATTGACCTGCTGCCTCGAATGCTCTACCATTCGATGAGTGAGAGCTTGAATGGAGACAAGGAATTGAAGTTTCAGATTGAATTGGATCGCGAAGAGGACGGGCGCTGGATGGCGGAAATCGCATCACTCCCGGGAGTCATGGCGTACGGCAAGACCAAGCCGGAAGCGGTAGCCAAGGTTAAGGCGCTCGCCCTGCGCGTGCTTGCTGATCGAGTCGAGAATGAGAAGAAGACCAAGCCCCTGGACGTATCCATCGCCTGCTGACGGTGAGTCACTGGTCCGTACTGAACCCGGAGGGGATCCGCCATGGCTATTCCTGACTTTCAGGCACTAATGTTGCCCCTCATTGAGCTCTGTCGGGATCGGAAGGAACACGTGGCCAAAGAGCTCGTAAGCTCGCTGGCTGAACAATTCGGGCTAACCGAGGAAGAGAGAATGCAGCCCCTGCCCAGCGGCGGCGCGCGCCTTTTTGCGAATCGGGTTGGATGGGCACTCTCACACCTAAAAATGGCGCAAATCCTCGAGAATCCCAAAAGGGGCGTGTACAAGCTGACGGCTAGGGGCTTAGGCGTACTCCATGAGAGCCCACACGCGGTTAACATGAAGTTTCTCCACCGGTTCCCGGAATACGCCATCGCGAAAAAAGGGGGGAGCGAGGGCGGCGTCGCAGTAGTCGA
This sequence comes from Terriglobia bacterium, assembly GCA_050008675.1. GTDB lineage: Bacteria > Acidobacteriota > Terriglobia > UBA7540 > UBA7540 > CAVROP01. The sequence goes on from JBEKME010000036.1 coordinate 25,622, forward strand.
AGGCGACGCTAGCGCGGCGAAGCCGCCGCAGGAGGTTTTGGAAGAGGCGTACCACAGTATGGCGGCTGTCCTAGCCACTGAGCTTCTGGAGAAGATCAGGGCGTGCTCCCCGTGGTTCTTCCAGAAGATCGTCAAAGATCTCCTTATCAAAATGGGCTACGGGGGGACGCCCGAAGATGTTGAGAGATCTGTAACGCGCGGGGCAGACGAAGGGATCGACGGGATCATCAACCAAGATCGCCTGGGGCTGGAGAGAGTCTACATTCAGGCCAAGCGGTGGGGGGATTCGGTCGGCAGGCCCGAGGTCCAGAAATTTGCGGGGGCGCTGCAGGGCCAGCAAGCGCACAAGGGCGTTTTTATCACGACCTCGGCCTTCTCGAAGGAAGCGCAAGAATACGCGGGAAAGATACCGACCAAGATTGTCCTCGTGGACGGCGAGCTCCTGGCACAACTGATGATCGAGCACGGCGTGGGGACGGCCACGGTCAAAACTTACGAGATCAAACAGATTGACTCGGACTACTTCGTGGAAGAGTAGGCCGTTGAACAGTCATTCCCGCGAAAGCGGGAATCCACTCTGCAAACCTTCGGAAATGCCTTCCCTAGAAACTGGATTCCCGCTTTCGCGGGAATGACCGGCGTTTCGAGTGTCTCGCTTTTCAGAGAGTCTGCGGCTTTTCCTTCTAATCAAGGCACAGAGGTCGCGCCACCTGCCTCAGTCCAGTGGCACGAGTAGATGGAAAGCGCGACTCCTGCGCCAGCGGTACGACTCGAAATCCCTATCCAGGGTGAGAATGTCTCCCGTATCCAGCTCCTCGGCGAGTTGAACCAGACACGCATCGGCGAGGTCTGGAGCGCGATCGCGATACTTGCGCAGGCGGGCTTCACTGGCCGAAACCCCTCAAGTGTTTTTTGTTGGAAGCTAGATCGGGAAGACCCGAGGCAAATCGCCCCACGCCGATCACTCGTTTGGCCGACGGGAAGCCATGACACGCGGCGAGCAAGTGGATTCCCTCGCGCACGACGCGCGAGGGGCTCCAGCCCGTACGGCGCGCCAGCCGTTCTAAGGCCACTTGGGAGCGGCGGTCAAGTCGAACTTGCACAGTCGTTCTGATGTGGATCATTGTACCGCAAGTTCCCTCCCGTAGTTCAGCGCCGTAGATGCTTCGCGGAGCTTACCCTGAGTGCCCATGGGCCTGCGGCCCGCCCGAGGAGATGAAAATCGCCGGTGTTGTCACCCCCGCGTAAGACTGGTTGCCAGGTCTGGCGACTCAGTGTAGGCTTTCGGTGTACCCAAGGATGCGGGACACACTTCTAAAACGGTGCCGAGCGCTGTGGGCGGGTAAGGAATGATTGCACACATGCAAGGTCGAGTTCGCTGGGTCCTGATCGTTTGGATGTTCGTCATAAGTGCGGTGGCATATCTCGACCGCGTCAATATTTCCCTGGCGAGCCATTATCTTGTGCAGGAATACCATCTCAGCAATATTCAGCTCGGATACATTTTCAGCGCCTTTGTACTGGGCTACGCGCTGTTTCAAGCTCCGGGCGGGCGTATTAGCGATAGATATGGGCCGCGACGGGTTATCACTTTTGCCACGATTTGGTGGGCCGTGTTCACGAGCCTAACGACTGCAATCCCACGGAGTATTACAGGCGTGGTGGCGGCTTTTGTTTGTGTGAGATTTCTGCTTGGCGCCGGTGAGGCCGTGATGTTCCCGGCTTCGAACCGATTGGTTGCCAAATGGATTCCGACTAACGAGCGCGGAAGAGCCAATGGACTCATATTTGCTGGGGTCGGTGCAGGACCCGGGATCGGTCCTCCGCTTATTACCTTCATCATGATGCACGGCGGGTGGCGGCTTGCTTTTTGGTTGAGCGGGCTTGTGGAGTTAGTCATCGGATCGGTGTGGTTCTGGCTGGCGAGAGACAATCCCGAGGAACATCCCTGGATGAGCGCCCGAGAATTGGAAGTCATTCGTTCCGGTCTGCCCAATTCCAGCGATAGGGCGAAGGGAATACTTCCATGGGGAAGAATTCTGGCGAGCAAAGACTTTCTGTTAGTTACTTACAGTTATTTCTGTTATGGCTACGTTGCCTGGATTTTCTTCGCTTGGTTCTTCATCTACCTCTCGACCGTGCGGGGATTGAACTTGCGTGAGAGCTCATACTTCGCAACCTTTCCTTTCATCGCCATGGCGATTGGTTCGCCGGTGGGGGGAGTCCTGAGCGATTGGATTACGCGCCGCTACGGCAAGCGTTGGGGAAGATGCGGCGTCGCGGTAGTTGGAATAGGTCTCGCCGCGGTGTTTGTTGCCTCTGGGTCTGCCGTCAGCAGCCCAAGGCTGGCGAGTATTGTTCTGGCAGGCGGAGCCGGGGCGCTTTATTTATCCCAGAGCACGTTCTGGTCGGTTACCGCTGACATCGCGGGCGAGTCTGCCGGGGCTGCATCCGGGGTGATGAACATGGGCGCACAGATCGGTGGCGCGGTTACTGCCACGCTCACACCCTTGATCGCGTCACGCTTTGGCTGGGGAGCCTCGTTCGGAGTGGCAGCGTTTTTGTGTGGGACAGGTGCGTTGGCCTGGTTACTGGTTGATCCAAACCGCCAGCTCACCCAAGAAGAATGAGCAAATTGAGAGGCAGCGAAATCTATCCGCGGCATTACAACAACGGAATGGAAACAGAACGGTAGTCCAATTGAGAGCTTCGCTAATCTTTCCTAAGAAACTCCAGCAGCTCACCGTTAACCTGCTCTGCGTGTGTCCAAGTTATGCAGTGCGGCCCATCCTTTACCACCAACAGGCGGGCTCCTTTGATCAGCTTGGCGGTCCGGAGTCCCGAGGCAGTGATGGGCAGAATCCGGTCCGCATCGCCTTGAATGACCAGCGTGGGCACGTCAACGCGAGTCAGGTCGTTGCGGAAGTCCTCATGCCATGTTGGTACGCAAGCGAGACTGGCCGTGGCCGAGGCCCCGACTGCGACGTTCCAGCTAGCCTGGACGGCTTGTTCGCTGACACGCTTGCCCAGCAGCAGGTCCGTGTTGTAGAAATTCTTAAAAAACTCGGTGAAGAACGCGTAACGGTCCGCGACGATGGCTTTCTGGATACCGTCGAAGACGCTGCCGTCCACGCCCTCCGGGTTGTCCGGCGTTTTCAGGAGGAAGGGCGGGACCGACGAGATGAATACCGCCTTCCTCACGCCCTTCGACCCGTACTTCCCTAAGAAGCGCGCCACTTCGCCGCCACCCATAGAGAAACCGACCAGCGCGAAATCACGCAATTCGAGCTGCGTCACGAGTTTGTGCAGGTCCTCGGCGAAGGTGTCGTAGTTGTAACCCGTTGTTGGCTGGCTGGACCTGCCGAATCCCCTGCGGTCGTACGTAATGACACGGTGACCCGCGTCCAAAAGAACTGGCACTTGCTTCTCCCAGGAAGCACCGCTCAGTGGATACCCGTGGATAAGGACAACCGGCTTACCCGAGCCGTGGTCCTCATAGTAAAGATCGATGTTGCCGGAGTTTTCCTTCCCGACCGTAATGTATGGCATTGAGATTCTCCTTTTCGCGTTTGTGTGCGCGTTGACGTTGATGATGTTTAGATATCTCTGGGTGCTTTAGAGGCTCCGAGGCTACGTCGATTTCCGCTAAAAACCATGTCCGGCGCTCAGTCTGACCAATCCAGTTCTCAACCATGCTGGCAGTAGCGACATCGTTGTGCTGATCGCAGACCTGATGGGCGGAGCGAAAGGACTGTGTCAACTGCTGGCTGTCAGCACAAAGCTCCGCCGGCACGTCCTTCGGAGCGACGCGTCAAAGACCCCCGGTCCAGGGTTCACTCCTCCAGTTGTCGGGCCAAGTAATTTGCCAAGCCGAGTTCCTTGATGAGGCCCAGTTGGGTTTCGAGATAGTCGGCGTGGCGTTCTTCGTCATGCAGATTCGCCAGCAGCAGATCAGCGGTGCCCTGGTCGCCGGCGCTGGCGCAGGTGGCGATTCCTTGGTTGTAGCTGGCGATGGCCGTCTGCTCACCTTTCAGATCAATCGTGAATTGGTCTGGGACATCCTTGCCCGCTTCGATTTTCGGCATCGACTGCACGTCGGGCGCGCCTTCCAGGAAGAGAATGCGCTCAATCAACTTCTCGGCGTGCTGCATCTCTTCGATGGCGCGCTTTTTCGTGAAACCGCCGAGTGATTTATAGCCCCAGTTATCACACATCTCGGCGTGGAGAATGTATTGAACCAGGGCGCCCAATTCTTCAGTCAACGCCCCGGCCAGAACTTCGAGTACCTCGGGTTTACCCTTCATATTTTGTTGGCTCCTTGGGATACGTGATGGCCGATGCAGAGTAACAGACTACGAGTCCCTCATGCATTGCTGGATTTGTCATACACCACCTCCTTGGGCGAGTCTTGCCGTTTTCCCAAGAGAGAGCGTATGGTACGACCAAACACACTTTGGCGAAGAGCTTCAGGTCCTTTTGCGAGGACCTTTATTCCACCACCACTCAATGCTCATGTCAAGAGCTCGTGAAAGCCCGAGAAAGCGGAGGGGGCAAGTGAACCAGGGTTCCGTCAGAGTTCTGGGGGGCAGGGATCCGCAGGCCCCGTAGGGGCCTTCCGTGAGTAGCCGCAGGTTTCAACCTGCGGACAACGAGGCCGAGGCGATTACGTCAACCCCAACGGGGTTGACCTATAGTCCGGCCCCTGCAGGGCCGGTATAGTTCTTGCGCTTTCTTTCCGTGGGTTTCACCCACGGCTACTCACGGTTTGCCCCTTCGGGGCAATTTCCACCATATTCTTCCAACTCACTAGCGCTGCGGTGCTTTGTAACATCGCAGTTCGGCAACGTTGGAAGAACCCTCGCAAGTGAACTGGATGACTTGACTTCGGCGGGGGTCAGTTCTAGAGTTAGGCGTGACTGATTCAAAGCATGCGTCCTGGGAGTGCCTGGAAAGCCCTAAGCTCCCTCGATACTGCGAGGCTGACTCATGTTGACCTTTGCCGGGCTCTCAGCGTTTGCAGTATTTCTAGGTATTGCCTCCATCGGGTTCTTGTTCTTAGTGGTGAGTTTCGTGTCCGGGGAATTGTTCGAGCATGGCGACCTGGCGGGCCACGAAGCGGATTTTCACGGCGACGTGCACGGGGACGCGGGCGTTAGCATCCTCAGCACTCGCATCCTCAGTGTTTTCATAACCGCGTTTGGCGGCTTCGGGGCTATTGGTATCCACCTTGGTCATAGCACGGAGGTGAGCACCGCTATAGGGGTGGCCGGCGGCTTGGTCTTTGGCACCATTATTTACCTCTTCGCGAGTTTCCTCTTCAGCCAGCAGGCCTCCAGCGAAATCCGGGTGAGCGATCTGGCAGGGAGCATAGCCCAGGTCAGCGTGGGCATCCCGCGAGCTGGAGTGGGACAAGTCCGGTGCACGATGGGGGAGAGCGTAGTGGAGAAAATTGCCCGGTCGCAAGACGGCGAACAGATTCCCATCAATACTCTGGTGAAGATCGAAGCTATCGTGGGCGAGACCGTTGTGGTCCGACGGGCAGAGTAGCGGAAAATGGAAACTCGAAACTCGAAAATGGAAAATCGAAACTCGAAAATCGAAATTCGAAAATCGAAACTGGAAAATGGAAACTAGAAGTGGGTGGTCAGAAGAGCGCAGCAACCTACAAGACTAACCACTCTCCAGTTTCCATTTTCGAATTTCGGATTTCCATTTTCGAGTTTCGGATTTCCATTTTCGAGTTTCCATTTTCGATTTTCGAATTTCGAATTTCCAGTGCCGAGGGATCTCATGAACGTGATTACCCAGTTTTTCGTTCCCATCATTGTGGTCTTTGTCGTTTTGGCTCTGCTTGTGGCCATGGCTCTTTTCGCCCGGAACTATCTGAAAGTGCCACCCAACGCCGTGGCCGTCTTCAGCGGACGGAAGCGGAGGACGTCGGACGGCAAAATCGTGGGCTACCGCATGATCAAGGGCGGTGCAGCCTTCCGCTTCCCGCTCCTGGAACAGGTGGACTACCTTTCGTTGAACGTCTTCACGATTCCGCTGGAAATCAAGCGCGCCTACACCTTGAAAGGCGTGGCCATTTCGGTGAAGGCGGTCGCCAACGTCAAGATCAAGAGCGATGACATGTCCCTCAGTGCCGCTGCCGAGCGCTTCCTCGGCATGTCGCACGAAGAGATACAGCGGGTCATCTTTCAGACGCTGGAAGGCCACCTGCGATCAATTCTCGGCACCCTGACCGTGGAAGAGGTCAATAGCGACCGCCAGAGCTTCGCCCAGAAGCTGACCTCGGAAGCCACCGTGGACCTGGAGAGAATGGGCATTGGCGTGGACGTACTCACCATCCAGGACATATCCGACGAAGAAGGTTACCTGGACGCCCTGGGCAAGAAGCGAACGGCGGAGGTGAAACGCGACGGAACCATTGGTGAGGCCGAGGCCACACGGGATGCTAAGATCAAGTCCGCCCTGGCCATGCAGGAAGGCGAGAAGGCGAAGTTCGACGCGGACGCCAACATTGCTGCGGCGCAGCGCGACTTCCAGGTAAAGCAGGCCCAGTTCCTGGCCGAAGTGGAAACGCAAAAGGCCACGGCCGCGCAAGCCGGTCCGCTGTCGCAGGCCAAGGCCAAGCAGGCAGTGGTGGTGGAAGAGGTGCGTGTGGAGAGGATGCGCACCCAGGAGCAGATTGCCGTCCAGGAACAAGAGGTACAACGCAAGCAGAAAGAGCTGGAGGCCACGGTCATCAAGGCCGCCGAGGCTGACCGGCAGGCGGCCATTTTGCGTGCTGAAGCCAAGAAGCAGGCTGCCATTCTGGAAGCAGAGGGTAGTAAGGCGGCCCAGATCGCCATGGCCGAGGCCGCGCAGGAGAAATTCCGCCTGGAAGGTCTGGGCCAAGCCGCGGCCGTCGAGGCGCAGGGCCGCGCCGAGGCCTCCAAGGTGGAAGCAGTGGGTCTGGCCCAGGCGCGGGCCATTGAGGCGCAGGGCGTTGCCGAGGCGCAGGCCATCCTGAAGAAGGCGGAAGCGTGGAAGGAATTCAACGAGGCCGCCAAGCTCCAGACCATACTCGAAAAGTTGCCTGCTGTGCTGCAAGCCTCAGCGAGCATTTTCGGGGCGGTTGCTGCTCCGCTAGGTAACATCGATCGAGTAGTGGTCATCGAACAAGGTAACAGTGCGACGGGTGACGGGACGGGAGGCATCGGCCGCATCGCCCAAACCGGACCGGCGCTGGTGTTCAGCTTGCTGCAACAGTTGCAAGCCTTGGGCCTCGACTTGCCTGCCGTACTCTCGCAACTGGGCATCGACGGCGGCCGACTCACCGCGGGCAAGGAACCGAAGGCCGCCGAAGCCAAGGCCCACACGCAACCATTGCCGGCGGAGGCCGGCCAGAGTAAAGGCTAAAGGGTAAAGGGTAAAGGGTGAAGGTTAAAGGTTAAAGGGTGAAGGGTAAAGGGTGAAGGGTAAAGGGTGAAGGGCAAAGGGGAAGGTTGCCTATAGCCTTTGCCGTTCAGCCTTTAGCCTTTACCCCTTAGCCTTTACCCTTAGCCTTTACGCTTTAACCTTTAACCTTTATCCTTTACACTTTGCCCCAACCCGAGGCTGACTATGCCTTCCTATCAAGTCGACTCCAAGCTTCAGAGCGAGGCGCCCCGCGCCCTCGTTGTGCATTGCGGCGATCACCGCTTCCAGGCGGCTTTCCACGAGTTCTTGAACCGGCATCTGGGGCTCGCCGGCAACTACGATCTGTTGGTCATACCCGGCGGACCCCAAAGTTTGACTCTAGTGGAGTATCTGCCAAAATTCTCCTGGGCAAGTTGGAGGTGGTTCCGCTTCTTGGTGGAGAACCATGAGATCGGCCGGTTAATCCTGATCCAGCACCAGGACTGCGCCTGGTACAAGACCCTCCCCCTGCATCTCCACTCTTCCTCCGAGCCGCGCCAGCGCCAGGAGGAGGACCTGCGAAAGGTGGGACAGGCGCTGAGAAAGGATTTCCCCCAGCTCAGGGTTGAATTGTATTTTGCGGCCTGGGACGGAAAAGACCACGGAGATATCGAGTTTTTGGCGTTGGAGAAGTGACGAGATCAGGGGACTCGGGGTTCTGTCGCGAAGAGTGCATGACTTATCCGCTCCTGCCCAATCACGGCGCACTTAACCAGTATCGGGCTGGCCTGGGGGCGGCAAGCAGCCCTGAGGGTAACTTCGGAGTGGGTGGCAATACGCCTACAATCATGCCCTTGGCTGGCGAGAGGTCGCGTCGGTTGCTGGATACTGCGGGTAAGCGAGGGTGCGCGAGCTGCCTCGTCCACTTCCCAGAACCCCGTTTCCGGCCAACTTCCGAGTGGCCGACAATCCGGGAGTTATCGCGTGGTGGCTCAGTCCGCGATGAGGGATCTCCTCCAAGTCACTTCACGGTGTGACCTCCGTCACTGCTGTGTCGTCGCAAGCGATGTTTGACTCCCCATGAGATAATGGTTGCCCGTTTTGTTCGAGGGGGGACCGCAGCGGGGCAATGATGGACGGCCCAGCGTTTGGCCCCGGCGAGGAGGCTCGTTTACGCATGGCCGATGTGGAAACCAAGTCGCTTTCGGAAAACGCCTACCAGCCGTTGAAGGACGGCGAAACCTATATGCCGCTGGTGCCCGCCAGCATGGCGCCCCCGGAGGTGACCTGGCGCGCGGTGCTGTGGGGCACGTTGCTGTGTGTCATTTTCAGCGTCGCGACGGCCTATTCTGCCCTCAAGGTCGGCCAGGGAATGGAGGCGGCGATTCCCATCTCCATCCTCGCCATCGGCCTGGCGCGCGTCTACAAGCGGCGTTCCACGGTGCTCGAGAACATGATCATCACCGGCATAGGCGCCGCCTCTGCCAGCGTGGTGTCAGGCGCCGTCTTCACCGTGCCGGCGCTCTACATTCTCCACCTCAACCCCCATCCGGTGCAGGTCATCTTCATCTGCTTGACCGGCGGCTGCCTGGGCATCCTCTTCCTCATTCCGCTGCGGCGCTACTTTGTGCGCGAAATGCACGGCAAGCTGCCCTTTCCGGAGGCCACGGCGATCACCGAAGTCCTGGTCACCGGCGAGAAGGGCGGCTCTCAGGCCAGACTGCTGATTCAGGCCACCGTCATCGCCGCGGTTTACGACTTCTTGGTCACCACGTTCCACGTCTGGAAGGAGTACCTGAACTTCCAGTTCGTACCCGTGGTCCGGTCACTGGCCGAGCGCGGGCGCATGGTCTTCAATTTCGACGCGATCAGCTTCATCCTCGGCCTGGGCTACGTGATGGGCCTGCGCATTTCCATGATCTTTTGCGCCGGCGGCATTCTGGTGAACTTCGTGCTCGTCCCAATGATCTGGTTCATCGGCAGCCACATGGGCGACGTCACGGTGTATCCTGCTACCATCCCCATTTCGCACATGGCGGCCTCCGACATCTACCGCAATTATGTGCGCTTCATCGGCGTGGGCGCCATCGCGAGCGCCGGCCTCGTCGGCATCCTCAAGTCGCTGCGCGTGGTTGCCGGATCGTTCGGCATCGCTTTGCACGCTTTCCGCCACGGCGAAGCGCCACACATGGAACGCACCGACCGTGACATTCCCATCATCACCATCCTCCTCGGCGTGGTGCTGGGGGCAATCGCAGTGGCCGCGCTCTTCAGACACCTTCATGTTTCGTGGACCGTGGTCGCCGTGGGCCTGGCGCTGACGCTGCTCTTCTCATTCTTCTTCACCACGGTGGCTGCCAACGCCATTGCCACCACGGCCAACAACCCGGCCAGCGGCATGACGTTACTGACCATCATCGTCTCCGCGATCGTGTTGCTGAAGTTCGGGCTCTCCGGGACCACCGGCATGTTCTTCGTGATGGTCCTCGCCGGCATGGTCTGTGTAGCCCTCTGCGCCTCGGGACAGTTCATTACCGACCTGAAAGCTGGCTACTGGCTCGGTTCCACGCCTTCGGCGCAGGAAAAGGTGAAGTTTATCGGGGTCGTCGCATCGGCAATCACCGCGGGCTTAACCATCATCCTGCTGGCCAAGGCCTTCCAATTCGGAGAGGCCGTGCCCGGCGACCTGCGGCAGGTCCTGGTCGCGCCCCAGGCCTCCGCACTGAAAGCCGTGGTGTCGGGATTCATGAGCGGCCAGCCGGTCGCCTATATGTTGTTCGGCATCGGCGCCATGATCACCGTGGTGTTGGAGATGCTCGGCCTCTCTTCCATGGTCTTCGCGCTGGGAATCTATTTGCCGCTGCAACTGACCACGCCGATCTTAGTCGGCGGATTTCTCTCGCACCTGGTGAACAAGCGCGGGGAGAAGGTCGGCGGCCAGCACGGCAAGACCATCCGCGACCGCGGCATCATCATTGCCGGCGGCTTGATGGCGGGCGGCGCACTCGGCGGAGTGATTGGGGCGGCGCTGCGCGTGCTGCCGCACTTCAAGGAAGAGTGGATTCAAACGCCTTTCTACGCGCACGATGCGGTGTCGCAAAGTGTTTCCGCCCTGATGTTTGTTGGTCTGTGCCTGTATGTATGGTTCAGCTCGCTGAGCCCCAAAGGGGCGAACTAACGAAGCCCAGGCCAACGGCCTGGGACGAGATAGCATCCCAAATTTCAGCCCTCAGCCCTGAAAGGGCGATATTGGTTTGAGCCCCAAAGGGGCGAACTAACAAAGCCCAGGCCAACGGCCTGGGACGAGATAGCATCCCAAATTTCAGCCCTCAGCCCTGAAAGGGCGATATTGGTTTGAGCCCCAAAGGGGCGAACTAACAAAGCCCAGGCCAACGGCCTGGGACGAGATAGCATCCCAAATTTTAGCCCTCAGCCCTGAAAGGGCGATACAGGTGTTTCGCCATGCCGCAATCCCTATCCCAACTCTACGTGCACCCAATCTTCCATTGGCAGAGCGGGTATGGCGGGTTTTCGGTGAGCGCGGCGGACGTGGAAGAGGTCGTGGAATACATCGCGCAACAGGAAAACCATCACCGCGTGGTCAGCTTCCAAGACGAATTCCGAAAGCTGCTGGAAGCCCACGGGATCGCCTACGACGAGCGGTATGTGTGGGACTGAAGGGGGTTGTGCCGCCCCTTCAGGGCTTGCGAAGAAGATTGGTGGGGATCCGTTGACCCAGGGCGTTGCCCTGGGCTTTGCTGGTACGCCCCGTTGGGGCTGCGACTGCTCTCACCGCCTGGGCCTGCGCACAGCGGCAGAGAAACAACGATCATAAAGAAAAGGACGCTTGAGGCGCCAATATGGCACCTCAAGTCAGTGGGGCGGACGGCGGTATCCCCCATTCGCCTTCGCCGAACAGGGCGTAGCCATGCTCTCCAGCGTGCTCAGGAGCAAACGAGCAGTGGGCGGTGACCGTGCAGATACAGAAGGGAAAAGGCCATGACGCAGGCAGGCACGTAGCGGCAATGTAGCCATAGCGGCTACAGGAGGAATCGGTCGTGAAGTTCGTAGCACCAATGCTTGCCGCGGACTGGGAAAGAGCGTAATCTTACAGCATGAACACTCTGGATGCCAAAGAGGCAGGGGAAAAGCTTGAGCGAATTCTGGACGAGGCGGCCGAAGCGCATCAACCAGTCTTGATTATCAGTCTGCGCGCCAATGCCGTGCTGGTGCCCGAGGAAGATTGGAATGCCATTCAGGAGACCCTTTACCTCCTATCGGTGCCGGGCATGCGTGAATCCACTCGGGTGGGACTGGAAACCCCTATTGAGGAATCTGAGAAAGAGCCCGGGTGGTGAACGATTGGAATCTTGTTTACAGTATCTGTTCGTCAACTTTTGACGGCCGGCTCGCTCTAATCCTCATAGCTCGTGGGTTCGCGCTACCCCCTCCTCTTGGAGGTCAGACCACCAACCGGAGAGCCGGATGCGGGAAATCCGCCTGTCCGGTTCGGAGGGAGGGGGAGCGCACGCTCTCCCTACCCCTATCAGCATGCGCTACGTGGTACAATGGATAGCGATGGAAAAACTTCTGGAGAAGGCGGTTTCCGAGGCCTCAAAGCTCCCTGAAAGCGAGCAGGAAGCCCTGGGCGCGTGGTTACTCGCAGAGATAGAGTCCGAGCGCCGATGGAGTGATCTGTTCGAAAGACCAGGCACCGTTATAGAGCGGATGGCGGACGAGGCTCTGGATGAGCACGCCCGTGGTCTGACGACACCGCTCGATCCTGACCAATTGTGAATTCGCACGTCACCCAGGGCTTTCGGAAGCTGATGGCCGCGCTACCTCCTGAGGTTCGCCGTCAGGCCCGTGCAGCCTATCGGCAATTTACCGAGAACCCTCGTCATCCAGGTCTGCACTTCAAGCAGATTCACGGATCGGACTGGTTAGTCGCGGTCCGCATCAGCCGTGATTACCGCGCCGTGGGCGTCCGCAGATCGCCGGATGAGATCCTCTGGTTCTGGATCGGCACTCATTCGGAATATGAAAGGCTTCTCGCGAAACGGTAAGCAAGGCAGCCCGCGGGTGGCGACGACATCGGTTTTTATGTCGTTGCCACCACGCCGAGACGGTAGCGACCGCCGCCTTTTCGGTCCGCGACTCTTCTGCATTAAGTTTGTACGCCGAGGAAGCAGGCGCACGGTGATGAAGAAATATCGGGGAAAAGGACGCCGCAACTTTGATATGGCGCTACACTACAACCGTTTGTAACATCATGGCGAGCGAAAAGACGCGGACCGCAAAACCGGCGGTCCGCGCTTGTATCTTTGCTTCGCCGCTGATTTCGGGTGTAAAACAGTCCCTGGAGTTAGCGGTGTCCGGCGGCGGAGGCCGATCTGCGCTGAGGCCGGGAGGGAACTCCCGAGCCTGTCGGGTAGATAGGCCCCCCGCCCTCTTCTCCCACGCCGAGGAGAATCCGAGGCCGTATGAGCCTGCATATTCAAGCTCGACGGGAGACGGCACAGGGTCGGGGGGACCGGACCGAAAGCTTAACTCCAGGAGGGGATTATGAGCAACCTGGACACGTGTGGAATCGAAGTCAGTGCGAAGGAATTGGTGGTGAGGCTGCGGCGGCAGGAGGACTTGGAGCCTTTGCGAAATTTCACCAACACGCCGGAAGGCCATCTGATGATCCTTCGTTACCTGCGGCGAGGGGGCCGCGTGGTGCGCGTTTGCATGGAGTCGACGGGTCTCTACGGTCTGGACCTGGCGCTGGCGCTGAGCGGGCAGGAGGGCATCGAGGTGATGGTAGCCAATCCACGCGCTGTCCGTCATTTCGCTCACGCCCTGATGCAGCGCAGCAAGAACGATCAGATCGACGCGGGGGTACTGGAACAGTTTGCCCTGCATATGCCCTTTAAACCCTGGCAGCGGCCCTCGGTGGCCATGCTGGCCTTGCACGCGCTGGCGCGGCGCCTGCGGGAGCTGGTGGAGATGCAGACGGCGGAGAAGAATCGTCAGCATGCGGCCGGGCTGTCCAAGGCGATTCCGGCGGTGGTGCGGCGTGACTTGGCGCGCAGCCCGCGGGCCCAGGAACGGGCCATCGAGCGCTTGACCCGCCAGGCGCGCAAGCTGATCGCGCAGGATCCCCAACTGGCGGAGCGCTTTGAACTGCTCGACAGCGTCCCGGGAATTGGTGAAACCAGCGCCGTGCAACTCTTGGGGGAGTTGGGCGTGCTGGCGCCCGATCTGAAGGCTCGCCAGTGGGTAGCCTACGCCGGACTCGACCCGCGCCAGTACACCTCGGGAACCTCCGTGCATAAGAAGCCGCGTATTAGCAAGGCAGGTAATAAATACCTGCGTCATGCTCTCTTCATGCCCGCCTTGGTCGCCGTTATGCGCAAACTCCTGCACGCTCTCCATGCCATGTTCAAAACCCATCAGCCCTACGACGGCTCCAAACTCTTTCGCCTTAAGTCCGCCCCTGCCCAGGAGGTGACCTATGTTCTCGTTGCTTGCTGACCTTCAAAAAGAAAGAGGTTTCCCGCACCCTTCTAGAAAGAAAAAACTCTTGAAATTTAAGAGAGAATCTACCTGCTGCCGCGTCTGGTTGAGAACCAGGATGCAAGGGCAGCGCACACAAAGTAACCCGGACATCCGTTGAAAACATCGCCGTCTTCTGCGAGACTCCCACTATGCCGAAGGAGATATTTTTCTCGTCCTACCGCTGCGACTGCGGCCACCGGATAGACTTCTCTGAAAATACAGTCAGCGAGGTCAAGCAGAAGAGTAAGAGGAAGCGTCAATGGCTGATCGAAACCTGCGATGACCCGACCGCGGAACACGTCGTGGTCTTCGACGGCGGGGAAATGGTTGATATCCTCTGTTCAGATGGCGGTAGGCGGCAGAAGGAAACCAAGTTCACCAAGAAGCAGGGCCAGTATCTGGCGTTTATCCATCAATACACGAAGGTGCATGGCGTTCCCCCGGCGGAACACGAAATGCAGCGGCATTTTGACGTCAGTCCCCCGTCTGTCCATCGCATGGTAATCAATCTGGAAAAAAAGAGGCTCATTGAGCGGACTCCGGGCATGGCCCGGTCCATCCGAGTGTTGGTCCCCTCCCGGGACCTACCGCAATAAGACTGGAGAAACTGGAACCCACGGAGGACATGAGGCACGGCTGAACACTGTTGCCCGCGCCGAAAGCAGGTAGCGCGGACCGCCGCCTTTGCGGTCCGCGTCTCTTCTCTGGTAGGCCGGGGAAGCAAGCGCACGATGATGACGAGGCATCGATCCGAACAAAAGGACGCCGCAACTTCGACACGGCCCTACAGTACAGCGCTGTGGACATGATTGCGACCGAAAAGACGCGGACCGCAAAACCGCCGGTCCGCGCTTTTTGCCCCGCACGGCACGGCATCGGCTCGATGCAGAGGGTCGCACCAAGATTTTGCGGTCAGTGAGTTCCCAATTAGATGGAGCCTACTGTTTTGAGGACCTGGAGCTTTTGGGATTTTCAAATCAGGGCGGCAGCTTTTCCTTACGAAAACAGAGGCTGACAGGAGTATAGTTTCAAGTTCGGAGGACTCATGAAGCAGATAATGTTTGCTGTGTTAGTCGTGGTTTGGCTGGCATTGCCGACAGTTGCGATGGCTGGCAAGAGGAAAGAGAAACCCCATCTCGACACCACGCAACCTGTAGCGTGGCACGTGCGGGTGGAACATCTAACCCGTGGTGGCGACATAGTGCGACTTGGTGATACGCCGTGCCATGTGGGTGATAACTGGGCCACCTGTAGTCCTGGCGTGACCGTGTCAGTATTCCTTATGCCGGACGGCCGATTATATGATGCTCCGTTCTCGTTTTTCATGGACGCTGACAACCTCGGGCAGAAGTGCAACGTGGAGATACTAAGATTAACCAACTTCGCTTTCAACTTCACCGCAGAGTCCATCACCGAACCCGACGTTTTGGGGAAGCCAGTCACCAAGATATTGCTGTCCGCCACTTACCCCAGTTGCAAGCCTGAACTACGGTGTAAGCTGGAATGGCGGCAAGCAACCCACGATATTGAAATGATGGCGATTGCGCAGACCATCGTAGAATGTGACCGCTGGCATCAAGAATATAGGACGCCGTGTACTGACGAAGACACAACTGTGATTTTGAAAGAGTGGGTGGCCAAGACGCCCGCCCTATCCATTGTTGACCCCAAATTCTTAGCCAAGGTTCCAGAACTGGTGCAGTTGCAGCATTACCTGCAAGCAAAGTAAGGCTGTGAGAGATGGCCAGACTCTCCCAAGGCCACACTTGTGGAGTTCTCAGCAAGTAGCGCGGACCGCCGCCTTTGCGGTCCGCGTCTCTTCTCTGGTACGCCGGGGGAGCAAGCGCACGGTGGTGACGAAATATCGATCCGAACCAAAAGGACGTCGCAACTTTAACACGGCGCTACATTACAACAGCTTGTAGCATCATGGCGACCGAAAAGACGCGGATCGCAAAGGCGGCGGTCCACAGTTGGCGCGAGTTGCTCTCCCATGACCGAGCTTGGTAAAACGCACAGCAAACGTGGCGACAAAGCGTCAACGCGACCGCTTCAGTGAAGCCCCAGAGGCGGTTCTCAGGGAGGGCGAAAAGATGGGAGAGATCAAAGAGGTTCAATTTGGCGATCCGCTCATACTCGCAGAATTCTCAATAGGCGAGCTCAGAAGCTTTTACGACGAGGCAAAAGAACACTTCGGCTTGCGGCTCGCAGGACTTGAGGCCCGCTCCAAAAACGTGTCGCCAGAAGATGAAGAGAGCGATGATCTTGCCGGCCGAATGGAGGAGGTGGCGTGCCTTTTGGACCTTAACTTGCACTTTGGGGTCGTCGGCGTTTACAGGACGTTCGAAACCTTCCTGCGCAACGCCGTAGACCAACTACGCACCGGGGGCTTCATT
Organism: Terriglobia bacterium; assembly: GCA_050008675.1. Lineage (GTDB taxonomy): Bacteria > Acidobacteriota > Terriglobia > UBA7540 > UBA7540 > CAVROP01. The sequence goes on from JBEKME010000036.1 coordinate 41,941, forward strand.
GAAGGCAAAACAAAGCGTTATCTAGACGCCCTAAAAGACCAGCTCAGAGAGGTCGGGGTGGACCTAACACAGCCACCTTTCCAGTGGCAAGAGATCGACAGGCTACGAGTAATCAGGAATTGCCTCGCACACGGTGATGGATGGGTCGATAGCCAAGACGTTTCTAAACTACGGGATTACACACTGCCGGTGGAGGAAGGGGAGGGATCCCCCCTCAGGTTGCCGAGCGGATATTTCCTTGACGCCTCGGCGCTGGTAGCCAGCACCTGCAAGCTCGTTATCGAAAGGTGCGCGAAAGCGCGAAGGGGACGAGGGTAGTAGTATCCGTTATACCTTCGCGTTTTTGGAAAGCGCGTTGATTACTGATCGGAGCACTGAGTTCACTAACTCAGAGCGGGTAGCGCGACCGCAAAATCGGCAGTCCGCGCTACTCGGTCTAGAAAAGTAAAGGGGATCAATGGACGCGCTAGGACGATTTGTAGCAGATGCAGTTCTCGGTATCGACGCGCTTTGGGGTGGCGATGTCATGTGTCCCTCGGGCACGGGACGATTCATTGCTGATTCGTGGTTCTCGGATGAGCAAGCGCAGACCTGCAAAAAAGGCAGTCTGCGTTGCCCGGTTTCGCAGCCAATGAGAGGATGAAGGCAGCGTGCGCCCAGGAGGTAACCAAAACCTTTGCGCGTTTCATGCGGTAAATTGTGGCACACCCCCGGTGGCCGTAGTCCCGGTTGAACCTTCTTACCTTGCCGTGCTAATCTTACTTTCGCTGCGGTAACGGAGAGAGGCGCCTATGGGCTTGAACACGGTCCGGGAGATTGAGCACGCAATTCGGGCGCTCACGCCGTCCGAACTGGAAGAGTTGTACGCATGGTTGGACCAGCACTGCCCGCAGCCCATCGACGCGCAGCTCGAGGCCGATCTTGAAGCGGGGCGCATCGATGACCGCATCCATCGGGCCCTGGCCGACCACAAAGCCGGAAACACGCAACCGCTTTAACGACCCCGTCATGAACCACCGCGCGAACGCGGATTTCTGGAACGATTATCATGCCCTGCCCGCCGACATCCGCGCCCGCGCCGATAAGCAATTCGCGAGCGGGTGCTGGGTGGACGGCGGGCCTTCGCTTGACCTCGGCCGCGGCCAAGGCTACACTCGGTTACGGAAGGTGAAGACGTGGGTCTGACTTACATACAAGCCAGCATCGCAAATCCGGCACGGCCTCGGCGTAGCGCCAAGTTGAAATTTCTGGTCGACTCCGGCGCCCTCTACTCGGTGGTTCCGGCGCGGGTGCTGCGGCGCCTCGGCATCAAGCCTGGCAAGACCAAGACTTTTATCCTTGCCGACGGCACGGAAGTGAAGCGTTCGCTGGGGCAAGCCCTGTTTCGCCTGAACGGTGATGAGGGTGCGTCGCCGGTAATTTTTGGAGAAACCGGCGATAGCGTTTTGTTGGGCATCGTGTCCCTGGAAGCCCTGGGCTTGATCTTAGACCCTCTCAAACGCGAACTTCGTCCCCTCCCTATGATGTTGGCTCCCTTGCTGGACCTGCGTTGATCTAGTGTCCTGTCCCGCGGGTGGCGCAGAGATTGGTTTGTATGTCTGCGCCCCGGTTGGAGGAGGAATCCATGGATGCAATAGGACGATTTGTGGCAGATGCAGTTCTCGGTATCGACACGCTTTGGGGTGGCGATGTCATGTGTCCCTCGGGCACGGGACGATTCATTGCTGACTCGTGGTTCTCGGATGAGCGACTGCCTGCGGCCTACAAGGCTCCGGCGGCAGCGCGGCTGCGGGCGAGCGGTGGGGTGGCAGGCAAGAAGGTGGATCGGCAGGCGGTGGAGGAGTATCTCGGTGAGGTGGATCTCCCGCAAGCCATCGCGGGTGTTCGAGATGAGGCACGGAAGATGGGCGGCATGCGCGGTCAGTATCTGCTTGGCCTGTCGCTTTGCCTCGAGACCATGTGGGACCTTGCCATGGAAGTGCTGGGGAAAGGCGAACCGGTTCCCTACGTCCGGTGTGTGGAGGCCTCGACCGGCCGTCCACCGGAAGCCTCCAACCCGGAAGCAAAGCGGGAGCGTGTGGCTGAGTTGTTGGGCCGGGCGGGTTACGCGACCTCGGGTTCTGCCGGCCTTCTTGGGGCGGTCGATGCGTGGCGGCGGGATCGGTTGGTTCCGATGGCCTCTGTCCGCGCCCTCGGCGCTGCCATGATCGCCCACTTTGACCGCCTCAGCGCGCTCAACTTGCTTCCCTATCTTCCCAAGGATCTCGCGTCGGTACCTCGGGCCAATATTGAATTCTTGCCCATTAAGGACGCGTGGTTTTCGGGCTCTATGAACTACCTGGGGCGAGCGCGGGAGGCGGATGGCAGGCCGCAGTACGAAGCCACCTATGAGATTAACGCTTCGCTGCAGATCTCTGTGCCGGAGTTCGAGCAACTGGTGAGCCATGAAGTCGTGCCCGGGCACGTTACCACCTTTGCCTACTTGCAGGATCTCTATGTCCACGGGAAGGCCAACTTCGAAGCCACGGTATTGACCATGAACACCCGCTCCGCCACCCTGTTCGAGGGAATCGCGAACAATGCCATTCTCATCGCCCATGGTGTAACTGAAATCGAGCAACTACCCGACGAGGATTTGCAGATCGGCGTGTTGCTGGCGCTACTCCAGGACGATGCCAAGAATCAATCTTCCTACCTAACGTGGGGAGAAGGAGTGCAGCGCGAGAAAGTGGCTGCCGAGCTTCGAAGGGATTTCCTGGTCACCGAAGAGCGCGCGGACAAGCTCTCCGGTGCCTGGGGTCAACATCCGTTACTAGGGCGAATGTATCTTCCGGCCTATCGGGCGGGAACGGAAAGAGTGGCGCAATTGCGACGCATTCACCCGGCGGATCAGATTCTACCGGCAATCTATGGCTGTTCTGGGCTAGCTGATATCGTGACCATCGACGAGATGTTAAAGGGGTAGCGCAGGGCTCGCTTTCCAGCCCTGCGGCTCTTCTGGTTTCGTCGGTGGAGTCAGAGATCTCCACGCATTGTATCCTGATGACAGGGCACTCGGAAACAATTCCGGTCCAGAAGTCCCCTGTGGGAAGTGTGGAATTCCTAGGTTCCGGACCGATAGATCCCCCCTAACGGCGCACTGTTTAGGATTGCCCAGCAGCATCACACTGCCGGTTCGCCGCATTCCTGCCCCGAAGTCCCCTTCGGGGACCCTAACCCCGTTTCGGGACAACGATCCGCCCAGCGGACCACGCAAAGCATACCTTCCGAGTGCGACAATCCGACCAGGACACGTGACGGCACGGATATCGTCGGACCCGCTTGTCACTACCCCGCAACTATGGGCTGGCATTGCCCAGAGATTCGTCAAGCCAGTTGTAGATGCGGAAATCCCGATAACCGGGTGCGTTCACTTCGCAGTGCAAATCAGCGCCTTGCTCAGCCGTGAAGTCGAGTAAGGTTTTCGGGCATCGTAGCATGTCGTAAAGCTCCCGCGGCTGGCCCGGCATGAATGGCTCCGACTCCGGATTCGTGAGGAGCATGGGGCAGCGAATCTGGCCGGCAACATCCCTCAGATTGTATTGGCGCACGGCGTGAAACGCGTCGTAATACGAAGTCACTCCGTAAGGCCGCATGCGAAATGCCAGCAAAATCTTTGACCGTCGAAGAAACCTAAGCGCGGAGTTCATCTCGCTGTCGAATTCCTCCTTTTTCCCCGCATCCAGCAACTCGACGAGCGACTTCGGGAGTCGCCGGGTCCATGCGTCCGCGATACTCCACGTACCGGGGTCCGCGACGCCTGCGGCAATGCGATGCTCGAACGCCAATGCGCGCGCAGCCCAGTAGCCGCCTTGGCTGACGCCAACCAACGCGACGCGTTTTGTGTCCACCTCGGGATGCGCCAGCGCGAAATCCACGACCGGCGTGACCACGTTTTCCCAGTCGGGGCGAAAATACATTTTCTTGAGCCAGAGCGCGTGTCCCTGTCCCGGCCCGTTGAAGGTGAGACAGTTATAACCGCGTGCCAGTCCGCCTGCGCCGCCCGCCACAAGCATGTCAAGTTCGGAGCCGTCCGCGCCATTATTCAGGATTACGAGTGGCCGCCGCTCCCTCGAATCGGAAGCGCGGAATAACCAGCCGGTGAGCGTTGTGTTCTCGTACGGAATCTCGAGGCGCTCGATGGGGGGTGTGAACAGTGCCGCAGCCGCCGCCCAGCAGCCTTCGTATTGCTTCCAGGTTGGCAGCAGCCGTGTGGAGTTTGTGGTTCCGTCCAGGAAATAGAGCGCGGCAAAGAAGTAATTCGCAGCCCACAAATATGCTTCGCGGGCACTCACTCGATGGTTCTTGCGTGCGGCCTCTTCCGCCCACTGATTCGCTTCGGTGCCAGCAGCATGATATGCCTGATACGCAGACTCAAAATCTCCATCCGTGATTTTCGAAGCGATGGCAGAGATTTTTCCCGGATTAGCACAGCCATAATAGGAAGCGCCCAGGGCGATGCGCGTGGTGAAGTCGAAGGTTGGATCGGCGAAAAGTTGGCCGGACAGAAATTCTGCGGCTTGCTGCCGTGCCCGATGATGAAAATATTCGCCACTCGCAACGCCGCCTGCTGCGACCCCGGTGGCTGCTGCGGCTGCCGTGCCGAGAAATCGGCGCCGTGTCACAGGCGGTGATGTTGTGCCGCTCACAATTGCCTCCTCGTAACCTTCTTAGGTGTTTCGAATTCCCCACGGACACCGTGGGCGGTGCGATTATAGCAAGAAATATAGGGAGGCGGTCACCGAACAACTGGGTACTACGCAAAGCAGTGGCGGAGGGCATCCGCAGAAATTCGGAGCGTGGGACTGTAACCAGTAATCAGCAGACCGGGTATGTGAGCGAATCCTTCAGCTTGCGGAGGGCGGGCGGATGACAGCGTACCGGTAAATAATCCACTTGCCCGGTTCATGCACAAATCGGACAATTGCAGTCTCTCTCCGCTGTCCAGAAGTCCCCTTTGGGTAAACGGCCGCTCACACCTCTTCCAACCCAGGCTGGTCGTTGACAGCCTCTCGGAGTTTCTGCTTGCAGCCCAAGTATCGTTCGGTCGTCTCAACTGAGACGTGACCCGGGAGAAACTGAATCTGTTCCAACTCTCCTCCCGCGAGATGGCACAGACGAGCGCAGGTCCGACGCCTATGCCGAGATCGGCATAGGCGCCGCTATGCCGCCGGGTGGCGCATACATTGATTTTTATGTATGCGCCCCTTCCCTTCGCCACCCCAGCCGAACCGCTGGCGGGACCCAGACGCTCAGAATCATCGTCTACGAAACAGCTCATGCCCAAGGATTGTCGCCGGGTCATGTGGCGCGGCGAGCTTACGAATCCATCCAAATCGTGCAAGGTCCGTCGTCGCCCACAGGGAACTTCAATGTCCACGGATCAATGGGCAGTGGGGCGCATACATAAAAGACAATGTATGCGCCACCCGCGATGCATCGGGGCGCCCCACGAACACGCGCAACATCGCTGTCAGCGCGTCCTAGCCGTGGCCTGTCCTGGCTTCTTAAGGGTCCCCGACATAAAAGGCGATGTCGGGGCCACCCGCGGATTCTATGAATAAAATACTGCTTGTCAATGGGAAACATTTCGGGTATTGATGTCATTATGGGGGAGTTGATTTTTCGTGCGCTCCAAATGACACCACTACCCGATTTCGAGGGTTCACCTGGACCCACCTCTCGACTTTCGACTCTCGACCCTCGACTGCCTCCGGAGGGCGGAGAATTTCAAATCCGTTTGGCTAGAGACTTAGCCGATGATTCAGTCCAATGATGCCAGAACATAAGCACTTCGATCCGCACGCCTGTCAGGTTGTGTGTTCCACGCTCATTGCTCTGGGCGTAATTATGTTCTCTGGGACGACAAACGCCTCCTCGTCGCAGGCACACGAGCCCGGCCCGCGGAAGCCACAACCTCTGCCCCCTGCCTGTCAGAATCTTGGCAAGTCAAACCCACGTGTGGGCGACCTCTTGACAGTCTTGGCCCGTCATGCCACGGCGGAAGCATACAATGCGCTGGGGGTTCTTTATGCCGAAGGGAACAAGCTGAACTGCGCGGTTCCGGCCTTTGAGGAAGCCCTGCGCCTTGATGAGCAGGACTGGCGTGCCCGCTATAACCTTGCTTTGGCGTTAATCAAAAAAGGCGAAGAGACCAAGGCCGCCGATCATCTCCACATTCTGATCCAACAAAAGCCTGACTCACCGGACGTTCACAATACTCTGGGAAGCCTTTTGCAGCAGCAAGGAGAGCTCGAGGCCGCGGGGGAAGAGTTCAAGGCGGCGCTCAAATGCGACCCCGCATTCGCGCTGGCCGCCCTAAATCTCGGACAGGTCCTGATTGACCAGAAGCGGTACACCGCCGCCATAGTGTATTTACAGGACCTACTCAAATCGTCGCCGCCGCCAGACCTGAAGCCTCAACTTCAAACGACACTCGCGGTGGCTTATGCAGAGAGCGGCGATTCGGGCCAGGCGATTGGAACCCTCGAGCAGGTGATCAAGGCCCATCCCGACGATGCCGATGCACACTTCAATTTAGGGACTGTGTACGCAAAGCTGGGGCCGGCTCTCGGATACCAAAAGGCGATCGCCAACTTCAAGGAGACTTTGCGGATTGATTCCCATAACGACGCGGCGCGCTATTCGTTGGCAAAGGTGCTGGTACAGCTTGGCCAGTTCTCGGACGCCGTCCCATACCTCAGCGAATACACCCACCATCGGCCCAACGACGCAGAGGGCTTTCATCTGCAGGGCTCTGCCTACACCGGCCTGAGCCAACTGCCCAAGGCTGTCGAGGCCCTGGAACGCGCCAGGCAGTTGAAACCTGACGATTACGAAATACGTTACGACCTCGGGTCGGCTTTGGCAAAGACGGGGAAAACGAATGAGGCCATCGAACAACTCGTCGCGGCTGAGAAAATTAATCCCCAATTCGCCGATACCCATTACCAATTTGCTCTTCAATTGCGGAAACAGGGGGACGTAACGCGCTCGAAGCAAGAAATGCAGATATTCCAGGGACTGAAGAACCAGGTGAACGAGGAGACTTCCGCCGGCAACCTCAATAACGAAGGTAACCGGCTCCTGGAAGAGGGCAAGGTGCGCGAAGCTGCTGAGGCCTATCGAAAGGCTGTCCAACTCGACCCAAACAATGCCCAGTGGCAATACAATCTCTCCCTGGCACTCGCCAAGCTAGGGGATAAAGAAGGTGAGAAAGGGGCTTTGGAAAAGGCCCTTCAACTTGACCCCAACCTGGCGAGCGCGCACAACGACCTCGGCCTCGTGTATTTGTCAGAAGGCAAGATGAACGAAGCCGAGAGGGAATTTCGTGCGGCGCTCGAGATTGACCCGAAATTTGCAGAGGCCCAGAACAACCTTGGTGTCGTG
>JBEKME010000037.1:0-49183 GCA_050008675.1 Terriglobia bacterium
GAGTCTGGTGGTGAACCCTGTCGGAGAGCCGGATGCGGGAAATCCGCACGTCCGGTTCGATGAGCGGGGACGGGAAACGGGACGACGTCCGCGTCGCAACCGCGCCCAACCCCGACTCTACTGAAAAAAAACGACCGAAAGACAGGATTCAGGGTCCAGGATTCAGGATTCAGGATTCAGGGAACAACCACCAGCGCATTCCCTGAATCCCTCCCCCCTTGCGGGACTGAATCCCGAATCCTGAATCCCGAATCCTGCCTTAAAAGTGAACGAACGATGCGGGAATGTCATTGAAAACAAACGACCGCTGTGGAAAGTACAGGAGTCAGAAGTCAGGAGTCAGGAGTCAGGAGTGAGAATGAAGAGCATCTGATTCCCGCCTTCTGCTTTCTGCGTTCTGCCGACGGCCTACCGAATTTGAGGGAGGCGGGATGGAGAGGGCACTTCGCAGGCATGAGAGGTCTGGACAAGATGTCACCGCCGATAGGGGAAGGAAAAAACCAGTAACTTCAAAAAGTGAACGAACGATGCGGGAATGTCTATGAAAACAAAGGAGAAAGTAACAACCTCGTGCGCCCGTCATGTGTGCTGCTGAGGTAACATTGTCCATTGGTACGACGCTACTCGGCTTCGCAGATCGCTGTAGGTGAGGATTTCCGGCTAGTCAGGATATGCGCGAACCGGTTGACGCGAGCATGCTCGATAGAGCTATGACGAGCAGCGGACACATAAGAAACGAACAGGTTGCTTGCTTGTCCCTGAACCACACAATGCTATATTAGAGAGCCTGAAGGCGTGCAGCAGGATTCAGGAGTCAGGATTCAGGATTCAGGAAAAGAAGAAAGCGCAGGGCCGCCGATTCTCCCTTAATCCCGAACCCCAAATCCCAAATCCGGCGCAGAGGACAGGAGCCGGGACTCAGACAAAAACCACAAGCGCACTTGCCTGAATCCTGAATCCTGACTCCTGAATCCTACCCCTTCAGTGAACCGGCGTATGGACCTGAGATCCGAAAGGATTGGCATGCGGCCATTGAGGTTGGGTTGCGCAGGCCTGATTCTTGCCTGCTGCTTTTTGCTTCCACTGCTCGTGGAGTCTTCTTTTGCCGCCTCCGAGCCCATTCAGTACCTGCTCGACTTGCGTGAGCCTGCCTCACACCTGGCGAAAGTCGTGATGACGGTCGCGGGGGCTCCACCTTCCACGGAACTCCAGTTCCCGGCATGGAACAACCTTTACCAGATTCGAGACTTTGCCAGGAATATCCAGGAGCTTGCTGCGGACTGTGATGGCGCAAAGGAGCAACTGACGCGCCTTGACCTTAACACCTGGAGGTCGGAGGCCAAACCCTGCGAGAAGCTGGCGCTTCGATACGCTGTTTATGTGGCAGGATCGCCGCCGTTTTCAAGCGCGTTGGATAGCCAGCACGCCTTCCTGAACTTTGCTACGCTGCTCTTCTACCTGCCCAAGGAGCGAGGACGCGCCGCGCATGTGAAGCTCTTGATTCCTGCCGAGTGGAAGGTAGCGACCTTGCTCGAGGGAGACGGAGACGGATTCCTCGCCCCGAATTATGACGTCCTGGTGGACAGCCCGGCGGAGGCAGGGCAATTCCAGGATTACAGCTTTTCTCAGAATGGAGCAACCTATCGCGTGGTGGTTCACGCGGATGTTAAGGACTATTCTCCAGACCGCCTGTTGGCCTCGCTGCGGAAGATCACCGCCACCGAAACCGCGCTCATGCGCGACGTGCCCTTTTCTCGCTACACGTTTATCCTGCATTTCCCGCGTGAGGAGGGAGGCGGCGGCATGGAGCACCGCAACGGGACCGCCATCACGGTCCGGGCCGCCCAACTTCGCGACCACTGGGAGAACCTGGAGGACGTCGCGGCGCATGAGTTCTTCCACCTGTGGAACGTGAAGCGCATCCGGCCGCAATCGCTCGAGCCCATCGATTACGTCCACGGCAACGACACTCGCGACCTTTGGTTCTGTGAAGGCGTGACGAGCGCCTATGGCGCACTCGCACTGTTGCGAGCGGGACTGATCTCCCGCAAGACTTTTTACGCCCGCCTGGGGTCGGCGATTGAGACGCTTCAATCCCGGCCCGCCCGTTTCTTCCAAAGCGCGGAGGAGTCGGGGCTGGAAGCGTGGCTTGAAAAGTATAACGACTACCTGCGGCCCGAGCGAAGCATCTCGTACTACAATAAGGGCGAATTGCTGGGCTTCCTGCTCGACCTGGCCCTCCGTCACGCCACCGGGAATGGCGCCGGTCTGGATGACGTGATGCGCCGCTTGAACGAAGACTTCGCCCGCCCCGGCCGCTACTATACGGATGCGGATCTGCAGCGCCTGATAGCACAGATAGCTCCCAGGTTTTCCGGGCTGGAGGCCTTCTTTGCTGATTATGTGCGGGGCACGCGGGAGCTGGACTATGATACGTATCTCGGCTACGCCGGCCTGGAGCTGGAGATTGAACACCGGCTGGAAGCCAATGAAGAGGCAACTTGCCGCCTGAAGGAAATCGCCCATCCTTCGCCTGAACAGGTCCAGGTGCGCGAAGGTTGGCTCAAGGGAGAGACCACGCGCGCGGGCGCTGACCAGCCATGATCCGAGCTTTCCTGGTAACCCTTGTCACTTTCGCTTACATCTTGATCCTGGGACCGCCAGTGCTGATCTATGCTGCGATCAGGGGGGATGGCGATCTGGTTTACAGGGTGGGAACGCTAGGCGCAAGGATGGCTTTGTGGCTGGCGGGAACGCGCCTTGAAATCCATGGACTCGACCAAATTCCCTCCGACCGGCCGGTTGTCTTCATGGCCAACCACCAGAGCAACTTTGACCCTCCCGCCCTGCTGGCCGTCTTACCGCCGGTGCTCGTGCTGGTAAAGAAGGAGTTCTTCCGCGTTCCAATTCTCGGAAGAGCTATGGTGGCGTGCGGGTTTATCCTCGTCGATCGCCGGAACCGGGAACAAGCGCTCGAGGCCGTCGAAAAGGGCGTGCAGGCACTGAAGGCTGGAAAGTCATTCCTCGTTTATCCCGAGGGCACTCGCAGCCCCGATGGCAGGCTTCAGCGCTTCAAGAAAGGCGTCTTTGTTATGGCAATCAAAGCGGGTGCTCCCATTGTTCCCATCTCGGTCTCGGGTAGCAACAAGATCATGCCCAAAGGAAAGTTCGTGATGCGGCCGGGAGGTGTGCGTATCACCTTCCACCAACCTGTCGCCACGGAAGGTTCTGCTATGGAGGACCGCCCATTGATCATGGACCGTGTCCGCCAGGCCATCCTGGCAGGCCTCGAGAAGGATGAATGGCCGGTAGAGCAGTGACGAGTGACGAGCAGAATACTGAATAGTGAATGGTGAATAGTAAATGGTGAATTGCGGACGCGGAGTTTGCTTTACGCGCCCAGGGCCGCTGACTGCTACGCTTCCTCAATTCACAATTCATAATTTACTATTCACTATTCAGAATTGCCCCAGCCCCTCCTTCCCGCCTTTCTGGCTATTCCCTACTCCCTACCTAAAGGTTCTGGCCCGGCTTCTCCAGCAGCTCTCGGACTTTGCGGTAGGTAGCATACATTTGCGGAAGCCGGGCATAAGCCGCGACGCATTTCATCCAGAGCGTGTTGTCGATAGCCGGGGAGCCGGACATTATGCGGTTCGGTTCGACATCACTGTGAATGCCGGATTGGGCGGACACCACCACATTGTCTCCGATAGTCACATGGCCCGCTATGCCGACCTGGCCGGTGAGGATCACGTTCCGCCCCACTTTGGTGGTTCCGGCAAGGCCCACCTGTCCGCAGAGGAGAGTATTCTCCCCGATCTCGCAGCCGTGTCCTACCTGAACGAGATTGTCGATTTTTGCGCCGCGGTGGATGCGCGTCTCTCCCACGGCGGCCCGGTCGATACAGGCATAGGCTTGAATCTCGACACCATCCTCGATGGCCACCGTCCCGGACTGCACTATTTTGTAGTAAGAGCCATCCGCCTGGCGAGCGAACCCGAAGCCATCCGTCCCGACAACCGCGCCATTCTGCAAGGTCACGTCGTCGCCGATGCGAACGAATTCACGTACCACCGCATGCGCATGGGCGAAGAAGCGGCGTCCAATCCTGGCTCCTCGGTAAACTACCACGTGGCTTTTCAGCACGCAGTCATCCCCAATCTCCACTCCTTCTTCCAGAACCACGTAGGGGCCGATGGAGGGAGCGCGGCCCAATTTGACATCCGGGGCGATCACTGCCGTGGGATGAATGCCCGTCGGGGGCCGGTAAAGCGGATGGAAGAACTCGAGGGCCTTGGCGAACGTGAGGTAAGGATTCGCCGAACGCAACGCGGGCCGCCCCTCCAGATCCTCCTCCGGGCTGGCAATGATGGCCGCCGCGCGTGTCGTCTTGATTTTGAGCACGTACTTAGGATTGGCAAGAAAAGTCAATTCGCCGGGTGTGGCCTCGTCCATTCCGGCGACGCCGGTGATTTCGAGTTCTTCCGGACCTTCAAGCTGGCATTCAAGCCGCACCGCAATTTCACCCAGTTTCATTGTTGTCTCCTTTTCAGAGTTCGTCCGGGGGAACCCCCACCTGGACTGAACCGGCAATCCACCCCCAAGCCCGCAAGGTTAGCAGCGCTCCGCCGTTTAGGCAATGCCTCGTACAGAAGTACCGGTACGCCGGTACGCTTGGCGGAGAGGGGGAAATAGAAGTAAGCTTTCGAAAAACCTACCTCTCCGGTGGACCGATGGGAAGGCTGATGGAGCCGGTCGCCAGAGAGTGGCATGATCCGGCTCCTGGTCTGGCGCGAATAGCATAGTGCCCTCTTGGCGTGCGGCGGGGATGGGAAACGTAGCAGTGGCCTTCCATTGATTGACCATCCCCGCCGGGTCAATTTCCGGGGTCAGCCCGGAAGTTTGCGCCCAAACATTTCATTGACCGCTAGGAGTTTTCCTGTTGTCACGATGGCAGGAACGAGGTAAACTCTCATGGCCGGTTTGGCTCGTTTCGGTGGAGAGCCTATGAGTAACAATCCGCGCGCCGGAATACGCATTCCGGTAGAGTTCCCGGTAGAAGTGCGCTGGAAGAGTCGCCGGGGCCGCTCTCGCCACGTGGAGGGAAAGACCGGAAACATCAGTGGGAACGGGTTGTTCATGCGTATTCCCGTCCGCCCTCCCCGCAAGACACCCGTAACCATGAGAGTATTTCTCCCTGCGACTATTACGCGTGTCCCCGTTGAGTTGCATTGTAATGGGCGGGTCATCCGTTGGAGCTGCCCCGGCGAGTCGAGGGGGATGGGCGCCACGATTGACGAGTACGAATTCCGGCCCACGCGCACGCAAGCTGTTTGACGCTATCTGAACAGAGTAGGCAAGATTCCGGGCGATTCAGCCATCATGCACGGCGGGCTGGTAGTGTATTCCCAAAGACCAATCAAGAGCTCCGAGGGCGGCGCGTGTCGTGGAGGCAGATCGGCCTCGCGAACAGGTGGCATTGGGACGTGATTCTGGATGAGGGTCCGCAACGGCGGGAAGAAAAAGATCCGGGTTCTCATAGCCGACCGTGAAGGCATCTTCAGGTTTGGACTGAAACAGCTCTTCGCGGTGGAGGATGACCTGCGCGTCGTCGCGCAAGCCGACTCTGCCTTGCAGTTGATCGAACTGACGAAATCCCTGCAGCCTCATCTCTATTTTATCCAGGCGGAAATCATAACGGAAGCTGGTGGCAATCTGCTTGCGGACATTCGTCGAGAGGCGCCTAAGTGTAAAATCGTGGTCACGTCCTCCTCGACACCTGTGGAAGACGAGGGCATGCGATTCATCCAGTTGGGCGCTTCGGGCATCATTCTTAAGTCAGTGGAACCGTCGCTGTTCGTTAAGTGCGCTCGCAAGGTAGTTTGGGAGAACGAAGTCTGGTTGCCGCATCAGCAGGTTGCCCGCATAGCGAAGTTTGTGGAAACGAATGCCTCCCGGTCATTAAGACCCGTAGATACGTTGACGCAGAGAGAGAAGACAATAATCAGCTACCTGATGCAGGGATGGCGAAATCGGGAAATCGCCCAGCATCTCTCCATTACCGAACAAACGGTGAAGAACCACCTAAGGTCAATCTACGATAAAGTTGGGGTTTCGGACCGTCTGGAGCTGGTGCTTTACGCCATCCATCAGAAGATGGCACTTCCCCCCGTACAACCGCCTCAGGTTGGGGCACGCACCGAGTCTCCCCGTTAATATTACTCGTTAAATTCCGTGAACTCGGAATGATGCAAAGACCAATCTGATCGAGCGCTATTTGAATTGTGGCAACCTGGCCGGCAAGTGTGCTCGGGGCAAGCGCCACGGCCCGGTCTGGTACTTAACCGTAACCTTAGCCCCCGGGCGCACCACGGGCGGGGTGGTGGCGGCAAGCCAAGTTCCAGCTCCGCTCCCCTGGTTCGTTGCCTGGGCCATGCCCGTTGGAAAGTGGAAAACAACGGCTGGAACGATCTCACCCAAAGTTGGGCCTTGAAACATGGCTTCCTGTACTCTTCAGCTTGCTGGAGCGCGCTGTGCGAAGTTTCTGATGGCCCTGCGGTTTATCTTGACAACGCCGGTCGCGTCACCTATGATTTGTGCGAGAGGTTGACCTTGTTTGGCGGCGGATTAGGTGAAATCGGGTTCATACTTTTTATTGCTTTCCTACTGTTTGGGCCCAAGAAACTCCCGCAGATCGCGCGGACGCTTGGCAAGGGTCTGGGCGAATTGCGCCGCGCGTCCAACGAATTGAAGAGTTCTCTGGAAGAGGAAATCAAGAACTTGGACCGCTACCCGGAGGGCCCGCCCGACTCAAGCCCCAAGTATGGCCACAACGATCCAGAACCCACCCCCAAAGAACCCGGGCAATGATCCTGAGGATGAAGAACTGACCGGCAAGCAAATGTCGTTCCTCGAGCATCTCGAGGAGCTTCGCCAGCGGCTGCTCCGGTCCGTCATTTCGATTATTATTGGGTTCGGTGTTTCCTTTTACTTTGCTGATAACATTTATGGTTACCTGGCCAAACCCCTCACTGACACCCTTCGTGCCCTTCACATGTCGGACAAGTTAGTTTATACGAATCCCATTGATCCATTTAATCTCTACATCAAGCTTGCCGCCATGGCGGGGATTTTTGTGGCGTCGCCTTACATTCTCTATCAGCTCTGGCTTTTCATTTCCCCGGGGCTTTACCGCCATGAAAAGCGCTACATATGGCCGTTTGTGCTGCTGACCAGTGGCTTGTTTATTTCGGGCGGGCTCTTTGCTTACAAGCTGGCTTTCCCCCCGGCTTTGCGATTCCTGCTGGTGTTCGGCCACAGATTCCAACCGATGGTGACCATTAACGAGTATTTCAGTATTGCGATGACCATCATCGTCGGCGTGGGACTGGTCTTTGAGCTACCGGTTATTATTCTGGTCCTGTCTTTGTTCGGGATTGTAACTCCCAAGTTCCTCCTGAGGCAACTGCGGTACGCGGTGCTGGTGACGGCGGTGGCTGCCGCTGCCATTGCTCCTACTCCCGACGTGGCCACCCTATTTATTCTCTGGATTCCCATGGTGGGGCTCTACATCCTCAGCATTGGGCTCTCCTGGCTTGTCTATCTGCGCAAGAGGTGGAAGCAAAAGCGTGCTGAGGCGTAAACGTGCCGAGCGGCGGCGGCCCCTGGCCTTGATGGTAGGGGGGGTGTGCCTCGCGCTTGCTTCACTCTCGCCTGGAGCCGAGCCACCGAGCTTCAGTGGGGCGCGTGCCTTTGAGGATCTTAAGCACCTTGTGGGTTTCGGTCCCCGACCTTCGGGCTCCCCGGCTTTGACGCAAACCCGCCAATGGTTAATTCAAGAACTTCGAGGCACGGGGGCAGAGGTAGAAGAAGATTCCTTTGTGGGGAATACCCCCATCGGGCCGATCCCCATGGACAACCTGATCGCCAAGTTTCGCGGTTCGCATCGCGAGACGGTGATCGTGGCCGGCCATTACGATACAAAACGTTTCGACCAATTCCGTTTCCTGGGCGCCAATGACGGTGGCTCCAGCGCTGCGCTCCTGGTTGAACTTGCTCGAGTCCTGGGGGCGCGACAGAATTTGCTGAATTACTGGCTGGTCTTCTTTGACGGGGAAGAAGCCGTGCGGGATTGGTCCGCTACAGACAGCCTTTACGGAAGCCGGCACCTGGTCGAGAAGCTCTCCTCGAGCGGTGAACTCAGCCGCATTCAGGCTCTTATCCTGGTTGACATGATTGGTGATGCGCAGCTCCGCATACCCCGCGAAAGCGGCTCCACGCCCTGGCTGAGTGACTTGCTCTTCAACGTTGCCCAGCGCCTGGGCTACGGCAGGTATTTTGTGGACAGCCAGAATGCTGTCGATGATGACCACATGCCGTTCATTAATGCGGGCGTCTCCGCAGTGGATTTGATCGATTTTGATTACGGACCCAATAACAGCTACTGGCATTCGGCCAAGGACACGCTCGATCATTGCAGTCCCCAGAGCCTGACCATAGTGGGCCGCGTAGTGACGGCTACGCTCATCGAACTCGAGAAATCCCCCCGTAAGAATTAGCTGCCAGAAGTCAGGAGAGGGAGCAGAATTATGAATAGTGGATGGTGAATGGTTAATTGGGGATGCAGAACTTGCTTTACGCGCTTCGACCAAGGCCCCTGACCGCTGCACTTCTTCAATTCACAATTCGTAAT
The DNA here is from genome assembly GCA_050008675.1 of Terriglobia bacterium. Classification (GTDB taxonomy): domain Bacteria; phylum Acidobacteriota; class Terriglobia; order UBA7540; family UBA7540; genus CAVROP01. Next base: position 8,693 of record JBEKME010000037.1, read on the forward strand.
TCAGAATTGCTGCGGCCGCGTTTTTTCAACTGACGACTGACCACTGACAACTGACCACTTCGCACAGTGCGTGGCTAGGCGAAGAAGACGGGTGCGTGTCTTGCAGCAAACGAGTGCTTCGCTCGTGTGGCTTCGTCCTTGAAGGGGAAATCTGACCGGTAGTGGGCGCCGCGGCTCTCCTCCCGCGCCAGGGCACATCGAGTGATCATCCTGCCGACCTGTAGAATATTGCGGGCCTCGTAAAACTGACGGGATGGTGCAGTCGGGCCAGCCAGCACAACCGAATCGAGCCGTTTGATGGCGTCGCAAAGGTCCTTGCCGGTGCGGATAATACCCACCTTACTCCACAGAATGGACCGGACCTCGATCACGGTTTCTTGCGGCGACAGGCGCGCCGGCTCAGCGTCCCGCGTATTCAGGTCCGGCCCGGGGGTAGCGCGGCTTGCTACGGGGTTTGGAGCCTTGCGCGGCAGGGGTGGCTTGAATTCCCGCCTTTGGTCGATCATGGCGGAGGCCGCCCTGGCGCCAAACACCAAGCCTTCCAGAAGGGAATTGCTGGCCAGACGGTTGGCGCCGTGGACGCCTGTGGTCGCGACCTCACCGGCTGCGTACAAGCCCTTCAAGGAAGTGGCGCCATGCAAGTCCGTTGCGACACCTCCCATAGCATAGTGAGCGGCTGGGCGAATGGGGACGAGGTCGGAGGTGATGTCGATGTTGTAGTGCAGGCAAGTCGAGTAGATTCTTGGAAAGCGTTTTTTGACATGCTTGGGTTCAAGTTCCGTCAAGTCCAAGTAAACGCATTCGCTCTTGGTCCTTTGCATCTCCATGATAATGGCGCGCGAAACGATGTCGCGTGGCGCCAATTCCAACGCCTCGTGATAGCGGGGCATGAACCGTTCCAGGAGAATGTTGCGAAGATAAGCGCCTTCGCCGCGCAAGGCCTCGGAGAGAAGGAAACGTGGGGCTTCCTTGACGTACAAGGCTGTGGGATGAAACTGCACAAACTCCATGTCGCTGCTCAGCGCGCCCGCGCGATGCGCCATGGCCACGCCGTCACCCGTGGCGACCAGAGGATTTGTAGTCTCCTTATAAACCTGCCCGAGCCCGCCCGTCGCCAGCAGCACGGCTTTGGCGTACAGTGTCTTGAGCGAGGATGTCCTTTCATCGAGAAAGGTCACTCCGCAAACCCGATTCACGTCCACCAAAAGCTCAATCGCAAAGGCGTGAGGCAGGAACTGGATGGCGCGGTGGGACTTCGCCTTCGCCACCAAGGCCCGCAGGATTTCGCTGCCGGTGGAATCGCCATGCGCGTGCAGGATGCGCGAACGGCTGTGCGCCCCCTCGCGCGTGAAGGCCAGCTTGTTTCCGTTGCGGTCGAAGCGCATCCCCCATGCGATTAACTGCTCAATCTGCTGTGGGCCTTCGCTCACCAGGATTTGCACGGCTTTTTCCCGGCACAACCCGTCGCCGGCACGTAATGTATCATGGAGGTGCAGTCCTACTTCATCGTCCTCACCCAGGGCCGCGGCGATTCCTCCCTGGGCGTATTCCGTACTGGATTCGTAAAGTTCGTCTTTGGTTAGAACCAGAACCTTACCGGCCCGGGCGAGTTCAAGGGCGGCCCGCGTGCCGGCAATTCCTCCGCCGAGGATAAGGAAATCAACCTGGCGCTCTCTCTTTCCTGACATGGCACTTCAATGATAGCCTTGGCATCACGCGCCTGCAACAAGTTCAAGAGCAGTGGCTAGTGGTTAGTGGCTAGTGGGGGCTGGTCGTGATGTGATCCTTACGATTCGCCGGGCTCACCTGCCCAGGTCCTGATTCTAGACTCAAGGTGTATAATCCTTGTTGCAGACGGGCGGGATGACGTGTTTATGGCCGCTACGGGGCGGACTGGGTCTTTCGGGGTCTCGAATGACGCGCGCTCATGACCGGAGAAAGGCTGGGCATTGCGAAATCTTGGGGGAGACTTACGCGAAGATCGAGTTCTTCAGTACCGTCGCAATTTCGGCGTGCTGCTGCACGAACAGAACCCGGGGTCAGTGTAATTCAAAGAAATTCCGCGTCCTAACCAACTCAAACCAGGAAAGTACCTGCGCTTGCGGGTTGTTGTGCTGCCACGGTATCAGTAGCACGTCGAGAGGATTTCTGGCCGCTGATAGCTGATAGCTGAGAGCTGAAGGCTGTTTATGCAACGTTTCTGGGTAAGGTCTAAAGGTTTCAAGTACAGCGTCAACGTGGGTTGCGGGGCTTGGCGGGCCCTCGCCGACTTCCCACAAGACCGCTACTCATCGATTTTCATCCTCACCGAAAGACATTTGTGGAAGCGTTGGGGGGAGAAGCTTCTCCGCGAAGGCGGCGTGAAAAACGCCCGGCCCTTGTTCGTCCCGCCCGGCGAGAAATCGAAAAGCGTCATGAGGGTAGAGGAGGTTGGGGCTGAGTTGCTGGAAAAAGGGGCAGACCGGCGCTCACTGCTTGTGGCGTTTGGTGGGGGTGTGGTCGGCGACCTGGGTGGGTTTGTCGCCTCCACCTACATGCGCGGCATTGACTGCCTGCAGGTGCCCACCACGGTCCTGGCCCAGGTGGACAGCTCCATCGGCGGGAAAACGGCGGTCAACGTGCGTGCCATGAAGAATCTGCTCGGAACGTTTTACCCCCCGCGCATGGTGCTCGCAGAGCCTACGGTTCTTGCTTCGCTTGACGAGCGATCGTTCCGATCCGGCTTCTTTGAAGTTGCAAAACACGCCATCCTTTCGGGGCCGGGCTTATTCAAAGAGTTGGAAGCGAAGGCCTCGAAGTTTCTTCCGAAGCAGGCCGGGGACCTGGAGGAAATCCTGGCGCGTGCGGCTAAAGTCAAAGTGGAGATCGTCAGCCGCGATGAACGCGAAGCCGGTCTGCGGCGCGTTCTTAACCTGGGCCACACCTTCGGCCATGCGCTTGAGGAAGCGAGTGGCTACGGGCGGTTTTTGCACGGGGAGGCGGTGGGGTGGGGAATTCTCATAGTGTCACGCCTGGCGGAGTTGTTGGGAGTGCTCGAGCCCGCGGAAGGCGAGCGAATTGCGCGCTTGGTGCGGCAGGTCAGCCCCTTGCCCACCCTACATGGCCTTCGCGTGCGCCGAATCTTAGAGCTTTTGCCGCAGGATAAGAAGGTTGTCCGAGGCCGAATTCACTGGGTTATTCCGGAACGGATCGGCAAAGTCAGGATTTCAGATCAAGTCCCTCTGAGCCTCGTCGAAGCCGCTTTCCGGGACGTGCAGCGGGGCGGCTGGCATGAGTGATGCTGCAAACGCTCCTCTTGGGGGAAGCCCACCGCGTTCTCCGGACGCCACTGACCCCACCCCCCGCGTGGTCCGGAAGATGTTTTCGGCGATCGCGCCGCGTTACGATTTCCTGAACCATTTCCTTTCTGCGGGTCGGGACATCGCTTGGCGGAAGGCCACTGCGAAAACTTTGCGCCACGTCCTGGAGCGTCCGGACTCCAAGGTAGCGGACCTTTGTTGCGGCACGGGTGACCTTGCGTTCGAGCTGGAACGGTATTCGGCCGGCAGAGTGTTCGGGACGGATTTCTGCCACCCCATGCTCCGGCTCGCCAAGACGAAGGCCCTCCCTCACTCAACGCTGTTCCTCGAGGCGGATACTCTGGCTTTGCCATTTCCTGACGAGTTTCTGGATGTTGCAACCCTTGCTTTCGGTTTTCGGAACCTGGCCAGCTACGTGAGTGGGCTCAGGGAGATACGGCGGGTTCTCAAGCCCCAGGGCATCCTTGCCATTCTCGAGTTTTCAGAGGTTCGTTGGCCGGTTTTTGGACCCTTCTTTCGGTTCTATTTCCGCCATATGCTGCCGCAGATCGCGACCTGGATTTCCGGCGTTCGGGGGCCATACCAGTACCTTCACGATTCGGTGTCAAAGTTCCCCAACCAGCAGGCGTTATCAGAATTACTGTGCGCGGAGGGTTTTCAAAACCTCCGTTACGCTAATTTTACGGGCGGGATTGCGGCACTCCATCTGGCGGAAAAGGCATGACTGAAGTCAGGAGTCAGAAGACGACACCGTCACCTCGGGTCCCGTGTCATTCTGAGCGTGTATAGCCGAAAACTGCTATGCGTGATGTCAGAAACGGAGTACGTAGCAAACGGGTGTTGCCCTGTCCCCTGGGGAGAGGGTGGCCCGCACCGGCGCTTTCACCAGCCGGCGCGGGCTGGGTGAGGGGTCAGTTGCACGCCGAGGACGGATCAGAGAGGCTCGGTGCAAGTTGCTCAATCGACACGAGCAATGCATCGAGTTTCTGGAGAGGACGCCGTTCTTTGGCGGACGAAGAATCCCTGCAGTTCCTTTCCACCTCCTGCGGGCGGAAATTGCACACGAACTGCGGAGATCCTTCGTCCCAAAAAGCGGGACTCAGGATGACCGTGCATGAAGGCTCCTGACTTCTGACTTCTGGCTCCTGGTGTCCCAGCGGTCACTGCGTGGTTTCTGTCTCTGTTTCACTCCATTCATCCGGCGCGCCGCTCGCCTTGAATTCGTCCTGAAGGTCCTCAAGAGTTTTCTGGGCCTCCTCAGTCGCTGCTCGGCTCCCTGACACCTCATTCTCCTTGGCCTTAATCTTGTCGGCAAGTTCAGCCTTCGCGGTCGGATCGATTTCGCGTGCATCCTGAATCTGGAGGAGGTTTAATTCGTCTTCTGCGAGCTGTTGCCGTTCTTCGGCGTCGGCTAGCCGGGCGCGCGCAGACTTGAACCTGCTTTGCCAGTATTCCTTAGTTCCTTTCTTGTTTTCCGGCTTCTCCGGTTCATTAGCAGCTTGGCCCCTCTCAGGTGCCTTGCTGGTTTCCGTGGCCGCGCGACTGGAATCGGGTTCTGCCTGTGCTTTGTCCGATGAGCTTATGGCAGGAGTGCTCGACATGCCTGAGGCCGCCGCGCGGGTTTCATCCGGCGGGCGGGCAGGCAGATTATCGTTTGTGTAAACCGTAGTGGTTTTCTGCCCAGCTTTAGGCTGCTGCTGGCGTAGTTGCCGGGCAAGATCTCCCAGCGACTGCTGTGGCGCCGCAAGCAAGGGCAGGGAAGTGATGGCAACCACGAAGGAAAATGCACAAATTCTTATTATCATATGTTCCCCCCTGGCGTGGTGAGCTGCAATTTCACTTCACAGGTCGCGCGTGGCATCACGCTTGACTCGCGCAGCCCAGACCTGCCCTAACGAAGCCACCCCGCGTCACCGCCTTCGCGCCGCAGTTGCTCCCGGAGGTCATCGATAGCCTCCTGATCGGCGGCAATCTCAGCTTTCTTCTTGTCGATCTGGTCTTGCCCTTTGTGAATATCCGACATAGCGGTGGGACCGCTTTCCTGGAGCAGGCCCTTGTTAGGATCGGGGTAGTATTGCATCTGGTTTTGGCCCAGTTTTTGTTCGAGCACACTGAGTTCTCGCTGGTCGAGTTCCAACCGATCTTGTAGTTTACTCATGCGCTCGCGGTAATACTTTTCCCCGTGCGTTTGCTCCCCCGTTTCAGCCGGGGGCGTTTTCGCGGATTCCTTCCCGGCTTCATTCCCGCTTGTCTTCTCGGCGGGCTTCTCCCCCGACTTTGCCTCCTTGGCGATTGTGGACGACCACTTCGCTGGCGAGGCCGCCGATTGCTCACCCGAGGGCGACTGGGTAGCGAGGTCGTCGTTGGTGAAGACCTTGGACTTTCCTTCAGACTTTGCGCGCTGTGCTTTGAGTTGGCGTGCAAGATCACCAAGCGGCACTGAACTCGTCGAATTCTGTGCCGGGGCTATGCCAGTCCCCAGACCCAAAGCCAGAGCCATGGTCAAAACTCTTGCAATTGGACACTTCATGGTTGCGTTCCCCCCTTGCCGGCGGTCGATCCCCTTGTAATAATTTACCATTCTGGAAACACGAAATCAATCGCCGTGGTAGTGTCCCAATTCGAATGTAGGGCCGCCTCTCCTCCCGCCATGGCGGGACAGGACCGGCCCTACGTCCCATATTAGGACACTAGCAATGGCATAAAAGCCCTACCGTGGTGTGCGACACGAAAGTGAGGATTTGGCCCGGCTGTTTCGTTACGGCGAAATCAGCTATCATAGCGGGTTCGCGAAACTGGCAACGCGTTTGTGCTGCGCAGCGACCCGCGTTGTCGAGAACGGAGCCGGGGACTGAACAAGAGTAGCGCGACAATCGGTCTACGGCAGGAGGATGCGTCTGATGTCAGAGCCAACCAAAGAAGATTTGATGGCCCGGATTGCCCAGCTTGAGAAGCAACTGGGATCGAAACAAAGTGGGAAGCTGGAGTTCAAGGTCGGCGACAAAGGGGGCGTGAGCGTCTACGGATTGGGACGCTTTCCGGTGACGCTCTACTATGAGCAGTGGAACAAGCTGCTCGATGCCACAGAGGACCTGCGGGCTTTCCTGGAAGCGAACAAGAACCGCCTGAAGCTCCGGCCCCAAGATTAAGACATGAAAGAGCCCGCCAGTAGGCGCCAACTTCATCGCGCGGCGCGAAGAAAAGCAGATCCTTCGCTTCGCTCAGGATGACATGTCATTCTGGGGATGAGATGTCCCGCCGCGGCGGACTCAGGATGACATGTCATTCTGAGCGGAGCGCAGCGTAGCGAAGAATCTGCTTTTGGTTGCGGCTATGCTGTGCTGTGATTCTCATTTCGCCGTTACGCTGGCGGAGGCGGGAGCATTTTTCACCCAGCGGTCGTACCAGGTGAGCATCTCCCACAGCGTGTGCTCCACCGATTCCAGCCCCACGTAGCCATGGGCCTCGTAGGGCAGCGTCACATACCGCACCGTCCCACCATTGCCCTTGATGGCCTGATACATGCGCTCGCTCTGGATGGGGAAAGTGCCCGAGTTGTCGTCCGCTTCGCCGTGAATCAACAGAATCGGAGTCTTGATCTTGTTGGCATAGGCGAAGGGCGAAACCCTCATGTACATTTCGGACGCTTCCCAGAACGTCCGCCGTTCGCTTTGGAACCCGAACGGAGTCAGGGTGCGATTGTAGGCTCCACTGCGCGCCACGCCAGCCTTGAACAGATCGGAGTGCGCCAGCAGGTTGGCGGTCATGAAGGCGCCATAGCTGTGGCCGCCGATACCCACCCGATGGGGATCTGTGACGCCCATCTCAGCAGCTTTATCGATGGCCGCTTTGGCGCTGGCCACGATCTGCTCGACATAAGTGTTGTTCATCGTCTCCGGGTCGCCAACCACCGGCATGGTTGCGTTGTCGAGAATCGCGTAGCCTTGAGTCAAAAGGAACAGGTGCGAAATCCCGCCGATCATCGTGAAGCGGTAGGGCGAGCCCGAGACCTGTCCGGCGGTAGCTGCATCGTTGTATTCCAGTGGGTACGCCCAGACGATGGTGGGCAGCCGCTGCCCTTGCTTGTAGTCTGGCGGCAGGTAGAGCGTAAACGAGAGTTGCACGCCATCGTTACGCTTGTAGGTGACGATCTGCTTGGTAATGCCGCGCAACTGCGGGGCCGGATCGGGGAAGTGGGTCAGTGCCGTCTTAGCATCCGGTCTCGCCAGTTCGCGGATGAACAGGTTAGGCGGATCATCCGGCGTCTCGAAGTTCGTGATGAATCGCGCAGCGTCGTGGCTCAAAAGCGCCACGAATGACTCGTAGGTCTTATCGGCCGATTGGAAGAGGCGCGCAGACTTGTGGGTCGTCAGGTCAAAGCGATCCAGGAAAGGGAAGTCGCCTTTCGGCGAAGCGCCGTCACCCTCCAGGTAAATGGTGTTCTCATGCTGCAAGATCACTTGCTGATCGTTGGGCAGGGTGCGCAGGACCGGAAAGCCGGGGTCCCCGTAGCGGTCTCGGATCGAGCGCTCCCAAACCAGCTTGGGCGGTTGTCCGGGATAGTCAATGCTAATCTGAAAGGTGCGGAGCCAGCGGCGATCACGGTTGTAATCGTGAACCAGCGCCAGGCCGCCCTTCTCGCCAAAGAGGACACTGCTGGACCGGAACCCAGGCCCCATGAAGCGCTGTTCGAGTTTCACCCATTCAACCGGCTTGCCTGTGAACGGGGCGGGGAGTAGGAACAGGTGGTCGCGATAGGGGACCTGCTTCTTCGGATCACCTTCGTCGAGCGCTTCCGCCCAGACCAGGGTAGCCGGTTTCGTAGCCACCCACTGGTAGTCACGGGGGCCGGTCAGCACTCCCTCGATGGGTACCTGTTCGGTGGTGGGCAGGCTGGCGACCTTGTATTCGAGCTTGCCGTTACGATCCCAGACTTCAACTTGTTTGGCGAACCCCTCGGCGGGGAGCAGGTATGTATACGGGCGCACGATGCGAGCCACCAGGATATGCTGGCCGTCGGGTGAAGGGGCAATGCTGTCGAAGATCGCCGGTGCGCCGATTTCTTTTAGCTTCCCGCTCTGCGCGTCGATCAACGCAAGCTGCGAGCTGACGTAGTATTCAAACAGCTCTTCGTCGTGCGCATTCTGAAGCAGGTCTTCATAGGTGCGCACGGGCCCCGATTTTCCCGCGCTCTCCTGGACAGTAGGGCCCGTCGGCACCCTGGATTCTGCCGGTGGCGCTCCACGGCGCGGTGGAACGAGTTGCACCAGCAAGGCGCCGCTGCCTGACATCCACTGCACGGGTTCTCCGTAGGTTGCGTTGATTTCCACGTCCGTAATGCGGCGTAGCGTGCCCGTGGCGGCGTCGCCGATCCACAGTTCGATGGTGTTTGCGGTGGTGTTGGTGAACGCGAAGCGCTGGCCGTCCGGCGACCACAGAGGCACGCTCAACCAGGCGTTCGGGGGCGTGGAGAGCCTAGTCTCTTTGCCGTCGGCAATGCTGATCATCCGCAAGCCCACGTGGCGCGGCGGATGATGCCGCCCATTGGTTGCGGGATTGATTCGCAGGCCGGCGATCCTCAACATTGGCTGTGCAAGATCGGAGATAGGCGGATGACGCATGCTGTCAATAACCAGCACGCGATCACGGGCGGGACTCACCAGCGTCATCGGGGGCGCCGGCGATTCGAGGATGTCGGTTATGACCTTAGGTGGCTTTTGGTAGAGCGGCTTTACCGGCCCGCTGGGCTGTGGCCCATCCGTCGCATGCGCCAGCACCGAGACACACAAGAGAACGATTGCCTGCACGAAAGACGACCGCAAGGACTTCAGCATTGGCCCTCCTGATGGTAAGAATCGACTGAGAGAATAGCCCGGAGGTGCGGGATTGTAAAGGCCCCCGACCACAGGCCCCCGACAGGGTCGCGTCAAAGTCCGCGGAGTTCCCCGAAGGGGAACAAGATCATTAGTCCCGCAGTCGCGGGGTGAAACCTACGGACAAGGAGCGAAAAGATATTCGACCCCGTCGGGGTCGAACACCCACGGGCGACGCTTCCCGTGGGTTTCACCCCGCGACTGCGGGACTAATGACCTTCGGCCCCTTCGGGGCCGGCCCGCCGACGCGACTTTGACGCGACTCTGCCCTCGCAACCATGGGCTTGAAATAGCACGTGATGAGGGATAAGCTATGGGCCGGATATGACGGGATCGGCTTTTCACGCTCGGTGAATCCATTCCGGGGTTCCACCAAGCGCACCCATCAGTTCCGGGCAGCCTCTTCGAGGTTGGCCCTAAGACTCCGAAACGGATTGTCTGGAAAAAGGGGGCCGCATGATATCGATATGGAGGAAAGCGGGATTCTTCGCCCTTAGCTTGGCATTCACAATTGCGCTCGGGTCGCAACTTGCCGCGCAGGCGCAGGCGCCGCACTACGACCTTCTCTTGAAAGGCGGCCATGTAATTGACCCCGCCAACGACGTCGATAAAATCGCCGATGTGGCGATTTCAGCGGGGAAGATAGTGGCAGTTGCCGAGAGCATTCCGGCAAGCGCGGCGGAGAAAGTGGTCGATGTATCCGGCCTGTACGTAACTCCCGGCCTTATCGATATTCACTTCCATGTGGGCCACGGGGGAGCTCCCCTTAACTGGTTTGCGCTGGAAGCACGCTCACGCACCGCCCCCTTGGGTGTCCCGGCGGACATTGCGCTTGCGGCAGGAGTGACAACGGTTGTGGACGCGGGAACCGCCGGGGCCGATACCTTCCTGCAAGAAAAAGAGGAAGTCATCGACCACGCCCAGGTGCGGGTGCTGGCTTTCCTTAATATCGTCGCAAATGGTATGAACGGCGGCCTCGAGCAGACCATCGAGCAGATGGATCCCCAACTCTGCGCCCAGACGATCAAGAAATTCCAGGATGTCATTGTCGGAGTGAAGACGGCGCACTACTGGACAGAGAAACCCTGGGACGCGGTGCATACACCCTGGGCCGCCGTGGATCAGGCCGAAGAATGTGGCAGGTTAGCCAATGTGCCGGTAATGTTCGATTTCTGGCCCCGCCCGGAGCGGACCTACGCCGACCTCATCTTGAAGAAGATGCGGCCGGGTGATATTCACACGCACGTGTTTGCGCAGCAATTTCCCATCCTGCTTGCCGACGGCAAGCTTAATCCTATCCTAGGAGAGGCGCGGCGGCGCGGAGTGGTCTTTGACGTAGGGCATGGGGCGGGCAGTTTCTGGTTCCGGAACGCCGTGCCCGCAGTAAAGCAAGGATTCATTCCGGATTCCATATCGACGGACCTGCACCTGGGAGATTTCACTGTTCTTAGTATGACCGAAGTGATGTCGAAGTTCCTCGCTATGGGCGTGCCGCTGGAGGACACCATTCGAAGGTCCACGGTCAACCCGGCGAGTGAAATCCGCCGCCCGGATCTAGGAACCTTGTCAGTCGGACACGAAGCGGATGTCGCTGTACTCGAAGTACTCCACGGTCACTTCGGTTTCATCGACGACGGATATGCCAGGATGGATGGAAGGGTAAAGGTAGTTGCCCGCATGACCATTCGGGCCGGGCGAATCCTGTACGATCCCTCGGGTCTGAGCATGGTCGAGTGGGAGAAGGCCCCCAAGCAGTACTTCACCACGCCGGAATCGGGCAGCTCCCCTCCGGCGCGGGCGGACAACTACCCGAGAAATTAGATTGTTCTACTGAGGATTACAAAAGGCACTGACAGCCGTCGTTGTGCGTAGAGATCTATGTCGCACCCACTCCGTCGTTACAAGAAACGCTGCTACTCTCATGGACATTTCTTTTCAGGAGAATTGACAACAATGAACAAGATAGTAATGAAGTTGGTAGTTTTGGGAATTACCCTCCTGGCGGCAGCCCTGTTTATGGCCGCTGGCCGCCCCCTTAGCTCGGCAAAACGCGCCATTAATCCGCCTGGAACCGCAGAAGGACTGCCCTTCAGCAACGGCATCCTGGTGGGCAACACCCTCTATGTCGCCGGGCAGGAGGGATCGGACGAGGGTAAGCTGCGCCCGGGAGGAATTGGGCCCGAAACCCAAGCAGCACTGGAGAACATCAAGAAAATCGTGGAGCTTGCCGGCCTGCAGATGGAAGATGTAGTGTCAGTGAATGTCTATCTTGCGGATATGGCCGATTTCGGGGAAATGAACAAGGTGTACAAGACCTTTTTCCCCGCACCCAGGCCGGCGCGCGCAACGGTGCAGGTGGCGGCGTTGGTCAGCAATGCTCGTATCGAGATTACCGCAATCGCGGTAAAGACACGCTGAAGAGGATTGTAGGAGGATTCTGATGTCGAGATTCATGACCCGAAGAAAGTTCTTTGGCAAAACAGGCCAAACGCTGATGGCGAGCGGGGCTGTGGCGTATGGAAGTGCAGCCGGCGAGCTTCGCGCCCAGGGACATCCCTCGGAAAAGGGAGTGGATTACTACAGCAAACTAGGTGTCACTCCGTTCATCAACGCGGGTGGAACCTTCACCATTCTTTCGGCCTCAATTCTGCCCGCCGAAGTGCAGGCCGCGATGACTCGAGCCGCACAGCAGCCCGTTAACATCGAAGAGTTGCACCGAGCGGCAGGAGAGTACCTGGCGCGCCGTCTGCACTGTGAAGCTGCTCTGGTGACGGCCGGTGCAGCCTCCGCCCTGACGCTGGGCACGGCCGCTTGTATCACTCTCGGGAACGAGCAGGCTATCGTGAATGTACCGGTGGACATGACAGGGCTGAAGAACGAAGTCATCGTTCAGAAAACCCATCGCTACGGGTACGACCACGCCCTGCGTAACTGTGGGATTAAGTTCGTCGAGGTTGAAACAATGCAAGAGTACGAGGCGGCATTCAACGAACGAACCGTGATGACCAACTTCTTCAACGCCGCCGAGGCTGGCCAGATCAGCCGCGAGGACTGGGTGCGAGTGGCCCACAAGCACGGAGTCCCTTGCTTCAACGATGCTGCGGCAGATGTTCCGCCCATCGCGAATCTCTGGAATTACGTGCAAATGGGATTTGATCTCGTGACTTTTTCCGGGGGGAAGGGAATTCGGGGACCGCAATGCACCGGCCTGTTGCTGGGAAGGAAGGACCTGATTGAGTTTGCGCTAAAAAACAACTCTCCTTACTCGAACACAATTGGTCGCGGCATGAAGGTGGGAAAGGAAGAGATCATCGGCTTGGTCGCCGCAGTGGATTGGCTGTTGAGCCAGGACGAGGAGGCCATGCAGGCGGAGTTCCAGAAACGTGCCGAAAGAATCGCCAACCAGGTGAAGGGTATTCCCACCGTGGAGACCAAGATCTTTCTTCCTCCCGTTGCCAACCACGTCCCGCATTTGCTGATTACCTACGACCAGAATCGCATCCCCATCACCGGGCAGCAGGTAATGGAAAAGCTCCGCCAAGGAAAACCGCGCATCGAGTTGAATCCCGCGACCGGGGCGGGGCCTGCCATGGGGGGATTGCCCTCCGGTCCCAATACAATCGTTGTGGGCGTGTGGATGCTGCAATCATCTGAGGACCTGATCGTGGCGCGACGCCTTCGCGAAGTGCTCAAGGGAGCAATGCGAACCTGAGGACTTGGGCCTGTCCCGCCCCTTTGCGGCAGGCTCCATCTAGCCCGCCTGCTTGGTGTCTCCAAGTACGTGGTGTAGGTCTGGAATCAGTCACCGCCGGCCGCCGCAGGGGGTTCGCCGTCCGGCAGGGGTGGGGACTTATCTTCCGGACTTCCGCGCGTAAATCCTTTGCATTCACAGGAATCGACGCCCGCCTTACATCAGCGGCCACGCTACTACCGCCACGTTCAGTTTCCGGAAACCGCATTCTCCATCCCCAGCTCGTGGAACAGAAAGGCATAAACGTCCGCCTGCTGGGCCAGACCCTCATCGAGAGAGCTGGCGCCGTGCCCGGAGGTGGAACTAGTGCGCAGCAAGATGGGCAGGCCGGAACTCGACGCCGCTTGCAGGCGCGCCGTCATCTTCCGCGAGTTAGCCGGATTCACGCGCGGGTCGTTGGCGCCAGTTAGGAACAGCACGGCCGGGTAGGCGGTTCCGTTCGTCACGTGATGGTACGGTGAGTAAGCAAAGAGAGCCTTGAATTGCTCAGGATCCTTGATCGTTCCGTACTCGGTGATGTTGTACACCGCGTTGGCCGTGATGGCTTCCGTGCGCAGCATGTCGTAAATGCCCACGAACGAGACCACGGCACGGAACATCTCGGGGTGTTGGGTAAGAGCAGCGCCCATCAGCAGGCCGCCGTTGCTGCCGCCGATGATGGCAAGCTTTCCGGGACTCGTGTAGCCGGCCCGAATGAGGTATTCGGCGCAGGCGGCAAAATCGTCAAATACGTTCTGCTTGTTGGTTAGCCTTCCGGCACGGTGCCAATCCTCGCCGAACTCACCTCCGCCGCGCAGGTTAGCGATCGCGTAAACCCCGCCCCGGTCGAGCCAGAGCCGAGCGAGTGGGTGGAAGTCCGGTGACTGGCTGATCCCGAAGCCGCCATAGCCGGTAAGCATCAAGGGGTTCTTGCCATCCAGCCGCGTTCCCTTGCGACGGATGATGTTGATTGGGACCCGCGTGCCGTCCTTCGAAGTGGCAAACTCCCGCCCCACTTCGGCGTCGCTGAAATCGACAGGGAACTTCTCGGCAAGGGCCGTCTTGTCCAGCTTGCCGGAGGCTGGATCGTAGCGGTACCACGCAGGCGGATGAAGGTAGGACTCGGCGTTCAGTAGCAATTCGTCTCCTTCCAGCGATACCAATCCGAAGATGGAGGAGACGGGCTCAACCGGCAAGCTCCCTGGAGCGTGCCCGGCGAGATCGTAAACGCGCAGACCGGAAGGGCCGCCGACGAGATCCAAGACGTACAGCCGACTGGCAGTGGGCAAACAGGATTCGATCACCGCCTCGCTCTCAGGAACAACGGTCGTAGCCTGGGCGAGCACCGGATCGGCGAGCGGCAGCCGCAGAATCTTGCCCCGCGGTGCAGCTTGCCGCGACGTCATGTACAACGCCTCGTCTTTGCCGAACACAACCTGCTTCACGCCGTCTTCAAAACGGGTGAGCTGGACCCAGTGGCCGTCCGGCCCCAGCAGATAATGAGCGTAATCCCCACCGTCGCCGTTGGCGACTGTGGCCAGCATGTAGTGTCCATTCGTCGAAGCGGCAAGCTGAACCTCGGCGATACGCGGGAAGTCCTTGCCGATGGCGTAGGTATCCTGCTCCGTAGGTGTGCCGAGCTTGTGGAAGTAGACCTGTTGATAGAAGGCGAGGTCGGCCTCTGGTCGCTCACCCGGGCGTGGATAGCGAGTGTAGAAGAATCCCGAGCCGTCCGCGTTCCAGGCAAGACTGCCGCCCGCCGTGCCACCGTTCACGCGCGGGATCACGTCCGGCAGCGGGCTGCCGGTGGCCACATCATAGACGTGTACGGAACCGTTCTCGCTGCCGTTCTCCGACATCGAGACCGCCACTCGCCGCCCGTCGAGCGACGGCACGTAGAAATCGATGGTGGTGGTGCCTGCGGGGTTGATCTGGTTGGGATCAACGACCACGTGCTCGGAACCGGTCTCGTCAGCCGACTTCAGCGTCACCAGGAAGCCCTGCTGCTTGGGCGGCTGAAACCGGAGAGCGAAGAGCACGCCTCCGCGGTACTGGAGACCGTCATAGGCTCCACTGATGGCATTGGCAAACGACTTCAGGCGGTCGATGACTTCGGCGTGCGTCGAGAATCCATCCAGGAAAGCGCGGGCCCGGCTGTTCTGTGCGTCGCTCCAGGCTTGGACTGCCGGATCATCCCAGTCCTCGAGCCAGCGATAGTCGTCCACCACTTTCACGCCGTGGTAAACCTCGGTAACCGGCTTCCTGGGGGTAGCCGGGACGGGAGGTAGATCGGACGCCGCGGCGAGCGAAAGCAGGCAAATGAAAAGCCAAGGGAGCAATCGAAGCTTGCGCATACAAGGTCCTCCGGTGTGGAACGTCTCCATCGACAATCGAGGAGCGTCCGAGCCTTCACGTGCAGGGTATCGCAGAGGCTGCGAGAGAGTCAACGGCGGAACGCATCGGCGCGGGTGGCTTGCCAGCGCTGTTGTTTTCAGCCTTCGCGTTTCACTCATAAACCCAAGAAATGGAGTGTCCTTTGCGGGAGCGGGACGCTGGCGTGATAGCGGGCGAGACGCCCGCGCTACATCGTAATCCTGCGACGGGCCCATAAGTTAACATAACATACCTTATCAGACGTAGCGCTCCTCCTTGGAACCGCCACAGAATTCGATTTGCACGCCTGTCTACAGCTCTTCCCCAGGTGTCTCACCGCATCTGTGAACGAGATTCCCCCTATCGCCCCCGTCAGAAAGCGCACGGTCGAGAAAGCCCGCGCGAATATAGGGGCTTGGCGCCCCAAACGTAGATGTCGGAGAGCAGAAAGGGCTGGCATTCGTATGCGTTTCGTTGTGCCCGCCGAATTCCCGGTGCTCACAACGCAGTTCCACTCAATGTGCCGTCGTTGCATTCTCCTGACTCCTTACTCCTGAGTTCCTCGGTCGGACGGTGGACTTGCCACTTGTCACTCGTCATTGCTTTTCTGACACCTGGTGCCCGAGGCCGTTCTTTCGTCGCCCACCTTCGTAGCGCCGCCGTCCCGGCACGACGCCATGCCGACAAGATGCCCGGCCAGCCGGGCTGGGCACCGGCGCTACAAAGCGGGGTCGCCGCTTTGGCGGGAATGACGCGCTCCCACGCTACAAAGGTCTCCCGCCGTTAAGATCGGCGGACCGTGGGCTGCGACGGCCCGTGCAATCCGGTGGAGAGGATGGCAAATCCTCTCGCGATTTTTAGCATTTTCCGAGACTTCGCTCGGAAAATGCTACTGGCGCGAAGCGCTTCGGAGTGCCGCGGTGCCCCGCCATCTTCGGAGACACGGACGGCCACCACAAAGCTGGATTCCTCTTCCGCAAGGCGGGACGGGGCGGGAATGACGCGCTCCCGCACTCCAGAGGTCTCCCGGCATTGAGATCGGCGGACCGTAGGCCGCGGCGACTGGCGCAGGGCTGCCAACTCAGGAACGCAAATCTTTTTGCGATGTTTCGCCGCAAGCGGCTAGCTAAAGCAGAGTCCTTATTTCGAGATAGATAACTAACTAACGCTGATTCTTATAGATAGCCAATTGTTGTTAGGAATCACTTGAGGTTCTAACAAGCTCGATTGGGTCGAAATCTGCGAGCTGCGTCAGACGCTTTGCAGCAGGGATCCGATTTAGTGTGCCGTCTCTACTATTCGGCTGGATGGTACTGGTGTCATTTGCAAGGCATAGGTGTTGCAAGCCGCAGCCATTCACGCGAAAGCGGGAATCTACTCGGCAAACCTTCGGAAATGCGCTGTCGACGGACTGGATTCCCGCTTTCGCGGGAATGACCGGCGTTTCGAAGGGGATCCCATCCCGAATGACACCAACACTCGGGTGGCTTACCGGAACGTGAGGCAATGGCGGCTAAGCGAGCACCTGGAGCGCTGGGTGGACTCTGGTTTGGTCGAGGCGGCACCCCAGCTTCGTCTTCGACGAGGGAACAGACGCTCTCCCTTCGGCCTTGGGCGCTGGTCTCTCCGGCGTGGGCGGCGAGTGGCTCACTCGATTCTGCCGCGCAAGGGTCGAAAAATCCAAACTGGGCCATAGCGGGCTCTTCCCTGCCCTGGTCGCCTCAGCGCCGCGCATGTATACTGAATGGTCCTCCGAACGTTGCAATGGACCGGATTCTCTCACATGCCTCTTGATGTTCAGCATTACCGTTCACAGTTTCCAGTCACTGAGTCCTCTATTTACATGAATCACGCGGCGGTGGCGCCGATCTCGCAACGAGTCCGCGACGCCATGGTCAGCCTGCTTGACGATGTCCAGCATTTCGGCGCCGAACACTGGCAACGTTGGGTGGAAACGTACAGGGGGGTGCGGCGATCCCTGGCGCAGTTGATCAATGCGGAACCGGATGAAATTGCCTTCGCCAAGAACACTTCGGAGGGTGTCTCGTCTTTCGCGAACGGCCTGGATTGGCAGCCGGGAGATGAAGTTGTTTCCATCGAAGGCGAGTTTCCGGCCAATTTTTATCCCTGGAAGGCCTTGGAGAAGCGAGGAGTGGTTTTGCGGTTAGTGCCGGCAGAAGAAGGCCGGGTGAGTCAGGAGTCGATCCTAAGGGCACTGACCCCCCGCACGCGCGTGGTGACGGTAAGCTTCGTGCAATACCTTAGCGGGTTTCGTCTGGACCTCGAAAAGTTGGGTAAGGCTTGCGCTGCACACGGCTGTCTGCTGTTTGTGGATGCCATCCAGGGACTGGGGGCGTTTCCGGTGGACGTAAGGAGAGCCAACATTGCGGGCCTTGCCGCAGACGGCCACAAGTGGATGCTGGGACCGGAGGGTTCGGCGTTGCTCTACGTGAATCGCCAGGTGATGGAAAAGATCACACCCCCGGAAATCGGGTGGATGACAGTTCGCCATTGGAGCGATTTCTCCCGGCGAGACCTTTCCTGGCGGGAGGACGCCCGCCGATATGAATGCGGCACTCTCAATACAGTCGGGGTCTACGGACTGGGCGCGGCGGTGAATCTCCTTCTCGAGGTTGGAATTCCGAGTATTGCCGAGCGCGTCCTGGATTTGACGGATCGGTTACGCGGCGGACTGCTTGCACAAGGCCACTCTGTGTTCGGTCCTCGCGCCCGCGAAGAAGCCTCGGGGATTGTCTCTTTTGTGCCGCGTCAAGCTGGGGCGGAGCATCTCCTGGAATGGTTTCTCGCCCACCGTGTGCAGGTAGCTACACGGTGCGGGATGGTCCGAATCGCCCCTCATTTTTATAACACCGAGGAGGAGATTGACCGAGTGTTGGAACTGGCTTCCTGAATGAGGACCCCATCATTCTGCACACAGAGGTTGCTGTCGCCCGGGCTATTGACTCCTGCGCTTGGAGAGGTTAGATTAACGTCCGCAGCATTCAATGGCGATCGCAAGCGCAACGGAAACAGGCATAGAAATGTCTTCAACCGAGGAGTGCTAACCCGTGGCTGTGGCGAGCATCAAGTTGGGGCAACTCTGGCGTCTGAATGAGACCGGCGACTACTGGCTGGTCACCAAGTTATACTCAGAGGTCTTCTCCTCGTACGCCGTCCTGAGAAAGGTGGGTGGATCAGACCAGGACGTTCGCCGCGTAAAAGTCGAGAAATCGGCCGAGGGAGTGGCGCTTCCCGGTTTCGGTTTTGCTCCGCAGTCGGAATCTTTTTAGCGAATTCACGGTTTGCTCTGGCTCGGGGATTCCTGCCGCTTACCGGCTATCGTTGAACTTTCGCATTCCCGCCACGCGTGGGCACGATCAATTCATGGTTACAACTTTCTTTGAGTTTCTGGCTGGTTTCATCATCTCTGTGATCTCGCACTCGGGCTACCTGGGCATAGTGCTGCTGATGGGGATTGAATCGGCGTGCATCCCCTTGCCTTCGGAAGTCATCATGCCATTTTCCGGATACCTCGTCTCGGTGGGTCGATTCAAACTGGCGTGGGTAGCGATTGCCGGTGCTTTTGGCTGCAACGTCGGCTCGCTGGTGGCGTATTACGTGGGTTCGCTGGGAGGCCGGCCGCTGGTCGAGAAATATGGCCGCTATGTTCTGGTGACACACCATGACCTGGAATTGGCGGACCGCTTCTTTCGGCGCTACGGCGATTGGGCAGTTTTCCTGGCGCGTCTGCTGCCCGTGGTCCGGACCTTTATTGCCTTTCCAGCGGGAGTATCCCGCATGGATTTTCTGCGCTTTAATCTTTATACTTTCCTGGGTTCGCTTCCTTGGTGTCTGGCGCTTGCCTACGCCGGCGTGAAGCTCGGCGAGCGTTGGCAAACCCTGCGGCATTACTTCCACCGCTTCGACACCGTCCTGGCAGTTCTTATTGTTCTCGCCGCCGTCTGGTTCATCCGCGACCGGTGGAAAAACCGCGTTCGGGCGACCTAAGGGCTTGTCAAAAAACGCCGCTTTGGGTACTGGTGCCATTTGCGAGGCACGGGCGTGGCAACTCGCAGTCATTCCCGCGAAAGCGGGAATCTACTCCGCAAGCCTCCGGAAATGTGCTATCGACGGACTGGATTCCCGCTTTCGCGGGAACGACTGGCGCGTCGAGCTTCTGATCTTCAGCAGAAGTGATCAGCGCGGGCCTTTCACCTGCCTATAAGTGATGATTACCGCGCCCGGCTGATCTTTTATGGCTACAGGGAGCCCTTTTTCGTTCAACTCCTGGCCGCTAAACTGAATCTGGCCCGGCACGTCCAGATTGCTTACCGCATATTGCGCCTTTGCATCCAGCCCACGGAGTTTGAAGCGTACTTCCTCGATGGGGCTTGCGGGGCGCCGGAAAGCCTGGAGCATGCCGTCGCCCAACTCCGGGCGGTCAAACTGCCATGCCACCCACGCAGTGTCGTCGGTGGTGTAAGGTGTCAAAGGGTAATAATCACCGTAGTAATAGGAGGCTATCTGCCGCCATTGGGCGATGAGTCGCCGCAACATGTTGAAATCCACATTCCGGCTGCGGGGGTCCGGGCCGGCGCTCAACGCCGGCACCATTATGCTGCGAAAGGAGTAAGGGGCCGTTGACCTTATGCCGGTTCCGGAGAAGGGTATCCACATCGCGGCCCCGTACGTAAGGTCTTGCATTCCTGTGGGCTCGTCGTAGCCGTAGTCGCTCCGCCACAGAGGCACCGCGCGTCGCAGGGTCTCCAAATCATTTCGGCGTCCGCCGCTGGCGCAACTATCAATAAGCATATTCGGGTGCCGGCGTTGCAACTCGTCCCAGTAAGCCAGATATCCCGTCACGTGACGAATCTCGGTGATTCCCTGGCGGTCCTCAGCATCATTGGCCCGCCAGATCGCGAGGGGGTCAAAGTTAAAGTCCTGCCGATAGAGATCGATCCCCTGCTCAGTGAGCAACCGGTCGGTGTGGTCGGTGAGCCACTTTAGGGCGTCCGGGTTTCCGAGATACAAGAGCTTGTTATCTCCCTCCCGCCCGAGCAGCCACTCCGGATGATTCTCGTAGAGCCAAGAGCCCGGCCGGACACGCTCCGGCTCAAACCACACAATGATCTTTACGCCCTTCGAGTGTGCGTAGTCGGAGACGGGACGCAAGCCATGAGGGAAACGCCGGGGGTCCGGTTCCCAGGTCCCCGTGTTCCACCAACCCTCTTTGAACGAATACCACCCTGCATCCATCCACCAATAGTCGAACTTCAACCCTTCGTCGAGGTACCGTTGCATGAATTCCTTCTGGTTCTCTTCGTTGGCCCCTTGCATCTCGATCGTATAGCCGTTGGTACCCATTGCCAACTGTGGTGGCGGCAACTTCCCACCCGGACGCGGCAAATTATGAGCGACCATCCACCTGCGCCAGATGTTTTGCGCGCCCATCCAGTCCCCCCTCCAAAACAACATGGCAACGAGCGGGCTGCGCACCTCCTCCCCCGGAAGCAACCTGAAATGGGTCAATTCCTGCCCGGCGCGTACTTGCAGTCCGTTCCCTTCGTCCCGCGTGAATTGCGCCGCCCATTGGCCTGGCCAACCGAGTGCGATAATCACGCCTTCACCCGGCCACTCGATATTGAAATAGCAAAGGTCGGTGTTGGTGGGGCGGCCTCCCGCCGCGCTGAGGTGCACTTGCGCCTTCCGCTCCAGCTTGGTTTCATATGGCTGATAGTCAGTGGGGGTGGCCTGAGAGCCTTTGTTGTGATGCAATATAAATTCACCCTCCGCATTGCGCTCGAGCCGAGTATCCAGGGCTTGGATGTCCTCCAGGATGGGAGTCGGTGTGCTCCCGGCGTTCTTGAAGTAAAGCGTCCACTCCACCGCCGGGAAATCATCGTATTCAACCGCTACGCACCGGACTACCAGGCCGGTCTTCGGATCCGTGTAGGTCAAGGTGTACTCGGACCGCTGGTCATCGACCCGGCGGAAACGGCGCTCGAATTCCCAGGTCTTCAACAAATCGCTCGCTGGCCGGTCGCCGTAACGAAACGAGAAGGGCATTTCGATGCTGTAGGGAGCGCGAAGCGGTCCTGTCGGGAGGTCTCCAAGCCAGACCGTCTTTCCATCCGCCAACCCGACGCGCGCCTCCGCCCAATCCGCCTGGTTAAAATCATTGCCAAAGACTTCCCCACTACCGCCATCTTCCACTTTGAGGCTGAACTGCGTGGCGTTGCCCAAGTCTACTTTCACCGGAACCCCTGGCATGCCTTCTCGCATCACCTCGGAATGGAAAGTTCCCTTCCCTTTCACGTCCACGGAGGCAACGACAGCGCCACGGCCGACGTTGGAGTAATAACCGACATCGTTACTGTCCACACCCACTATGGCGTCGAAACTCTTGCCCGGGCCTGAAAGGACCACTACGAGTTTACCTTCGGAAGGAAAGTGCAGGCCGCGCCGATAGTCCTTGTCCACGATGCGGAAAGGACGGCCCTGGATCCCGTTTTTTAACAATGAGCCCGACCTGATGTACGCCATCAGATAGCCTTCGGCCGGCTTCGGCAGCACTTCCCCGAGGAACTTTGCCGCTACCCATCGGCGGGCTTCGGCCATTGCTTCATGATTCTGCTCAGAAGACAACGGCATCGTCATCAGGAAGATCGTTACCACGCACAAGCAACTGGCGCGGTTCCAGTAGGAATGCAGCATGACTAAACGCTCCTTTCTGTTACTCTTGTGATGTTGCCCTAAATTGAGCGCACGGGCATGTGGACAAGATCGTCCACGGCCGCAATCTCTCGGGTAACGAACGGCTCGCCATACCGGGCGCCGATCATGTCGCCGAAATGGCGAGCCTGGGCCGCCAGCCGCTCCCGGCAGTCGGCGCGGGAGGGAAACAAGTTCCGCCAATCCTGGCGAGGCGAGAATTGCGAGGCGTAGCAAAGGACGGCCTTGAGCTTTCTATCGAACTGGTCGGTGATGTCAACCACGAAGGTGGGGGGCAATGCGGGCACGTAAAGTGAGGCGTAAATGATCTTGTGCGGGCGATGCGGGACGCCTTCGAGCGGCAACTTGGCAAGACCGGCAAGGAAGCAGGCTTGGTAGCCGATTTGCCCGGCAATGTAATGGTCAGGATGGCGGCCTTCCCAGTAGGGTAAGATCACCGTGCGCGGCTGGAGGGCGCGGATGCGCTGCGCAATCTCCAGCTTATAATCGCGCCGGTCCTCGACTCCCGCATCGGGCAGGCCCAGGTTTTCCCGGTGAACAATGCCCATCACCTTCGAGGCGCGATCGGATTCTTTCCTGCGCAGCGCAACGCTCCCCCGCGTACCCGATTCGCCGACCGTGAGATCAACGATCCCCACCTTGTAGCCTGCTTGGACCATCTTGATGACGGCGCCTCCACAGGTTAGTTCAACATCGTCGGGATGCGCAGCGATGGCCAGAATGTCAAGCTTCATTGCTCCGAAGTTTTGAGCTTTTGGAATCTTCATTTGTACTCCGAAACTTCTTGTCGGTGCCCCGTAATGCCTCAATCTCAGGCGCGGCAATCGACGTAGGGGCGCCCCTTGTGGGCGCCCTGCAACGGGCAGGCACGAGGCCTGCCCCTACGGTGCACGAGGATTTCTTCTCGAAGCGGTAACGCCTCCGTGTCCTCCGTGGCCAGAAACTTAACACAGAGATCACTGAGATCCTCCGTGTCCTCTGTGTTGAGGCTTTGGAGGCTCGGAGAACGCGGAGGGTTTGGTTTTGATTGCGGCCATCGGTCCGCGCTGTGAACTATCCTCGGTCGCTCTCCAGTCTCTTCAGGAACTGCTTCTCGTCTAAATAGTACTTGAATGCCTTCATTCCGTTAATGAAGACCACAGGAATCTCTTCCTTAAACCTCTGATGGGCCTCGGACTCTTCGAGGATATTGACTTCGCGCAAGTTGAAAGCGTGGCTTGCCTGCAACCTCTTAAGCTTGTCCTTGACCGGGTCGCACAAGCAGCAGCCGGGCTTGGAATAAACCACCACTTCATTCATGGTCTAAATTGGGATTCTAGGGGAAAGGTGTGAAAAAATCGAGTGCATTAATTCCAGAGACACCGAGGCACAGAGAATAGGCCCATCCTCTATGTGGCCATGGGCGGCGCTGTGGGAAAAGGGGCGAGGAAAGCACCCTCGGGCGCCGAGTGGGCCAGCGGTGGGCGAGCTCGAGGTCTCAGCGAGGCCTCGAGCTCGCACCCTATCCGTGCGGTTGCCGTCTGCCTATTTATGCGAGCAGAAGAATCGCAGGCAGCCTTCTTGGCGGTTCAACCGCTTCAATATCGATCAACGCCGCTAGTCACGATCATGCAGTGTCACTGACGTGCAGAGTCCTGTCGGGTAGCTCAACTTGCCGGCGTTGTTGAACCAAGTGTTTAACGTCCCTCTCGTGTCGTCGTGGCAGTCAAACCTGTGGTTGCCTCGTGCCTCGTTATCGAACAATTGGTCACCCTCAATAGAACCGTCCATGTAAATTCCATCCAGGCCGTTGTCATAGACCTCGTTGCCTAAAATAAGCGAATCGACTACCGTGACCGGGGGCGGATCATCCGGGATCTCCTCCGCGAGGATGCCGGTACCCGGGAATCGCTTGATCCGGTTGTTTTTTACATATATGTTCCTGTTGACCGGCCCGGTCCCGAAAATGCGCGTGAACGCTATGCCGTTGCTGATGGGGTCCTTTCCTTCTTCCAGGGAATTGTCGCTGATCACTAAGTAGAGATTGCCGGGACCGACGGCGACCGCCGCATCACCGTAACCGGGCAAGACCCCTTTGGCGCCAAAGTCCTCGCCCCGGTTGTGGCTGAATACCGAGTTCGTTGTCCCGGTAAAGATCACGAACGAGCCGTCGTTCTCTGAGGTGTTGCCGGTTATCGTCACATTGGAGGAGTTGTTGATGCCGAGGGCGGAACACTGATTTCCGCTGAATGCGTTCTCAGTGATGACCGCCTGCTGGACGCCACTCGTGAAAATGCCGTCACCCGTCGGCACGTCGTTGTCCTTGATAAGGTTGTGTTCAATCAGGACGCCGATCAAGACGCTGCCTGACGTCGGAGAAACACCACAACCTTCGGAGTTCAGAGAAACGCCCGTGCCGTTCTTCTGAATGATGTTGTTAACGACTACTGCCCCGGTAGCGGGGGTAAAGGGCGCAGAGGGGCAAGTCCCCTTCAGGTCGACGCCGGTGGCATTCGCTAGGGGGCCACCGCCTTCGACGGTGAAACCATCGATGACCACATTAATCGCCTCGACGATAATCGTAGAGCCCGCCGAGTTCCCGGTCGCATTCACGATCGATTCCTTGCTCGGATCGTGGCGGTCTACCCGTGCGTCATTTCCCGCTTGTGCACCCAAGAGGGAGAGGCGGTCTTTGCCGGAAGGAATCGTCACCGACTCGGGGTACGTGCCCGGGGCAACGAGAATGGTGTCGCCAGGCTCGGCGGCAGTTACCGCTGACTGGATCGTCGTGTACTCCGAAACGGGGACGTAGCAGCTAGAGTTTATGGTGTGGCTGGGGACGCAAAGCACCCTGTAGGTTACGATAGCCAGTGCGTTCGCGCCTCCGGCGAGGACGGAAAGGACCGCGCCCATAGCGGCCAAGAATACAAAACGCTTCCGATTACTAAACATGATACGTAGCCCGTTCATAAAGACTCCTTTGTCCGGTCAATGGGAAATTGTCGTTGTTCGGCCCCCCACTTTCTCTAGAGGCGGGCAGGCCTTTTACCTCACTAACACGGTCCTGGCAAGTCAGGGCGATTTAAGCGTGAAAATCACTTAGTATCGTGAGAATCTCACTTTCTTCATAATTCACCTCTCCTTTTCGGCGTTTAAAAATACCCTCGAACATCTGCCCTACGCCAGCACCACATGGGCAAGTAGGGTGCCAAAATGGAGAAATTGCACTTGGTTTCTGCATCATCTTGATTCGCAAGAGGAAGGCGAGGGCACGCAAAGAATAAGTCCCTCTGCAATGATGACTTGTGGAATCCACTCCGTAGAACGTAGGCCCTAGATACGAGGCATGTAATCCCCAACCTGTTCTCTTCGCCCGCCGGGGCGGGCGCAGCTTGTGGCTCTTGATTTTCCTCTGCTGGTTTCTTCCCGTGTGCTGCTCCCTGGCGCTGCAGCCGAGGCACCAGGGGAAAATCCGGTTGGGAGATCGTTGCCACCAGCCGTCGCCCAGTTCGCCAAGTAAGGGGCCGCCGGCGTGCGAGAGCCCAACGGTTGATGCAGCAGCGCTTGGTTGTAGAAGGCAAAGTAGTGTCCCGGAGGTTCGCGCGCCGACTGGGGCCCGAGAAGGGCGAGGCGCTTCCGCCGAAACATGGCAAAACGATTTGCGGTCTCCAATCCGTGGGGTTGCGCCGGTCGCCCCGGCGACCCTTGGAGTGCGGGGGCGAAGTTTCCGCTTTTGCGCGCACGAGGGTCAATCAAGGAAGGAGCGAGGGGTCCCAAAGCCTCGAAGTCGATCGCCGCACCGAGCCGCCCGCGCGCGACTCGGGCAAAAGCCGGAAGCAAACTTCCGGTGAGGAAGGCCGTCCCGCAGGGCGGGATCGGCCCTCCGGGCCTTGCCCCTCACATACTCCCTACGTGCTGCAACAACAGCGAGTTCTATGAGCCGGACGAACCGACACTTTTTGTTAGCCACCCAATTTGGCTGCCAAGGGGCAGGCTGGAGTGAAATTCCAATGAGGTCAGGCGCTGGTCTTCGCTACCCTGCATGCGTTAAGCTAAGTACAGATTCTTGGTCAGGGGGGCCATCATGCCGGTTCGGACGATTATCGAGCCGTTCAAGATCAAGACGGTGGAGCCGATACGGTGGACGACGCGTGAGAAGCGAGAGCAACTGCTTCGCGCCGCCCATCACAACCTCTTCCTGCTTCCGGCGGAGGACGTGCTGATTGACCTGCTTACGGACTCGGGCACCGGGGCAATGTCCACTCGACAGTGGGCAGCGATCATGGAAGGAGACGAGAGTTACGCGGGCAGCAGGAGCTTTGAGCGCTTCCGACGGTCGGTGCAGGGAATCTTCGGCTACCGCCACGTTATCCCAACCCATCAGGGGCGGGCGGCAGAACGCATCCTCTTCAGCGTGATGTGCAAAAAGGGCGACGTGGTGCCGAACAACACGCATTTCGATACTACGCGCGCCAATGTCGAGTTCGTGGGGGCAGAGGCAGTGGACCTTCCCGCGCCGGAAGGCAAGCACCGGTCGACTCCCTATCCCTTCAAGGGAAATATGGATCTCGAGGCGCTCGAACAACTGATTGAGCGCGTGGGCAGGGAGCGTGTGCCGCTGGTGATGTTGACGATTACCAATAACTCCGGTGGCGGGCAACCCGCGTCGCTGGAGAATATTCGTGCCGTCCGCGCGGTGTGTCGCCGGCACGGTATTCCGCTCTATTTTGATGCCTGCCGGTTTGCGGAAAACGCGTATTTCATCAAGCTGCGCGAACAGGGTTACGAGTCGAAGACGCCGAAGGAGATTGCGCAAGAGATTTTCAGCCTGGGTGATGGTTGCACGATGTCCGCCAAGAAAGACGGGCTCGCCAATATCGGCGGGTTCCTTTGCACCAACGATGACGCGCTCGCCCAGCAGGAGAAGAACCTGCTGATTCTTACCGAAGGCTATCCCACTTACGGCGGCCTGGCAGGCCGAGACCTCGAGGCGGTCGCCGTAGGGGTGGAAGAAGTATTGGAGGAGGATTATCTTCGTTATCGGATTGTTTCCACCGCCTACCTGGGCAAGCACATCGCCGAGCAGGGTGTGCCCATCGTCCAGCCGCCCGGCGGGCACGCCGTCTACCTGGACGCGCGAGCCTTCCTTCCACACATCCCTCTGGAACAGTTTCCCGGTGTAGCCCTGGCTTGCGAACTCTACCTCGAGGGTGGCATCCGGTCAGTGGAAATCGGCACGCTCATGTTCGGCAGCGCGGCAAAAATGGATTTGGTCCGGTTGGCGATCCCGCGCCGTGTCTATACTCAGAGCCACATCGATTACGTCATCGAGATTATTCTGGAGGTGTGGAAGAGGCGCGAGCAGATTCGCGGCCTGAAGCTGACTTATGAAGCTCCGTTCTTGAGGCATTTCACCGCCTGGCTCGAACCTGTGTAGGGAGGACTCGTGCGAGGCCGTGTGAATGCTCTATAATTAAGAGATTAAAGGGTGCTGGTCTTCCGCACCCCGTCGCGCTGAAGGAGGTTACGAGCCAGCGCAGTATGAACAAAGGCGTGCAGCCAATTATCAGCCATTTGGGGAGGAAAAAGCCCGCCCCATGTCATTCTGAGGCCCCCGTTCTTTGGGGGCCGAAGAATCCCTGCAGTTTCTTTGAACGGCCAACCGATCAGTTGACGGATGAATGTTCCCTGCGAACTGCGGAGATCCTTCGTCGTCCCAAAGAGCGGGACTCCTCAGGATGACATGCCCGGGGGTGTGCGCCGTGTCTGCGCAAGTACAACTTCCGAGTTCGTGATGAACAACCGTCCACTTCAAAACCAGGTCGCCGTAGTAACGGGGGCGGGAAGGCGCATGGGTCGCGTCATCGCGTTGACCCTGGCGCGCGCCGGCGCCAATGTTGTGGTGCATTACAACGAATCGAAGGAGGGCGCACAGGCCAGCGTGCGCGAGATTGAGAGTTTGGGCGGCCAGGCCATCGCCGCGCGCGCGGACGTTTCCCGGCCCAAACAGGTGGCGGCGATGTTCCGGGCGGTCGAGAAACGTTTCAGGCGCCTCGATTTATTGGTCAACAACGCGGGCATCTTCTTTCCCGTCAAGTGGGACAAGCTCTCCGAAGACGATTGGGACAAAGTCCTGGGCATAAACCTGAAGGGAGCGTTTTTCTGTGCCCAGGCCGCAGCCCGGATCATGCAGCGCCAGGGCCACGGCCGGATCGTTATCATATCTTCTCTGGGCGGGCTTCAGGCATGGCCGGATTATATCCACTACTGCGCTTCAAAGGCCGGCGTCATTTCGCTCACGCGCTCCCTGGCACTGGCCCTGGCGCCTCACATTCAGGTGAACAGCGTGGCTCCGGGGACGATTCTCTTCCCGGGCGAGAGGCGCGATGCAAGGATGGAGAAAATAATCCGTGGGACTCCGCTCAGGAAGGCCGGCCGCCCCGAAGACATTGCGGAGATGGTCCTTTTTCTCGCCAGCCGGAGCGATTTCATCACCGGGCAGGTGTTGGTTGTGGACGGGGGGAAGTCGATCCCCTGAAGAACGGGGGCTGGGGGAATGCTGAATTGTGAATTCTGAATTGCCCCCCGCACTTGGCACCCGCTCCTTCCCTACCTGCTACCTACCGCCGGAGTCAAGAGGCTTGCGCGCGTGGAGTGGGGTGTATGATCCGCCGATGAAGGAGAGGCGCGGACCTTAGGAACAACTCTGCGCTACGCTTGCTGCGGGGTTCAACCCGCGAAAACGGCGGGCAAGAAATGTCTCGGCGTGGGCGGGGCCGAACGGTTCGACCCCTTCAGGGCCGGCAGTCTTGGATGGGACGCCGTCCGTGGGCGGCGGGCACAAACCCCGTACCCTTGCCCACGGCTACTCAACTTTAACCCCTTCGGGGTTCATGTTTGAGGAAAGATGGGTGGCAGTCCGTCTTGTTCTTTTCCTGAATCCTGACTCCTGAATCCTGAATCCTATCTTTTGTGTCCCCCACCCTCCCCCAAGCACACCTTGATTTGGCCCGTGCAATCTGTAATGCTTCCACGACGAAGCAACTTTTATTTCCAGTTGAGGAGTCCCTGTGGCTTACAAAGACTTGCACGAGTTCGTGAGGCGCTTGGAGCGCGAGGGAGAATTGAAGCGCATTTCCGTGGAAGCGGATGTGGATTTAGAGATCACCGAAATTACGGACCGAGTATGCAAGGCTGGAGGACCGGCACTCTTATTCGAGAAGCCGCGTTTGGCAAAGAACGACATGGCATACTCCGTGCCACTTCTCATCAACATGCTTGGGTCCAAGAGGAGAATGGAACTGGCGCTGGAGGTCAACTCGCTCGAGGACGTGGCCCGGCGCATCGAAGACCTGTTGGACATGAAACCGCCCGAGGGTTTCCTCGACAAGATGCGCATGCTCCCCAAGCTATCCGAACTGGGATCATTCTTCCCGAAGAGCGTGAAGTCCGGCCCCGCGCAGGAAATTGTCGAGAGGGACAATGCCTCGCTGGCTAGTCTGCCGATCATGAAGTGCTGGCCGCAGGATGGCGGGCATTTCATCACCTTCCCGCTGGTGGTCACGAAAAGTCCCAAGAACGGCCGCCGCAACGTGGGCTGCTACCGCATGCAGGTTTACGATTCCCGGACCACCGGCATGCACTGGCAGATCCACAAGGGCGGGGCCGAACATTTCCGCTGGCTGGAGCGCCAGGGCAAAGGGCGTCGCATGGAAGTTGCGGTGGCAATCGGGGCCGACCCGGTCGCGATGATTTCCGGCATTCTGCCACTGCCCGAAGACTTAGATGAATTCCTCTTCGCGGGTTTCCTGCGCAAGGAACCGGTCGAACTGGTCAAATGCCAAAGCGTTGACTTGGAGGTGCCTGCCAACTCGGAAATCGTGCTGGAAGGCTTTGTGGACCTCGACGACATTCGTGTCGAGGGGCCTTTCGGCGACCATACCGGGTACTATTCGTTGGAAGACAGATTCCCGGCGTTTCATCTTACCTGCCTGACGCGACGCCGCGACCCAATCTACGTCTCCACCATCGTGGGCCCTCCACCCATGGAAGACTATTGGATGGGCTATGCCGTGGAACGCATCTTTCTTCCCTTGTTTCGCAAGCAGATGCCTGAAGTTGTCGATATGCACATGCCCGCAGAAGGGGTATTTCATAATCTCTTAGTTATCGCGATTCGCAAAAGCTATCCAGGACATGCGCGGAAAGTGATGAACGCCATTTGGGGTCTGCCGGGAGCGATGTTCAGCAAGTGCATTGTGGTGGTAGACCACGATGTGGACGTTCACAACCTGCGCGAGGTGGCCTGGAAAGCTTTCAACCATATCGACCCGGAGCGCGATATTCAGTTCACTCTCGGCCCGGTGGACCAGCTCGAGCACGCCTCCCGCCTCCCTTGTTTCGGCTCCAAGATGGGCGTGGATGCGACCGCCAAATGGCCGTCCGAGGGCTTCATCCGCCCCTGGCCCGACGAGATCAAGATGGACCCGGCGGTGAAGAAAAAGGTGGACGCCATGTGGGGCCATTTTGGATTTTAGATTTTGGATTAGCTGGTCGGTCTGGCCATTTTGGATCTAGCGTTTAGGTTTTGGATTTTAATCCACAATCCAAAATCCAAAATCCAAAATGGCTCGGGGGATTTCATGAAAAAGCCTGGCATAAAAATAGACATCCCCGGATTCGGCAAAGTGCAAATCGACGCCATCCTGAGCGATTACACGGGGACCTTGGCCTTCAGCGGCAAGCTTGTAACCGGTGTCAAGGATCGGCTGCTCCGGCTGGCGGAGCTCGTGGATATTCACGTTGTCACTGCGGATTCCTTCGGGACAGCGCAAGAAGAACTGAAAGGCCTGCCGATTGTTTGGAAAAGGCTCGAGGGAGAGAACGAGGACGTCCAGAAGCGGCGTTATGCCGTGGGGCTGAATCCCCGATACGTTGCATCCTTCGGTAACGGAAATAACGACAGGCTGCACTTGAAAGTCGTGAAAGAAGCCGGGGGGGTGGCAATTGCGGTTGAGAACGGGGAGGGTTGCGCGCTCGAGGCAATTCTCAATGCCAGTGTTTTTGTGGTCGGTGCGGTGAACGCCTTCGACCTGTTGCTTGACCCGACCAGGCTTCGAGCAACGTTGCGCTTCTAAGAATGATTCGTCGCTAAGGTAACTTGCTACAACCGCAACAAACGTTGCCCCAACAAACGTGCACCCAACAAACGTGCGCGTTGACATATCCCTTGGCAAACCCTAAAATACAGAGCAAAGGAGACAGCCCTCATGCAACTGACAATCGACCACAGGGAAGTACAGGGTGTCCGCGTGTTGAATCTTAGCGGCAGAATCATCGCCGGCCCTGAGTGCGATAGCGTGCGCAGTTTCATAAAGGAGTTCCTGGCCAATCATTGGAGTAACATTTTGCTGGACCTCGCTAATGTGACGCGCATTGACAGCACCGGGATCGGCATGTTGGTGGAGTCGGTAATAGTTACTGCCAAGGAGGGAGGACAACTGAAACTCGTGAATGTCCCGCGGCTGATTCATAACATCCTCTCTACCCATCGGTTGCTGCAGGCCTTCGACATCTATGCAACCGAAAAAGAGGCGGTAGCCAGTTTCACCAAAACGGCGCCCCCAAGCGGCCACTGACCGTTGTCAGTCCTCAGATGGAAGCGGCATGGCCGACCTCGAGTCTCTTGTCCAGACTTGGGAGAAAGAATTCCAGCTCACCCTGCGCATCTTCAATAGCAGATTTCACATCATCTACGCGCTTCAGAGCATGTGAGCCGAGCGCAGAGCGAGGGCGACGCCTCCCACGATGAGGGCTGCGCCGAGCACAACCAGGAAGAGGGCCTTGAGCCGGAGACTCTTCTCGATTTGTTTTTCGGACTTGGTGGTGATCAGGAAGGTCTTTTCGTTTTCGCCTCTCTTGATGAGATTGCGGTCGTGCTCATCGGCCGGAGTAGGGTTTTCCGCGCAAGTCCCCATCACGTTGCACACGCGGCCGGCCACCAGGCAATGTTCCGTGAGGCGATAGGCATGCTGGCTAAAATCCAAGTTGATACCGCCCACGCCGATTGAAACTCCCAGCGCCTGCATCGTCTCGGCAACCCCCAACGCCTTATCCATGGTTTTGGCCCCGGGCATTTTGGAAGCCTGAAGCACGGCTCGCGCCTGGCTGAACGAGCCGTTCAGGTAGGCCAGCAAATGCTCATCGGTCGGCGGCGGCACGCCGAGCGACTCGTCGATCTTGCGCGGCGGATGGCCAAACGACAATAAGGTTCTTGGCCGGACTTCTCCCCAAAACGAACGCGGCACGTCGTACTCCGCGTGCTGGGGGTGCACCAGAATCTTCCCGGTTGCGTCCTCCAGGTGGAATGGCACTTCAGCCTTCTCGCCGCCGGCGGATTCCCACTTCTCCTTGTCGTCTCTTTTGACCAGCTTTTCCACTTTCACCTCGTAGTAATAGCACGGAACTTGAGTTAGTGGAGTGGTTAATGGGTTACCGCCTATACTCTTGCCTGACACGTGGACCAGTCCCATGGGGACGCTCCGTACGGGCATCAGGGGCGTATCCGCCATGATCCGGTACTGGCGGTAGATGCGGAAACCCAGGACGAACATGAGTATTCCAAACAAAACAACAACCAGCGGAACCCACGGAGAGGTGGGCCCACCGGATTTTGCCAAGAATGCCAATTGAATCAACATGGTTGTCAGTCCTTTGCGGGGCGCCGCGGCGGCGCACCGGGATGTCTCACTTTGACGCCTATCCTACACGCACTCGGAGGGATTGTCCATATACTAGTCAGAGCATGCCGGCCGAAGCCAGAGCCAGGGCAAAGCCTCCCACAATGAGCGCTGCCCCGAGCACCACCAGGAAGAGGGCACGGCGGCGCAGACTCTTCTCGATCTGTCTCTCGGTTTTGGTTGTGATCAGGAAGGTCTTTTCGTTGTTGCCTCTTTTGATGAGGTTGCGGTCGTGCTCGTCAGCCGGAGCGGGGTTCTCCGTGCAAGTCCCCAGCACGTTGCACACGCGGCCGGCCACCAGGCAATGCTCCGTGAGGCGATAGGCGCCGCGCGAAAATCCCGCCGCCAGCCTGCTCTCCCCTTGGCTCAAGTACACATCCAGAACTTGGCCTCCAGGCGTATGGGAAGACTTCAGCGCTGCTCGCATCTGGCCGAGCCGGGCTGCACTGGCCTGGCGGAACGGGCCGTTCATGTACGCCCGCAAATACTCCTCGGTGGGCACCGGCACGCTGAGCGACTCGTCGACTTGGCACCGCACGCTCCCAGACGACAGTAAGGTTTCAGTCCGAAGTTCTCCCTGAAACGAGCGCAGCACGTCATACTCCGCGCTCGTAGGATTCACCAGAATCTTTCCGCTGGCGTCATCCAAGTAGAAGGGCACCTCGGCAACGTCGGCGCCAACGCCTTCCCAACCTCTACTCTTGCCTTTCTGCACTTCCACTTCTAATTCCGCCTTGTAGTAATAGCACGGAACTTTGGTCACCGGGCTGGTCAATAAGTTGTCCCCCGTGCACTTCCCCGACACGTGGACCAGCCCCATGGGGACGCTACGGACGGGGATCAGGGGCGTATCCTCCAGGATGCGATACTCACGGTAGGTGCGGAAGCCCACGATGAAAAGGATTATGCCCAAGAGAACAATAAACAACGCAAGCGGGCCTGCATGGCTGGAGCCCGCGAAGAGTGCCAAATGAGCGGACATGAAATTTCACCCTCTCCTGGACGCCTCGGCAGCGCACCGGGTCGGCTCGCTTAGAGGCGCACCCTGCACGAGCGGATTCTGAATGTCTGTGTCTTTACTGGTGCTCGTCGCACGAAGCGCCGCGATTTTTCACCCGGAGGAAAGAATGGTCGGCTCAGAATAAGCAGCGGAGGAGATCATCCATCACCCTGCCAAGCGCCCGCTGACGGCCAACGTAACGAACCCCAGGATAAGAAACAGAATCCCCGTCAGCATTGTGGTCAGCGCTTTCTTACCAGCCGTCTTCCATTCGCCGGTGACAAATCCCCAAACATTGGAGGTAATGATAATGGACGACATGAAAAGCGGCCAACCCAAGATGGGACCCAGGCCCGCTAGCTCAGCCGTGGCTGCACCGTAGATGACTGTGCTTCCGAACCAGAGCACCCCCATCATCGCGCCCAGTACCCAGTTAATGGCCGTTCCAGGGTGGAAGAAGAGGCCCGCCGTTTTGTTCTTTTTCCACAAGTAGGCGCAGTAAATCAGGTAGGGCACGAGTGAGGCCGTCACCAAGGGGGCCCATATTACATTGGTCTGACTTCTGGGACTAACACCCAGTTGGGCGGCGCGGGAAATGAGCGGGGCTCCGAACGCCAAACCGAAGTTGATCAGAGAAGAACCAACCCCGGCCAGAATGCAGATGATCAATCCAGCCTTGAAACTCATCCGCTTCCCTGCCCCTTCTTGCTGGTTCTGAGCTGAACTCTGCATGGCTTTCTCTTTATGTCTTCCCGCCACGGCACAAAACACAATGCCCACCAGCGTCAAGGCGACTCCTAAGATGATGACCATGCCTTTGGTCGTGAAAATCATCTCCGAATGCAGTGCCACCAGTGGGACGAGCGACCCCAGTGCGGTCGAAAGGCCTATAGCGATGGCGAAATTCAAAGCGATGCCGAGAGCGGCTATGCCCAACCCGAAGAATATCTGCGCCAGACCAAATCCAAGACCGAATCCCACAAGGAGAAGAATCTGCTGAACGCCTACCTCCTGGTAGAACGCCACCATGTGGGGCACGGTCACATAAACCATGAACCAGGGAAACATCAACATTCCTACCACCGCCCAAACTGACCAGATGTTCTCCCATTTCCAAAACTTGGCGTACTTCATCGGAGTGGCGAAACTGCCGTTCAGAATTCCAGCCACCAATGCCAAACCAACTGCCAAAGGCACATTCGACATATATGAATCCTCGTCTCTAAAGTATCGAGATCTTAGTAGAAACTGGAAGCCAGAAGTCAGAAGAAAAACCCCAACCCAACGCAAGCTTAATGCCCCGACCTGTCGCGGCGACTCTTCAAAAGCAAAGGACGGTAGGCAATGGGGGGATGGAAGAAAGCAATTCGGAATTCACCATTCATAATTCAGAATTGCCCCAGCCCCTGACACCTGACACCTGACACCTCTTCTTCCCTTAGACTGCGGCCGAGTCCACCCGGTCCAGAAACCTCTGCGCTCGCGTCGAGGAGGATGATCTCTCCGGCGAAGTGCGTTCCCCGAAACAGCCCGGCCGATCCTTTTGCATCCCCTAACTCGACCTGGGGTTTACTCGACCCGTATGCAACGCCTCGCCTTGGCCTGAGTCCGGTGGCCAGGGAGTGCCGGTCAGGGCGAAAGCTCGCGTTGCGTTATGGTCAGGGGTGTGGAGGCGCTACTTGCCGCCTGGGGCTTGTTTCTTGCCCTCCCAGGCGCCGCTTTCGGTATCACTGGACCACTTGCCGGAAAGCTCCCCCTTCTTAAGTCGTCCCGTCAACTGGTAGTTGCCTTGCGGCGTGTCGATGTGGATTTCAACATCATTTTTCTTAATAGTTCCCGCGCTTATCTGAGTCCCGCCGATAGGCGACGAAACTGATCCCGTCAGCGTATCCTTGGTCTGTTCGAGGTACAGAGTGAATGGCATGTCGCCTTGAGAGCTCCCGTGCGATGTGCACTCCCATGTCCCGGTAAGAGGGCCGGGTTTAGGCTTTTTCTGCCCCCCGTATAAAGTAGCTGCGGCAGCAACGACCGCCAGACACAGACCGATTAAAACCATCTGCCTCATCTTCATGTATTTGCTCCTTATTCAATTTTACTCGCGGCGAGCAGAAAGCCCGAAGAACCTAATCCTGTTGGACACATGCCCACCCCATCTCCTGGAATAGACTGACGAGGCATTCTACTGCGGCGCTGCTTTTTCGTCCAGCAGGATGGGAAGAAAAGTTCACAGTCGGAAAAAGTTCACAGTCGACAGTCAACAGTTGACAGCACGCTGGTACCTTTTCCGGAAAGCCTGTAACGCATCGGGGGAGAGACCACGACGCTTGAACCCACCACCGGATTACGCCCTGTCGACTGTCAACTGTCGACTGTTGACTGTTTTCCTCAAAACCAGAAATGCCAGGCCGTATCGACGAGTGCGTGGGTCAAGGCGGAGGCGGAAAGTCTTTGGCGGTTTCGAAACGTGTATCCGTAGAACACCCCGGCCAGCGTCGCCAGAATGGCGTATCTCCAGTTGGGAACCGGAGCGTGATGGAGATGTGACGCCCCGAATACAACCGCGGCAATCAGCAGGCCGTATACGCCCGTGGGCCCTCGCCGAATGCTATGGCACAAAAGGTTTTGGAGGATTCCCCGGAAAAGCAGTTCCTCCGGGATGGCAATCGTGAGGTAGATGCCAAAGAACTGGAGAGGGAACTGCCGCCATAAGGAGACGCTGGAAAAGTGGGGGTGAATGAAGTGCAGCGCCATCCCCAGCGGAATTCCGAAGAGACAAAAAGCGAGGAAATTGGCGAACCCGTCCACCACGTCCTGCTTCCTCCATAACAGCCGGTACCCCACGCCATCAAGGTTGCGGACGACCGCAAAGGCGTACATCCCTACGCACACACAAAAGAGTGGGCGGAAAAAGTAAAGTTCGAACGGCCAAGTCCAAATTCCCCCCAACCAGTTTGCGGCCACCGGAAGCCCCAGCGCTACCATGGCGACGACATCCCGCCACCCGAGGTGCGCGGGGCGGTGCAGGCGGTCGGGCAGCAGCAGCAATGTAGGCACTATGATGTAGGCCAGCAATTTGCCGGCCCCCAGGAACGAGAACGAGCCTGTTCCAAAGGCGTAAACGAGGTACGGCACCAGCAATAGAAAAGGCAAGCCGGTGGCTGCCCAAACTGATTCCACTGCTCGCTGGCGCAGGTAGCGGACGAGGCTCGGTTGGCTCAATCCTGCGAACGCGCAAAGGGTGAGGGAAAGACTCAACAGTATGGCCGCCAGCGCCGTGGGGTCAGGATGAACCTGAAGCAAGATGACGACCTCAGCCACAGCAGACATGGCGATCAAAACGACAAGGAGAAGAGCTGCTCTTTTCATCGGCTTTGACCACTTTCGCTCCTGGTGCTCCCCTTACGGGGAGCAAAACCAGAAATGGAAAACTTGGCTCATTTGCACCGAGTTTGCCCCCCGCTGGGGACAAGCTCCTGAGAACCGAAGTCCACTTCGGCCAGGGGAATAAACTGCACGGGGCCGAGTTTCTTCAAGTCCTTCTCGAAGCCGGAGAGATTCCCCACCAACACAATAATGCTGTTGTCAGGAGCAAGCCGCTGGCGAGCGGCGTTCCAAACCTCCTCGGCGGTGAGGGCCCGGATCTTTTCAGGGAAACGGTTCCAATAGTCGAGCGGCAGATTATACACCAGCAGTTCCAGTGTCTGGCTGGCGACACCTTCCGAAGTTTCAAAATCCAACGCGAGATGGCCAATCAGGTACCCCTGAGCTGTTTCAAGTTCCTGGGGGGTGATGGGGTGATCGTGCATGCGCTTAATTTGTTCGAGAGCTAGATAAAGGCTCTTCATGGTCTCGGGTGTGCGGGTAAAGGTCTTGGCAAGCCACACCCCAGCACTCTGATAGGAGAGAAGCTCACTGGAAGCCCCATAGGTCAGACCCTGATGGCTGCGCAGGGCCTTGAAAAGCCGGTTTTCAGAGGGTCCGCCCAGAATTTGGTCGGCGACGCTCAGCGCCAAATAATCGGGGCTCCTCCTTGGTACCCCAAGGTTGCCAATACGGATTTCTGTCTGAACCGCATCCGGCTTGTCGATGGCGACAATCCTGTATGATCCCACCGCCGGAGAGCGAGCAGGAATCAGGGGCGTGGCCCGGTTCGTCCATGCGCCAAAGCGCTTTTCCGCGCGTTCAAAAGCGTCGCCTGTCTCGATATCCCCCACAATAGCGAGAACTGCATTCGCGGGTTGATAATAGTTGTTATAGAAGGCGCGGAGGTCTTCCGGAGTCATTCGACGCACCGAGGGAATGGTTCCGTCCTCGGAGTGGCCGTACGAGGTCCCAAGAAAGGCGAGGCGCCTCAAGGCCGCATCGGCAACGTAGTCAGGATCGTCGCGAACAACCTCGAGGCCCGAAAGGGTCTGCTTGCGCTTCCGCTCGACTTCCGAGGGCGCGAAGGTGGGATGTATCACCATGTCCGCGAGAAGATCGAAAGCAAGGTCCTCATGGTCATTCAGGACGCTCAGGCTGACATAGGATTCATCCCAGTCGGCCCCCGCATCAACTGATCCTCCGCTCGAGTCAATGGCCTCGGAGATCTGGCTCGCGCTGCGTGTTGAAGTTCCCTCCGTCAGCAAGGCGCTCACCAGTTCCGCTGTTCCAGGCAAGGTCACCGGATCCGATTCAGCTCCCGACTTTACCACCAGCCGCAACGTCAAGATTGGAAGTAAATGACGCTCGATGACGACCACTTTCAAACCATTGGGAAGAACGCGTAGCGCCGGCGCGGGAAGGACCAGGGGCTTGGGAGGCAACGCCTCCGGCGGGAAGTCACGAGCCAATGCGAGGACAGCAAAAAGCAGAGCCGCCAGACAGAACAAATACCTCTGTGCGCTCATTGGCCACCCGCGCTTTGCTTATCGCCCGCCGCACTCTTTGTGTACACTTCCACCAGCGTCAAATTCTGCGCCACGAAATACTTCTGCGCCACGCGCTGGATATCCGCCGGCGTGACAGCCAGGAATCGGGCGAGTTCCGTATTGACCAGGTTTGCATCCTTCAAAATGACTGCCGCATAGCCCAGTTCCTCCCCTCGCGTTTGGACCGTCTGCCGGGTCAAGATGAAATCGCGAAGGGTTTCGTTCTTGGCTTTCTGTAGTTCGTCATTGCTGACCGTTTGAGTTTTCAGCCGGCTCAGCTCCGCCTCGACTTCAGCCTCCCCCTCGGCTGGCGCGTGGCCCTGGTTCATGACGGCAAATACAAAGAAGAGGTTGGGGTCTTCCGTGAAGTTGCCGGTGCTCTGCGCTTCCAGGGCAATCTGTTTGTCATAAACCAGCCGCCGATAGATGCGCGAGCTTTCACCTTCCGAGAGGATGTTGGATGCCAGCCGCAGCGGGTAAGCGTCCGGGGTACCATCCGCCGGCATATGGTAGCCTTCCACGAAGGCCGGAAGCGCCACGTTCAGAGAGAGTTTCACAACCCGTTCCGCAGTTTGGGGCGGCTCCTGCTGGATGTGGTTTGTAGGCAGGCGCGCGCCGCGTTCCAGAGGGCCGAAGTATTTCCGGATCATGGATTCCGTCTCCTGCGGGTCCATGTCGCCGACGATGACCACGGTGGCGTTGTTGGGTTCGTAGTAGGTGTCGTAGAAGTCGCGAATGTCCTCCAGCCTGGCATTGTCCAAGTCGTGCAGGCTGCCAATCGTCATGTGCTGGTACGGATGCACGCTGTAGGCATGTTGATACAAAGTCTCCACTACCGTCCCGTAAGGCGGGTTATCAAACTTTAAGCGCCTTTCCTCTTCTACCACTTCCCTTTCGTTGTTGAACACAGTTTCCGTGATGTCCAGGTGGCGCATTCGGTCAGCCTCCAGCCACAGGACCACGGGAAGCTGTGAGCTGGGTGTCGTTTCCCAGAAGACGGTCGAGTCCTCAGTCGTGTAAGCATTATCGACGCCACCGGAGCGAATGACATAGTCGGAGAATTGCTCGGACCCGATGTTCGTCGTCCCATCAAACATCAGGTGTTCGAACAGGTGAGCAAAACCGGTCCTTCCCGGGGCCTCGTTCTTGGAGCCCACGTGGTACCAGACTTGAACGTTGACCACGGGCGCTTGGTGGTCTTCCACAAGGCAGGCCTGGAGACCGTTGGGAAGGGTCAGCGCTCGGATCGTCGTTCGAGGGAGGGTGACGGCTGCGGCCTCCCGGCAAATCCCCGTAAGAAGGAAAAGAGCGACCGCGAGGATGACCGCGCGCGCCTTGGGGGCTTGATGGAAGATTCTCGACAACCTGCTCCAAACCTCGAAGGGTTTTCCTTGCGAACTGTTGATTTTACCATTGAGCCGCATAAACAGGCGACCTATTCAGATTTGCATTGCCGGTGTCATTTGGAATGGGATCCAATCCGAAATAGCAGTCATTCCCGCGAAAGCGGGAATCCAGTCCGTTGGCAGCGGATTTCGGAATGTTCGCGGAGTGGATTCCCGCTTTCGCGGGAATGACCAGCATCGGCCGGCTTTCGAATGAGCAAGAAGTGGCCCTGCTGTTGAACCCTTTGAATTCGGGGTCGGCAGATTGCCAATGGTCGTAAAGCTCTCCAGCTCTTCGCTACCTCCCGCCTCTCGGTTACAACCAGCCATCTATTAACTACCTTTCTTTTCAGTAGAGTCGGGGTTGGGCGCGGTTGCGACGCGGACGTCGTCCCGTTTCCCGTCCCCGCTCATCGAACCGGACGTGCGGATTTCCCGCATCCGGCTCTCCGACAGGGTTCACCGCCAGAC